>CAYVUB010000030.1:0-31589 GCA_964454675.1 uncultured Flavobacteriaceae bacterium | reverse complement strand
ACCGGTTTGAAAAAAAGTTTGATACGGCTAATAACCATTTGGATATCTACTTTTTGGATTTACTGAACCATCGGGATATTTCAAACACTATTGCCAATAAGTTTAATGTAGTGCATGAGTCGCCTCAGGTGTTGGTTATTAAAAACGGCAATGTTGCGGCACATGCAAGCCATGGAGCTATTAATGGTTTGGAGTTGGGTGATTTTTCTTAAATATTTTTATTTTTTTATCGTTTAAAACACGTTTTATCTAAATTTTATTTTTAAATTTGTTCCATTATTAGTTAACTTTTGAAAATGAATACAATCAGGGAAATTGTATTTTATAAAGATTATTTTGAAGACTTTTTTGAAACTCTTTCAGAAAAAGTGAAAGGTAAAATTGATGAAGTGCTTTATATGATTACGATTCTTGAACGTATTCCCACCAAGTTTTTTAAAAGTATTGAAGGTGTCAAAGGTCTTTATGAAATTCGAGTAGAATATGAAAGTAATATTTACAGAATATTTTGCTGTTTTGACAGAGGAAATTTAGTTGTGTTATTTAACGGTTTCCAAAAGAAAACTCAAAAAGCACCAACAAAGGAATTACAAAGGGCAGAGATACTAATGAAGGACTATTTTAATGAACAAAAAATCGCTAAAAATGGAAACAAAAAATAAAAATATCAAAACATTTGCAGACCATCTTGACAAAAGATATGGCAAAAATGGCTCTGAATCACGTACAGATTTTGAAATAAAAGCAAAATCCTTTGCGATAGGAGAACTCATCAAAGAAGAGCGAAAATTAGCAAACCTGACTCAAGAACAGCTTGCGCACAAAATTGGTGCAAAAAAAAGTTTTATTTCAAGAATTGAAAACGGACACAGCGATATTCAACTTTCAACATTGTATAAACTTATCGAATTTGGACTTGGACGAAAAATTAAATTGATAATACAATAGTAGTTTTAAGTTAAAATGACACTTAAATTAACCACAAAAAACTCCCAATATCAACATTGGGAGTTTTTCATTTAAGTTCGTATTTTATACGAACTGATAATATTCTTGAGCTTGAGTTTCAGGTCTTCACCTGTGTCAAACACCATTTGTTCGTTTGAAGGAAACGGTGTCCGGCGGTTTTTAAGCAAATCGAGATCTTCACGGTTCAAAGCTCGTTTGTCGCCTTTATAGGTGGCAAACATGTTTTCAAATACAAATCCGCTGTCAATGGTAAACCTGTCAAGAAGCTTGTTGGATGTTAAATCGATATACACCACATCAGAAACAATCTGTGTTGATTTTGTTTGTATAAACTCATTAAAGCGAGCTTTGACATTGACAATTTTATCCACTTTGATGTCGTTGCCCAAACTGTCTTTTTTTACATTTCCGTTGCTGTCCAATGCATATTGCCAGCCGTCTTTAATGCTTTTTTCCCTTAGCAGCTGACGTTCATTAATACGCTCAGGTGATATGTTGATACGTTTTAACTGTAATTCCATAGCATAGTCATATTCAATAGTATGGTCTGCAATTGCATGGTATTCAATCCAAAATTTATCCAAGCCATACGTATCAAAGTTGAGCAATTCATCTTCCAAACGTCTTGGTATTATTTGATTGGTTTCATTATGAATACTTACTAAAACGTATATCGTACCTTTTTCATAAGCCTCATTAAGCAGCTGTTTTACGTTACGGTAGTTAGGATTGATTTTTTCAATATAACTAAAAGCGCTATACGCTTGTCTTATGGTATATTTATCATTGCTGCTAAGCAGGTTTGTACCTTTGTCATAAAAATATGATGATACGTTGCTTTTTGCAGTGATAATGTCATTTGAGTAATCATTAAAATCAAAGGTGATAGTTTGATTATTGACACGCAACGGCAATACTGGTTTTATAGCTTCCTGACGGGCATTCAAATTCATATACATCTCGTAGATGGTTTTGTAGTTTTCAGGATTATTGTCTTTTTTCAGGTGATTGATGGTATTTAAATCACGGTCAACCGCTTTGTAATACGCATCTTTCAACAGGATAACAAAGTCTTGCTTACGCTTATTGTCTTTGTTGCGTTCCAGTTTTCTCAAAGCATCGGTAATGGCAAGGTCATAGTTGCCGCTGTTTAATGCTTTTTCAATTTGCTTTCTTCCGCTACAAGATATGAGTAATGAAAGAAGGACTGTTAGGAGTAATAATCGTTTCATAAGCTGCGGATTTAATCATTATATTTTGTGAAACCCAATTTGTGTGCCAAATTTAAAAAAGCAGGAAGTTGGAAGTTAGAAGATGGAGATATTACAATTCAATACATACAAAAATTTCTAATGAAGTAAGCAATTAAACTTCAGGCTTCCAACTTCTAACTTCTAACTTCCCACTTAAACTATTTCTTTTTTTTCGGTTTAAATACAGGGAGCAGCTGTGTGGATACTTCACCAAAGCCAATTCGTGTACCGTCTTTTTCACAATGGCCGCGCATAATAACGGTATCGTAGTCATTGATAAATTTACGTTCTGTGCCGTCTTTCATTGTGATAGGTTTTTCGCCTTTCCAAGTCAATTCCAGCATAGAACCATACGAATCGGGTGCTGGTCCCGAAATGGTGCCGCTTCCCATCATATCGCCCGAATTTACAGGACAGCCGTTTATGGTATGGTGTGCCAGCTGTTGTGACATATTCCAGTACATATACTTAAAGTTTGAACGGCTTACAACAGTTTCTTTGGCATTTTTTGGACGTATTGCAACTTCAAGATTAATGTCAAAACTTTTTTTGCCTTGATATTGCAAATAGGGCAGTTGTGGTTTTATAGGTTTCGGGCTTTCCACTCTAAAAGGTTCTAAAGCATCAAGAGTAACTATCCAGGGAGAAATTGACGAGGCAAAGTTTTTTGATAAAAACGGTCCGAGCGGTACATATTCCCATTTTTGAATATCCCGGGCAGACCAGTCATTGAATACCACCAATCCGAAAATATATTCTTCGGCTTCATTAACAGGAATTGGCTCACCTAAATCATTGGCATTTGTTGTGATAAATGCCATTTCCAATTCAAAATCAATCAATTTTGACGGACCAAAAACCGGTTCATTCTTACCATCGGGCAACGTTTGACCTTGTGGTCTGTGTACAGGAATTCCCGACGGAATTATTGACGAACTGCGCCCGTGATACCCTACCGGAATGTGCAGCCAGTTTGGTAACAAAGCGTTATTTGGATCACGAAACATGGTGCCAACATTAGTGGCATGCTCAAGGCTTGAATAAAAGTCTGTATAATCGCCAATATGAACCGGTAATTGCATTTCAATCTCGTCCAAACGGAACAAAACAATTTCTTTATGCTTGGTGTTGTGTTTTAATGTGGTATTGTTACTGTCAAAAATTTCAGAAATACGGTCTCTTACAGCACGCCAGGTTTTTCTGCCATCTGCAATAAAATCATTCAAACTGTCTTGAAGAAAAATATCATCGGTAAGCGGAATACCATCAAAATATCCTAATTGATGCAAAGCACCAAGGTCAATTGCGGTGTCGCCTATACGGGTACCGATGGTGATAATATCGTCACGGGTTAAAAACACACCAAACGGAATGTTCTGTATAGGAAAATCTGAATTTTTCCCAACGTGTAACCAAGATGTTTTATTAGGATTATTGGCGGATAGTGGCATATTTCTTTTGGTTAATTGGTTTGTATAATTGTTTCAAACCTACATAATTTTTTTCTTCTAATTCTTAAAAAAAGCAAAAAAATAGTGCTTTTTGTTTGTTTAAAATGGTTTTATTCTATGGAATGAAAAACAGCTTTTTTGATGTGTATAACTAATGGATTTAGTATTTTTGAAAAATTTTTAAAACTAATTACCAAATTCCGGTTATCCCGACAAATTCGGTAGGATAAAAAATAACCAATAGATTCCACCGTAGTCTATCTTGAACGATAGTCGAAAGGCGGGAAGGACAAACAAAAGATTCCCACCTTCGTGGGAATGAAAAAAATATAATATTATGCAACGCGACCACCAGATTTTTGAATTGATTGATGCCGAAAAAGAACGGCAATTACACGGATTAGAACTTATTGCTTCAGAGAATTTTGTAAGTGACCAGGTTATGGAAGCTGCAGGTTCTGTACTTACCAACAAATATGCCGAAGGCTATCCCGGAAGACGCTATTACGGCGGTTGTGAAGTGGTTGACGAAGTAGAGCAAATAGCCATTGACAGAGCCAAAACCCTGTTTGGTGCGGCTTATGCCAATGTACAGCCACATTCCGGAAGTCAGGCAAATACAGCGGTATATTCAATGTGTTTGAATCCCGGCGATAAAGTTTTAGGATTCGATTTGTCGCATGGCGGACATTTAACACATGGTTCACCGGTAAACTTTTCCGGGAAATTGTACAATCCCGTATTTTATGGTGTTGACAAAGCTACCGGGCGTATAGATTATAACCAACTGGAAGCTACCGCAAAAAAAGAACGCCCTAAAATGATTATTGCAGGCGCATCGGCATATTCGCGTGATATGGACTTTAAAACCTTCCGTCAGGTTGCCGATAGCGTTGGTGCTGTTTTAATGGCCGATATTTCGCATCCCGCAGGATTAATTGCCAAAGGTATTTTAAACGACCCAATGCCGCATTGCCATATAGTAACCACCACAACTCACAAAACCCTGCGTGGCCCTCGCGGCGGTATGATATTGATGGGTGAAGATTTTGAAAACCCTTACGGACTTAAAACCCCAAAAGGCGAACTGCGTATGATGTCGTCATTACTGGATTCGGGTGTGTTTCCTGGTAATCAAGGCGGTCCGTTGGAACATATTATAGCGGCAAAAGCAATAGCCTTTGGCGAAGCTTTGACCGATGAGTTTTTACATTATATGCTGCAGGTAAAAAACAATGCTGCCGCTATGGCAAAAGCATTTGTAAGCAAAGGTTACAATATCATCTCGGGAGGAACAGACAACCACATGATGTTGATAGATTTGCGTAACAAAAACATTACCGGTAAAGATGCCGAGCAAGCGCTTGTAAAAGCAGAAATCACGGTAAATAAAAACATGGTGCCGTTTGATGATAAAAGCCCGTTTGTAACTTCCGGGATACGTGTAGGAACACCGGCAGTAACCACTCGTGGGCTAAAAGAACAGGATATGGATACTATTGTAGGGCTTATTGATGAAGTTTTAATGAACTACACCAATGAAGCAAAACTGGAAGCCATTGGTGATAAAGTAAACGGGATGATGAGCGGTAAGCCGTTGTTTGTGTAACTACGTCGTAAGATTCTGAAATAAATTCAGAATGACAAAATTTATGATTTTTGAGACCGTTTTTTTGTGATGGTACAGATTAGCTCAAGGGTTTTATATAAGAGAGAGCACAGATTTATACAAATTCATTTTTAAACCAGAAACTAAAAAATAATGAGCCATCACAAATTAAGAGAAGATAAAAGCTGCCAAAATTGTGGTAATACGGTAGAAGAACATTATTGCCCTAAATGCGGACAGGAAAATACAGAAACCCGCCAGTCATTTCATTATTTGTTTACGCACTTTGTTGAGGATCTGGTACACTATGACGGAAGTTTCTGGAAAACACTTAAAAACCTTCTTTTCAAACCCGGAGTTCTTACTAAAGACTATCTTGATGGAAAACGTAAAAAATACGTAGCACCTGTTAAGCTATATATTTTTGTCAGTTTTTTCGTGTTTTTTGCAGGAGGACTTGTGTCAAAATTTATGTATAATGACAATGACGTTGTTAAAAACGGTAAAACTGTTAATTATGGCGGTATTAAAATAACGCCGCCCCAAGAATTTAATGACAGCTTATTGAATACCTTGGATAAAAAAGAAGTAAGAAAAACAGTTAATCTAAAAGACTATGATTCTATACAATTAAGCTTGCCCGAATATGAAAGAGATAAAGGAATTGCAAAAGCGGTAAACAGAAAATTGGCCGGAAGCACTGAAAAATATTCTGAAAAAGATTTTTGGGTAAAACTGGTAGATTCGTTTAAGTCAAACTTTCAGACGTTCTTGTTCCTCTATATGCCTGTTTTTGCTTTTTGTATGTGGCTGTTTCACAGTAAGAAAAAATGGTATTTCTTTGACCACGGTATATTTACCTTACATTATTTTTCCTTTATGCTAATAGGTTTCTTTTTTATAACATCCGTTTTTGAACCATTATCATACATATCGATATTGCAAAATTGGTTTTTTGATATAGTATTCGGTATAATAGCTTTTATAATATTTCTATGGATGTTTATTTATTTCTTTAAAGCTCATAGAAAAGTATATGGGTATTCCAGGACAAACACCTTGTTTAGAGGCCTGTTTTTACTTTTCATAAACTATGCGTTTTTTGTTATAGGAATAATTATTTACGGGATACTACTTTTCTTCTTATCATAACCAATTCAAAATTAGACATTAGAAAAGACATCTGCTTTAGATGTCTTTTTAAATGACCCCGTTGTCACACGATTGCACTATGACAGCACAAGTTTTTCCATTGGTAAGATTACTCAATCTTCAAAAATAATATGCTGATACGCACCCGAATCCGGCGAAGACGTTCGGCTTACATTTAAAATATCAAAAGGTATTTGTAATGCATAAGTGTTATTGCCAATTCCCTTTGCCGCAGAATCATCCCCGATAATAAGCTTATTGCTAACAGTATTTAA
Source organism: uncultured Flavobacteriaceae bacterium (assembly GCA_964454675.1). Lineage (GTDB taxonomy): Bacteria > Bacteroidota > Bacteroidia > Flavobacteriales > Flavobacteriaceae > CAYVUB01. The sequence goes on along the minus strand of CAYVUB010000030.1, from coordinate 24,880 downwards.
AAAGTCGGGATTTTGATTGAAAATACAGTTTTCATACAAGCTGCTGTCGTTAAAATTATAGTTTGCGCCCGTAAAATGGTTATTGGTATTTTGAAAACGTATCAGGCAATTGGTAAATTTAAAATTGAAATCACTTCCGGATTGTTCGTCCAATATCACTTCCGGATTGTCATTGCCATAAATAATACAATTGTTAAAATTGGCTTCTGTCAGGTCGTTGGTAAACACATTTTCATTTTCGTCAACAATAAAATTATTGAGTAATAACGCAGGAAACTGCCGTGAGCTGTTAGTCCAGTAATTGGCTATGGTGCAATGTGTAAAGTTGTATTTACCGCCATAGGTTCCTGCAAATGATGATTGTCCGGCTCTGTTAAACACCACGTTTTCTGCATGAATGGATGTCGCACGTCCTAAAATCCCAAAATTGCTCGAATTGTAAATTTTTGAGTTGGTAATGGTTAGTTTGTCAACCGGTGCATTTTGATTGCCTTCAACCAGTACACCTACAATACCGTTTTTGATGGTGGCGTAATGAATTTCATTTTCGACACTATTGTTGTAAAGCCAGATGGTACCCCATTGTCCGGGAATATTTTCATAAAGCGGTTCCAGCCGGTCGCCTTCAAAAATCACTTCGTTTTCAAGAATATCCTGATTGGTGCTAAGTTGCCCGTTAACTTTTAATGAACCGTTACCGGTTACAATCAACCCCGAATTTGCATGAAAATGCACACGCGCACCGGCTTCAACAGTTAAGGTTTTATTGGCACCAACGGCAGCATAACCGTAAATAACATAGGGTTTTTGGTTGGTAAAGGTAAGCTCGCTGTCTTCCAGAAATCTGCCTTGCACATTGGTCTGGTCGTCAACGCCATCACCATCCACATCAAAGGTTAAGGTTTCAATAACGCCGTTGGCATCACGGTTGGGATAAATAAATACGGCATCTTTTACCAAGGTTACCAGCTCTACTTTTTGATAGTTGCTGCCACTGTCAAATTCTATCATATCGGTATATAAAAACTGGTTATCGGCAGTTACCACGCTTTGAATATCAAACGTGGTTTCTATAAAAATGTACATGCTGTCTTTGGCAAGCAATTCTACATTTTGAAATTCTTTTCCGGCAAGACCGTCAACATTTAAACGGTAGCGGGAAGCTTCGCCCTGACCTAAACGTACGGTTGGTATCACAATATCTTTATTGCTTCGGTTATACACTTTTAAGTTGTAAGTGCTTGAGCCAATGTTTGTAAAAACGGTATCGAGATATACGGTATCTTTTGAAAACCTGAGTTCGCCTGTGCTTGGTTCAAAATCAAAATCTTTTCGGCATGAACTCCAAAGTAATAAAATTACGGCTGTAGCAATAAGGTATAGGCTTCTTTTGATGGTCATAAGTTTTAAATACTAACAATAGTGTGCTAAAATATAACTTTTACGACGATGATTTAGTATGTGGCTCAGTCTTTTTTATGCTGGCTTACAATTTTTAAAAAGTCGTTGCTGCATTTTAGTAAAGCATCCAGAAGCAAAAACCGGTGTTCCTGTTGCAGTAGTTTTGAATCCAGTGATTGCGTTTCGCAGTATTCAAAAAATAAATGTTTGTAGTCTTCAGAGATGTTAAGGTCGTTTTTTAAGAGTTTTTCATTGAAGTATGCGTTGGTGCTGAACAATTGTGTAAAGTTTTCAATGGTGATAGGTGGTGTTATAGTGTCTTTAGGCTTTTTGTTTTTAAACAGTTTGCCTATGAGCTTTGCAATGGCTAAAAAGTCTGCGTTACCGCTTACTTTACTGTACAAATGCGGATTTCTCTGTATGTCCGATTTGAATTGCTTGTTGATATGCGTATTTGCTTCTTGTTCGTCAAAAGGTTTGGCTTTTTCGGGTGTAAGTACCACTTCGTTAAGCTGGTTGATGTCTTTTTTGAGTTCAACGACTATCACATCATCAAAATCACTTTTTTTGATAATAATGGTTTGCGTTTTATGAAACAGCGAGCTGAAGGTGATGGAATCGTTTACGGCTGCCTCAATGGCAAAGTCACCGTGATTGTTGCTGTAAGTTGTAGTTTGTCTGGTCTTGTTTGTGATTTTCACTCCCGAAACGGTGGTTTCATTATCATAAACTTTCCCTTTTACAATTTGCCCCGATGCAAACCATGGCAATAGCAGCAGTAAAAAAATGAAATGGTGTTGTGTCACAGGTTGAAGGTTGTTTAGTTCCTTCAAAGAAGCATAATTAATTCTTAATAAGGCGGGTAATTAAGATTTTTTAACACAGCCTTTAAAGAAAATTTAACTAAACAATTCTATAACCTCATTGGTAATTCTTGCAGGTTTATGAGTGGTTTTGGACAGAAAACACCACGTAGTTTCCGATGTGACGAGCAGTTTTCCGGTATCGCGGTTGTACATTTCTACTTTTCTTATAGATGTGACACCTTCAGATTTGATAACGTAGGTTTTAAGCAGAATGGTGTCGCCCAAAACCGCCTGATGTTTGTAGTCTATAGTGTGTTTGAGCAATACCCAGAAATAACTGTCAAGAATATCCGGTGTGGCTCTGCTTGTCCAGTGTTCTCCGGCAATATCCTGCACCCATTGTACATACCGCACATTATTGACATGGTTAAGGTGGTCTAAATCATCGTGTACGACTGTTATGAGTTTTTCGTGGATTTGCATTATTCTTCAAAAATGTCAACCTCAAACAGTTTGTCCCACCGTTTGCCGGTTACAAAAACGGTGTTGGTTTTTGGGTTGTAAGCAATGCCGTTAAGCACGTCAAGACCTTGATGCTGTGTGACCAAAGTTTTTAGCGGCGAAAAATCGATAACACCTTCTACTGCGCCATTTTTTGGGTTAATGATAGCCACACCGTTACGTTGGTAGATGTTGGCATATATTTTATTGTCAATCCATTCCAGTTCGTTAAGGCTTCCTATTTTTCCGCTGTGGGTGTAAATCTGGATGTAATCTTCTTCGGCAAGTGTTTTGGGGTTTAATGTCCATATTTTATCGCTGCCGTCGGTTTTGTAAAGCTGTTTGCCGTCGTTGCACAATCCCCAGCCTTCCTTGCTTTGTCCGTATTTAAAACTGCCTGTTTGTTCAAATGTTTCGGCATTGTAAATAAAACCGATACTTTCCTGCCATGTAAGCTGGTAAATAGTGTTGTTTAAAACAGTAAGCCCTTCTCCAAAATAGTGTTTTTGCAAATCCACGTTTTTTAAAACATTTCCGGTTTTATAGTCTGTTTTTCTGAGTTTTGATTCGCCGTATTGTCCTGTGCTTTCATACAGTTCGTCATTGTAAAATTCCAAGCCTTGCGTATATGACGTAATATCATGCGTATAGATGTTTATAATTTTGTAGCTGTATATTTTGGGCGCAGTATTATTGAGTATGGTAATATTGGTAGTAACTTCTTCAAAAGTATTGCTGTAAGCTACTTTGGCTGTTATGGTTTGCGTGCCGAGTTTTACATTTTCAACCGTAAATGTTTCGTCAACCGGCTGGTTGTTTAAGGTATAAGAAACCGATGTAAACGCAATGTTATTTGGGTTTTTTAAGGATAATTTTAAAGGTTTTCCTAATGCAATGGTATTTTTTGGCGCATCGGTTTCAATAGAAAAATTGATTTTTCCGGTGTTTGATTTGTCGTTGCAACCGATTAAAAATATGCTTAAAATTATGATTATGAGAAATTTGAAAGATGTCATGGTAAATAAAAATTTTAAGGCAAGATATTTAATTAAATTCAGTTTAAAAAATCATTGCTTAACTATTAAAAGGTTGTATCTTTGCACCCGGCAAGTCCTACACAACCAGCTCCTGTTGAATCCTCCAGATCGGGAACGAAGCAAAGGTAAATGGTCGTAGCGGTGTGATGTAGGTAGCTTGCCTTTTTTTATACATTTCTGCGAAGGCAGGAATCTCATCCCAAAAAAGCACTTCATTTCCCTTTTTACTCTTTATTGGTTCCAAATACAGTTCAAAACTATGCACTTTCAGTGCATCAACTTTAGTTTCTAAAAATTTTAAGTCACATAAGGCACGAATTTTCATAAAAAATAATTCGGGTAAATTTGTGTAATTCTTGGCTACTTTAAAATCGGACTTTCAGTCCTAAACCAAACTATCGACTTTAGTCCATTGTGGTTTATTTATCGTATTTTTGGGATTATTGTAATCTGCAGATAAAAATTGATACTGATTTGCCTGCTGATTTCTGTAATTTTGTATTATGCGTAATAACAACACACCGTCCAAAATTTAATAACAATGAAACACATTTTTTTAATCGTAGCAATTGTGACAACAAACTTGTCTTTCGCACAATCCGATTTTCCTGATTTTTTAAAAGGAACCTGGAAAATGGAAAACAAAGAGAATTATGAACATTGGGACAAATTGAACGATGAAAAGCTAAAAGGTTTTTCATACAAACTCAAAGAAGGAAAAATGTTCGTTTCAGAATATTTGGAGATAACCCAAAAAAGCAACGAAATTATTTATAATGCGACTGTTATCAACCAAAATAAAGGACAAGGTATTGATTTTAAATTAGTAAAAACAGACAGCACTTTTATTTTTGAAAACCCAAACCACGATTTTCCGAAACAGATTATTTACAAAAAACTTTCAGAAAACGAACTATTTGTACAGGTTACAGATGGAATGCAAAAAGGATTTTCATACAAAATGATTAGACAAAACGTAAAAGATACCACTGCTTCAAATCCAAATTACGACAAAGCATTAGCCGACAAATCGGGTGGAGATGATTACGGAATGAAAAGCTACTTTTTCGTAATTCTGAAAACAGGGACAAATACAACGGCAGACAAAGAGCTTATTAGTGAAAGTTTCAGAGGACACATGGATAACATTAACCAATTGGTTAAAGAAGGCAAACTCATTGTAGCAGGACCTTTGGGTAAGAATGAAAACAATTACAGAGGAATTTTTATTTTGAACAATATCAAATCAATAGAAGAAGTAAAAGACCTAATGCAAATAGACCTTGCTATAAAAAACGGATTATTGGATTACGAGATTTTCACCTGGTACGGTTCGGCTGCACTTCCCGAATATTTACCATTTTCTGATAAGATTTGGAAGTCAAAGCCTTAGCTAAAATCAAAGTGGACAAAAAAGTTTAAATGGGTTCAATGAGTCATTTTAATTATTGATTATTTATGTCAAAAGTTGTATTAATTACCGGCGCATCATCCGGAATAGGAAAATCCATAGGCGAATTTTTAACCCTTAAAGGCTACACGGTTTATGGCACCAGCAGAACACCGGAACGTTATACTGATAGTAAGTTTGCCTTGTTGGCTTTGGATGTAGCCAATGTAGATTCTATTACAAAAGCTGTTGAAACCATTATAAAAACTTCGGGACGGCTGGATGTGCTTATCAATAATGCCGGTGCCGGAATTACCGGTGCCGTTGAAGAAATTCCCGATACCGAAATACAACGCAACTTTGAAACCAATTTTTTCGGACCTATACGGGTTATCAAAGCTGTTTTACCGCAAATGCGCAGGCAAAAATCGGGGTTGATTATCAATATAACATCCATTGCAGGTTATATGGGATTGCCGTACCGGGGCATTTACAGTGCAAGTAAAGGCGCGCTGGAACTCGTTACCGAAGCCTTTAGGATGGAAATCAAAGATTTTAACATTAAAATGACCAATGTAGCACCCGGAGATTTTGCCACTAATATTGCTGCCGGACGCTATCATGCGCCGCTATTGGAACAGTCGCCATACAAAACACCTTACGGTAACACGTTGCAGCTCATGAACGAGCACGTGGACAGCGGTAAAGACCCGCAGCTCATGGCTTATGCCATTTATAAAATTATTAACTCGCCCAATCCTAAAATACATTATAAGGTAGGCGAGTTGATGCAGAAATTTTCAATTGTATTGAAACGGATATTACCCGATAAAGTTTATGAAAAAATGCTGATGAAACATTATAAATTGTAAATTTGCAACACTTAAAAAAACACAACTATATACATGAAATTTTTTATTGACACAGCAAATTTAGCCCAGATTAAAGAAGCACAGGATTTGGGAATTCTGGATGGTGTAACTACCAATCCGTCGTTAATGGCAAAAGAAGGCATTACCGGTACCAACAATATTTTAAAACACTATGTTGACATTTGTAATCTTGTTGACGGCGATGTAAGTGCCGAAGTGATTGCTACCGATTTTGAAGGAATGATACGTGAAGGCGAAGCTCTGGCAGACTTGCACGAGCAGATTGTAGTAAAACTCCCCATGATAAAAGACGGCGTTAAAGCCTGTAAATACTTTAGCGATAAAGGTGTTAAAACCAATATGACGCTGGTGTTTTCGGCAGGACAGGCGCTATTGGCTGCAAAAGCAGGCGCAACGTATGTGTCGCCGTTTATAGGCCGTCTTGATGATATCTCGACCGATGGTTTAAACCTTATTTCCGAAATACGCCAAATTTATGATAACTACGGTTTTGAGACCGAAATTTTAGCAGCGTCGGTACGTCATACCATGCACGTCATTGATTGCGCAAAACTTGGTGCCGATGTCATGACAGGACCGTTAAGCTCTATCATAGGATTGTTAAAACATCCATTGACAGATATTGGGCTTGAGCAGTTTTTGGCAGATTATAAAAAAGGAAATTAAGAGTCATTTTAGTTCCAACAAAAAAGCCCCAAGTCGGGGCTTTTTTATTGGGCATTATCATAATTGTTTGAGCTGTTCTTCAAATTCCGGATGGAACATATTGCTTTCGGTACTGATGATTTTTTTGTCTTTATCAATAATAATCACTTTACCTACAGAGTTTAGTACCAGTGTTCTCTTAGCTTCGTCGGGATATTTAAACTGATATTCGCCAAGTGTAGAAAACTTAAATTCGTCCAGAGTTTTTTTCCAGTATTTTTTATCGTTATCATTGATGTTGATTGCAACAAAATTAATATCCGGATATTTTGATTTTAATGATTTTACTTTGTTATGACTGTTTCTGTAATGCATCTTTAGGTTTGACGACCAGAAATAAATTACGGTCGGTTTGTCGATAAGATGTGTTAGCTCGTATTCGGTTTCGTTGTAGTCAATAAGTTTTATATTAGGAACTTTGTTTCGGGGTTTTAAATTATTGATGGCAATTATCAGGTTTTTGATATTGGTTTTATCTTTTTCGTTGGTAGATTTTTCAAGATAAGAAGCGATAAAAGTGTTTACTTCTGAGGAGTCTTTGCATAAGTACATAAACTCCCTGGCAGTATTTTTAAGCAGATTGTTTTTGATGTTTTCATTTTTAATTTTGGCATCCATCAAGTTTAGTTTTTCTAAGTTATAAGTCAGAGAATGTCTGTCAAAACTTGTGGTGTCGGGAACGTTTTTGTAAAATCCGTCAAGGGCGACATTGTTAAAGTACGAGTATAAAAATTTGTTATAAATATAAAAACTGCTCAAGCCATCCAGGTTAAAGTCAATGTCTTTGCGGTAGTCGTAAAAATCATCGGGGAGTTTTTTGTAATTTATAAGGTTTTTATGACCAAAATGCGTAAACGGATACATTTCTTTATTAACGTAATAATGGTAATTGATACTGGCTTTGGCTATGTCTTCAAACAGTTGCGACACATCTTTTTTATCCGAAAATTTGCGTAACTCATTAAGTTTCTTAGCTCTTACAGAATCCAGATAGTTTTCAAACGGTTTAGGTTCCATTTGGGCAATTTTCACATAATCTTTTAAGCCAACTTCATTTTCCAGGAAAGCGTTTATTAAAAAATTGTTCTTTTTTGAGCCGTTACCCATAAATACCAGCGATTCGTCAAAGTCAACAGTATTAAGTCTTACCATCAGGCTGTCACCGGATTCAAGGAGCATCATCTGGTATTCGCCGCTATGTACAAACGTGTAAAGTCCGGGATTAAGGTTCTCTAATTTTGTATAAAACGTGTTTTTTTTATCCAGATAAAGTGTGTCTTTCAATTCGTTAGGACCCGAAAGCACAACATAATCATTATTTGGATTGACAATTTCGCCGCCAAAATAAGCAGTGCCGTTTTTAATATGTTCATCAGTTTTGCAGCTTGCAAACAAGATAAGAAAACAGATGGTCAAAGCATTGTATAACTTCATTTCAAATACATTAAAAAGCAGGTTGTTTTTTATACAGCCAATTACAAATGTAGCTTTTGCGTTTTGTATGTGCTGTTAATGCGTTGTTAAAAGTTGAGTATCTTACTATTGAAGTCTTTATGATAAAGTTGTAATTTCGGGAGTGTTACATTAGCTAAAGCAAAAATAATATGTAATTTTGCACAAAATTTTAAATCACGCAAGTTATGTTATCAGTATCTAATTTATCTGTACAGTTTGGAAAACGCATTTTGTTTGACGAAGTAAATACGGTCTTCAATCAAGGCAACTGCTATGGTATTATTGGAGCTAATGGAGCCGGTAAATCAACATTTTTAAAGATTTTGGCAAAAAAAATGGATCCAACTTCGGGACATGTATATCTTGAGCCGGGTAAACGTATGTCGGTTTTAGAGCAAAACCACAATTTGTATGATGAGCATACCGTACTGGAAACCATTATTATGGGTAACAAACCGTTGTATGAATTAAAATCAAAACTGGATGCGTTATATGCTGATTATTCTGATGAGAATGCCGACAAAATAGGCGAGTTGCAGGTTCAGTTTGAAGAAATGAACGGCTGGAATGCCGACAGTGATGCCGCAGCCTTACTTTCAAATTTAGGCATCAAAGAAGAATTTCATTATACCTTGATGAAAGATTTGGACGGTAAACAAAAAGTACGTGTGTTACTGGCTCAGGCGTTATTTGGTAACCCCGATGTGCTGATTATGGATGAGCCTACCAACGATTTGGATTATGAAACCATTACCTGGTTAGAAAACTTTTTGGCAAATTATGATAATTGTGTGATTGTGGTATCTCATGACCGTCACTTCTTAGATGCTGTATGTACACATATTTCAGATATTGATTTTGGAAAAATAAACCATTATTCGGGTAACTATACCTTCTGGTACGAGTCGTCACAATTAGCCGCCAGACAGCGTGCGCAACAAAACAAAAAAGCCGAAGAAAAGAAAAAGGAATTGGAAGAATTTATCCGTCGTTTTTCTGCCAATGTTGCTAAATCCAAACAGGCAACCAGCAGAAAGAAAATGATAGAAAAACTTAATATTGCCGATATAAAACCTTCAAGCCGCCGTTATCCTGCCATTATTTTTGAACGTGACAGAGAAGCCGGCGATCAAATTTTAAATGCTGAAGGTCTTACAGCATCAATTGATGGTGATGTGTTATTTCAAAATGTAGATGTAAATCTTGCCAAAGATGATAAAGTAATCGTTTTTTCAAAAGATTCGAGAGCTACAACGGCATTTTATCAAATATTGAGCGGTAACATAAAACCCGATGCAGGAAAATTTGATTGGGGAATCACCACAACACAATCGTATTTGCCGTTGGACAACAGCGAGTTTTTCAATAACAAATTGACACTTGTTGACTGGCTGCGCCAATGGGCAACCACCGAAGAAGAACGGGAAGAAGTTTATATAAGAGGCTTTTTGGGTAAAATGATTTTTAGCGGCGAAGAAGCCTTAAAAACGTCCGATGTGCTTTCGGGAGGCGAAAAAGTACGTTGTATGCTGAGCCGTATGATGATGATAAGAGCCAATGTGCTCATGCTTGATGAACCTACAAACCATCTGGATTTGGAAAGTATCACGGCGTTCAACAATTCGCTCAAAAACTTTAAAGGTACAGTGTTATTTACAACCCATGACCACGAGTTTGCGCAAACGGTTGCCAACAGAGTTATCGAATTGACACCAAACGGAATTATTGACCGTTACATGACTTTTGACGAGTACATGGACGATAAGAAGATAAAAGAATTACGCGATAAAATGTATGCTGTAACGGCATAATATTTTACAGGATTTCCAATTCGTCTTTTACCGATTCCACAACAGGAATAGCGTGCTGTAGCTCGTCTTTATTGACATAAATTTCCTGATAATCCTGATGTGATGAAAGAAATCCGGCAAGTCTTCCGGATTCTGCTTCATCTTTTACAATCGGGCTAATACCTATAGTGTTCAATCTGTCAACAATTAATTGCACCACAATAAAACTGCCGCCAAATACTTTTATATAATCACTTTCATTCATAATCTAAAGAATTAATTAGCGGCAATAAGTTACAAAAAAAACTCATTAGTACGGGTTAATTGTGTGTTAAAGCATCCGGGACGGTAAATAAACAAGCCTCTTTTCAAAATTTTGAAAAAGAGGCTTGTTACTACTATTAATCAATCTTAAAACGGTTACTTGTCAATTGCTCCCAAAACCCGCTGCATAAATGCGTTAAGGGCTTCTTTTTTTGGTGTGCCTTCTTTTATCATTTTATTGACTTCGAGCGCACCGTACATATTTGAAATCAACTCGCCTATAACATCCAGTTCTTCATCTTTTAATGAAGGGACTTCGGTTAAGGCTTCAAGGGTTTCAATAGTTTCCACTACAAAATCTTCATCATTGTCTTCAATGAATTGTGTAAGATGTTTAATTACAGGTAACTTCATCTACTAATGATTTTAAAACTTCAAATTTGTTGGTTTGCGTTTGGTTTACAAAATTTCCGTTTTTGAAAGTAGCAAATGTTGGTAAATTGTCAACGTTTGCCATTTTACGGGATTCAGGAAATTTTTCTGCATCAACAACAATAAATGCTGCGTTTTCAGTTTCCGAAGCCAGCTTTTTGAATTTAGGTTTCATAATCCTGCAATTGCCACACCAGCTTGCAGAGTATTGTACAACAACCATATCATTGTTTGATACCAGTTGCATGAGGTTATCTTGTTCCAGTTCTGTTACCATGGCAATTAGTTTAAATGAGATGAAAGGTATTGGGCTACACCATCTCTGTTTGCGCTCATCGCATCTTTACCTGTTTCCCAGTTTGCCGGACAAACTTCGCCTTTTTCCTGTACATGTGCATAAGCGTCAATTAATCGTAAAAATTCATTTACATTTCTGCCTAACGGCATGTGGTTGATGCTTTCGTGTACCACAGTTCCTTCTTCGTCAATAATATAAGTAGCTCTGTACGTTACATTATCACCTTCAACTACGTAAAGACCTGAAGTTTCATCAAAAGTTTCGTTTGTGATATCAAGAATACCTAATGCATTTGCAAGATTTCTGTTTGAATCTGCAAGAATAGGGTAGGTTACGCCTTCAATACCGCCATTGTCTTTTGCGGTGTTTAACCATGCAAAATGAACTTCGGGAGTATCACATGAAGCACCTATTACAATGGTGTTTCTTTTTTCAAATTCGGTAATTGCAGCCTGAAAAGCGTGTAATTCTGTAGGACATACAAAAGTAAAGTCTTTAGGATACCAGAATAACACTACTTTTTTCTTGTTGTTAACAGCCTCTTCAAGTACGTTTACTTTAAAAGTGTCACCCATTTCGTTCATTGCGTTAACATTTAAATTTGGGAATTTTTTTCCTACTAAAGCCATAATATTATATTATTTAAGTTATTGATTTGATTTTCTGAATGCAAACTTACCTGTTTTTACAGAGCATTCGGATAGTTTTTTATTATAATAAAGCATAACGAAATAGATGCTTTGTATGACGTTAAAAAATGATGGTTAACTTTATCAGGTTGCTATTTTATGGAGTATAAATATGACAACTTGATAGGATTTCCTAAGTTTTAATGAAAATTTGATTATGGTCGATTTTGGATTTAAACAGGCTCTAACATAAAAAAACCGGAAATTTATTTCCGGCTTCTTTTCAGACTAATCAAAACTATTAAACAGATTCTAACATTTGGAGTATTTGAAGCTCTTCCATGCAGGCTTTCATTGCGTTGTAAGTACGTTCAATATCATCATCCAAACCTATGGAAAACCGGATCAATCCATCGCTCATGTCCATTTCCTGCCGTTCAATTTCAGGTATTTCCGATGAGGTTGAACTTCCCGGTGCGCTAAACAACGTTTTGTAAAAACCAAGGCTTACCGCCAGATATCCTAAGTTGCGTTTTTGCATCAGTTCCATCAATTCATTGGCTTTTTGATGTGTGCCTGCATCAATGGTAAGTATGCCGCCATAGCCGTAGCTGCTGTTCATCATTTTCTTAAAAATGTTATGTGAAGGATGTGATTTTAATCCCGGATATACGGTTTTTAAACCATCGGATTCAAAGCGTTCTGCCAGATACATAGCGTTTTTACTGTGCTGTTGAATACGGATATGTAAGGTTCGCAGGTTTTTTAATACCGATGCAGACCGCAGGCTGTCCATTGTAGAGCCCAGCAGCATACATGCGCCGTCGTTCACATTCCGTAAATCGTTGATAAATTCCTGAGTGCCGCAAACTACGCCGGCAACGGTATCGCTGCTGCCGTTGATGAATTTTGTTAAACTGTGGATTACCACATCGGCACCCAGTTTTGCAGGCGAAATGCTTAATGGCGAAAACGTATTGTCAACCACTAATTTTAAACCGTATTTTTTAGCAATTTTAGATAAGGCCTCGATATCGGCAACTTCAAGCAGCGGATTACTTACCGATTCGCAATACAAAATCTTAGTGTTTTTTGTGATGGTGGCTTCAACAGCATCCAGTTTTGTAATATCAACGAATGATGTTGAAATATTAAAACGTTTTACGAAATTTTTTAAAAAGGCATACGTACCGCCGTAAATAGTACGGCTGGAAACTATATGGTCGCCGGCATTGCACAATTGTAAAATAACAGGTGTAATCGCGCCCATTCCCGAAGCTGTGACATTTGCCGTTTCTGTACCTTCCATGGCGGCAAGAGCTTCGCCAAGATACAAATTTGAAGGTGATGAATGCCGTGAGTACAGGTAGCAGCCATCAGCATTTCCTTCAAAGGTGTCAAACATGGTTTTTGCCGATAAAAATGTATAGGTAGAAGAATCGGATATAGACGGATTAACGCCGCCAAATTCGCCAAAGTATTGTAAGTCCTGAATATTGTTTGCAGGTTTAAAAGCCATATTGTATGTTGTATTAGTAAATGATACTTCAAATATTTAACATTTAAGATAAATTATCAATTGATACTTTAAATATTAGAAAATAAAACTATATTTTTGTGATATTGTAGTTTTTGTATGAATAATCATTCAAATTTAAACGTATTATTTAGAAAATATTTCATTATGAATTTTGACGAATTAGATAAAAAGTTATTATGGCTTTTGCAAAGCAACAGCAAGCAGACAAATAAAGAGCTTTCCGGTAAGCTTAACCTGTCGGTAACCGCAGTTTATGAGCGGATTAAAAAACTGGAAAAAGAAGGCGTTATCCAAAATTATGTGGCGTTGGTCAAAAAAGAAAAGATAAGCAAAGCCTTTATGGCTTTCTGTCATATCAAACTGGTGCAGCACACACAGGAATATATTATACAGTTTGAAAAAGAAGCTGCCGGTTTGCAGGAAGTTTTGGAGTGCCATCATATAAGCGGAGATTATGATTACCTGCTTAAAGTTGTTGTGAAAGATATGGAGGCTTTCAGGGAATTTATGGTTACAAAGCTCACAAAAATCAACCATATAGGCAGTACGCACAGCATGTTTGTCATTAATGAAGTAAAACACACCACGGCTATTCCTGTTTAACCCCGATTGTAGGTTAATTTAAGGCAATAAAAACTGCCGTATGACGTAATCTTTTGTACTTTTGTACTCGTTTTTAATAAAAAGATGAGTTATTCATCTGTATCAATATAAAAATTTATCTTATGAATTTATACGATGTAGCCGTTATAGGTTCCGGTCCCGGCGGATATGTTGCAGCCATACGCTGTGCGCAATTAGGAATGAAAACCGCATTAATTGAAAAATATTCAACCCTTGGTGGCACCTGCCTTAATGTAGGTTGTATCCCGAGTAAAGCATTACTGGATTCCTCGCACCATTATGAAGATGCCGTAAAGCATTTTGAAGAGCACGGTATTGAAATTCCGGGTGAGGTTAAGGTGAATTTGGAAAAAATGATAGCCCGCAAACAAGCCGTTGTCGATCAAACTACCGGTGGTATCGATTTCCTGATGAAAAAAAATACCATTGACGTTTATGAAGGTTTAGGAACATTTAAAGATGCCACGCATATCACGATAAACGGAAAAGAAACCATTGAAATTGAAGCAAAAAATACGATTATCGCCACAGGCTCAAAACCATCAAGCCTGCCATTCATTAAAATTGACAAAGAACGTATTATCACGTCAACCGAAGCCTTAAAGCTTAAAGAAGTGCCCAAACATCTTATCGTTATTGGCGGTGGTGTTATTGGTTTAGAACTTGGCCAGGTTTACAAACGCCTTGGTGCAGACGTAACCGTAGTTGAATTTATGGACAGAATTATCCCAACCATGGATGCCGGCTTGTCAAAAGAGCTTACCAAAGTTTTAAAGAAACAAAAATTTGCCATCAACACTTCACATAAAGTAAAATCTGTTGAAAGAAAAGGCAATGAGGTGATTGTAAAAGCCGATGACAGCAAAGGTAACGAAGTTGTGTTTAAGGGTGATTACTGCCTGGTTTGTGTAGGTCGCCGTCCTTATACCGATGGATTAAATCTTGAAGCTGCCGGTATAAAACTTGATGAACGTGGCAGAGTGGAAGTGAACAATCATCTGCAAACCAATGTATCTAACATTTATGCTATTGGCGATGTTGTAAAAGGAGCGATGCTTGCTCACAAAGCCGAAGAAGAAGGCGTTTTTGTAGCCGAAACATTAGCCGGACAAAAGCCGCATATCGATTATAATTTAATTCCGGGCGTTGTTTATACGTGGCCGGAAGTTGCCTCGGTTGGTAAAACCGAAGAAGAGTTGAAAGCTTCAGGTATAGATTATAAAACAGGGCAGTTCCCTATGCGTGCTTTAGGACGCAGCCGTGCCAGTATGGATCTTGACGGCTTTGTGAAAGTCCTTGCAGATAAAGCTACCGACGAAATTTTAGGCGTACATATCATAGGAGCCAGAGCGGCCGATATGATTGCAGAAGCTGTAGTGGCTATGGAATTCAGGGCATCGGCAGAAGATGTATCCCGTATATCACATGCGCATCCTACGTTTACAGAAGCTATAAAGGAAGCAGCACTGGCTGCAACCGATAACAGGGCGCTGCACATATAAAAGCACTCATATTTCTATTAAAAAAAACCTCTGAAAAAGAGGTTTTTTTAATTTTTGGAATTTCATTTTTCATTATTGTGACTGCAAACTGCAACTGGTGGTTGAGATGTCTCGACAGGCTCGACATGACACCCGACATTTTTTTTGGATCCCGATAGCTATCGGGATGGAATTTGAAGTTTTGGAGTTTACACAAAACCGCGACTGTTACCTAACACCTAACATTACCAATCACTCATACCTCAACGACTCTACAGGATCCAGTTTTGCAGCTTTCATTGCCGGAAGTAAACCCGCTATAACGGCTACAATAAAGGCGATAGTAAAAGCACTAAACATTGCCAACCAAGGTACTGCAAATTGAAATTTTGCCAAAGAAGCAAAAAGATAACCAATTAAAACACCCAGGATAATCCCAACGATGCCGCCAAGAAGTCCAATAATAATAGCTTCCATAAAAAACTGAAACGCTATGGTTTTCTTTTTTGCCCCAAGAGCTTTACGTACACCTATTTCCCGTGTACGCTCGGTAACGGAAACAAACAAAATATTCATTAAAGCAATTGACGAGCCAAGTATGGTAATGATGCTTATGACCCAAGCTGCTACGTACAAATACTGGGTGATAGAACCTATACGGTTTAACAAATCGTCACTGCGTTCAATGCCGAAATTATTATCTTCAACAGGATTTAAGCCCCGTATGTTTCTGAATGTGAGTATCGCATCATCCTGTGCGCTTTCAAGCATATCTTTTTTATCGGCTTTAACACTCAGGCTGTAATTGATATTAGGATTTGTAAATATGGTACGTGCTCTTTGTATAGGCAGCATCACTCTTAAATCCTGATTGTTCCCAAAAGTATTACCTTTCGATTTTAAAACACCCACAATTTTAAATTTTGCACCGCGTATGCTGATGGTTTTATTGATAGGATTAACATCTTTCAACAGTGCTTTTACAATATCGCTGCCCACAACACAAACGCTGCTGCTGTTTTGTATGTCAAAATAATTGAGTTCGCGGCCTTCGCTGATTTCCAATCCCGAATTTTGAATGTAATGCTCGTTGATTCCCAGAATAGCAGCTTCGGGATCGGTTTTTTTGTTTTCGTGTTTAACTTCGGCAGCAGACGACCCTACAAACGATACCGATACTTTTGTAAACGGAAAATTGTAGGTTTCTTCAAAGGCTTTTACATCACGGTAACTTATAATCGGATTTATTTTTTGAACTTCACGACCGCTTTGACGCTGTGTGTTAAACTCATAACGCTGTATGTTGAACGTATTGGCTCCCATCGATGAAAAATCGCTCGACATCGTGTTTTCCAATGCCGATACCACAGTCAAAATTCCCACCAAAGCCGTGATGCCTATTGCAATGATTAAAACGGTCAGAATGGTTCGTAAAAGTTGGGTTTTGATAGATTTTACGGCTATTCGGATATTTTCTCTTACTAATGAAAACATAAGGTTTTGATGTTCTTGGTCAGGTTATATAGGCTATAAGACTACAAAATGCTCATAAAGTTACTACAAAATTAAAATAACTTGGGATAGGCTCTGAAATTTATAATATTTTTGTAGAAGTAGTAACATTTTAAAACGAGATTCCTGCCTTCGCAGGAATATATTATGGCACAAAAACCGGGCATACCAAAAGGCACACGGGATTTTAATCCCGAAGAAGTAGCAAAACGCAATTATATTTTTAATACGATACGAGCGCAATTTGAGCGTTTCGGGTTTCAACCGATAGAAACACCAAGTTTTGAAAACTCCGAAACCTTAATGGGAAAATACGGCGAAGAAGGTGACAGGCTCATTTTTAAGATATTAAATTCAGGGGACTTTTTGGAAAAAGTTTCAGGTTTAGAAACCATAAACTATAAACAGTTAACACCTCAAATATCCGAAAAAGCACTACGTTACGACTTAACAGTTCCTTTCGCAAGATATGTTGTACAACACCAAAACGAGATAGAATTTCCGTTTAAACGCTACCAGATACAACCCGTATGGCGTGCCGACAGGCCTCAAAAAGGACGTTTCAGAGAGTTTTACCAGTGCGACGCCGATGTGGTAGGTTCTACATCCTTATGGCAGGAAGTGGAGTTTGTGCAGTTGTATGATACCGTGTTTACAGCTTTAAAACTTGAAGGTGTAACCATAAAAATCAATAACCGCAAAATCCTATCTGGTATTGCCGAAGTCATCGGCGCACACGATA
The DNA here is from genome assembly GCA_964454675.1 of uncultured Flavobacteriaceae bacterium. Lineage (GTDB taxonomy): Bacteria > Bacteroidota > Bacteroidia > Flavobacteriales > Flavobacteriaceae > CAYVUB01. Next base: position 7,380 of record CAYVUB010000030.1, on the reverse strand, counting down.
AATTGATTGATTTTACGGTCGCTTTGGACAAACTGGACAAAATAGGTGAGGATAAGGTAAAAGAAGAAATGCTTAATAAAGGCATCCCACAATCGGGTATCGACAAATTGCAACCGTTGTTCAGTTTATCGGGGACGTTTGAATCGCAGATACAACAGTTAAAATTGATGTTGTCAACCTCTGACGAAGGTAAAAAAGGCATTGAAGAGCTGGAATTTGTAAACAATGCCGTTTCAGCATTAGGACTTCAAACAGCAACCTTGCAGCTGGATGTTACCTTAGCCCGCGGACTCAATTATTATACCGGAGCTATTTATGAAGTAGCTGCACCAAAAAGTGTCGATATGGGCTCGATAGGCGGCGGCGGACGTTATGACGACCTTACCGGTATTTTCGGGCTTAAAGATATGAGTGGTATAGGGATAAGCTTTGGTCTTGACCGCATTTATCTGGTGCTGGAAGCTTTAAATTTATTTCCCCAAACCATTACCAATACCGTAAAAGTGCTGTTTATCAATTTTGGCGATGCCGAAGCTCTGGTAAGCAGTAAAGCCGTCAAAGCGTTGAGAAACGCAGGCATAAGTGCCGAGTTGTTTCCCGATAACAAAAAGACCATCAAGCAGTTTAATTATGCCAATAAGCGAAACATTCCGTATGTGGTGCTGGTAGGAGAAACCGAAATGCAATCGGGGACATTTACCTTAAAAAACATGGCATCTGGTGAACAGCAGCAGTTACAGCTTCAGGAACTTATTGAAGTTTTAAAATAATTTTAACGCAGACCAAATAAAATCTGATAAAACCACATAGGCACATAGATTATGCTGACAAAAAAGTATCTTGATAATTTGACGTATGAAATAATCGGATGTACTATTGAAGTTCATAAAGTTATGGGTAGAGGATTGTTGGAGAGTGTTTATCATGAATGCTTAAAAGAAGAGCTTATGCATAGGAAAATAAATTTTCTTACAGAGATGAAAATACCCGTAAGTATATAGGAATAAAGCACTTGGTTTGGATTTCGGATGTGATTTATTTATAGAAGACAGTATTGTTGTGGAGCTTAAATCTGTACAGGAAATACTGTCTGTACATGAATCGCAGCTTCTAAACTATATGAAACTATTGCAGTGCCTTAAGGGGATTCTTATAAATTTTAATTGTTCCAATATTTTTAAAGAGGGACAAAAAACCTTTTGCAATGAATGCTTTAGTGTTTTACCACTTTTTGTCATTACTTCGCCAGTTCGGCTATCGCCTCGTGCCCGGTTGTAGTGCAGTGCAACGGAACGAAACAGAGGAAACCCAACGAAGTGGTTCAGTAAAGCTAATCTCACAGAAACAGATTTCTCGGTTCCGCTACGCTGCACTCGAAATGACACTGTTATTGCTTATTCCAAATAAAAAACCCCGAACCTTTTACAGCCCGGGATTTTTTCCGCTTAAAAATATAGATTTGGGATTATCTATTTGACTAACACTTTTTTAGAGAAACTTCCGGTATCAGTATAAACCTTGATGATATAGGTTCCTGTACTCAGTTTTTTCACTTTATATTCAGAGTTGTTGCTATGGGCAATGTCATCAAATGTTTGAATTGATTGGCCAAGGATGTTAAACAACTCGATAGTTTTAATGGTTTTCAATTCGGGATTCAATACCACAATGCTTTCATTGGTGTTGTTAAAGAATACATCAATACTACTTATAATACTGTCATCTACACCCATCGTTTTATTGGTGGCGAATGTAATTTCAAAACGGTTTAAATACTCTCCCGAAGGTATGTTAAACGTATAACCGCCCAGTCTTAAATCATGATACAAATCGGGAACTTTATCATGTAAATAAATATCAACAGAGTCGGGAACATTCTCTAAAGCGTCAATTTTGATGGTATTTTGCCCTGCACTTGTAACATGCAATCCTAACGGGATTATTGTATTTTCATTGATTGGATTTCTACCTTGTATGATATGCTTTTCGTTTTCAATCATAAAATACACGTCATCCATCTGGTCTTCATAAAGTTTACCGTCATAACCCCAGTCAATAGTTTCGGTGGCGTTTTCATCAATGGTTAATAACAGTTGTCTGTATATGGTATTTGTTGAGTTAAAACCGAAGCGGAACTTCATACGGGTATCAGCATCTTCGGTGTTTGTACTGTTGTTAGATTCCGAACCTTGCGCCATTCTCATAAATACCGTATTTCCTGAGCTTTCTTTTCTGTAAGCACGCTGTCCGTTATTAAAGTTTATGGTTCCGCCGGTAGGGCTTGCTACCACAAAGAATCCCTGGCTTACGGCAATATACCTTCCGGGTAATTTGGTTGGTGTACCACCGGTACCTACATTAGGGTCGTTTGTACCATAAGAGGCCGTAAACGTTCCTCCGGAAAGATTATACATAGCATAACCACCTTGATACTGTGCTAAGTTATGCGAGCCGCCGCCCCAATGCTCCCAGAAGTATAAAGTTCCGTTAATAGAGCCTGTACCTGCCGGGCCGTTATCTAATATAAACTGTTGGGCATCAATAGCCGAAGCGTAAGGATTTCCTACCAAGTAATCATTACCGGCATTAATTGTCAGGTTGATGTTACCGTTGTTTGGCTTTCCTGTAAAGACATAGTTTTGTTGCAGGCCTACATTGCCACCGGTATTAGCAACGCCTTTCATGGTATAGCCCTCACCGGCACCTATGGTTCCTGTGCTTCTTACATGCTGCCATGCAGAATAATCATTATCCGGCTGGTTTGCAAATTTCCATAGCCAGTAATCTGCAATACGGAGTGGACTTGTGTTACCATTATAACCCGATGTTAAAAATGTAATGGATTGAGGATTCATTTCATTTGTTCCGTCTCTTAATACCGTTGGAACCGTATAGCTGTTATTGTTGGTTATCGTATTTTTAGTTCCAACCGGTGATGACCAGTAGTTATAAGTAAATAAATCTCTTGTACCTTGCTGGTCTCTGTCTAATTCGCCCGATGATGCAGGGTTTAAATCACTGCCCAAAGTTTGAATTAACTGAGATTCTCCCTGAAGGTCAATTTTACCGTTTAAGCTCAAATAATGTGTTACGGTCAAAGCATTTCCGGTACCGGTATCGGCTTCACTGCCGTCAACGGTTAAGGTATTTGAGTTTACCAGTAATCCCAATGTTGATACGTGGCGACCCATAACATTATCTTTATCAATAGTGATGTTGTGGTTGGTTTGAACAATGTTCCAATCTACAGTCTGACTTGGGTTTACAATAGATGGTGCTCCCGGAATGGTTTGCATAGCACCGTTTACCCATGTTGTAGTTGTTGTCCAGTTACCATTGGCATTTGAAATGTAAGGCAACGGTGCTGTTTGATGGTCAACGGTTCTTAGGGTTCTTAGCGCACCCTGGATACCATTACCCGATTCGTCTTTGGTGTTGGTATAAGTATAAGTAGTCATTGGGTAATAGGCTGCCAGTTGACTCCAAGGCACGGTGGCAATGTCATTTTTGGTCGGGTTGATACTTAGTCCTTCAAAGTAAGAACCTCTTACAAACCCTGCATTTTCTCTAATTTCCTGATTCATGACAAAACGCAGTTGGTCAACGGTCAAAGCGGTGTTCCAGATGCGTACTTCATCAATACCTCCGTGGAAGAAATCTGTAATTGTTCCTTTACCTGCGGCACCAACCAAGAACGAATGGGTTGAGGTTGCCGGAGCAGATAAACTTGCCGTAGTATCGGCCACACCATCTATATAAAGTGTGGCTGTGGTACCATTGTAGATAACAGCAGCATTATGCCATACATTAAGTGGGATTGGGACACTTGAAGTTAATTCTTGACTAACTCCAGAGCTGTTTTTCCATCTTACATTCAAATGACCACTTCCATTGATTCTTAAATCATAACCTTGTGGAGCAGCGTTGTAATCACTACCACGTTTTGATAAAATTGATTTATTTGTAGAATTAATATCACGTTTTAACCATGCAGATACTGTAAACCCAGAAGTATTTAGGTTAAGATTGTCTTCCATGTCAATATAATTGGTAGTGCCATTGAATGAAATGGAACGATCATATACACGCTCGGGTGCCCAGCCAAATGTGATGTATTTGGTACCGTCAAAATCATAGTTGGTTTTAAGTATTTGCTCTCCAAGTTCGTTGAAGTCTTCGGTCATTACACGGTAATCTGCCGTAGGGCCAAAGTTTGGCGTGTCTGCTATAAACATCAGGTAACGTCCGTTTGGAGGTGTGGCGGTACGTATAGCGCTACGCAATACTGCAACTTCCACAGCCGGCATATCACCACCGGTTTCCATGACTTTCCAGGTGCGTGCAATACCGGTAAACTCTACCATGGTGGTTAGCCCCGATATATCGGCACTCATATCAACCTGTATTGTAGGTCTGGCGGTATTTAAATTGGTATTATCATCGCCCCATACCAAGAAATGCCCGTTTGGTATTGTGTTTGGGTTAGCATTATTGGTAGCGTGTATCTGGGTAATTCCCATAGTGAGAACGCCCTGTATTTTTCCTTGACCGTCTGTAGCATTGTTGACGCTGCGGGATTGTTTCTGGTGTAAGCCTGAGGCATCGTCACGGCCTATACCGGCAATGTTGTAGTTAAATGCATCATTGGCAGGCACACCTGTATTGACATCCCAAATAACATTACCGTCACTATTTACATAATCTTGTGAGGTACCATTGGCACCAAGTGTAATACCATATTTAATAGCCAGATATGACTGGATACGGTTGCGTTCCTGGGTAAGGTTGGCATCACTTTTTCTGGAGTTATAGGTTATAACTTCTGCAATACGACCGTCAAAACTACCATTCCAGTACTGGCTTCGCCCTATCCAGTAACGGGTGTTTTTTATTTCTGCAAATTTAGCTATATCATTAGTTAAGTTTCCTGCATTATTTGCATTAAAGTATAATTCCATATCACTATTAGAAGCGTTATGTCTAAAGTTAATAATACTTATTTGATTATAATTGGTAGTGCTGCCTATGTCTGCTCTTCCATAACCGTTATCATAACTTGGATGAGGATTATCAGTTGAACTTTCGTTAGTTGTCCCAATACAGTATGTTATGCGTTCACCTATAAAGCGTGCCGAATATTGACCATATCCAAAACCGGTAACATCTTCGCTATAAGTAGTTCCTGTAGGGTCTGTACTGGTAAAGGTGTCTAAAGGATATTCTGTTGCACTATGAGTTAAAGGTATAGCAGGATCGGGCATTAATACTATAAAAGTGTCATTACTGTTAAAGCCTCCTGTACCTTTGAGCTCATGTCTTCCGGTATTAAGATAGGTCATATCTGCATAAGCTGTATTATTGTTATTTTCAAATTCAATAACAGGATTAAAATTGAAATTACTGTTAACATTATGCCTGTATGAAGGCGCCATGTGATTGGCAACCGCTTCTGCATGATTCCCTTTACCGGTATCTGTCCATTTGGTTACGGCAGCATTATTTGCAGCAACACCGCTTCCGTCCAGTTTATTGGCTTGCAGCCATAAATCTAAATGTGAGGTAACACCACCGGGACCCGATGCAGGAGTACAATAAGCAGTACCTGTAATGGTAATCATATCTATGTATATGATATCATTATTATCGTTTGCACCATTTCTAATTCTGAATTGGGCTGTTGCAGCACTTGGAAAGGAATAGCCCGTTTTAAAAAGGGTTGCTGTTTTACTGTGGAAAGAATTATTGACATAATCACCATCTTTATTTAAAGAAGCACCATTGATTCTTCTATAGGTAGCAACAGTTTGCCAACTCGCAGAGCTGTTTTCTCTGTATTCTATATAAAAAGGTTCTAGGGCGTCCATACCGCTTGCTCTAAAGAAAAACTTAACATCCACTTTATCATAAGCAGCCAAACTGAATGCAGGCGAAATGGCTGCGCCTGTATTTCTTAATCGTATGCTTTGATTTCCATCATAAGACGAAGATCCGTAATTTCCTCTGTCTCCAACCGGAGAGCCTTCAAATGTCCAGCCTTGTGCATTGCTTTCAAAGCTGTATGTTGTTCCTATTACACTCGACCCACAAGGCGGTGGTACTATGCCGGTACCTTGTATGTTAAAATTATAAGGGTTTTCATCGGCATCGTTATTGGCTATAGAGATGCTTGCAGTGCGTAAACCTAATGCTCCGGGTGAAAATGTAATGGCAAATGAAGTGTTGTTTCCGCCGGTAATCGGGGTGCTTGGTATGGTTGTCAGACTAAAATCTCCGGCATGAGCTCCCGAGATAACCACATAAGGGGAAGCACCGGTTAGGTTTAAATTGGCACTTCCGGTATTTTGAATCACAAAGGTACTTGTAGCCGAACCTCCGGGGAAAACGGCATTACCAAAATCTGTACCGTCGGTAGTAGATGGCGTAGTATCTCCGTCAGCAATGGTATTGCCGTTACCGGTGATATTGATTTCCTGTGGGCTTGATGTGGTTATATTTATGGTATAGTCTTCTACTTCGCCATCGTAACCAGTGCTACAGGAATTCTCAGGATATGCATTGTATCGCGCAGCAACACGCATTCTGGTGTTACCTAACGTAGCTCCAACAGGAACTGTAATAGAAAGAGGTGAGCCATCGGTTAAACCGTTGGTTACATTTTGTCTTCTTCCTAAATCGTATTGTTCACCGGCATCTACAAAATCACCATCCTGGTTCCAGTCAATCCAAACTCTGGCATATACCCAATAATTACCATCTGTATTTACATGGGTACTTAGATTATAAGAATTCCCTCTGATTACGGTTGTGGAAATAGCGGTGAAATTTTCGTAGGCAGCGTTAGTATTATTGGTATCACTGTGGTCAATAGTGTTAAAAATAACTCTTGTGATACCTGTTGCATAGGAAGTGTTACCATTTGAATTACAATATTGAGCATAAGATTCAAAGCCCATTAAGGTTAATAGCAATGTAAAAAGCACATAAGTGTACTTATTACCCAAAAAAGTATAATTTTTCATAAAGCGGTTAAATTTTAGTTTTGGGACTAATTAATTTATTGTGCCAAATGTATATTAAAACTCTATGAAATGCAAATAAAATCGATGAAATGCATATTAATATTTTTAAATATTTGATAATCAATTATTTAAAATTTTAAAAAAACATGCAAAATAGTAAGAATTTTTGTTTTGATTATCAGTAAGTTAGTGAAGATGCCGTGTTTGTCACCCTGAATCCTAACCTCTGTGCTTGTCACCCTAATCTCTCTGCTTGTCACCCAAAGCCACAACCTCCGAGTTTGTCACCCTGAACCACCTGCCTGTCGGCAGGCAGGAGTTCAGCATGACAGGATGCCTCAACCACAAGAAAGTAAAAGTT
>CAYVUB010000029.1:0-33444 GCA_964454675.1 uncultured Flavobacteriaceae bacterium | reverse complement strand
AGCTTTTAAATGATGGTCCCGTAACGATTATCATAGACACAAAAAATAAGGAATAGTGTATATTTGACTTTTAAATTACTATTATGAACATCCAAAATGCCCAAAAAACAGTTGATGACTGGATTAAAGAACACGGCGTTCGCTACTTCAATGAACTGACCAATATGGCACAGCTTACCGAAGAAGTAGGTGAAGTTGCCCGTATCATTGCGCGCCGTTATGGCGAGCAAAGCGAAAAAGAAAGCGATAAAGACAAAGACCTTGGCGAAGAACTTGCCGATGTGGTGTTTGTCGTGCTATGCCTTGCCAATCAAACGGGTATTGATTTACAAGCTGCTTTCGATAAAAAAATGGATAAAAAAACAAAACGTGACCACGACAGGCATCAAAATAATGAAAAATTAGCCCCTAAATCACCAAAAGGGACTTTATAGTATCCGTTTAAATGAATATCATACTTCATAAATCAATAGTTAATAGTCAATCGTCAATTGTTATCACAGGTTCCAAGAGTGAAACCAACCGGTTATTATTGCTGCAAGCATTGTATCCATCCATTATTATAGAAAACGCCTCAAATTCTGATGATTCTGAAATAATGAAAACCGCAATAACAGATTCAAGAAGCGTTCCCTTTTTGGGGGTTAGGAGGCTTGACATCCATCACGCCGGAACCGCCATGCGTTTTCTTACCGCTTTTTTTGCCATCCAGGAAGGTAATGAAATTATATTGACCGGTTCATCACGTATGAAAGAACGGCCAATTGAAGTGCTTGTAACCGCTTTAAATAGTCTTGGAGCTGATATAACTTATTTAGAAACCCACGGTTGTCCGCCATTAAAAATAATAGGTAAAGAGCTTACCAAAAATAAAGTAACACTCAATGCTAATGTGAGCAGCCAGTATATTTCGGCATTATTATTAATCGCGCCAAAATTGGAAAACGGCTTGGAATTGACCCTTGAAGGTCAAATTACGTCCATACCCTATATCAACATGACATTGGCGTTGCTTAACGACATTGGTGTTAAAACCTCTTTTATTGAAAATAAAATCAACGTTTCACCTTTGTTAGAAATTTTCCCTTTGGGGGTTAGAGGGCTTATTGAAAGCGATTGGTCATCGGCATCCTACTTTTACAGCATTGTTGCTTTATCAAAAATCGGCACAAAAATCACACTATCAAGTTACAAGCAAAACAGCTTGCAAGGCGATTCTGTATTGGTTGATATTTATAAAGATTTTGGTGTAGAAACGGTTTTCAATGACAATAATTCAATAACAATTTCAAAACTCACAACTCACAACTCACAACTCATAACTCATAACTTAAATAATTGTCCCGATATCGCTCAAACCATTGCCGTCACATGTTTTGGTTTAGGGTTGGAATGTAAATTAACAGGACTTCATACGTTGAAAATCAAAGAAACCGACCGGCTTTTGGCACTCAAAACAGAACTTGAAAAACTTGGAGGAAATGTTAAAGTAACTAACGATAGTTTGGAATTAAAACCACACAATTTATTTGTAGATGGAGTAAATTCCCTCCCTTTGGAGGGGTTAAGGAAGGCTGTTGCTACCTATAACGACCACCGTATGGCAATGGCATTTGCACCGCTGGCATTAAAAGTGCCAATTATTATTGAAGATGCCGAAGTCGTTTCAAAGTCATATCCAACGTTTTGGGAAGACCTGAAATCTCTTGGTTTTAAAATATCAGAATAATAATCGGTCATTTACTTGACAACGCCTGTTTCAGGATTGTATATTTGCACCTGCTTTTTTAACTTGATAAAAGAAACATCCCGATAGCGGTTGGAACTCAATACTAAAACTCAATACTAAATAATGAAATTATCGCACTTCAATTTTAAACTTCCAGAAGAATTATTAGCAACCCATCCGGCAGAAAACCGTGATGAATCACGCTTAATGGTTATTGACAGAAAGAAAAAAACCATAGAGCACAAGCTTTTTAAAGACATTATCGACTATTTTGATGAAGGCGATGTCATGATACTTAACAACACAAAAGTATTTCCTGCCCGTTTATATGGCAATAAAGAAAAAACAGGCGCACGTATTGAAGTGTTTTTATTGAGAGAATTGAATGAAGAACAACGCCTTTGGGATGTACTGGTAGATCCTGCACGTAAAATCCGAATCGGCAATAAGTTATATTTTGGAGATGACGATACCTTGGTTGCCGAAGTGATTGACAATACCACATCACGAGGCCGCACACTACGTTTTTTGTATGACGGTTCGTACAGAGAGTTCAGAAATAAATTGACAGAACTTGGCGAAACACCACTTCCAAAATACATTAACCGTGAGGTTGAACCGGAAGATGAAGAGCGTTACCAAACCATTTTTGCCAAAAATGAAGGTGCTGTTGCTGCGCCAACCGCAGGTTTGCATTTTTCAAAACATTTGCTTAAACGCTTGGAAATAAAAGGTGTTGATTTTGCCGAAGTGACACTTCACGTAGGATTAGGAACTTTTAATCCGGTTGAAGTTGAAGATTTGTCAAAACACAAAATGGACAGCGAAGAAGCATTTATTGATGGTAAAGCCATAGAAGTTGTTAATAAAGCCATTAGCAATAAAAGACGTGTATGTGCCGTAGGTACAACAACTATGAGAGCCATTGAAAGTTCGGTATCTTCAAACGGAACTCTTAATGAGTTTTCCGGTTGGACTAATAAGTTTATTTTTCCGCCGTACGATTTTAGCGTTGCCAACTGTATGATTACTAATTTCCATACACCAAAATCAACCTTATTAATGATGGTTTCGGCATTTACAGGTCATGATTTCATGAAAAAAGCTTATGAAGAAGCCGTAAAAGAAAAATACCGTTTTTACACGTATGGCGATGCCATGTTAATTTTGTAAAATCGAACATAAAATTCAGTAAAAGCCTTGTTCTTCAAGGCTTTTTTTATTTGGGCACCTGCCTGCCTGCCTGCAGGTTACCCTCTTCCATAAAAATTCCAGAGGGGTCGCACTTTCCGTTATATCTTTTTTGTTTTTTCAAAAGCAAAAAAGGATACCGCTGCAATCGCTAATGCAGTCGTGAACACAATGTAAAATCATGATTCAAAAAGCGTAATTCGTAAATCCTTTCCTTATTTTTGCAACAGCAATGGAAACCACAAAAAAAGACATACGGGCATTAAGTAAAGACCAGCTGAGAGCATTTTTTGAACAGCAAGGCGATAAATCTTTTAGAGGCAATCAAGTCTATGAATGGCTGTGGAACAAAGGAGCACACACATTTGACGATATGACCAATGTGTCAAAGCAAACCCGCCAAATGCTCGAAACCCATTTTGTTATCAACCATATTAAAGTTGATACCATGCAAAAAAGCAGTGACGGCACCATAAAAAATGCCGTGCGGTTACACGATGGTTTGATTGTCGAATCGGTTTTGATACCAACATCAAAACGCACAACAGCTTGTGTCTCAAGCCAGGTTGGGTGTAGTTTAGACTGTAAGTTTTGTGCTACGGCAAGGTTGAAACGTATGCGTAATCTCAATCCCGATGAGATTTTTGACCAGGTGGTTGCCATAGATAAAGAAAGCCGTTTGTATCACAACAAACCATTGACAAATATCGTGTTTATGGGTATGGGCGAACCGCTTATGAATTACAACAATGTACTCAAAGCCATTGATAAAATAACTTCAGCCGAAGGTTTGGGAATGTCGCCCAAACGTATTACGGTTTCTACTTCGGGCGTTCCGAAAATGATAAAAAAAATGGCCGATGATGGTGTCAAATTCAAATTGGCGGTTTCGTTACATTCTGCTATTGACGAGGTTCGTACATCCATTATGCCATTTAATGCAACATTCCCGTTGAGTGATTTACGAGAAGCTTTAGAATATTGGTATGCCAAAACCAAAAACAGGATTACCTATGAGTATGTCGTTTGGAATGGTATTAATGATACAAAAAAAGATGCCGAAGCTTTGGTACAGTTTTGCAGATTTGCACCAAGTAAGGTCAATTTAATTGAGTACAACCCGATAGATGACGGTGCATTTCAACAAGCCGGTGAAACCGCTTTAAAGATGTATATAGATTTGCTGGAAGCCAATAATATCACTGTAACCGTAAGACGCTCGCGAGGCAAAGATATCGATGCTGCCTGTGGGCAGTTGGCAAATAAATCATAAAAAAAAGAGCAACTTTTTGAGTTGCTCTTTTTTTTATGATTTGTTACTGCATTAGTGTTTTAAAATCTTAACCGTTTGTGTACGGCCTTCAACAGTTACTTTTGCTAAGTAAATGCCATTTTCTAAAGAAGCCATATTGATGGTTTCGGTTGTTTGAGACAGTTTTCTGTTCAATACTTGTTGTCCAAGTAAGTTGTACAATTCAACATTGTTAAATGCTACATTAGAAGATTTTAATGTTAAAACATCAGTGTCTTTGTTGTAGAAATGGCTGAAAGTTTTAGCTTCGTGGTCATCAATAGATAGAGGATCTGCCTCAGTAGTAAAGCTCCAAACTGCAGACACCGAAGATCCGGAAATATTAGTAGCGGTTATATACCAATAATACGTAGTGTTATATGCCCAGTTATAGATGATATTTTCGCCACTATTGAAATTTGAAAGCGTCCCTATGTCATCACCAACAGGAGTTATTCCAAGACTAATGCTGTAAGATGAAGGTACTCCACCAGTAGCCGCAGCTGTCCATTCAAAAGGTCCAACAAGCAATTGTGCAGGGTTAGTGTTATTAACAGAAATATTGGTCGCGCTATTGGCCGGAGATAATAATACAACAGGATCTGGTGCATCACCAGCAGGTTGCTGTACCACAATATTATCAACAGCCCACCAATATGACCAATCACCAAGCCAATAAAAACGAACTTTAGCGTTAGCTACTCCTGCTAATTCGGAGGATACATCAATAATCTCTTCTCCATACGTGTATTCGTTGGCATATTGTGCTGCTGTATATGACGCTACTTCTACCCAAGATGTTCCATTATACACATCCACGTATGCTTCGCCACCATACGCTAAGAGCGCAAAATGGTTGAAAGTTAATACAACTTGTGTAAGACCGGAGGCATCAAATTCCGGGCTTTCCAATGCAGCTTCTTCGGCAGTTCCATTATTCCCATAGGCATCACTATTAAATATAGCATAAGCTCCGGAAAATCCCGCTGCGGTATATAGATGGGTATTTGGAGTGGTAAACCCAGAAGGTGTCTGTGAGCTATTGTTAAATGTCCAAATTTCACCATTTCCTGCGATATCATTGTTTACCCATCCGGTAGGTAATCCAGGTGTTGTACCAAAATCTTGGGTCAAAACAACTTGACCAAAAGAAAATGAAACTGTAAGTAATAAGAGTAATAAAGTAATTTTTTTCATGCTTAAAAAATTTAGGAATTAAAATAAAGTAGTAAAATTACCACAAAGAAGGAGGTTGAAAGAATTATATATGTTAAAAATGTTATTAACAGAAATATTTAACATAGTTCAGATGCTATTTAATACCTTTGTTATACAAAATACTGACAACCGCTTTTGAAAATAGTAGGAACAAATAAAGCGGCCTATAGCTTACGAGATAGCAAATTCCTGCGAAGGCAGGAATCTCTTTTTGTGTTATGTTATTGGCTTAATACAAGGATAGAATATTAAAGGTTTAGAATTGCTTTAATGAAGATTGTAGAACAAATAAAACTACCCATAGCTTATGAAATGGAACTTTTTGAACAAAAGTTCCTGTTGTCAATGTCTTCAAAAGTAGCCTTGCTCAACCGCATCACGCATTATATCGTTAACCGTAAAGGCAAACAAATGCGGCCTATGTTTGTGTTTCTTGTAGCCAAAATGGTCCATAACGGCAATGTGAGTGAACGTACCTATCGGGGCGCATCGGTCATAGAGCTTATACATACCGCAACTTTGATGCATGATGATGTGGTGGACGACAGTAACCGCCGCCGCGGATTTTTCTCAATCAACGCCCTGTGGAAAAACAAAATTGCCGTACTTATTGGGGATTATTTACTATCCAAAGGATTACTGCTTTCCATTGACAATAACGATTTTGACTTGTTGAAAATCATTTCGGTGGCTGTGCGCGAAATGAGTGAAGGCGAATTGCTTCAAATTGAAAAAGCCCGAAAACTCGACATTACCGAAGATGTTTATTACGAAATCATCCGTCAAAAAACCGCAACACTTATTGCCGCTTGTTGCAGCCTTGGTGCGGCATCGGTAAAACCCAACTCGCCCGAAGTTGAAACCATGCGCAGGTTTGGCGAACTCATAGGCATGGCGTTCCAGATAAAAGACGATTTGTTTGATTATGGCGAAGATACCATTGGCAAACCTACAGGTATTGACATCAAAGAGCAAAAAATGACTTTGCCGCTCATTTATGTGCTCAATCACTGTTCAAGTAAAGAAAAAGACTGGCTCATAAATTCCATAAAAAATCATAATAAAGACAAGCAGCGCGTCAAAGAAGTGATTGCATTTGTAAAATCGAACGGCGGATTGGAGTATGCCGAATCAAAAATGAAACAGTTTCAGCAGGAAGCCTTACAAATATTAACAGCCTATCCGGATTCTGAATACAAAAAATCGCTTGAGCTCATGGTTAATTATGTGATTGACCGTAAAAAATAATTTTTTTCAGCCTCAGGCAACCATCTGTCCATATTTTGCGTCTTTACAAACAGAAGCCTTAATCAATTTAAATTTTGGTAAAAGTTATTCATTTTTATAAAAAAGAAAGTGAGCTTATAACAAGAGCCCTAAAAGACAACCGTGAAGCTCAGCATGTGTTGTTTGAAATGCACGCGCCCAAAATGCTGAGCGTTTGCAGATATTATATAAAAGATTTGCATCAAGCCGAAGAAGCGATGCTTAACGGATTTTTTAAGGTTTTCACCCAACTTAAATCCTTTCGTAACGAAGGTAGTTTTGAAGGTTGGATACGGCGTATTATGGTACGGGAATCTATTTCATACCTAAGGTCGCAACCATCTTTTGAACAACCGGAAGAAGCTATAGACAGCCTTGTTGAAATGAGCGATTTTAAATTCAATCCTATGGAGTCTGATTTTAATGTTGCAGATATTCAAAATCTTATTGATTTGCTGCCCGAAGGTTACAAAGTTGTTTTTGTGATGTATGCTATAGAAGGCTACAAACATCATGAGATTGCACAGCTTCTTAATATTACTGAAGGTACCTCAAAATCACAGCTGTTCAAAGCCAGAAAATTCTTGCAACAGCGTATCGTTGAATTTAAAAGTGAAGACAATGGCACCCGTTAAATTTGAAGACAATTTAAAAAATACGCTCGAAAAGCGCACTATCCAACCGTCACAAGACGCTTGGAACAGACTGGAAAACAGATTGGATAAAAACGCCGGCAAATCGAAAAAGCGTTTTTATATTTGGGGTATTGCCGCATCTGTTGCGGGACTATTAATGGCGTTTATGTTATTTTTTAATGATAAGCCTACAGTTGCAAATGGTATTGTTGATACGCATCAAGAGCTTGATAATTCGGTTAAAACCGAAAATGCATCCGAAGTAAAAAACACACATTCGCCAATTCAGGATGAAGAATTTACAAAAGAACGTTCTTCAAAAGTAGTTTCCGGAAATACGCAACTTAAAGACTCTGAATCAATCAAGGAAGTTCCCGGAAAAGCAGACCTCTCTATACAACGCTACGAAGATGTAAAAGCAGATGAAGTTATTGCGCAGGCAAAATCGATAATAGAACAACATAAAGCCATATCAGAGAGCGAGCTGGATTCTCTTTTACTGCTTGCCGAACAAGAAATAAAAGCCTATAAATTGCTGGTTTCGGTTGAAAATCAAAAAACTACAAATCCCGAAATGCTTCTTGCTGAAGTAGAAACGGATATCGATAATACTTTCAGAAACCGAGTGCTTAAAAAACTTTTGTCAGGATACGAAAGTGTTAAAGAAGTTGTGGTTACCCGTAAAAATTAGAAATCATCATCAATCATCAAAAACAAACAGTATGAAATTATTTGCCCAATTATCCATTGTATTAGTATGCCTTGTATGCCAAATTTCAAATGCACAAGATTCGATTACTATTGTATCAAAAGCACAAAAAATTGAGATTTTAAAACAAGAAAAACAAGCCGTGGAAACCCAAGAGCGTGAGCTGCTTAAAAAAGATATTGAAGCTATTGAAGTTCAATTAAAAAACGGTGAAATTACCAAAGAAGAAAGTGACAGGCTTAAACTGGAAGCTGCAAAAATACGTGCCGCAAATATTGATAATAAAAAAGCTATCATCGACAATAAAATAGCTTTGATTGAACGCGACAATACCGAAATTCTTGTTAATACACCCAATGAAACTACGGATGTGAAAATTTCTTCAAATGATATAAAGACCGAAAGACCTCCAAAAACCACGTTTAGAATAAGATCTACTTACAGCGGATTGGTGTTTGCTGCCGGATTTAATAACGCATTGATTGAAGGTCAGGATATAGACAATTCACCTTATAAAATTGGAGGTTCAGGATTCTTTGAGCTTGGCGTGGCACTCAATACACCCATTACTCAAAACAGTAATTTTTTGACACTTAAATACGGATTGTCTTTTCAATGGAACAAATTTAACATCAAAGACAACATGTATTTTGTGGAAGACCAATTGACAAATTTGGTCACACTACAAGAACATCCCGAAAGGTTGAACGAAGCAAAATTCAGAGTGACCAATATGGTGGTGCCTGTACATTTAGAATTTGGTTCTACTGCCAGAATGGTTACAAAAAACGGCATGAGTTACCGGCGAGGCGGAAGCTTTAAATTGGGATTGGGTGGTTATGCCGGCATACGGTTAAGTACCGTTCAAAAATTAAAATTTGATGAATCCAACGAATTTCACGGTAAAAAACAAAAAATCAAAGACGATTACAACACGTCCAATTTTGTGTATGGTTTGAGTGGTTACATAGGGTTTGATGAGTTTAGCCTGTATGCCAAATACGATTTGTCGCCTTTATTTAAAGACCAACCCGTTGAACAAAACAATATTTCTGTAGGCTTGCGGATAGATTTTGATTAGTCTGTAATTTAAAAAGATGACCGTTTTTTGCCGCTTTTTATACGCCAAATCTGCATTACTTGGGTTGAGGTAAGTTTTATTCCGTTAGCTCTTGGTCTTTTTACTCAATGTTTTTTAGTTATTTTCCCAATGGAATTTTTTTCTTATTTCTTTTAAAAAATCTTCATCCTGTATAGGGACGAAATCGAGTGATTCTTTTTTGAATATTTCGGGAATATTTTCAATATCAAGCAATCCAAATCTCTGAGTGCCATAATGGATATAACTCAAATTGTCATAATTTTTAAAAGCTATGTAATCGATACCGGTATTTAAATACGACTTTTTGTAATATGGATAAAAGAGAGTCCATGTCTTGTCAAAATTATTTACAGATTGATAATTGTGAATTAAGGCGACCCCAAAATGATTTTGAATGACTGCAAAAGATTTACCGGTTGGGTAGGCATCATATTTTCTGGTTATTACGTATAGGTCTGAAATATTCTCGAAGAAAAAATCTTGAAGCAGCGCATGGACTTTTTTCCTTTGTAACGAATCCAATCCGGTTTCATTCTTGATGTTTATTGCAAAAACGTTTACCAATTGGTCTTTGTCTTTAATATCATTTAATTTTTTCTGGTCTATTTGTTTAAGAAAATTGTGTTTCATCCAAAGCGGATGATTTTTAAGATACATGTTTTTGAACCATTTTGACAGAAATCCTTCGGTAATTGCTTTGTAATAAGATTCATTTCCTTTGAAATAAATAATATTTACACCGTAATGTTTTACTAGGTTTTTCAGTTCTTTTTTGAAGAATTGATAATCCCCATTCTTAAAGCTGTTATCCAATAATTTATATTTCAAATCCGGTTCTTCACCATAATTTTGCTCTAACTTTAATATCAAGTTTTTAACTTTATGATAGTCACTTTCAACAAAAAGTAAAGGATATATCGAATCCTGAATAAGGATATCTCGGTAATTTTGTGAAAAGGAAACAGTTGTCCAAAAAAATAAGAAATGGAGTGTGAAAATGTATTTCATAGCATGTATAAAAACTTAATTTTTTAATAATCTTGATTAACAAAATTAATCTAAAGTAATCATTTTCATTTAAATAAATAGCTTCATAAAACTTCCAAATGAATAATCAAAGCCTTACGTCATTAACACACACATGAGCATATTGAACTTGAGAAAGGTTTTTATTTGAAAATGTGATTTAAAATTGCCAACAGCAAACGTTTTCGTTACTTTTGCACTTCAATTAAAAAACCCTTCTTATGAAGCCAGATTTATTTCAAGCTCCGGATTACTATCAGTTAGATGAGCTTTTAAGCGACGAACATAAATTAGTACGCGATGCCGCCCGCGAATGGGTAAAACGAGAAGTATCACCTATCATTGAAGACTATGCTCAAAAAGCAGAGTTTCCAACGCAAATTATTAACGGACTGGCAGAAATAGGTGCTTTTGGCCCGTACATTCCTGCAGAATACGGTGGCGCAGGATTAGACCAGATAAGTTACGGTCTTATTATGCAGGAAATTGAACGCGGCGACAGCGGTGTGCGTAGTACGGCATCGGTACAATCGTCATTAGTAATGTATCCTATCTGGAAATACGGTAACGAAGCACAACGTCAAAAATATTTACCAAAATTAGCAAGTGGCGAATGGATGGGATGCTTTGGGCTTACCGAACCCGACCACGGAAGTAATCCTGCAGGCATGGTGACCAACTTTAAAGATATGGGCGACCATTACCTGTTAAACGGTGCAAAAATGTGGATAAGCAATGCACCATTTGCACAAGTTGCCGTAGTATGGGCAAAAGATGAAACCGGACGCATACACGGACTTGTTGTAGAACGTGGTATGGAAGGATTTTCAACACCCGAAACACATAATAAATGGTCGTTGAGAGCATCGGCAACCGGTGAGCTTATTTTTGATAATGTAAAAGTTCCGAAAGAAAATCTGTTACCTAACAAATCGGGATTGGGCGCACCACTCGGCTGTTTAGATTCTGCCCGTTACGGTATTGCCTGGGGAGCCATTGGTGCCGCTATGGATTGTTACGATACCGCTTTAAGATACAGCAAAGAGCGTATGCAGTTTGGAAAACCTATAGGATCTTTCCAGTTACAGCAAAAAAAACTTGCCGAAATGATTACCGAAATTACCAAAGCACAGTTATTAACCTGGAGACTTGGCGTATTGCGTAACGAAGGCAAAGCAACATCGGCACAAATATCAATGGCAAAGCGCAATAATGTTGATATGGCTATCAATATTGCCCGCGAAGCCAGACAGATGCTTGGCGGTATGGGTATAACCGGCGAATATTCAATCATGCGCCATTCGATGAATCTTGAAAGTGTAATTACGTACGAAGGAACTCACGATATTCATTTGCTCATTACCGGTCTGGATATTACCGGCTTAAATGCTTTCAAATAAAGCCGAACCTTAAATAAAATCATAACCCTTTTAAAATGTAAACTTTTGAAAGGGTTTTTTAGTATCTGCTTTTTTTGATACTTTTAGACAAACCTTTTTTAAAATGGCAACCAAAAACAGATTAGACCGCGTCTATAAAAACGCCAAAACCTTTCCTTTTAATGACGACAGCAAGCTAATCCTGTTTAGTGATTGTCACAGAGGCGACAACAGCTTTGCCGATGATTTTGCAAATAACGGCAACATCTATTTTCATGCTTTAAAATATTATTATGCCGAAGGTTTTACCTACTGCGAATTGGGTGATGGAGATGAACTTTGGGAAAATCTCACGTTTAAAACCATTTTTAACGCTCACAAAAATGTGTATATGCTTATAAAACAGTTTTATGATGCCGGAAGGTTACACACAATCTGGGGTAATCACGATATGGTTTATAAAAATGAAGCGTTTGTAAAAAAACACCTGTCCACCTATTTTGAACCTGTAACAGGAAAAGACGAAGAGTTATTTAAAGGCATTCAATACCATGAAGGGTTAATTTTAAAACACACCGATACCCAACAGGAACTTTTTTTATTGCACGGGCATCAAGCCGATTGGTGGAATTATATCTTTTGGAAATGGAGCCGGTTTTTGGTTCGTGTGCTATGGAAACCGCTTAATGTCATGGGATTTTATGATCCTACGAGTCCGGCAAAAAACTACAAAGAGCTTATTAAAGTAGAACGCCGCATCAAAAAATGGATTATTCAGAATAACAATTTAATTACCATTGCGGGACACACGCACCGACCGCGTTTTCCCGAACCCGGAGATATTGCGTTTTTCAATTCCGGGAGTTGTGTGCATCCGCGAAGCATCACAGGCTTAGAGATTATCAATGGTAAAATTTCGTTAATTAAATGGCAGGTAGCCACCAACGATGACGGTATTTTACAAATTGTAAGGATACCTCTTGAAGGACCTCAAAAATTGGCGGATTATAAGCCGTAATAATTCCTGCGAAGGCAGGAATTAGTTAGCTTTCGGGTGCAAGCTCAACTTCAAGCCCATCAAGTTCGGGAGTAATTTGTATCTGGCAGCCTAAACGGGAGTTTTCTTTGACATAAAAGGCTTCGCTAAGCATAGCTTCTTCTTCATCCTGCATTTCGGGAAGCGCAACATCATTCAGAATATAACACTGACAAGAGGCGCACATTGCCATACCGCCGCAAATACCTATTGTGCCTTCGGGAGCAAGTTCATAACTTCTTATAACTTCCATCAGGTTCATAGCCATATCCGTAGGTGCTAAAACCTCATGAGTTACACCATCTCTATCGGTTATTTTTATGTTTACGTCTTGTGACATGTAGGGTTATATATAGGCATTAGAACTCATAACTCTTAACTTATAGATTTCACAACCTGTTTTGGTGCTTCTTTACGGGTGCCGTCAAATCCGTCAACGCCACTTACAGTCGTATATTTTAACACATATTTTTTGCCGGGATTGATAATTTGATATGCTGCCTGGCACATTAAGGTTGCTTCGTGAAAACCGCAAAGTATCAGTTTTAATTTTCCGGGATAGGTATTAACATCGCCTATGGCAAAAATTCCCGGAATATTGGTTTGATAGTCTAAAGCATTATTGACTACAATGGCGTTTTTATCGATTTCCAATCCCCAATTGGCAATAGGCCCGAGTTTTGGCGACAGTCCGAATAGTGGTATAAAATGGTCGCATTCTATTTCGTATTCTTTTTCTATATGAACACCGTCTGATTCTTTTACAACCACTGCGGTTACTTTATAATCTCCAACAACATTAATCACTTCGGCAGGTGTTATCAAATTGATTTTACCTTGGTTTTTTAGCTCTTGTACTTTTTCGACAGAATCCAAAGCGCCTCTGAATTCGTTTCGTCTGTGAATCAAGGTTACTTCTGAAGCTACATTTGACAGAAAAATACTCCAGTCTAATGCCGAATCGCCTCCGCCGGAAATCACAACACGCTTATTCCTGTAAATTTCAGGATCTTTGATAAAGTATTCAACGCCTTTATCTTCAAAATAAGTAATATTGTCAATCAATGGTTTACGGGGTTCAAAACTTCCGAGCCCGCCGGCAATTGCCACGACGGGTGCTTGATGTTTTGTGCCTTTGTTTGTGGTGATAATGAACGAACCATCTTCTTGTTTTTCAATGGTTTCGGCGCGTTCGCCAAGTGTAAATCCGGGTTGAAACTGCTTGCATTGTTCTAAAAGATTGGTAGTCAAATCTCCTGCTAAAATTTCGGGAAAACCGGGAATATCGTAAATGGGTTTTTTAGGATACAGCTCCGAACATTGTCCGCCCGGTTGTGGCAATGCATCAATAAGATGGCATTTTAATTTTAATAATCCGGCTTCAAAGACCGCAAAAAGTCCTGTTGGCCCTGCACCAATGATAAGTATATCTGTTTTAATCATGAGTTTTTGTTTTCAGGAAACAAACTTAATGGTTGATTACGAATTGATTTATGATAAAAATCATATCAAGATTCAATATTGATAACCTGTTCTATTTGAGGTGCGTATTTTTTTATGGTCATTTCAACGCCCGATTTTAAGGTCATTTGATTGACACTGCAACCTACGCATGCTCCTTGAAGCTGTACTTTGACAATTTTGTCGTCTTCAATAGATATTAATGATATGTTACCGCCGTCACTTTGTAAAAAAGGACGAATTTCATCTAAAGCTTTTTCTATATTTAATGTAAGTTCTTCTGTAGTCATACTTATTTTTTTACAGCCGAACATCCGGCCATTGTTGTAATTTTTATTGCTTCGGTTGGTGGTAAATGGTCATTTCTTTTTACGACTTCCTGTACCACATTTTGAGTTAGGGTTTCAAATGCTTTTTCAAGGGTTGTTGCTGTCTGTAATGCTGCCGGACGACCTATATCGCCTGCTTCGCGAATGCTTTGCACCAATGGAATTTCGCCAAGAAACGGCACTTGTAAATCTTGGGCAAGGTTTTTTGCGCCTTCTTTTCCAAAGATATAATATTTATTTTCCGGCAATTCTTCCGGCGTAAAATATGCCATATTTTCAACGATTCCCAATACCGGAACATTGATGCTGTCTTGCTGAAACATCGCTACTCCTTTTTTTGCATCGGCAAGTGCCACGTTTTGAGGTGTACTTACTACAACGGCTCCTGTTATGGGAAGTGACTGCATGATGCTCAAATGAATATCTCCTGTTCCCGGCGGCAAATCAATAAGCATAAAATCGATTTCACCCCAATGTGCATCAAAAATCATTTGGTTTAAGGCCTTTGCGGCCATAGGTCCACGCCAAATAACGGCTTGATCCGGTCTGGTGAAAAATCCGATGGACAATACTTTTACGCCGTAATTTTCAACAGGTTTCATTTTTGATTTTCCGTCGATAGTTGTTGCCAGCGGACGCTCATTTTCCACATCAAACATAATGGGAATTGACGGGCCGTAAATATCGGCATCAAGAACACCTACTTTAAAACCCATTTTGGCTAAGGTTACAGCCAAATTAGACGTTACGGTTGATTTTCCTACACCGCCTTTGCCCGATGCTACTGCTATAATATTTTGAATTCCGGGTATGGGATTTCCTTTTATGGGTTTTAAAGCCGGTTTGGCAGGGGCATCAACTGTTACATTCACTTTTATTTTGGCTTTTTCATATACCAGTTCGTGAATGGTTTTCATAATATCAACTTCAGTTTTCTTTTTTGCCTGTAAACTTGGGTTGGTAATGGTAATATCTACGATAACTTCGTCGCCAAAAGTAACGACGTTTTTTACAGCACCGCTTTCAACCATATTTTGTCCTTCGCCGGGAACAGATATGGTTTCAAGAGCTTTGAAAATAGCTTGTTTGTTCAATTTCATACTTCGTTGAATCCAGATGATTTTTAATTTGCAAATATACTCAATAAAGCTGTAAGACAGACGATAGAAATCCGAAGTTTTTTATACTGCGATTGAGTAAATCTATAGATTTCCAAATCTAAAACTGCAAATTCCGGCAAAGGCTTTATGTCATAACTCTGTAGCAGGATTCCAAAACAATTTATCAAAATCCTGAATCTGATTGTTTGTTACTTTAACGCCTTCGTTTTCGAGCAGTTGTTGCATTAGGTTAGTGCCTTCAAAATGGTGTTT
This sequence comes from uncultured Flavobacteriaceae bacterium, assembly GCA_964454675.1. GTDB lineage: Bacteria > Bacteroidota > Bacteroidia > Flavobacteriales > Flavobacteriaceae > CAYVUB01. The sequence goes on along the minus strand of CAYVUB010000029.1, from coordinate 17,699 downwards.
TCCTGTTAGTAACCCGTTTCTGTTGACCACTCTGTGCGCAGGAATATCGGGCTTGGTATGCGATGCATTCATGGCATAACCAACCATACGGGCACTTCGGGCGGCTCCCAGATAGCTTGCGATAGCACCATAACTGGTAACACGGCCATAAGGAATTTGCACAGCAATCTCATACACCTTATCAAAGAAATTCAGGGTTTCTTGTTTCATCTGTTCAAATTTTATTGTTTTCAAAAGTCAGACCTGCCTGCCGGCAGACAGGTGCAATGCCATGATTCTCATATCTATTGCTTCGATAAATTTTTCGGAATGGCATTTCATAAATCCATCAAAATATTAAAAAGCGTCACAGATGCAATGATGCCTGTAATAGTGCCTATGATATAATTCATATTCTTTTGAGACGTAAAGGATTTGTTTTTTATTTTATGAAAGAAAAATATGTAAATGTAAAGCATTACAAATGTTCCCATAGTGGCGCCGCACACATACGAAATGATACTGATTTTATCGAGTTCGAGCCACCCAAAAGATGCCAAAGTGATGGTCATATACGCTTGATACGGAATAGGGAACACGTTTAAACCCGACATAAACATACCTTGAAAAAAACGACTGTGCTTGCTTCTGATGTTTTCTTCAACATTGGGCTGATTGTACTTCTTGGCGATAAGTAAAAAATAAACCGTAATAAGAACAAAAATGACAAAGGCAACACGTTGCAAAATGCTCACCACATCAGGATGATTACTTAAATACCGGGCAAAAATGGCGGCAATATAGGTTTGTAAAAATACAATAACGCAAACGCCTATTGAAAACATAATACCGCGTACATGTCCTTCTTTAAGGCTTATTTTTGCGGCGGTCATATTTAACAATCCGGGCGGAATAACACCAACAAGCGCAATCAACAATCCTAAAAAAAAGACAACAGTGATGTTCAAGATTACTTAATTTTGAATCTAATATACGTAATTGCTTTGTCTTTTTCTAAGTATTGGCTTTCGTAATACGTTTGAATTTCTGTTACCTCACTCGGGCTGCCTGCCTGCCTGTACACATCGTGATTAGCATACAACACATCGTGACCTGCACCGTGCAGTAAACCAAGGGTGTAACCGTGCATAAATTCGCTGTCGGTTTTAAGATTAACAACACCTCCGGGTTTTAAAATGTTTTTGTAGTGTTTTAAAAAACCGGCATTGGTCATGCGGTGTTTGGTGCGCTTGTATTTTATTTGCGGATCAGGGAACGTTATCCATATTTCGTCAACTTCATTTTGTGCAAAAGTAAATTCAATAAGTTCTATTTGGGTGCGTAAAAAGGCGGCGTTGGTCAAACCTTCTTCAACGGCGGTTTTTGCACCGCGCCAAAAACGGGCTCCTTTGATATCGATACCTATAAAATTTTTATCGGGGAATTTTTTTGCCAATCCTACGGTATATTCACCTTTTCCGCAGCCTAACTCTAACACAATGGGGTTATCGTTTTTAAAAAAACGGCTGTTCCAGCTGCCTTTGAGCGTAAATTTATGCTCAACGAGCTCGTCTCTTGTGGGTTGGACAACATTAGGAAAAGTTTTGTTTTCGTTGAATCGTTTTTGTTTGTTTTTGCTTCCCACGAGATTAGGTTTTAGGATGTTGTTTAACAATTTGGCAAAATTAAGGAAATATTTGTAAGCGCTTTAATGTGTATCTTTGAATATTATTGTGATTTATTGTTCTAACTCTGCGTGAGGGATTAAGGCATTGTTGAAGCTCTTAAACTATTTTGCAAAAAAATAGTTTAAAGCGACTGCCGAAAGCCCGACCCTTGTGGTCACGCCCAAAAAGATATATGAAAAAACGAATTTTGGTTGCCCCGTTAAATTGGGGTTTGGGTCACGCTGCACGCTGTATTCCTATTATTAGAGGATTGCTGGCGCATCAATTTACGCCTGTTATTGCAAGTGACGGTATTGCTCTTGAATTGCTGAAAAAAGAGTTTCCCGAAGTGGAAGCTATTGAGCTGCCTTCGTACAACATCAGATATTCTAAAAAAGGGTATTGGTTTAAACTGAAGCTTTTGAAAGATTCCCCAAAATTACTCAACGCCGTAAAATCTGAAAGAAACCTGATAAAGTCCATCATCAAAGAACACAATATTGACGGTATTATTTCTGATAACCGGCTGGGTGTTTACAGTAAATTAGTGCCATCGGTGTTTATCACACACCAACTGCAGGTTTTGAGCGGCAACACAACGTGGCTAAGTACCAAACTGCATCAAAAAATCATCAGAAAATTTGATGAATGCTGGGTTCCGGATGCTAACGGGCAGCCTAATTTAAGCGGGAAGCTTGGGCATACAAACCATTATTTTGTACCTACAAAATACATTGGGCCGTTGAGCCGTTTTTCAAAAATTGAAACCGGTTTTGTGTATGATGTGATGGTTTTGCTTTCGGGCCCCGAACCTCAGCGAAGTATGCTGGAAGAAAAATTATTAAGTGAATTTGAAAACTATAAAGGCAAAGTGCTTTTTGTAAAAGGTGTTGTTGAAAAAGAGCAAACCGTAACGCAAACAGGTCATATTACACTATACAATTTTATGACGAGTGATTTGCTTGAACAGTCATTAAACGAAAGCCGGATGATAGTATCGCGCTCGGGATATACGACCATTATGGATTTGGCAAAACTGGGCAAAAAGGCATTTTTTATTCCTACACCGGGACAATTTGAACAGGAATATCTTGCAAAACGATTAACCGAACAAGGTTTTGTACCAAGCTGCAGGCAAGATGATTTTAAGATTGAAAAACTTGCTGAAATTGCAAATTATCGTGGGTTGGAAGCTTTTGAATATGAGGTGAATTTTAAAAAGCTATTTAGCCTTTTCAAGGGTAAATGAAAATTCGCTGCCTACACCCAATTCGCTTTCTACATACATTTTTTCGTCATGTGCTTCAATGATGTGTTTTACTATTGACAAGCCAAGCCCTGAGCCGCCTTCTTTGCGTGAACCGCTTTTATCAACCCTGTAAAACCGTTCAAAAAGCCTCGGAATATTTGATTTTTCAATACCTTCACCATTATCGGTAACACGTACGATGACTTTGTTTTTAATAAGATTTTCAATGCTTACCTCGGTAGTGCCTTTGGTACGGCCGTATTTTATGGAATTTACAATCAAATTGGTCAATACCTGCTGTATGCGTTCTCTGTCTGCAATAACTTTTACAGGATTTTTGTATTCCATATCAAAGGTTAAGGTGATTTTCTTTTTGTGCGCTTTCATTTCCAGAAGTTCAAAAACGCTGTGTACCAATTCAACAATATCAAATTCTTCAATATTCAAACTTAAATCGCCGGCTTCAAGTTTGGTAATCATATCCAAATCTTTTACGATATAGATAAGCCGTTCAACACCTTTACCGGCACGTTCAAGATATTTTTCACGTATTTTTTTATCGTCCATTGCGCCGTCAAGTAATGTCAAAATATAACCTTGTACTGTAAACAAAGGGGTTTTAAGCTCATGCGACACATTGCCCAAAAACTCTTTTCTGTATTCTTCACGTACTTTTAAAGTTTCTATTTCGAGTTTTTTGTCTCTGGCATATTTGTCTATTTCCCTTGTAAGGGTTGCCATATCTGTAGTGATAGGCTGCTTGCGCAATGTTGCCGATTCTAATAGTGTTAAATCGTCATATATTTTTTTTACGCGTCTGTATATAAAACGCTCTACGCGGTATTGGGTGATAAAAAAACTCACGAGGCAACATACCAATGCAAAACCGGTTGTTACAAAAACATTAAAAGAATCAACAGCATATAAAAAAACACTCGTAATGAGTGTTACTGTTATAGTGATATACAGCGATGTCTTAATCGCAAATTTGTATGACTTTTTTAGTTTTTTTTGCATTTAATCAACAAACTTATAGCCAACACCCTTAATGGTTTTAAAGCTTTTATCGCCGATTTTTTCTCTTAGCTTGCGTATATGAACATCAATGGTTCTGCCGCCTACAACGACTTCATTACCCCAAACTTTATCAAGAATTTCTTCGCGTTTAAATACTTTACCGGGTTTTGTTGCCAGCAAAGATAATAATTCAAATTCTTTTCTTGGCAAAACAATTTCCTGACCTTTGTGCGTGATTTTGTATTCTTCACGGTTGATAACCAAACCGCCTATTTTTACAATGGCTTCGGGGCCTTCATCGTCTTTAAGCCGTCTTAAAAGTGCTTTAACTTTACTTACCAGCACTTTTGGTTTGATAGGCTTGGTAATATAATCATCGGCACCGGCATCAAAACCCGCTACTTGCGAATAGTCTTCACCGCGGGCGGTTAAAAATGTGATAATGGTGTCTGACAAATCTGGGATTTTCCGGATGTGTTCGCAGGCTTCAATACCGTCCATTTCGGGCATCATCACATCCATGATGATAAGCTGCGGACGTTCTTTTTTGGCTTTTTTAACGGCTTCTGCACCGTTTTCGGCGGTGATTACCTGATAGCCTTCGGCGGTAAGATTATACCCTACAATTTCTAAAATATCCGGTTCATCATCTACCAGAAGTATTTTGATTTCCTTTTTCTTCATTTGATTTAAAGGTACAAAAAAAATTATGCTGCAAAGATAGGATTAATAACAAAAGCTTTTAAACGCCAAACATATTGATAACATTAAGATAACTTACTGCTAACAGTTACAATACGTTTATCCAAGAAACTGTTTAAATTTTATCTGAAAGTCATAATCCGTACTGCGTTATATTTTTTAACAATAGCGCTGCTATCCTAAAAAGCACACACCTTGCCCGAATTAAAAATAACTCAAAAAAGCAACAATAAACAAAACTTAAACAGTTTCTGAAATTTTTTAAATTTATCTTGTTTTTGGTATATGTTTTGCACTATTTTTATAACTTTATTTTAAAATTGTGATTTTGATGCTTTGTCAAAAACAGCAGTTAAAAAAAATAACAACAGCATGATGAAAAAATACGCATACATTATATTACTGCTTTTGGGCTTTACATTTACTGTATCCGGCTATTCGCAAACCAATGGTTCAAGTTCATCAAAAACAGAAGGCATTGAAGATTTAAACATCTACCCAAATCCTGTAAGCAACGGTAAGATTACGATTACCACCAAGCAAAATTTAACCAAGGATATTGAGATATTTGATGTTTTGGGCAAAAAAGTGCATTCATCATCATTATTTGGTAACGAGTTAAACATCTCAAAATTAACTCCCGGCATCTACATTTTAAAAATCAAAGAAAACACTGCTACCGCTACCCGGAAGCTGGTTGTAAAGTAGATTTTTCATTAACGTTATTTTATTGTAAAATAGTTAATTGTTGATAATTTACTATTGTTGCCGCTCAATATTTTTGTACATTTGCACAAACGATTATAAATAATTTAATTATGAAAAAAATTTACTTTTTATTTACTGCTCTTTTAATTAGTTCTATGAGTTTTTCTCAGGAATTATTAGTAAATGGCGATTTTGAAAACTGGGATGACATTAATACTCCGACAGGATATGGTGTTGCCCAGGGAGTTACTCAAGAATCTGTTGAAGTTAGACCGGAAGGAGGAAATTATTCTGCAAAAGTTGTTTCAACTACACAAAGAAGAGATATTCAACAAATAGTTACAGGTGTTATTCCCGGTAACACCTATACTATTTCTTTTTGGTATAAAGTAGAATCCGGTGATGGTACTGATGCCAGAATATGGAGTTTTTGGAGAAACGGTACAACAAACTTACCTGATAACATTGAAGAGTTAAGACATAATAACACGGGATATTTAGACAATAATGGAGGTGTGTGGACAGAGTTTTCTGTAACGTTAACTGCACCGGCTACTGCCAATGGCTTTTTATTTGAAACAAGAACATATAATGGAGCTACAGTTTATTATGATGATTTCTCTTTGTTTGCTGAAGCATCAACAGGTGAGCCGGGTTTAGTAATTACTTCCCCAACCGAAGGTTCTACACAAACTACAGCTGACACTCAAGTTTCTTTTATTGTAAGCAACTTTGATGTTGCAATGCCTGGAAATGGTGACGGACACATACACTATACACTTGACGGTGGCTCGGTAGTTATGAAATATGATACAGACCCAATCTTGCTTTCTGGTTTGGCAAATGGTGCTCACATATTATATATGGAGTTGGTTGACGACGCGCACCAGCCTATTGTTCCTGCAGTAAATGCAACGCTTAATTTCACTACCGAAATTTTTGTATTGCCTACATTGCCTCATACTGAACATTTTGATTATAACGAAGGAGACAGCTTAAACGACCAAACAAACTGGACTTTATTAAATACCGGTGATGATATAACTGTAACAAGCGGAAATTTATCTTACACAGGCTTAATCGCATCTGAAGGAAATTCTATTGCTTTTAATGGTGCCGGTCGTGAAAGCGTACTTGCTTACACTCCTGTAACTGCAGGCGATGTATATGCTTCTTTTATCTTTAGAGTAACAGACCAGTCAAACGTTACAAATGCAGGTGGAGCATATTTTGCGTCACTTTCTAACTCAAATACAAGTTACGATGCCCGTTTATGGGTAAAACCGACATCAGTAGATCCAATTTCGTCTGATTTTTCAATAGGAATCAGCAATACAAGTACTGCTGAGCAGATATCATTTGATACAAACACTTATGCCGTAGGTGACGATATATTTGTTGTAATGAGTTATAACATTGAAAGTGGAGTCATCAACACATGGATTAACCCTGCCGGGGCAACATTTAGCCAACCGGCTGCTCCCGCTGTTACAATAACAGCAACTGATGCAACTCCTGCGGTTTCTATAGATAAATTTATCTTAAGACAAGATGCTGCCGGATCAACCCCGTTTATTACATTAGATGAGTTACGTATTGGTACTACTTGGGCAGATGTAACTCCGACTACTTTATCAATTGGCGATGTTGAAGCTAACACTTTCAGAGTATATCCTAACCCAACATCAACCGGTTTTATAAACATTACATCAAACAACAGCGATGTAATGACTGTAAGTGTATTTGATGTATTAGGAAAACAAGTTATTAATGAAACCATCAACAACAACCGTTTGGATGTGTCTTCATTGAATACAGGATTGTACATTGTTAAAATATCTCAAAACAATGCTACCGTGACTAAAAAATTAGTGATCAAATAATCACTCTTAATCATACTTTAAAAGCGTTATCATAATTTGGTAACGCTTTTTTATTTTATCTACTTTTGCCGTATGGTAAACGTTAATGACATTTTCAACATCCAAAACGACACAGAATTTAATACTGTGGCTTTAAAAATTTTTAAATTCCAGTTTGAAAACAATGATGTTTACAGATCGTTTTGCGATTTATTATATATCCATCCCAGTGATGTAACGTGTGTTGAAGACATTCCGTTTTTGCCTATTCAGTTTTTTAAATCGCATAAAGTAGTCAGCAATACCAATACTATTGAAACGGTATTTACAAGCTCCGGTACTACAGGAAGCATCACAAGCAAACATCATGTGACCGATTTAAACCTCTACGAGCAAAGTTTTAAAAAATGCTTTTATGATTTTTACGGAGCCATTGAAGATTATGTGATTTTAGCCTTACTGCCTTCGTATTTGGAGCGTGAAGGTTCGTCATTGATTTATATGGTTGAGCATCTTATCAAAGATTCCCGACAGCCCGAAAGCGGTTTTTACCTTCATAATGTGTCGCAATTAAAAGACACACTTGTCCGTTTGGATGCTGAAGGAAAAAAGACACTTTTAATTGGCGTGTCGTATGCTTTGCTGGATTTGGCAGAAACACATTCGTTTCGACTTAAAAACACCATTGTTATGGAAACCGGCGGTATGAAAGGCAAACGCAAAGAACTGATAAAAGAAGAACTCCACAGTATTTTAAAACAAGGTTTTGGACTCGATACTATCCATAGTGAATATGGCATGACCGAACTGTTAAGCCAGGCGTATTCTGCCGGTAACGGAATTTTTAAATGCCCGAAATGGATGAAGGTTTTAACCCGTGATACCGAAGATGCGTTGCAAATTTTACCCAAAGGAACAAGCGGCGGTATTAATGTAATCGATTTGGCAAACCTTAATTCTTGTGCGTTTATAGCTACACAAGATTTAGGGAAAGTTTATGAAAACTCAACCTTTGAAATCCTGGGACGGTTTGATAATTCTGATATAAGAGGCTGTAACCTGATGGTGTTGTAACTTTTACAAAACACAAGATTGTAAGACACAGGACTGAAAATTCCTCTTGTTTTAAGTCTTGAAGTCCTAAGTCACAACTATTAACTCACCTTAATAATATAGGTGTTCTTTTTGCCTCGGTTTAAAATGATGTAGGTGTTGTTTATCAAATCGGTTGTAGTCAACCGGTAAGCTTCATCAACCTTTTCCTTATTAACCAAAATAGAATTTTCTTTTAAAGCTCTTCTGGCTTCGCCGTTTGATGCCAAAAACCCTGTTTCTGCCGATAAGGCTGCAATCATATCCAAGCCGTTTTCTATGTTATCCCGTGAAACCTCGGCTTGCGGTACACCTTCAAAAACTTCCAGAAACATGGTTTCGTTCAGGGTTTTGATGTCGTCTTTAAAGTTTTTACTGAACAGGATGTTGGATGCTTTTTCGGCATTTTCAAAATCTTCTTTTGAATGTACAAACGAGGTAACTTCCTGAGCCAATCGTTTTTGTAATAGTCGCAAATGCGGCTGTTCTTTATGTTCTGCAATTAAGGCTTCAATAGTATCTTTATCTAAAAAAGTGAAGATTTTGATATACTTCTCTGCATCTTCATCCGTCGTATTTAACCAAAACTGGTAAAACTTATATACCGAAGTTTTATCGGCATCGAGCCAAATATTACCGCCTTCGCTTTTCCCGAATTTTGAACCATCGGCTTTGGTAATTAACGGGCAGGTCATGGCATAGGCTTTGGCGTCTTCGCCTACATTCATACGGCGTACCAGCTCTGTTCCCGTAGTGATATTTCCCCATTGGTCGCTGCCGCCCATTTGCAAAACACAGTTATGGGCTTTATATAAATGGTAAAAATCATAACCTTGAATCAACTGGTAGGTAAACTCTGTAAACGACATCCCAACGCTGCCTTCTTCACCCGAAAAACGTTTTTTAACCGAATCTTTTGCCATCATATAATTTACGGTAATGCGCTTGCCTACATCACGGGCAAAGGCGATAAAGCTGAAATCTTTCATCCAGTCGTAGTTGTTAACTAAAACCGGAGCATTTTTTTCTTCGGAATTAAAATCCAAAAATCGGGAGAGCACACGTTTGATGCCTTCCACATTTTTTTCTAAAGTTGCTTCGTCCAGCAAATTACGCTCATCACTTTTCCCTGACGGATCACCAATCATACCGGTAGCACCGCCAACCAATGCAATGGGTTTATGTCCCGATTTATAAAGATGTACCAGCAAAATGATAGGCACCAAACTCCCGATATGCAGGGAATCTGAAGTTGGGTCAAACCCAATATATGCCGTAGTCATTTCTTTGTTGAGTTGTTCTTCTGTTCCGGGCATGATGTCATGCACCATTCCGCGCCAGCGTAATTCTTCTACCAAAGCATTTGCCATATTATAGTGATTCAAATTAAATTTTGGCAAAGATAAACATCAATGTATAATTACAGATTAATAATGAATATTTCTTTATTTTAGCTTTATGATATTAGTTACCGGCGGCACAGGATTGGTTGGCTCTCACTTGCTCTACAAATTGGTAAGCGGGCAAGAGTCTGTAAGAGCAATCTATAGGCGTAAACATAAGCTGGATTTGGTAAAGCATGTGTTTCAATATTATGCTCAGGATTTTGAGGCCTTGTTTGCAAAAATTGAATGGATTGAAGCCGATATTAATGACGTTCCAAAACTTTCGGAAGCTTTTAAAGATGTTACCCATGTGTATCATTGCGCGGCTTTTGTAAGTTTTGAGCCCGACAAATATTACCAACTCAGAAAAATAAATATTGAAGGCACTGCCAATGTGGTTAACCTGTGTATTTCAAACAAGGTTAAAAAACTGTGCTATGTAAGCTCAATTGCGGCTGTGGGACACAATCAAGACAGTGATGAGCTTGTTACCGAAGAAACCCATTGGAATCCCGAAGATGACAACAGTGTATATGCCATAACCAAATACGGTGCAGAGATTGAAGTATGGCGAGGCACGCAGGAAGGCGTTGACGTGGTGGTGGTCAATCCGGGGATTATTATTGGTCCGGGATATTGGAATGGTGGCGGCAGCGGTAGTCTGATAAAACAGATATATAAAGGGTTTTCTTATTACACAAAAGGTGTTACGGGTTATGTAGGTGTTGATGATGTTATAACTGTTATGTGGCAATTGATGCAAAGCGGTATCAAAAATGAACGGTATATTCTGGTTTCAGAGAATTTATCATTTAAAAATTTTATAGATAAGGCTTGCAATGCTCTTGGGGTTAAGCCTGTAAAAAAGGAAGCAACACGCCGGGTTTTAGAAATAGGTTGGCGGTTGGATTGGTTAAATCATAAATTATTCGGGAAGCGCCGGAAGTTTTCAAAACACATGGCAAAATCTGCACGAAGTATCACAAAATATGACAATTCAAAAATTAAAACAACCTTAAACTTTGAGTTCCGGTCTATGGATGCAGGCATCAATAAAACGGCAGAATTGTTTTTAAAAGATAATGAAATTTAAACAGATTCTTAATCTATTGCTTTGCTTTTAGTTCTTTTAAAAGTTCGGTGCGATTAATTTTGGCGGTATCTTTTTGTGGTTTTGGTTTTTCGGGATTTTGTTCTTTCTTTTCTTTTTCGGCAAGTGCATCGTATAGTACTTTTTCTTTTTCCATACGCTCTTTAACTTTAGTAACTATAGATTTATAAGCCTTTGTGTCGTAAGCGTAATAGTCATTACTTTGAGCAAATTGCAGACTGTCTATTTTGTGCTTTTCAAAAATGAATTTTTCGGGGTTTATCCCATGAACTTCCAAAACGTTTTTGTTGACACTTTTTGCAGCATTCACTATGTGCAAATCATAAAGCACATCGGTCATTTTATCTTTTGGGATTAGATTTTTAGGTTTTTTGGGTTTATCGATACCTTGGCATCCAAAAACAAAAACGGCACAAATACTAAGAAGTAAATATTTTATGTGTATTGCCATAACGTGTTTTATCTGTTAAATGTTAATCGCATAGACGCTTTAACGTCAAAAAACTTAAAATTGTTATATACCAAAATGCCGTTAACAAAAGTATGTGATACTCTGGATTTGAATGACACACCTTCAAAAGGCGACCATCCGCATTTATACAGAATGTTATCTTTCTTGACTGTCCACGGATTGTTGATGTTTACTACAACCAAATCGGCATAGTAACCTTCTTTGATAAAACCTCGTTTTTCAATTTGGAATAGTATTGCCGGATTGTGGCACATTTTTTCCGCAATTTTCTCCAGGCTTATTTTACCTTTATGATGCGCCTCAATCATTGCTGCGAGCGCATGTTGCACCAGCGGTCCGCCCGAAGGCGCACTTGTGTAGGGGTTTTTCTTTTCTTCAAGCGTATGTGGCGCATGGTCTGTGGCTACAACATCTATTCTGCCGTCTGATAATGCTTTCCATAATTCGTCACGGTCATGCGCTGTTTTTACCGCAGGATTCCATTTAATAAGTGAGCCTTTTTCTTTATAATCTTCATCAGAAAACCACAAATGATGCACACAAACCTCTGCCGTAATTTTTTTATCCTTTAAAGGAATTTTGTTACTGAACAATTTGGTTTCCTTGGCGGTTGATACATGAAACACGTGAAGCCGTGCGCCGGTTTTTTTTGCCAGTTCAACAGCTTTTGCTGATGATATATAGCAGGCTTCTTCGCTTCTTATAACAGGATGATATTCTATAGGAATGTTATCACTATATTGCTTAATATAATTTTCAAGATTTTGTTTGATGGTTGTTTCATCTTCACAATGCACCGCAATCAACAGGTTGGTGCTTTTAAAGATTTTTTCTAAAACTGTTGCGTCATCTACCAGCATATCGCCTGTTGAAGAACCTAAGAAGAGCTTTAAAGCCGCTACGTTTTTGGCATCCAGTTTTAAAATCTCATCAATATTGGTATTGGTACCACCAAACATAAACGAATAATTGGCATACGATGTTTGTGCGGCAATCTCAAATTTTTCCTCAAGTTTTTCAATGGTTGTGGTTTGAGGTACGGTATTGGGCATTTCAATAAATGAGGTAATCCCGCCGGCAATAGCCGCTTTTGATTCACTGGCAATTGTGGCTTTATGAGTTAATCCCGGTTCTCTGAAATGTACCTGGTCATCAATCACTCCCGGAAACACATAATTGCCTTCTACATCTATAATTACAACATCGGCAGATTTTGCGCTTATAGAATCGGCTATTTCTTTGATATAGCTGCCTTCTATTAAAATATCGCCTTCAAAAATACGGCCTTCATTAACTATTCTGGCATTTTTAAGCAAGGTCATTTTAGCATTTGTACTCATTCTTTCCCCAATAAACTTTTAAACTTCATATTCAAAACCCCAAAAACAGCTTCAGAAATGATGCTTCCGCTCATTTTTGATTTTCCTTTGGTTCTGTCGGTAAATATAACCGGTACTTCAATTATTTTAAACTTTTTTAAGTAGGCTTTAAATTTCATTTCTATTTGAAACGCATACCCCATAAATTTTATAGAATCCAGATCCAATGTTTTCAGGACAATACGTTTGTAACACACAAACCCTGCGGTGGTATCGTTAATGGGCATTCTTGTAATAAACCTTACATATTTTGACGCAAAATAGGATAAAAGAATACGGTTCATGGGCCAGTTTACCACATTAACACCATCAATATAACGCGAACCTATGGCAACATCAAAACCGTCAGCATGGCAGGCATTATAAAGTTTTATCAAATCGTTCGGGTTATGTGAAAAATCGGCATCCATTTCAAAAATGTAGTCATAACTCTGCTCTAAGCACCATTTAAAGCCGTCTATATACGCCGTGCCCAAACCTGTTTTTTCGCTTCGCTGCAACAAAAACAGTTGGTTGCCAAATTCAGCCTGTAATTTCTTAACCTCATTTGCAGTACCATCGGGCGAGTTATCATCTACCACAAGAACGTGAAACACTTTGCTTTGAGAAAAAACGGCTCTCACAATAGCTTCAATGTTTTCAATTTCGTTATATGTAGGTATGATGACTACAGCGTCGGTCATAGTTAAGAATTTGTGCAAAAGTAAGTTTTTTTAAAAGATTAATTTTATTGAAATGAACAGATAGTTTTTTCTTTTTACTTTAGCATCATGCTCAGAGATATTTTTTATAACGACTGGTTAACGGTTTTCATTTTCCTGGGATTGGTATTTATTACCTTTGCCAGGTATATGTATGCCAACAGGTTTTTGGATTTTTCAGGTATTCTGGGGAATTCAAAATACCTGAAAATCTACACGCGCGAGCAAAAATTTATTGATGGGTTTGAAACACTGTTGTTTTTAAATTTTGTGATTTCGGTATCGGTTTTCGGGTATGTTTCATACCGGCATTTGTTTAATGTACACGTTTTTGAAATTATCATATTTTTAAAATTGCTTTTTGCTGTTGCTGCCACTATTTTGATAAAAATATTGTTGGAACGCCTTATAGCAAGTTTGTTTGATATTGATAAACTCATTGACACATACCTGTTTCAAAAAAACAGTTATAAAAATTTCACGGGACTTGTGCTTCTACCTGTCAATTTACTGCTTATATATACCATAGAACCCACCTTGATTATTTGTTATATTGTAATTGGGATTGTTGTTGTTATCAATCTTACAGGCTTTATAATAACATTAAAAAATCATCAAAATATTGTAGCAAACAACTTATTCTATTTTATTTTGTATCTTTGCGCACTTGAAATTGGACCCTATCTGATTTTATACAAGTTAATTATAGAATTTAAAGCTTAAAACGCGTATAAGCCTATGAAAGTGAAAACTATTTTAGTGTCACAGCCTGAACCTAAAATCGAAAATTCGCCGTATTTTGATCTTCAAGAAAAACAGAAAGTAAAAATAGACTTCAGACCTTTTATCCATGTTGAAGGTGTTGCTGCAAAAGATATCAGATTACAAAAGGTAGATTTAAACAACTATACCGCTATTATCTTAACCAGCAGAAATTCTGTAGATCATTTTTTCAGAGTAGCCGAAGAAATGCGTTATAAAGTACCCGATACTTTAAAATACTTCTGCCAGTCGGAAGCTGTTGCATTCTACCTGCAAAAATATGTGGTGTACAGAAAGCGAAAGATATATGTAGGCAAAAGAGATTTTGCCGATTTATCGCCTTTGATTAAAAAGTACAAAGACGAAAACTTTTTACTGCCAACCACCGATAAATTAAACGATGAAGTGCCCGAAACTCTTAACGGTCTCAACATAAAATGGAAAGAAGCCGTTTTTTATAAAACCGTTATAAGCGATTTATCAGATTTGGCAGATGTGTACTATGATGTATTGGTGTTTTTCAGCCCTTCGGGAATTGAATCGTTGTTTCATAATTTCCCCGGTTTCAAACAAAAAGATACCCGCATTGCTGTATTTGGAAACACCACCGCAAAAGCTGTTGAAGACCATGGTTTGCGTGTAGATATAATGGCACCAACCGCCGAAACGCCTTCAATGACAATGGCATTGGAAAAATACATTGAAAAGGTTAATAAAAGTAAGTAACAGGTAAATATATTATGAAAAGCCGCTTCACAATTGGGGCGGTTTTATAGTTTTGTACTATGGCAAATAACGAAGAACAATTTAAAAAAGTCATCTCTCACGCTAAAGAATACGGCTATGTATTTCAAAGCAGTGAAATCTATGACGGCTTAAGTGCTGTTTACGACTACGCACAAAACGGTGCCGAATTAAAGAAAAATATACGTGACTACTGGTGGAAAGCCATGGTACAAATGCACGATAATATTGTAGGTATTGATGCCGCCATATTTATGCATCCAACCACTTGGAAAGCGTCCGGGCACGTTGACGCCTTCAACGATCCGTTGATTGACAATAAAGACTCAAAAAAACGTTACAGAGCCGATGTACTGATTGAAGATTATTGCGCAAAAATCGAAGCAAAAATTGACAAGGAAGTTGAAAAAGCTGCTACCCGTTTTGGCGATGCCTTTGATAAAGCTCAGTTTTTGGCAACCAACCAACGTGTTGTTGATTATCAGGAAAAAATAAATACAACGCTTTCGCGGATGGCAAAATCACTTGGAAATGAAGATTTAGCCGATGTGAAAGCCTTAATAGAAGAACTTGAAATTGCCGATCCGTTAACAGGAAGCCGCAACTGGACCGAAGTGAAGCAATTCAACCTGATGTTTGGCACAAAAATTGGCGCTTCCGCAGATAACTCTATGGATTTATACCTGCGTCCCGAAACGGCTCAAGGTATCTTTGTCAACTTTTTAAATGTTCAAAAATCGGGGCGATTAAAAATTCCGTTTGGTATCGCACAAACCGGTAAGGCGTTTAGAAATGAGATTGTAGCACGACAATTCATTTTCCGTATGCGTGAGTTTGAACAAATGGAAATGCAGTTTTTCATCAAACCCGGCACACAAACCGAATGGTATGAGCATTGGAAAACCACACGAATGAAATGGCATTTATCACTTGGTATGGGAACTGAAAATTACCGTTTTCACGACCACGAAAAACTGGCACATTATGCTGATGCGGCTTGTGATATAGAGTTTAAATTCCCGTTTGGGTTTAAAGAACTGGAAGGCATCCATTCACGTACCGATTTTGATTTGAGTCAGCACGAAAAATTCTCAGGCAAGAAATTGCAGTATTTTGACCCGGAAGAAAACAAAAGTTATGTCCCTTATGTATTGGAAACATCCATAGGGCTTGACAGAATGTTCCTGGCGGTATTCTCAAATTCTTTGGTTGAAGAAACTTTAGATAACGACACGACCAGAACGGTATTAAAATTACCGGCGGTTTTAGCACCTATAAAAGCGGCCATTTTACCATTGGTTAAAAAAGATGGTCTGCCGGAAATAGCCAAACAGATTGTGGACGATTTAAAATGGGATTTCAATGTGGATTATGATGAAAAAGATGCCGTAGGAAGACGCTACCGCCGTCAGGATGCTAACGGAACACCGTTTTGCATTACCGTTGACCACGATACTTTAAATGATAACACGGTAACTATACGCCACCGTGATACTATGGAACAAACACGTGTGAAGATTGAAGATTTACGTGACATCATCAAAAAAGAAGTGGATGTGAAGCATTGGTTGATGAAGATGTAATTTCAGAATTCCTGCGAAGGCAGGAAACCTTTAGGTTCAGCGAAGCTAATCTTGGAATTATGTTTCCAAAAGTAAATAAATTATAATAAATCTTAGATATAGTAAAAGCCCAAGCTCCTCGCTTGGGTTTTTTATTGTTTAAAATAGATTTGAATACAAGCTCTGCGAAGTTTATAACTTCGCAGAAAAATCTTGAAAGTTATTGTCACTGCAAAGTCAGGAGACTTTGCAGAGCCGGGCACATTAAAAATTGACGAAACGCATTTATATAAGTATCTATATATTTAATATTAAACTGTTTATCCTCAAAAAAGTTGCGTAAAAAGAGCTATTTTCTTGTCCATTTTTATATAAAAAAGCTAATTTACGGAAGTTATACGCAACAGCAACAAAAATTTCGTATAAAACTCTCTTTCGATAAGTTATACGAATGTTGTTTGGATATTTTGGAAACTTTCGTAAGTTTGGGTGTTGTGGTGCATATTGAAAAACCGACTAAAAACAAAATGAACGAATTACAATTAACAGGTGGAGCAAGAATTGGAATGGCTAATGCGTCAATTCCATTTGCGACTCTAAAAGTGAATAAGGACAGATTGGAATTAAATGCTTCTATTGTCGGTAACCTGACCTTTCAACCAGCCGACATTATTTCAATCGAACCTTATACAATGATTCCAATAATTGGACAAGGAATAAAAATAAATCACAAAGTTGCTAACTATAAAGAACGTGTTATTTTTTGGACTTTTAAAGACCCAAACTCTGTCGTTCGACAAATTAAGGAAACGGGATTTTTAAGTAATGAAAATCAAACAAATCAGAAGATTGAAAGAACAATAATAGAAAAACAATCGAAAGGTGGATTTCCTATTAAAAAAGGATTTACCATTGGAGCAATAGTAGTATGGAACTTACTTTTTCTAACCGACATCGTTCCATTTTTTCTTGGCGACAGAGAAGGATTTCCAATTGGAAATGGTGTTTTGACAGCTATTGGACTTTTATTTTTGACTGCACTTTTTAGTCTGATTTCGTCTGACTTTAGGCGACTGATTTTAAAGGAAGGACGAGAATTGAGTGATATAAAGAAATTTGCAATTTTTGCAATGATAATAAGCGGATTTATGCTATTGCAATTGGGAATAGTGACAAAATTTATGAATTAAAAAATACGACACCACAACAGCGTGTATAAGAAATAGCGGGTTCAGTGCTAAATCAACGGTTAGTGCTTTTTGACTTGTCCTGAAATAGGTTTACACAAAACAACGTGTAAAAATGAA
>CAYVUB010000028.1:17468-33796 GCA_964454675.1 uncultured Flavobacteriaceae bacterium | reverse complement strand
CCCTCAACAGGACATAGAAAAGAGTTTAAAGCCCATTTTACATTGAAAAGATAAATTAAGATTATGAATTTAAAGAAATATTGCTTAATAGCATTTTTAGCATTAATTACTAAAGAAGTAGTTGCTCAGGAAGGATTACCCATATATTCAGATTATCTTACAGATAATTATTACTTAATCCATCCTTCGATGGCAGGAGTTGCCAATTGTGCAAAAGTGCGGTTAACAGCACGTCAGCAATGGTTTGGGCAGGATGAAGCGCCAAACTTACAGACATTGAGTATTCACAGTAGAATAGGAGATTCGCAATCAGCGGTTGGTGCTATTGTTTATAACGATAAAAACGGGTATCATTCTCAAACGGGAGCTTATTTGACGTATGCACATCACTTGATGTTTTCTCGAAATGAAATTGATTTGAATATGTTGTCTTTTGGTTTGAGTGCAGGATTTATACAATATAGACTGGATGAAACCTCTTTCTTGTCGGAAGGTTTTGACCCTATTATTGCAGGTGTTGAACAAAGCGCTACAAACTTTAACATCGATTTTGGATTTTCGTATCACCTTATCAACTTTTATGCACATGCTACCGTTAAGAATGTGTTGAATAATGAAGGTATCAACTTTAATGAACAAGGATTGAGCTATAATAACTTAAGAACCTACTTACTATCTCTTGGTAATACGTTTAAAAAGTACGGAAGCGACTGGAGCTACGAACCATCTATTATGTATATGTACAGAGATGCTACCAAAGAATCTTCAATTGATATAAATGCCAAAGTATATAAAAAGATGGACTTTGGTAAAGTTTGGGGCGGATTGTCATACAGACGCAGTTTTGATGGTGCGGAGTTTATGGACGGTTCCGGTGTGAGTAGCCAGAAATTACAATATTTTACGCCTTTTGTAGGTGTTGACTATAACAATTTTGTGTTTGCTTATACCTATTCTTATCAGGCAAATTCTGTGGTGTTTAATAACGGAGGATTTCATCAGATAACACTTGGATATAACTTTAACTGTCGTAGAGAGAAATACGATTGTGATTGTCCTGCGGTAAACTAATAAAAAAAAGCCTCGAAAATTACTTCGAGGTTTTTTTTTGCGTTAGCGATGGAAGTGGAAATCCTTTTTGCACCCTTAAAGGGGCAAAAAGATTGTAACGGACAGCGCGACCCATTGTTGCACATAAAGCAACAATGGGTAACGCCCAAAATAAAAATTACCAAACATAATTTTTCTGTTTTGCCTGTGCTTTGATGGCTTGTATCATAGCACTTTCCAATCCGTTGGCATCATCTTTTTGCTGTGTCATTACATATTGACGTCTTTTTTCGTTGAGCTGTTGAATCTCTTCTTGAATGGTTTTGCGCTCATCACGTTTTTTGGTGATATAGGTTTTGATTTCTGCCTTTGACTTGCCTTTAAGTTCTTGTGGCAAATCGGTGTCTTTTAAATCGTCGTAATTGAATGATTTTTTTTCTTCGGCATCTACCAAATCCCACGAATCGTTTTTGTATAAATGTGAGCTTTTGCTCACGGTTCTGCTCACGGCATTGGCAGCGCTGTAACCTTGCGCATTGACATCTTGCTCGGCTTGAACGGCCATTTTTTCTTTGCCATAACTGCCATAAGCCACATAGGTTTGGTTTAATTTCTGGTTGAGCTGCAAAATTTTATCATCATAAGGTGATGCTATGTATGTGGTAGCGTGGTTGTGATTGATAGCCATATAATTGCCTTTTCCTTTATCGGCACCGTCTTTCCAGTAACTTGAAATACCTTGGTTGTAATCGCCACAGAAAATGGTATTGACCGTGACACCTTTTGTGTTAGCCAGTTTTACGGCATCCTGATAATTGATTTTCCCTTGTGTGAATGGTTCATTGCCGGCTATGAAAATGAGTTTCAAATCGTCAGGATTGTTTCCCCAGGTTAATTGGTTGAGTGACGTTTGAATAACCTGACCGCAAAATTCATTTCCGCCATTGGTGGTCAACGAAAATAGTTGTTTTGAAATATCGTCCAAATCACTTGTAAACGCCAAAACTTGACGGATGTAACCTTCTTCGGCATTGAGATTGTCGTTGCCGTATTCATACAGTGCAATTTGTAAGTTGGGTCTATCTGTGCCACATTTAGCGTACGATAATTCGTTGACAATTTCCCAAAGTTGTGCTTTTGCCTGATCAATCAAACCGTCCATACTGTTGCTGGTGTCAAGCAATAATGCTACTTTGATGAATTGCTTGTTTGGTTTGTCAATGGTAGATTCATTAATGACTAAATCATTTTGAATGGATTTTTTGTTGTCAGCTTTGCAAGATAAAAATCCGGCAAGACATAAACTTAGTGCTGTGGTTTTTACAATTGTTTTCATTTGTTCTTTTTTTATTTGTTTGTATTCAATTCTTTGACATCGATAGTGCCGTTGGGCGATACCACGTAGTATTTATGTACCAGTTCGGTTTTAGTTTCGGTGGTTTTTTGCTCTTTTGGTTTTGGTGTAAACTGTAATTTGATATGCATTCCAACCTGGGTTACGGGCTCTAAAATGGACGGATTGATGACCAAATCATAGGTGTCATAAGATAATGGCTGATAGTAATAGGACGTTTGCTTTTTGACAGTTGTCACACCTTTATTTTTTTTGATGGCTTCAAACGAAATGCTGTTAAACGCTTGATAGCTTTTGTAGAAATCTTTTGGTAAATAACAGTATTTATCATCGGCAATGGACACGTCATAATTGGCCAAATCAAACCCTAAAGCTTTGTAATACGCCTTTTTTTCTTCGATGAGTTTTAATAATTCTGCCTGAAGATTTTTATATACCTGGGCAATGTTGTCAATAAAATAATCCACCTTTACGAGGTTGTAAATTTCGTTTTCGGCACAGGCTGTGAGAATATCTTCAAAAACCAATGAGCTTGTAAACTGGATGTGGATGTTTTGTTGCAATTCAAAACCCTTTGGAACTTCTGTATAAGTTTTACTAAATAGTTTTTTCTCCACTTCTATTTCATAAACAGGAATAAAAGAAATGACATCAATAACAATGTCTTTTTGCAAGATGCCTTTTGCTTTGAGTTTTTCTTTTACGGCATTAATGCGGTTATTGATGAGCCTGTTGGTTTCTTCGGCTGTTTCCCCTATTTGTGTCAGATTAAAAACAGCGGTATAAGTCGCCGCTTTGACGTTTTGAAGTGCTTTTACATCAATAAAAAGATGATTGCTCGGGACTAAATTTTTATGAACCTGTTGTTGACCGGTTGGATTGTAAATGTTTGCATTGCCTTTTTCAAGAATATTTTGTCTTGAAATGGCAAAATCTGCATCTTCATAATTTCCTTTGTGCTGCGAAAATGAATTGATGCTTATTAGAAATAAAAAAGTGAAGAAAAATGATTTCATAATTATGTTTTTTGATTAATGCGGTAAAACTATACGCAACATTTTTACTAAAAAAACGATAATGAGGCAACGGTTATAGTCGATGAGTGAACGTATTCAATAATTGAGCATAACCTACTATTTTGATGAAAAATTTGTGTGTTTTAGGAAAAAGCGATTTTATTAAGTCAATTAAAGTGTGTAAGTTTATTCCGTTGAAAGTCGTAAAAGTGATTTTCGGGCAGTTTTCAAAATGAAATTCATACAAACATACTTTGTCATTTTTCTGGTTTTCGTTTCGTTTCAGGATGCGGTATCACAACAAACCTTACGGGAAAAAGCCGCTGCGGCAACATTTACCGTAAGAGGTGCCGTAAGAGAAAGTGATACCTATAAACCTATTTCAAAAGTAAATATTGAAGTAAACGGCGGTGCTTATACCATGACCGGAATGGATGGCGAGTTCAGGATTGAGGTGCGCAAAGGCGATGAAATTACCATACGCCATAAAGATTTTGAAACCGTTTACTACACCATAAAAGATGACGAACGTATTGTTATTGAGGTGCAGCCACAGCAAAGCAATCCGGTATCTTCAAAATATAAAAACAGTATAAAAAATCATAATATATTGATTGATTCGGCGGTGTTTCATTTAAAAAAGGATGCCGGAAAAAGCATTCAGTATATAACCGAAGCCTTATCACAAAGCAACTCAACCAAGCAAAATGCAGAATCTTACGAGGTTCTGGCAGATGTATATACCCATTGGAAACAATATGACCTTGCCGTTTCAAATTACAGGATAAGCCTTCAAAATATAGCAAGCAACGATGTAAAACTCAAACTTGCAAAGGCTTACGAATACAATAAAAACTATCAGGAAAGCATTGATACCTACAAAAGCATCAAAACTTCTGAGTTGTCAAACTACCAGTTAACAACCTTATACGAAGGTCTTGGAGATACCTATGCGCAAATTAAAAATTACGATACAGCCATTGAAAACTATAAAAAAGGACTGGCAATAGCACAAAAACATCTTATAAAACCTAAGGTAACAGATTTAAATTCAAAAATAGCCAAAACCTATAATGCCGGCGGGCAACAGGCGCAAGCCAAAGGCTATTTTGACAATTCCCTGAATCTGGCATCCAAAGAAAATAAAAAGCGTGCCGTTGAAGAAAAAGTAACCGTTGCCGATTTTCAGAATACAAATCGGGCTTATTCCGAAGAAATCCAGATGCGGAAAGAAGCGCTTGAAGATATTAAAGACATTGAAAAAGATTCTTTGATAGCTAATGAAAGTGCGCTTACCGTTCAAAAGCAAAACTATAAAATAGGGAATGCGTATTTCTTGCAGAAAGATTATGCCAATGCCATTCCGTTCTTGGAAAAAAGTATCAAAGAAGCCGATAAACGGGAAGATTTGATTGTCAAAAAAGATGCGACCAGAAAACTGTCGGACGTGTATTATGATGCCGGCGATTATGAAAAAGCACTGGCAATCTATAAAGATTATACCGAAGTGGTTGACGAACTTTACATAAGAAAAGAGCAAGAACTTGCACAGGCAGCACGTTTTAACCGCAATATTGCCGAAAAGCAAAACCGTATTACTACACTGGAAAGTGACCGCAAACTGTCGGAAAGTGTGTATCAGTTAACCAATGAACGAAACAAACGCCAGGAATTAATCATTTACTCGTTAATTGGCGGATTGCTGTTGTTGCTGGCGGCGGCTTATTTTATGTTTAAGTACATTCGCCAGCAACGATTGGCAAATAACTTATTGGCATTGAAATCGTTGCGCAGCCAGATGAATCCGCATTTTATTTTTAATGCGTTGAATTCGGTCAATAGCTTTATTGCATCCAATGATGAACGTACAGCCAATAAGTATTTATCAGATTTTTCACAGTTGATGCGTGCCGTTCTGGAAAACAGCGATGAAGATTTTATTCCATTAAAAAAAGAAATCGAGCTGTTGGAATTGTACACCAAACTCGAACATTTCCGTTTTAAAGATAAATTTGATTACACCATTTCGGTAGATGAAACCATAAGCATTGACGACTATCAAATTCCACCAATGCTGTTGCAGCCTTACATTGAAAATGCCGTTTGGCACGGATTACGTTACAAGACCGAAAAAGGCCATTTGTACATCAACATTGACAAAAAGAACAATACCGAAATTACCATTACCATTGCAGATGACGGCATTGGACGAGAACGTTCAAAAGCCTTAAAAACCGAAAACCAAAAGAAGCAAAACTCAAAAGGTATGGGCAATATCAAAAAACGTGTCGCCATTTTGAATGACATGTATAAAGATAAAATTGCGGTTTTGGTTGAAGATTTTCAAACTTCTGAAGATGTAGGAACGAAAGTGGTTGTAACTTTAAAAAAGGATTAAAAGCCTGAAGCTGGAAGTTAGAAGCCGGAAGAAATGAACTTCAGGCTTCAAGCTTCAAGCTTCCAACACAAAATATATGAAACTAAACGCCATTATCGTTGAAGACGAAGAAACCAGTAGAGAAATTTTAAGGAATTATCTCAAAAAATATTGCCCAAATGTGCACATTTTAGGTGAAGCATCCAATGTTGATGAAGCCTTGGTCTTAATACGAAGCAATGAGTTGGACCTTGTGTTTTTGGATGTGGAAATGCCGTATGGCAACGCTTTCGATTTGCTGGATAAAGTAGGCGATATTGATTTTGAGACCGTTTTTGTAACAGCCTATAATCATTATGCCATGGATGCTTTAAACGCCCATGCATCATATTATTTGATGAAACCCATTTCTATTGACGAGCTTATTAAAGCGGTAGATTATGTCACAGAAATTAAAACCAAAGAAGATGCTCTACAAGACCAGATTCTGGTGCCAAAAACCAATGCCGTTAATGGAAAAATCACCATTCCGTTGCAAGATGGTTTTGAAGTCATTAATACGTCAGATATTTTGTATTGCAAAGCCGATGATAATTACACCGAAATTTTTCTCAACACCAACAAAAAGAAATTAGTTAGCAAAACCCTCAAATATTTTGAAGACGCGTTGAACGACACCGGTTTTGCACGTGTTCACAAATCGTATTTGGTGAATGTCAACGAAATTGTGAAATACGTCAAAGGTAAAGGTGGTAGTGTGATTCTCAGCAACGGTAAAGAAATTATGGTGTCGTCGGCTAAAAAAGCAGAATTATTATCGTATTTTAAGTAACAATTCCTGCGAAAGCAGGAATCTCATGATTTAGAATCCTAAATTTTCCATAAATTTCAGGATTTATTAATTCAGTAAGAAAAAATATACATAACCAAAAAGGTATCTCGAAGTTGTTTTATGAGATTCCTTTTTTCAAAGGAATTTGTTATGCCAATCATCAAACCCGTAAACGGAAAACATCCACAAATACCAGACGATTGTTATATTGCTGAAAATGCCACAATTGTTGGAGAAGTCACTATGGGAAACCAATGCAGTGTATGGTTCAATGCCGTCATTCGCGGCGATGTTCATTTTATAAAAATGGGCAATAAAGTCAATGTGCAAGATGGCGCGGTTATTCACGCAACCTATCAAAAATCGCCAACTACTATCGGCAATAACGTGTCCATAGGTCATAATGCCATTGTACATGGTTGCACCATTCACGACAACGTGTTGGTTGGTATGGGCAGCATCGTGATGGACGACTGTGTGGTGGAAAGCAACAGCATTATTGCCGCCGGAGCAGTTGTTACCCAAAACACAAGGGTAGAAGCAGGCAGTATTTATGCAGGCGTTCCGGCAAAAAAAGTAAAAGACATCAGCAAAGAACTCATTTCGGGTGAAATTGACCGTATTGCCAATAATTATGTGAAGTATTCAATCTGGTTTAAGGAAGATTAAAAATTCAGGTACTCAACTTTAAACTGATGATTCAGGATAGTTTCCAAAACTTCGGGATTTCCGTTGGTGTAAAACAGGTTTTTGGCTTTTGTTTTTTGAGTGTTGAGCAAATCGTGTTTTTGTAAAATCACTTTGGTGTGCTTGGCAACCGCTTCACCGGAATCTATAATTTTCACATGTTTTGGGAGCAAGTCAAGTAACATTGGCATCAGGTATGGGTAATGTGTGCAGCCCAATACCAGATAGTCAATATTGGCATCTATCATAGGCTGCACATACTTTTTAAGCAAGGATTTCATTTCGTCACTTTCCATTTGACCGTTTTCAATTAATGTGACAATACCTTCGCCTACTTGTTCAATCACAGTAATGCCATTACTATACAAATCTGTGGTTTTGTGAAACAGCTCGCTTAAAAGTGTGCCTTTGGTGGCAAGTATGCCTATGGCTTTTGTTTGCGTTTGCAATGCGGCCGGTTTGATGGCAGGCTCAATGCCAATGATAGGTAAACTATAGTTTTTCCGTAACACTTTTATGGCATTTGTAGTTGCCGTATTGCAAGCTACAACTACAAGTTTGCAGTTTCCGGAAATGAGCAATTCTATATTTTTAATGCTTAAAGCGATAACTTCGTCTTGGGTTTTTGTACCGTAAGGTGCGTTAAAACTATCGGAAAGGTAAATGGTGTTTTCGTTGGGTAAGAGCGCATGAATTTCCTTGAAAATTGATGTACCTCCAACACCTGAGTCGAATATGCCGATAGGTTGTTTGCTCATATACTACAAAAATAAAAAAGCTGCCCGGTATAAGCAGCTTTTTGAATTATATTTTTGTTTTAATTTTAGAAACCTAATTCTTTTCTTACATCTGCCATAAGGTCTTTACCTTTGGCTACAAGTACGCCGCCGCCATTAGTAGAATCTAATACATAATCAAACCCTTGTGCTGTTGATACTTTTTCAATAGCCGCAAGTGCTTTGTCTCTTAATGGTATTACCAGGTCGTATTCTTTCTTTTGAAGGTCTTGTTGTGCCTGTCCCTGATACTCGCGAATACTTTGCTGCATTTGTTGAACTTCGATAACTCTTTTTTCGTTTTCTTCGTCTGTTTTAGTATCTACCTCTGCTTGGTATTGCTCCATTTTTTTCTGTAATTCTGTAGCCAACTCTTGGATTGCTGTTTCGTATGTTTTTTTCAGCTTATCCAATTCTGCCTTAGCACTCATCATCTCGGGCATACCGGCTACCAACTCTTGAGTGTTAATATGTGCAATTTTACTTTGAGCTACAGATATTCCGGTTGCTCCTACAAAAAGTAATCCTGCAAATAATAGGGTTTTTAATTGTTTCATTGTTAAATAGTATTTACGTGTTATAAATTAATTGTTTTTAATTGTCGTTTTTTGGTACTGAATCATTTTTTTTGGTTTGATTTTTTTGCCGTTCTTCTTTGGCTTTTTCTCTGTCTTCTATAATTTTTTTACGTCTGTCATCTATTTCTTTTTGACGTGCTTCACGGTCTTTAATTGCTTTTTGCCTTTTTTCTTCAGCCAGTTCTGCGGCTGTTTTTTTCTTAGGTTCTTCAGTGGTTGTTTCGGGTTTTTTACCTTTTGTTGCTGTACTGTCGCTTACGGTTGTTTTGTCAAGTCTTTCGCCGGTTGCCGTGCTGTCTTTGGCATTTGAGGTTCCTGTGTTTCCGGTTTTGGCTTTTTCTCTGTCGTCTATTACTTTTTGACGTTTGGCATCGGCTGCGGCTTTAAGTGAGTCTCTTCTTGCGTCTTGTTTGGCTTTTCTGTCTTCTATAGCTTTTGCCTGCGCTTCTTTTCTTTCATCTAATGCTTTTTGACGCTCTTCCTGTGCTGTGTTTATTTCGGGTACGGCATCTTCTTTTTCGGCGGCTTTCCTTTCGGCTTTGTTTTGTGCCTGTGTACGTTTTGATGTGCGTGTTATGGTTCTTAAAATTTGCTCGCTTAAATCGAAACGCTGGTCAGAATACAACATTACGGCATCTGATGATTTATCAAAAATGAAATCATACTGCTTACCGCTTGCTATTTCCTGTACGGCAGAAAATATCTGGTCTTGTATGGGTTCGATGAGTTGTTTTTTCTGAATCATCAAATCACCATTGGGGCCAAAACGTTTTTGCTGGTAATCCAAAATTTCAGCTTCTTCAAAGGCAATGTCTTCAAGGCGTTCTTCGTAGAGTTCTTTTGTTAAGAGGACACTCTCGCTGTTAAGCTGTTTTTTCTTTTGGTCAACAGTATTTAAGCGTGTTTCTATTTCAGATTTCCACTGTTGGACTTTTGTTTCTAATTGTGCGGTGGCTTCCTGATATTCGGGTACGTTTTGTAAAATATACTCAGTATCGATATAACCAATTCTTACACCTCGTTGTGCTTGTGAGGCAAAACTCAACAAACCTGTGATGGTCAATAAAAAAAGAACTTTATGTTTCATCTCTGTATGTGTTTTTTAATTAATGATGTCAATTAAATTTCTAAAAAAACGCTCAGATGTTGTAACCTGATTTTGTTTTTAGAATTAATATTTTTCAAATTAACGAAATAAAATCTAAAAAATTTTAACACTACAAACGAAATCATCATTAGTGCCTTAGAAAATATCGTGCCAAAGTTAAAATTGTTGTCCTATGATAAAGTGGGTTTCCCAACCGTTCTTGGTTATTCCGCCGGGTAACGGGTCAAATCCATGAGCAAAATCTATCCCCAATAATCCAAATGCGGGCATAAAAATTCTTAATCCCAAACCTGCCGAACGTTGTATTTTGAACGGGTCATAATCTTTAAAATTGTCAAATGATGCTCCGCCTTCAATAAAGGTAAGCCCGTATATTTTCGCTTGTCCGCTAAGGGTTATAGGGTAGCGCATTTCTAATGAAAACTTATTGTATATAGAGCCACCGTCTTGAGATGATAATGACTGGTTAGGGTATCCTCTTAACTGGATGATTTCTCTACCGTCTAATGCAAAGTTACCTAAACCGTCACCACCAAGGAAAAAGCGTTCAAACGGAATAATGCCTCTGTCATTGTTATAGGCTCCTAAATACCCGAATTCTATTCCTGATTTTAATATTAATTTGTCGACAACTCTTGTAAACCAATCGCCTTTAAATTTGATTTTGTAAAATTCAAGCCAGTTGTAACGTTGTTGGTCTATTTCACTAATTCTGTTATAGTCGGCGGTAATTGAAGGGTTTAAGCCATCTCGTTCTTCTTTAAGAGCTTTATAATCTACATTATTAACTAATGAGTACGGGAACGATAGTTTTGCTGAAATGGAAAAGTTAGAGCCGCCTTCGGGATAAATAGGATCATTAAATGTATTGTTTCTGCTTAAGCCGATAGTGTATGCAAGGTTGTTTGAATAGCCGTTACCAAAGGTAAATAACCCTGTATTGTAGTTTTTTAAATCGTAATGCTGAAAACTTACTGCTTGTGACAATTGGAAATAATCGTCCGGTACGGTTAATCGTTTTGCAATACCTACAGAGATTCCTGTGATATTAAAACGTCTGTCTTTGTCTGCATCACGGGTTACAGGGTTGTATAAAAACTGTTTGGTATGTGATAATGAGGTTGAAAACTGTACGCGTCGTTTACCTCCAAACCAAGGTTCCATAAATGAGAAGCTGTATGTCTGGAAGAAACGGCTGGCTTGCAAACGCAACGCCAATGTTTGTCCGTCGCCCGTAGGTACAGGTTTGTAAGCTTCTTTTTTAAACATATCCTTTAAAGCGAAGTTGTTAAAAGAAAGTCCAAGTGTCCCGATAAATCCTCCGCCGCCATAACCGCCTTGCAGTTCAATTTGGCTTGAACCTCGTTCAACTACAGAGTATTCCATATCCAAAGTGCCTTCATTTGGGTTTGGGTTTTTAAAGTTGGGACTTATTTGATGTGCATCAAAAAAGCCTAATTGCCCGAGTTCTCGCACGGTACGTACTACGTTTTGTTTGCTGTACAGTTGTCCCGGTTTTGTATGTAGTTCTCTGTAAATCACATGGTCGTTGGTTTTTTCGTTGCCAACTACCGTAACATTGTTAAAATATGCCGGTTTTCCTTCGGTAACACGTATTTCCAAATCAATAACGTTGCCGTCGGCACTTACTTCTACCGGATTTATGGATGAAAACAAGTAGCCTGAGTTTTGATAACGATTGGTTAAATCGTCAGCATCGGGTCTGGTATCGTCAGAGATGCGTTTTTTGAGTTCCACGCCGTTGTAGGTCGAGCCTTCTTTGATACGTAAAACGCTGTGCAGCTGTTGGTCTGTATAAACGCTGTTTCCTACAAAGGTGATTTTGCCGTAAGTGTATTTTTCGCCTTCTTCAACTTTAATGTTAACAGCAAGAGTTTTATTGTCGTTTATAAACACAGAATCTGATATGATACGGGCGTCGCGATAACCGTTTTCTTTGTATTTATCTATAACGCCTGTTAAATCTTCTTTGTAGTTTGCCTGTACGTATTTTGAGCGTTTAAAAAGCCGTATTGGATTTATTTGCTTGGTATTTTTCATTGCCTTGCGAAGTTTTTTGTCGCTTAGCTTTTGGTTGCCTTCAAAGTTTATTTTTTTGATTTTTACTTTGTTTTCTTTGTCAATATTGACAACCATATTGACTCTGCTTTTTTCAATAGAGTCAATAACAGGTACGGTTGTAACGGTTACTTTAGTATTGTAAAAACCGTCTTTTCTGTATTTATTGGTAATATAGTTTCTTGTGGTAGTAATTAAGTTTTCGGTAACTTTTGTGCCTTTAGTTAGTTTGTTGTCTTTGATAAGGGCTTCAATTTTTGATTTTTTGATGCCTTTTATTGCTACTTCATTTAATTCGGGAAGGTCGTTTAAGTTTAATTCCAAATATGCCAGATTGCCTTCGGTTTTAACAAGGTATATGTCAATAGAGCTAAACAGGTTTGATTTCCATAGTTTTTTTAAGGCTTCACTGATGCTTTCGCCGGGAATCGTTATTTGGTCGCCTTTTTTTAATCCTGAATAGGCTATGATTGTTTGTGAACTAAAGTTGGTGTTTCCTGTAACGGTAATCTCTTCAATAGTGTATTTTACACCCGTAGGTAACTCATTTTCCTGTGCTGTAACAACACCGGATAGTATTAAAAAAAATGTAATGAGTAAAAAATTTATATATGTTTTCAAAAGGTTGTTGTTAGCTGAGTTGTTCACTTGTTTTTCCAAATCGTCGTTCTCTGTTTTGATAGTTAATCAACGTTTTATACAGTTCTTCTTTGTTAAAATCCGGCCATAATACATCTGTAAAATACAGCTCGGCGTAGGCAATCTGCCAAAGTAAAAAATTGCTTATCCGTTGTTCGCCACTGGTTCTTATAAGCAAATCTACATCTGGTAAATTTTGCGTGTAAAGATGCTTATTTATAATTGATTCGTCAATAGAATCTATAGAAATTATATTATTTTTAACTTTAAAAGAAATTTCTTTAACCATGTTTAACAATTCGTCTCGTGAACCGTAGCTTAAGGCAAGTGTTAAGGTCATTTGCGAATTATCTTTGGTTTTGTCAATAACTTCCGTTAATTCTTTATGCACTTTTGAAGGTAAATCTTTGATATTACCAATGGCGTTGAGTTTTATATTGTTGTTTTGAAGCGTTTTGATTTCTTTTTTTAAAGAGCTTACCAAAAGTTTCATAAGTGTTTCCACTTCAAGTTTGGGGCGGTTCCAGTTTTCTGTCGAGAAAGCATAGAGTGTTAAGTATTTGATGCCCATTTCGGCACAGGCTTCAACGGTTTCACGCACAGATTTTGTACCGTTTTGATGTCCTACGGCACGCATTAATCCTTTTTGTTTTGCCCAACGCCCGTTGCCATCCATTATAATTGCTAAATGGCCGGGAAGTTTGTTGGTGATTATTTGATTTTTTAAACTCACTTAATAATAGCAATAACAAGGTTTTTGTCCAAAAGTATAGGTAAGGGTTATGCCTGTAAATACGTACCAGTCGTTACTGTTTAAATTACCAAAACTAAGGGGTTGTAATGATTTTGCATCCGGAACACTACCGTCAATTTCATCACTGAAAGTGTAACGCGCGCCTATTTCAAAAGCCAGAATAAAATGATGGGTAATGGTGGTTTTGAATCCTGCAACGATAGGGATGCCGTAAGCCCAGCTGTTGGTGTTTTCTGATGTTAAAACGCCGTTTATGTCAAAAAAATAATTGTCGTGTTTTGCGGCAGTGATACCGGTATATAAGTATGGCGTTGACTTGTTGCCGTCTTTGTGTAGGTCAAAATCAAAAAATGTAAATTCCATACCTGCCGAAAGTTCTAAAATATTATTTTGAAATTCATAACCTCTTTGTACACGTCTCGGGTCGTCGGATTTGCTGTCAATGCCTTCTAATTTTGAAAAAATTGCCGATACTCTGTAGGAATGACGCGGACTTCTGTTCCATTTAAAAATGCCGCCAAATGCTGCTTGATTGGGTGAAATATAATTTGTGGCGCCAACATCGCCAATAAAATTGCTGCCGCCGGCAAATACACCGACTTCATAAATTTGCCCATGGCTTTTGGGTATTAGAATAACACTTATTAAAATGACGAATAGATACCTCATAATTTTTTAAAAGTTTGCAAATATAATAAATATGATTAGCCTATGACAATTTGAATCAAAGTATTACAGATAAACAGTATTTACAGGGTTTTATTGTTTCTAATTGCGTTTATCTTCGCCCCAAAGTAGTTTTTTTCTGAGCGTATTAATAAAGCTTTCGCCGGTGAGCTCTATCATCCTTATTTTGAAAGGTGCTTTTTTTACAATAACTATTGTTGAGTTGCTTAATGTTGTAATACGCGAATCTAACGAAATTAAGTACTGGTCTTCCCTGCCGTCAATTTTTAAGCGAATTTCGGCATCATCAGGGATTACCAGCGGCCGTGCGCTCAGATTGTGCGGTGCAATAGGTGTTAATACAAAGCTGTTGGTATCGGGTGAGATTACAGGACCGCCACAGCTTAACGAGTAGCCTGTAGAACCCGTGGGTGTCGATATTATAAATCCGTCGGCCCAATACGATGTGAGATGTTCACCGTTTATATGTGTTGTGACGGTAATCATCGAGGTCGTATTTTTCCGGCTTACGGCAATTTCGTTCAAAGCAAAATTCAACTCGTTCAACTCGCTGTACTCAGGTTGTGTTTCAATACTTGCGAGGGTTCTTTCAGAAATTTTATAATTGCCGTTTACGATAGTTTCAATGGCGGTTTCAATGTGGTTGGGTTGGATGGTTGCCAAAAAACCCAATCTTCCGGTGTTAATGCCTATAATAGGAATTGCCAAATCTTTAACATGTGTTATGGCTCTCAAAATAGTGCCGTCGCCGCCAATGCTTATGAGCAAATCAAACGAATTATCAAGTGCCGAAAAACTTTTTATGGATGTGTATATGGTTTGAAAATCGAAGTGCGGCAGTAATGTTTTATAAAAATTGGCTTCAATGTGTATTTTAAACTTATGTTTATTAAGCGTTTTTAATAACGTTGTTACAGATGTTTCGTTGTTTTGATAAGATTGACAAAAAACGGCAACTTTCATAAGCTTATATATTAAGGTATTTGTTCAGGTATTCTGAACGGTCTTTTAAATTTTCAAGATATATATCGTCTTCATGCGAAGAAATGATATTATAGTTATAACGTCTGAAAGACTGTATAATCTCATTGATGCCGGCATTGCCGATTTTTATGGTAATTTGCACCATATCATCTTTCATGTTTGAAATGAATGCTCCCAGTATTTTTGCATTGTTTGATTCGGCAACCTGGCTTATTTCGCTAAAAGAATAGTCTTTAATACCTTTTTCGATAATAATGATGCCTCCGGGTTCGGCAAAAAACGGGGTTTCGTTAAATAACGCAATGATGTCATTAAGCTCATAATATCCCAGATATGAATTGTCTTCGGCCAAAACAGGCATGATGTTGCTTGTGTTTTGGGCAAACGTTTCCAAAACATCGAGCCACATTGTTGATTCTCTAACATAAAACCCTTCAAAAGCATACGCACATTCGGTTAACGGTTTTTTCCCGTCAAAACAATGTGCATCTGTTTCAGAAATACATCCTAAATAAACACCATTATTTTCAATAGGAATATGAGAGTAGGTAAGCTGGCTGAAAAGTAATTTTACATCACTTACCATCCCGTTAATAGTAACAGGCTTTATATCGTTTATGATATATTGATGAAGATTCATAAAGCAATTTATTTAGTGCAAAATAATTAAAAATAACTACAATAAGCGTTATGTACTTTGTATTTTTGTTCTGTAAAAGTTAAAAACATGACCAAGCTAAGTGTAAATATTAACAAAATAGCAACATTAAGAAACTCGCGCGGTGGTGATGTTCCCAATGTGGTACAATTTGCTGTTGATGTTCAAAAATTTGGTGCGCAGGGTGTTACCATACATCCGCGGCCCGATGAACGCCATATACGGTATCAGGATGTTTACGATTTAAAACCGGTGGTTTATACCGAATATAATATAGAAGGCAACCCTGTTACGTCGTTTGTAGAAATGGTTTTGCAGGTAAAACCTACTCAGGTTACACTCGTACCCGATGCCGAAGATGCCATAACGTCAAATGCCGGCTGGGATACGATTAAACATAAAGATTTTTTAGTTGATATTATAAAAGAATTTAAACAAAACGGCATACGTACCTCTATTTTTGTCGATCCTGTCATGGCGCAAATAGAAGGTGCAAAAGCCACAGGAACCGACAGGATTGAGCTCTATACCGAAACGTTTGCACATCAATACGGCTTAGGAAATGAAATGGCGATTAAGCCTTATACAGATTGTGCAGTTCTGGCAAATACCCTCGGATTAGGGGTTAATGCCGGTCATGATTTGTCATTGGATAATATCAAATTTTTTAAAGCCAATATCCCCGATTTATTGGAAGTTTCCATAGGTCACGCTTTGATTTCTGAAAGTTTGTATTTAGGGATTGAAAA
>CAYVUB010000028.1:0-17368 GCA_964454675.1 uncultured Flavobacteriaceae bacterium | reverse complement strand
AAGTTTCCATAGGTCACGCTTTGATTTCTGAAAGTTTGTATTTAGGGATTGAAAACGTCATCAATATGTATTTGCATAGGTTGAAGTAGTTGTGAGTTGTGAGTAAAAAAGTCTCAAATTAAAAAACGTCACATTAAAAAAACCAAATTTCAATGTCACACTGAGCGTAGTCAAAGTGCCAAATCCCAAATCGTTAATCAAAAATCAGCAATCAATATGCTTTTACATTCAAACATAGCAGGAACAGGACAACCGTTTATTTTTCTTCACGGGTTTTTGGGTACAGGCGACAACTGGAAAACCTTAGGAACTCAATTTGCCGGTAACGGCTACGAAGTGCATTTGCTGGACCAGCGTAACCACGGCAGAAGTTTTCATAGTGACAATTTTGACTATGATAGTATGGTTGAAGATTTAAAAACCTATTGCGATACAAACCAACTTGAAACTATTGTATTGCTCGGGCATTCTATGGGTGGAAAAACAGCCATGTTCTTTGCTATGAAATAT
The DNA here is from genome assembly GCA_964454675.1 of uncultured Flavobacteriaceae bacterium. Lineage (GTDB taxonomy): Bacteria > Bacteroidota > Bacteroidia > Flavobacteriales > Flavobacteriaceae > CAYVUB01. The sequence continues at coordinate 16,858 of CAYVUB010000028.1, read as the reverse complement.
CCCGGGCGGGTTTCAAAACTGATTGTTGCAGATATTGCTCCACGATATTATCCGGTGCATCACGAAGCCATATTAAAAGGATTAAGTGCTTTAGATTTTTCGCAAATAAAAACCCGGGGTGAAGCCGACGAAGCTTTAAAATATTATGTTCATGATGTTGGAACACGTCAGTTTTTGTTGAAAAATCTTTATTGGAAAACCAAAGAAACACTGGCGTTACGGCTCAATGTTGATGCGCTTAAAGCTCATGTAGAAGAAATAGGCGAAGCCTTGCCGGCACATTCAAAATTTTTAAAAGATACGTTGTTTTTGCGTGGCGACAAATCAGAATATATTGCAATTACCGATGAATCTTTAATATACAGCCATTTTCCGAAGGCAAAAATCGTTACTATTGCCAATGCGGGCCATTGGCTGCACGCCGAGAATCCTGTAGATTTTTATACTGAAGTACTTGATTTTTTGAAAAGTAATTAATGTTAACAGGTTACCAGTCTTTGCTCGTCCTGTAAACAACCCCTTTAAAAAGTGCGACCAATTCGTCACCGCGTTTCACTTCGATAATGTTAAACCCTAATTTGTTTTTTACGGTTTCAATAACCGATTCGGCAACAATATAATCGCCTTCTTCCAGTGCTGCAATATGATTAATGCTGGTTTCAATAGAAACTGCAAATTTTCCGTGGGTATTGGCTGCAAAACCAAAAGCTGTATCGGCAAGCGAGTAGGCAATCCCGCCGTGAGCTTTGCTCATTGAGTTGAGCATTTCTTTACGAATGGTCATTCCTACTTTGCATCGTCCAATTTCACATTCTAATATTTCGATGCCAAGCCACGTGCTGTAAGCGTCAAGTGATAGCATTTTGTATGGTATTTTCTTGCCTTCCATTAAAAGAATGTTATATTTTCTTTATTCATCTTACGCAATAACGGGCTGCATCGGTATCTGTCTTCGTGATACACATCGTAAAGTTCATCCATTTTCCGGACACACCAGTCGATGCCTTTTTTATTTGCCCAAGCCAGTAAGCCTTTTGGGTAGTTAACACCTTTGGTCATGGCATTGTCAATGTCTTTTGCCGAAGCGATATTTAAGTACAAGGCATCGGCGGCTTCATTGATGAGCATTACGAGAATGCGGTCGAAAATTTGTTGGGATAGCTTGTTGTTATGATTATGAGATTCCTTCGCTTCATTAGGAATGGCAATTAAACCATTTTCATTGTAATTGTAAAATCCTCTGCCTGATTTTCTGCCTAAATACCCGGCTTCTACCAGGCGTTTTTGCGTAAAAGACGGTTTGTATCTCGGGTCAAAATAAAAGGCGGTAAAAACGGTTTCGGTAACGGTATAATTGATGTCGTTGCCTATGAAATCCATGAGCTCGAACGGTCCCATGCGAAATCCGCCCAACTGTTTCATTGCGGTATCAATGGTTTCAAAACCTGTTTCGCCGACAGGCACAATACCTTCTTCGTAAATACGCAGTGCTTCACTGTAAAAAGGGCGTGCTACACGGTTAACGATAAATCCGGGTGTGTCTTTTGCAATGGCAACGGTTTTATTCCAACTGTCAATAATTTTTACCGATTGCTGTAAAACCTCATTTGATGTTTGTACTGCCGGGATGACTTCAACCAGCTGCATCAATGGTGCCGGATTAAAGAAATGTATGCCGATGCAACGATTAGGATTTTTTAATGATGCGGCGATGGACGCAATGGATAAACTTGAGGTGTTGGACGCAATAATACAATTGTCAGAGACATAGGTTTCCAATTCTGAAAAGAGGTTTTTCTTGATGTTTAAATTCTCAACAATGGCTTCGATGACCAATTGAGAATTGGCTAATTCCTGTAATGAATTGACATACGAAATATTGTTTTTAATGCGTGTTTTTTCGGTAATGTCGATGGTTTCTTTTTCGACCAAGCGTGATAAGATTTTTTCTAAACTTGTTTTTGCCTTGTCTAAAACCGTTTGATTGGTGTCAAATAATTTCACTTTACAGCCGGCAGTTGCCGCTACCTGTGCGATGCCGCTTCCCATTGTTCCTGAACCGATTATTCCTACATTCATTTTTTATTATTTTTATGTGATCTCTCGACTCCGCTCGAGGTAACATTGATAATTTATTTCCCTTTAAAATTCGGTTTTCTTTTTTCTATAAATGCTGCAACGCCTTCGGCATAATCTTCGCTTTCTGCACATTCTATTTGATATTTTGATTCTAAAGCTAATTGTTGCTCTAAGGTATTTGTCATGGATTGATTGAAGCTTTTTTTAATCAAGCCCAGTGCTTTTGTTGGCATTTTTGCCATTTTTTCTGCTGTGGAATGGATGGTTTCTTCAAAAGTTTCAGCCGGAACATATTTGTAAATCATCCCTAAACGTTCGGCTTCTTGTGCAGATATTTTATCACCCAGCATGGCTAATGCCGATGCTTTTTGAAAGCCTATCAAACGTGGTAAAAAGAAGGTTCCGCCACTGTCGGGTATCAATCCTATCAAACTAAACGCCTGTATAAAACTTGCCTGCTCATTTGCAATTACTACATCACAAGCCAAAGCAATATTGGCTCCTGCTCCGGCAGCGACACCATTTACGGCAGCGATAACGGGTTTTTCAATATTTCTTATCCTGCTGATAATGGGATTGTAATGTTCATCTAAAATGGCTCGAAAACCGGGATTGAGTTCGGGACTTGTCACTTCTTTTAAATCCTGCCCGGCACAAAATGCTTTGCCGTTTCCGGTTAATACAATTGCTCTGACATCATTATTTTTCTCGCAGTCATCAAAAACATCTTGAAGTCTTAATGCCATTTCTCTGTTAAAACTATTGAACACTTCGGGTCTGTTGAGTGTGATGTAAGCGATGTTATTTTCTATTTTTAATAATATACTTTTATTCATACTTTGCTTTTTCTTTATATAAAGATTCTTGCCTTCGCAGGAATGACAAATTATTTTAGACATTTAAAATAATCAAACGGTTCTTGGCAATCCTCACATTGAAACTGTGCTTTACAAGCCGTTGAACCAAACTGACTCACTAATTTTGTATTTGTCGAGCTGCATTGCGGACATTTAACAATGCGTTCGCCACCTAATAATGCTCTTTTATCGGATGTAGCATCTAATGGCGGTGCAATTCCGTAATCTTTAAGGGCTTTTCTGCCTCTTGGTGTAATCCAATCGGTAGTCCAGGCAGGTGCTAATATTAATTCTACTTCTGAATTATATCCGGCACCTTTCAATGCTTTTTTGATATCATCTGCAATCACATCCATTGCCGGGCAGCCACTATAGGTTGGTGTAATTTGAACTTTAACAATGCCGTTTTCGACAGTTGCCGAACGCACAACGCCCATATCCATAATAGACAGCACCGGAATTTCCGGGTCGGAAACGGTTTCCATGATTTCCACTAATTCGGTGTCGATATGTTGTTCAATGTTAATCATCAAAATTCATAGTTATGTCATAAGATTCCTGCCTTCGCAGGAATTGGTTACCATTCCATATTAGGATAGGTGCGTTGCATAAATTGCATATCGTTGAGCAAATAGCCTAAATGTTCGGTATGGATGCCTTGTTTTCCACCTTTTTGAAAATACGTGTTTTCCGGGATTGTGATGGTTGCTTCGGTTAAAACATTGGTTATGTATTCATAATAAGCATTTTTCAAATTTGCAACATCTACACCAATGCCTTCTTTAATCATTGCACTATCGGCTTCGGTTTTATGAAACAGCTCATCTGTATAAGTCCATAAATCGTTGATGGCATTTTGCAAACGTTGGTGACTTTCACTGGTGCCGTCGCCAAGGCGTTTAATCCAATCTGATGAAAACCGTTGATGGTAACTGACTTCTTTGATAGACTTTACCGCAATTGCCGATAGCGTTAAATCCTTGCTTTTTTGTAATTCCTGAAGCATCAGCAAATGAAATGCATCAAACAAAAACTGGCGTGCCATAACGTAAGCAAAATCGGTATTGGGCTGTTCAACCAGAAGCACGTTGACATATTCCTGCTCTTTGCGAAGAAATGCAATGCTGTCTTCTGTGGCGTTATTGCCGGCGAGCTTTGCTGCATATTGATAATAGCTGCGAACCTGCCCGAATAAATCCAAGGAAATATTGGTTAGTGCAATGTCTGTTTCCAAATTAGGACCGTGACCGCAAAGTTCGCCTAATCGCTGTGCGAGGATTAGGGAATTGTCTGCTATATTGAGGATGTAATTCCCGCGAAGACGGGAATCTTGTGATTTTGATTCCATTTTTTACTCTTTTAGTAAGCGTTTTGATTTATATATTAAATCTTCGTTATTCCAATTTATGCTTATATTCATCCAACTTAAATTAAACTCTTCTATCAAATTAACTTTCCATTGCCTATCCCACTTTTTTCAATTGCTTTCACGGTTTACAGCTTCTATTCCATTGTTGTATTCTTCTAAATAAACCAGTTTATCGCAATTGTATCTTGCTGTAAATGAATTTTTGTAAACTTTGTTTTTGTGTTCTTGTACTCTTGCTTCAATGTTATCGGTAACTCTAATGTACAAAACGCCGTTTTGTTTGTTACTCATTATATAAACATACCACATTCCCGCCTTCGGGAATCTTGTCTTCTGTGTTTTTGAAAGTATCTTTCATTAATTAGAATTATTTTGCTTCTCAAACACGAGATTCCCGCCTTCGCGGGAATTCTACATGTGCTTCACTTCATCAGGTAAATCATAAAACGTAGGATGACGATACACTTTGTCTTTTGCGGGTTCAAACAATTCGCCGTTATGTTCGGGGTTTGATGCTGTGATGTGTCTGGATTCTACAACCCAGATGCTTACGCCCTCGTTACGGCGCGTGTAAACATCACGTGCGTTTTCAAGAGCCATATCGGCATCGGCAGCGTGAAGGCTTCCAAAATGACGATGCTCCAATCCGTTTTTACTTCTTACGAAGACTTCCCAAAGGGGCCAGTTTTTTTTCATAGTAGTTAGTATTGAGTAATGAGTAATGAGAAATACTCAACCTCATTATTGTTTTGTTAAATGTTTTATAAGTGCGAAATCCATTTTTTGAACTTCTGTTACTTCACTGATTATTGGTTGAACCAAATTTTCAGGAACTAAATCAAGTTTATATGATAGTACTAATTGAGTAAAAAGTTCATAAGAAGAACCGTTGACAATCCCTAAGAAATTTTTAAATTCTGCCGGATTATTTCTTCCGGCACCTTCGGCTATATTCGACGGAACCGATACTGCACTCCTTCTTATTTGACCGGTTAAGCCGTATTTTTCCTCTGCCGGAAATTGTGCTGAAAGTTTATACGTCTCCACCGCAATATCCATCGCTTTATTCCATACTTTCAAATCTTCTAAAATGTGCATATCTGTCTTTTTTTAAGATTAATATCAATTTCATTGAAAGGACTAAAAACAATTTCAAATTCCACTCAATACTCAATACTAACTACTCACTACTAAGAAGCCTTATCCGCTTTCTTTGCTTCTTGTTTTTCCGCATACGCCATAGCGGCATCCCGCACCCATGCGCCGCGTTCCCATGCGCCAACCCGGGCGTTCATTCGTTCTTTATTGCATGGGCCGTGACCTTTGACTACCTGCCAAAATTCATCCCAGTTAATTTCGCCAAAATCATAACTTTTTCGGTCTTCATTCCATTTTAAATCGGGGTCTGGAATGGTTAATCCTATTAAATCGGCTTGCGGTACGGTTTGGTCAATAAACTGCTGGCGCAGCTCATCGTTGGTTTTACGTTTTAGCTTCCATTTCATGGATTGCTCGGTATGTACCGATTCGGCATCTGTAGGTCCAAGCATCATTAGGCTTGGCCACCACCAGCGGTTAAGCGCATCTTGTGCCATCGCTTTTTGCTCGGGTGTACCGCTTGCCAGTTTCAGCATGATTTCAAAACCCTGACGCTGATGGAAGCTTTCTTCCTTGCAAACACGTATCATGGCTCTTGCATACGGCCCGTACGATGTGTTGCACAGCGGCACCTGGTTGATGATAGCCGCTCCGTCCACCAGCCAGCCTATGGCACCCATATCGGCCCATGTGAGCGTTGGGTAATTGAAAATGCTTGAATATTTTGCCTTGCCCGAATGTAATTGCTCATAGAGTTCGTCACGTGAAATGCCAAGTGTTTCGCAAGCGCTGTACAGGTACAATCCGTGCCCGGCTTCGTCCTGGACTTTTGCCAATAGGGCTACTTTTCTGCGTAAGGACGGTGCACGGGTAATCCAGTTGCCTTCGGGCAGCATCCCTACAATTTCAGAATGGGCGTGCTGTGAGATTTGCCGGATGTGTGTTTGCCGGTATTTCTCCGGCATCCAGTCTTTGGGTTCGATCTTTTCGTCGCGGGTGATTTTCGCTTCAAAGATTTCTTCGAGGTTTTTTATTTCTTTTTCGCTCATAACTTTTTTAGTGTTGAGATTTATCAATCTGCTTGATGAATCCATTCATATTTTCCATTTATAAATGTTATTAGTCCACCACCAATTTCATCTTTACCTATAACGATTGATGGGTTTTGAAGTTTTACCACTCGGCTTCCTAAAACATCTCCGTCTTCTGCAAATGTTGTTTCGCTCGTTTCTTTGTCTTCAACAAGTCCCCAATAGTCAACCCAATTACAATCAAAATCTGTCCAAGTTGCAAAATTCTTACCAAAACCAATTCTAAATTCTTCGTTTGTCTTACCGTGCTTGATTATTATTCCAGATGTTTCGTTTTCTTTTTTTAAGACCGCCTTGTCTAAAATTCCATCACCGTTAAAGTCTGCGGTTATTGTATCTGTCAATTTGAATAATGTTGCTCTTTCAAAACCAGTTAAAGATTGTTGTAGGTAGTTATTTTCACTGTTGTCCTTTTCTGTTGAGATTATGTTATGTTTCGTATTAGTTTTTATTATAGTAGCATCAGAAACAATCGCAACTTTCTGTTCTGAGTTTGATTGTCCACAACTTGTTAAAATCAAAAATGTCAATATGTAGATTGTCTGTTTCATTGTCGTTTAAGCTAACTTTTAAATATCTGCCATTTTTCAAAAGGATTCTTCATCTTATCACGAGATTCCCACTTTCGTGGGAATTTACACATCAAAATCCACCACCACTTTTTCCGACGTAGGAACAGACTGACAGCTTAAAATAAAGTTTTGTGCCACCTCATATTCTTCTAAGGCATAATTAACCTTCATCTGTACCGTTCCTTCAACGATTTTACATTTGCAGGTGCTGCACACACCGCCTTTGCAGGCAAAGGGCAAATCGGCACCGGCAGCTAAGGCTCCGTCCAATATATTGTCGTATTCTTTGTCCATCACGAAAGTAAAATCCTTTCCGCCGTCTATGATGGTTACTTCCGTTCCTTCTACTTTTTGCTCTACAGCCTGTGCGGCTTTTTGTTTGGCTTCTTCCGAAAGTCCGCTGACGAAGAGTTCGTAATGAATACGCTCTTTGGTCATTCCGCATTTTAGCAATTCGTCACGCAGCATAAAAATCATCGGTTCGGGACCGCAGATAAATACCTCGTCTATACTACTGAACGGAACCAAAGACTTGTTGATGCGCTCAATTTTTTCGGGGGAAAAACGCCCGGTAAGCAAATCAATGTCCCTTTTTTCAACATCCAAGAAGTAAAACACCTGAAAACGTCCTAAAAACTTGTTTTTCAGCGCTTCGATTTCTTCTTTAAATATAATGGATTTAACGGCTCTATTCAAATAAAAAAGTGTAAAACTGCTTTTTGGCTCTGCCGAAAGATGTGATTTAATCATTGAAAGTATGGGGGTAATTCCGCTGCCGGCAGCAAATGCGGCATAACTTTTTGCGGTTTCCATATCCAATTCTACACCAAAATTTCCACTGGGCGCCATGACTTCTATGCTGTCTCCGGCTTTGAGCGTAGAATTTACAAAGGTCGAAAACCTGCCGTCGGGAATTTGCTTGACGGCAACGCTCCATACGTTTTCAAAAGGCGACGTACATAACGAATAGGTACGCCGCACATCTTCGCCGTTAATAACAGCCTTGAGTGTGAGGTGTTGCCCTTGCCGGAATTTGAACTCCTGTTGTAATTCCTGAGGAATTTCAAAGGTAATTACCGAACAATCTTTGGTTTCCTTATAAATATCAGCTACGTTAAGTTTGTGAAATTCTGCCATAAGCCTTTATCCGCCTTTTTTGAATTAAAAATTAAAACTAACACCTGTTAGTTTGTTTGACAAATTTACAAAAAATAATTTATTGTTTGAGACTTATGCCGTGTATGAGCACTTTGCTTAGGTTTTGTGCCAGTTGGGTTGCATCAAAATCTTCCTTTTTTGGAATCCAAAGGTATAATGAACGTAAGGTTGACAGGATAGAAAACATGATGATTTCGGGGTTTGAATTGGTAATTTCCCCTGATGCGATGCCTTGTTTGATGATGTCTATAAAATCGGTTTCGTAGTTGTTGCGCAGCTCCAGATAGTAATTCAATTGGTTTTCAAGATGCATCCAGTCGTTATTAAGCGATGCCATTTGATGCATGTTTTTGCCGGTAATATTAACGTGAAGAATGACAATTTGATGCAGTTTTTCCAGACTGTTGGTGTTTGAGGCTTTTATAAACTCCATACCGCCGGTAAATTCTTCGGCAATAGAAATTACAATAGAGTTTAAAATATCCTGCTTAGATTGTATATGGTTGTATAGGCTTGCGGCTTTAATACCCATTGTTTGTGCAATATCGCGCATGGTAACAGCACTATAGCCTTTTTTTTTGAAAAGTCTGGCGGCAGTTTTTATGATTTCGTCTTTGCGGGTTTCTTTCAAAATACAATAGATTGTTTTTTAATTCCATTGTAAATTTAGACAAAAAGAAATGTTACAGCTTAATGTCCTGAAGCATTTCGTTGCTTGTAATGGGCATTTCGTCATAAGTTAAAGTCCATCCCAAAGAATTTGTAAGGATGTAAAACTTTGACAATTCGCTCAATAAGCGGTTTTTTGCGTTGGATTTTAAATCAGATTTTTCGAGCTTTTTGAGCAGCGATTTTTTGACGGTATCCTTAATGTCGTTGTAATCTTTTGCCTGAAAAGGATTGAGGAAATCTGCCTGAATATCATAATATTCAAACTCCGGGCTTATCTTGATGTCTTCTTTGGGAATGTTTGTAATCCTGACGGTTTTTGATGCTTCATCGATTTGATATGTTATTAAGCTCAAATCGTAAGAAACCGTCACGTCGGCATTGACAATGACCAGTGCTTTTTTTTCTGAGGTAATAAAATCGCCAAAAATCGCTTTTGAGTTTTTATAGGTAAATACCTCGCTGAAATGACCTTCGGTCACAACAAGCTTGCTCACATTTTTTATCTGTTCCTGTACCAATGCAGAGCTTTCCTTGAGCACAATTTTGTCTTCTTTTTTATTGCTGCAATAGTTAAAAGCGGATAAAATAATCAAGGTAATCACAACTCCAAAAACAATTTTTCTCATAACAATTTGTGTTTTGTGATTCAACCAATCCATAGTCATGCCAAAGATGCGGATGCTACTTTTTCAGTTCTAATTTTTCGGCAAAATAATCGCAGAAATCTTTCATGGTGGCTGTCATTTTTTCATCCTGTGTTGCCTTGTTAAAGGTGTCGCTCATAGCAACCAGCGTTTGATGAAAAAACAGTTTCATCTCGTCAACCGGCATGTCTTTGGTCCATAAATCTATACGCAGGGTTTCCTGAGCGCCGCTATCCCATACAGACAGCATCATGGCTTTTGCATCTTCGTCTTTAATGCCGCCGTCCTGCGCTGTCCATGTTAGCTTTTCCGGTATGCGGTTTTCATCAAGTTCGACATTTAGTTCTATGGTTGATTTTATGAGTTTTGCCATTATTTACGTGGTTTAAATTTTGAATTATTAAAAATGGTTTCGGCATCGGTATGCAGCATATTCATAAAAGGCACATTGTTGTTTTTCATGTATGCGCTTACAATTTGCCAGCCTATGTATTGCCCTAAACGTCCGGGCGACTCGTTATCGAGCTCCAGATAAAATTTTGAAAACGGTGCAGGTGCCAAAAATCTGCCGGGCAAACTGCTGTCGGTGCTGTAAAGCATTTCGCGCTCTATAAAATACTGCCATATATAGGCTTCGTTTTCAACCGCCCAATCCAGTTGTTCCCGGGTGTAGCCTATTTTTTCGGCATCGGTTTTAAACGGAATTATCTTATCTTTAAAATAAAGTTGCTTTCCGTAGTAAATCATCTCGTCAAGGAAGGTTTTTCTTCGGTTTTGAAAAATATATTTTTCAGAATAACTTGCTGCCAAGTCGCAAACCACCTGAGATGCATCCATATTTTGTGTGATGTATTTCGGGATGCCTTCATAAAACTCGTGGTCGGCGCCAAGATATGTGTCTAACGATACCAGTACGATTGTGTCTGTTACAAAAGTTTTATTTCTGTAATCTACATCAGAAGTTGTAGTCACAACGCGTGGTGCGGTAAAGGTATTGTCGTAATATTTTAAATGCTGAAACAGGCTGTGTATGTCATTTTCAACCGTTTGAAGGTTTTGGAATTTTTTTGCAACTTCAGAAGATAACAGTTGCTGCAAAGTGTCGTTTATGCGTTCAATCCAGACAGAATCGGGGATACGTTCATGAAACATAAACGGAAATGTCGCTTTTAAATTTTGTAACCCTTCAATTTTGGTTGTCGCAAACGCCATGTCAAAACGTTCAATTTTAACATCAATAGCGATAGCTGCAATTTCCTTTTCAACAGGATCTTCATTTTTGCATGATATTACAAACATCAAAATACCTGCACAAATAATTAATTTCTTCATAAACAATGGTTAGAAAACTAAAACGGTATTAACTTTTATTAATTACGTGATTCTGTTATTTTTGTTGTGCAAAGGTACTATAACTTTGTATAAAATCTTCAAAAATGCAAACAGAAAAGGTAGTTAATCATATTGTAAACTGGCTTAAAGATTATGCCACAAAAGCAGGAGTTAAAGGGTTTGTCATAGGAATTTCGGGCGGTATAGACTCGGCGGTCACATCAACACTTTGCGCCAAAACCGGTTTGGATGTATTGTGTCTTGAAATGCCCATACATCAGGCTTCGAGCCATGTGACACGGGCACAAGAGCATATTGTCCATCTTAAAAATCAATTTGAAAATGTTAAAGATATACATGTCGATTTGACACCTGTTTTTGAAGAATTTAAAACCCGGGTTTCTCTTGATGGCACACAGGCGGTGGTCGATATGGCACTTGCCAATACCAGAGCCAGATTGCGTATGGCGACACTGTATTATTATGCCGGATTGTACGGGTTATTGGTTGCCGGCACAGGAAATAAAGTGGAAGATTTCGGTATCGGGTTTTACACAAAATATGGCGATGGTGGTGTTGATTTAAGCCCTATTGCCGATTTAATGAAATCTGAAGTTTATGAAACAGGTAAGTTTTTGAACGTTCCAAAATCTATTATGGAAGCAGCGCCAAGCGATGGTTTGTTTGGTGATGCACGCAGCGATGAAGACCAGATAGGCGCATCATATCCCGAGCTTGAATGGGCAATGCTTATGAAAGAAGCCGGAAAAACCGCCAATGATTTTAAAGGACGCAAAAAGCAGGTGTTTGAAATTTATAACCGCTATAACCGTTCAAACAAACACAAAATGATACCGATACCTGTTTGTGAAATTCCTAATAATTTAAAATAATTTATACGGTTTTTAATATAAAAATGTTAAAACGCATTGATTTTTTTATTATATTTGTTTGTCACATCTCCACATTAAACTTGAATTCATTACTCAAATTGTTACATTAATTCAATTTATTATGATTAAAGTATTGATTGTAGATTATCATCCCATCGTAAGAACAGGTTTTAAACTTTTGTTTTCAAACGACCCTGAAATTCAAATAGTAGGAGATATTGGTACCGGAATTGAGATTTTTGAGTTTGTGCGCCGTTTTCCGGTTGATGTGATTATTTCTGAAATTGACCTGCCGGAATTGAATGGCTTAACAGCTTTAAGAGCTATTAAAAAAGAGCATCATAATTTAAAAGTTATCATGTTCAGTTACCATCCCGAAGAAATTTATGCTATAAGTACAGTAAAAGCCGGCGCATCGGCATATTTGTCAAAATCATCCACCGTAGATGTTATTCGTGAAGCTATTTTAAAAGTTTATAAAGGCGATATTTATTTGAGTAAAAATATGGCTAAACACCTTGCGTTTGATGATACAAAAAATACTACCAGTAAAATTTACAAACGACTTTCGACAAGGGAAATAGAAGTCTTAAAATTGATGTCTTCAGGAAAAAAGAACAAGGAAATTTCAGAAGAATTAAAAATCAACGAAAAAACGGTAAGCACCTACAAAGCACGGTTATTTAAAAAGCTGAACGTCACGAATATCGTTGATTTGATACATCAGGCAAAACATCTGGAAATAAGTTAGAGCCTGTTAAATTTTACTCCCAACAACTTTTCCTAATTTTTTTGCCAGTAAGGTTTTGAGCTTTAAATAATCTCTTGCTTCCTCCATTAATGCAGCTGTATCGGTATCTGCTGTTGAAGTGTCTTTTTGAAAATCGGATACTTTCATATCAATCAAATCACAACGCAAACTCAATATGGTTTGGGTTACCAGTTGCGAAATGGTTTCTTTTTTACTCTTTGGAATGATGTGGTTGCGTTCCCAGTCATGCAGCCGGTAACGCTCGTCGTTCATCAAAATAGTAGTTACCTCGCTTGCTATATCCTGATTAAGGCTGTTAATAAATTCTGTAAGCTGAAACTCGCCCGATTGATGCAGTTTGTCAATTATCAGGTAGTAAAGCATTTTAAAGTTGGTATCGCTAAACTGCATTTCGTCTTCTTGCAAATCGAGATATATTTTTTCAAATACTTTTGCCTGGTGGATAACCGGTTCCATTTTTAATTCGCCTGTAACCTCATCTTCTGTTAAAACCAAATCCTCAAATTCTTCGGTTTCATTGCCGTACAATAGCAATATTTCGATGATTTTACGCTCCAGTTCATACTGGCGGTTTATGTTTTGTCCGGGTTGTTCATGCCGGATTACCTCAAAGGCTTTTTGTTCTTTTTTAAAATTATCGTCAGCCTCTTTGATTTCTTTTTTGCGTATCTGCGCCAGAGTACTGAACAGCACATCTTCGCTTATATCCATAATGCGGGAACATTCCCGAAGATATATTTCACGTTTAATAGGGTCGGGAATTTTTGAGATACTATTAACGATATCCCGTATGGTTTCGGCTTTTTTTATGGGGTCGTTATTGGCTTCTTCAACCAATAAAGATGCCTTAAACTGAATAAAATCTTTGGCATTTGTTTCAAGATACTGGGTTAATTCTTCCGGGGTATTCTGCCGTGCAAAGCTATCGGGGTCTTCACCATTCGGGAAGCTGCAAACTTTAACGTTCATACCTTGTTCCAAAATCAAATCGATACCGCGAATGGATGCCCTGATACCTGCGGCATCGCCATCAAAAAGCACTGTAATGTTTTTTGTCAAACGGTTAATGAGCCTTATCTGTTCCGGTGTTAATGCCGTACCGGATGACGCCACCACGTTTTTTATGCCTGTTTGATGAAACTGAATCACATCGGTATAACCTTCAACCAGATAGCAGTTATCTTCTTTGGCAATGCTTTGCTTGGCATGAAACAAGCCGTACAGTATTTTGCTTTTGTGATACACGTCACTTTCGGGCGAATTGAGATATTTTGCCGCCTTTTTGTCGGCACCCAAAATGCGTCCGCCAAAACCCAGAATACGACCGCTCATACTATGGATAGGAAACATCACACGACCTCTAAAACGGTCTATGCGCTTATCGTCTTTTACAATGGTCAAGCCTGTTTTTTCGAGATACTCTATATTGTAGCCTTTTCCCAGAGCTTCGTCTGTAAAGGCTTGCCAGTCATCCGGCGAATACCCGAGGCTAAAGGTTTTTATAGTATCATCCTTAAAGCCACGTTCTTTAAAATAGCTCAATCCTATGGCTTTGCCATGGTCGGTTTTAAGCAGGGTGTTGTGGAAGTAATTGTTAGCAAATTCGTTTACCAGATACAGGCTTTCGCGTTCGTTGGCTTCTTCTTTCTGCTCGCTGGTCTGTTCGGTTTCTTCAATGTCTATATTGTACTTTTTTGCCAGATATTTGACGGCTTCGGGATAGGTAAAATGCTCGTGTTCCATTAAAAAACTCACCACATTGCCGCCTTTGCCGCTACTGAAATCTTTCCAGATTTGCTTAACCGGCGATACCATAAAACTCGGCGAACGTTCGTCACTAAACGGACTCAGGCCTTTGTAATTGCTGCCTGCTTTTTTAAGTTGTACAAAATCGCCGATAACCTCTTCCACGCGGGCGGTTTCAAATACTTGGTCTATGGTGGATTTTGATATCAAAGCACTGCAATTTATGAAGATTGTAAATGTAATACAAAACTTGTTGATTTGAAATTACAATAATGCTTTGATTAATGTTATATGATACAGGAAGTCTGTAATACATTTTTTGTAAGAATTTTTTTATTACGAAAATATAGTTATATTAGCAGTATTCCCTAAACAATTGATAGCACACGTATTAATCGGTACGAAAGATTAATACAAGCCGGTAATGGTATAATCTTGTAGAAATTGGTTTTTTAACCAAGTTCTTGTGTTGTCAATTATGTAACTATGAAAAAAACTATTTAATGTCCTTATTGTTGAAGACCATCCTTTATACAGATGGCTTTAAAAACGCATTGTCGTATATTAAAAATATCAGAATATGTGGGTTTTAATGTTGATGAAGCACCAGATTGTAAAACAGCTTACAGCAAAACACAAAGTGCCACATTGAATGGTGGTATTGATTTAGTGTTTTTGGACATTAGTTTACCCCCAGATGCTGACAACAAGTTGTATTCAGGAGAGCATCTCGGTTTAAAAATAAGAGAGCTGCTGCCCGATGCCCAAATAAGGGAATGTGAGTTTCGCTATGCATGCCCGGATAACAGGATTCCTGAAAAAATGAACGAGATATTTATTCATAAAACCAAATGCAATTATGACCCACTATCTGTTGAATGGAAATAAGATTTTATTTGTTTTGATAGTATTGTTTATGAGTTCTTGTAATTCAACAAAAAAATACTCAAAGTACAATTTTTTCAATGGAGCTGACTATTACAATGACACATTAAATATCAATGGGCGGTTTTTTGGGGATATCGATTTTTGCAGTCCTAAAAGCATAAATAAGAGATATTTAAAAATAATTTCAAAGGACGTTTCCTATAAAAATTTGTTGGTTTACGGAAAAACAAACACACCTCCGGATTATGAAATTTTTATGTTTTTGGTCAAAAGCAAAGACGGCAAACCATCAAAAAATGAAACCGTTTTAACTAATGATTCTGTTAACAATATTGTTTTATTAAAAAAAGAATTCATTAATAATGATGTTTTTGTTCTACTTAAAAGCATAGGTAAATACAAGTCCAATACATCTATAATGCTTGATGCATCTTCCATAATTAATTCCATAAACATTGGTGATACAATCAAAAAAACCCCCACATATTCTGATATTTTTAATACTTATAAAGATGAGGATAATATCCTTTTTTTATTGGAAAAGTTTAATAGCGCCCCAATTGAAGAGAGTAAGAAAAATAATTGGATGAAATTGCAATATTTGTTGACAATTCTTTCCGGAGATAATCAATATGCCCTTTATGAGGAAAAAATAAATGATTATGAAAGAAACAGAAATGTAAAGCTTTCCGAGATTATTAAAAAAGTAAAACCCAATGATTCTTTGCCTGAGGAAAGCATCGAAGAAAAAATAAAAAGCATCTCAAAAGACGAAAAAACAGTGATGCTTAATGAGATGCATTGGAAACCGGAGCATCGTGTTCTTGCTTATAAATTACTAAAACCTCTAAAGGATAATGGTTTTAAATATTTAGCGGTTGAAGCTGTTGATAAAGAATTAGACAGCGTTTTAAACAGTAAAGGTTATCCTGTTCAATATACAGGATATTACACAAGAGAACCATATTTTGGGTTGTTTTTACGCAAAGCTCACGAGCTTGGATATACAATAATAGGTTACGATGATTTCAGCACAGACAACAGAGAACTTGCCCAAGCTCAAGCCATTAAATCAATTATAGACAATGATAAAGATGCAAAAGTGTTTGTCTATGCCGGAATAGACCATATACTGGAAGGAAGTAGTGGCAATTCTGTCAAAAGAATGGCTCAATATTTTAATGAATTATCAGGAATTAATCCTTTAACAATTGATCAGGTAGAATTAAGGTTTAATAGTACAGAATCTTTATTGTTGAATTCCAATTTATTTGATAATGAAAAAATGATTAATACTAATGTTGATTACTTTGTCATTAATAACATAAAAGCTTCTCTTGAAGAGTTGTACCCAAAATCCACATTGAAAACAGTCAATATTGAAGATGTGACACTAAGTTCATACAATGAAAAAGAAGTTTTTGTTTCCGTATATATTAGTGATGAATACCAAAAACACAAATCAAATGCAGTTCCTGTCATAAAAAAAATAAAAGTAATTAATGATAATTGTTTCAATATTGATATTCCCAAAGGAAGCTATTTTCTGATAGTAAAAGACCATGAAAACAACTTATTGATAAAAGAAACCCTCAGTGTTGATTAAATTAAAGTTTCCGTTTTAACAAACAACTTGTAATTGTAATACAGATAATGACTGTAGCGTAAGTACTGAAAGACGTACCAA
>CAYVUB010000027.1:0-34169 GCA_964454675.1 uncultured Flavobacteriaceae bacterium | reverse complement strand
AATTGTTTTAATATGCCGTATTGAGTAGTGAAAATCGGGTTGTTTTTAATCGGATATTTTTTAGTTGGTAGTCTTTTGTCGGTAGTAGTGAATTAATTATAGACTTTCTGCTTTTTCTTTGAGAAGTTGATTTCGCGCTTGAAGTAATTGTGTCATGTATCGGTTTAAAAACAATGTATTTACAAATTTACCAAGTATTCCAAAAGGTGATTCAAAGTGAAATTTATCAGTCATCAACGTGGTATTGTCTTTTGCTTCAAAAATATGCTCGTGTTTGAAGGATTTGAAGGCGCCAGACACCATTTCATCTACAAAATAATGCGGTGCGTTAAATTGGGTAATTTTTGAGGTTAGCTTTTGTTTGATGCCTAAATGGGTAGCTTGCCAAGTGACAGATTCACCCAGTTCAATCAAACCTGAGGTTTTGCCAGCTACTGCTTTTTCTTTAGAATGTATAAGTGATTGTTGATGAAAATCGATATTGCGAGCCAAATCAAAACAGGTTTGAATACCTGCATATATGTAAGTCTTAATTTCGATTGTTGGCATTTTACAATTAATAGCTAACAATGACCAAAAAAATCATCAAAATTTGAAATTTGATGTTTGATTTTTTAAAAGTTGAGATTCCTGCCTTCGCAGGAATTTTATACGTTAAACAAGAAGTGCATCACATCGCCATCTTTTACGATGTAATTTTTGCCTTCAACACGCATTTTTCCGGCTTCCTTTACCTTGGCTTCGCTTCCATAAGAGGCAAAGTCCTCATAAGCAATAACTTCTGCCCTAATGAATCCTTTTTCAAAATCGGTATGGATAACGCCTGCCGCTTGTGGTGCTGTTGCTCCAACATCTATCGTCCAGGCTCTTACTTCTTTGACACCGGCGGTAAAATAGGTTTGCTGTTTTAATAATTTGTATGCAGAACGAATCAACTTTGACGAACCGGGTTCATCAAGTCCCATATCTTGTAAAAACATTTGGCGTTCTTCATAATCGTCAAGCTCGTTAATATCGGCTTCGGTGGCAACCGCAAGAAAAAGCACTTCGGCATTTTCGTTTTTTACGGCTTCTTTAACCTGTTCTACGTATTTATTTCCCGATACTGCCGATGCTTCGTCCACATTACACACATACATCACGGGTTTGTCTGTAATAAAATGTGATGGTTTTACAAACTCATCATATTCGTCTTCTGTAAATTCCAACGCACGTACAGAAATTCCGGCTTCGAGCGCTTCTTTTATTTTTAATAAAACCGCTTCTTCTTTTTGAGCGTCTTTATTACCGGTTTTGGCAGCTCGTTTTACTTTTTCGAGTTTTTTATCGACCGTTTCCAAATCTTTTAATTGCAACTCAATATCAATGATTTCTTTGTCGCGCACCGGATTTACGCTGCCGTCAACATGTACAATATTGTCATTATCAAAACAACGAAGCACATGCAGTATCGCATCGGTTTCACGTATGTTTGCCAAAAACTGATTTCCCAAACCTTCGCCTTTACTTGCGCCTTTGACCAAACCCGCAATATCCACAATTTCAACCGTTGCAGGTTGCACTCTTACGGGTTTTACAAGTGCTTCAAGACGTTCAAGTCTTGGATCCGGCACATTGACAATCCCGATATTTGGTTCAATAGTACAAAACGGAAAGTTGGCACTTTGCGCTTTAGCGTTTGATAAACAGTTAAATAAGGTTGATTTTCCTACGTTTGGTAATCCTACAATTCCGGCTTTCATATTCCTATCCCTAACCCTTTCCAAAGGAAAAGGAACTATTGGGTTGATTAAAGATTAGTTATTTTTTTTCGAGTGCAAATGTACGCATTTATCAATATTATTTAAACAAAAAATCCCAAACATACGTTTGAGATTTATTTGTTGTTAATAGTTATTGGTTTAGTCAGTTAAGTTAGGGAAAATTCAAATTTCAAAATCCTAAATCGTAAATCTCAAATTTCATCAATCTTCAGGATGCATAAAACGTTGTTTTCCTAATAAAACTTCTTCTGTTTCTACGTGATTATCATCCGGGACACAACAATCTACAGGACAAACCGCAGCACATTGCGGTTCTTCATGAAAGCCTTTACATTCGGTACATTTGTCCGGTACAATGTAATAAATATCATCGCTTATAGGTTGCTGGGCTTCATCGGCATCTACTTCGTTTCCGTTAGGTAATACCAGCCGTCCTCTCAAGCCTGTACCGTCTTTATAACGCCAGTCATCTGCACCTTCATAAATAGCAGTATTTGGACACTCAGGTTCGCAAGCACCGCAGTTAATACATTCGTCTGTTATTATAATTGCCATAGCATCATTTTTTTCTAACTTTGCACGGTGCAAAAGTAACGCCAAAACCTTTCAAAAACAAACTCAGAATGAATTTAGAACAAAGAATTAACGCTTTTGTGAAACTGGGAGAATTTTTAAGTCAGTTCTCAACCGAATACCCTGAAAAAAAGTCGGATATTTTACACAATGAGTTGTTTTTTGACGGATTCAAACATCAAATAACCTTAGCTCAAGAACATAACGGATGGTTTACAAAACCGAATATTACATTTGCCATAAATTCATGGGTTAATTTATTAAATTACAATACTATTAACCTTTGGTTAGAAAAGTATCACTTTAATGATTTACAACCTAAAAATGTCGCCATTATTATGGCAGGAAATATTCCGTTGGTTGGTTTTCATGACTTTCTTTCGGTATTAATAAGCGGTCATCGTGTGCTGGTAAAACAATCGTCAAACGACCGGCATTTATTACCGTTTTTGGCCAAATATCTTGAGACTGTTGAACCTCAGTTTAAAGAATACATTCGGTTTACCGATGAAAAACTCGACGGTTTTGATGCGGTTATTGCAACCGGCAGTGATAATGCGGCGCGTTATTTTGAGTATTATTTTAAAGGTAAGCCGTCAATCATCAGAAAAAACAGAAATTCTGTTGCGATACTTACAGGTAATGAAACCGATGAAGAATTGAGTTTGCTTTCCAATGATATTTTCAGATATTATGGTTTGGGCTGCAGAAATGTTTCCAAATTATTTGTTCCTGATAATTACAGCTTTGATGCGTTTTTTAACGCTGTATATCAATGGCATCCTATCATAAACGAAACCAAATACGCAAACAATTACGACTATAATAAGGCTGTGTATTTAATGAGCGAATTTGATATGCTCGAAAACGGCTTTTTAATGATTAAAGAAGACAATAGCTACGCCTCGCCCATTGCAACTGTTTTTTACGGGCATTACAACGATATAGATACCTTAAAAACGAAGCTTTCAGAAGATAAAAATAAAATACAATGTATTGTTTCAAAACACATTACATCAGACAGTATTGCTTTTGGACAAACACAAAATCCTTCACTTTGGGACTATGCCGATGGCGAAGATACTATTGCGTTTTTATTAAAATTATAGTTCAAAAATTATGAATTTGATAATGAAAATTAAACGAGAAATTAGCACCTTTGCACCTTATAAAAAATCTTAATATATTAATAGAAGATTTCTACTTGTGTAGGAATAACATATAAGTTTTTCAATGAAAATACATAATTTTAGTGCCGGTCCATCAATATTACCTCAGGAAGTCATACAAAAATCGGCAGAAGCCGTCATCAACTTCAACAATCAGGGATTATCAATATTAGAAATATCGCATCGCAGCAAAGCATTTGTTGATGTCATGGAAAACGCCCGAAGCCTTGCACTCGAACTTTTAGGACTTCAGGGCAAAGGTTATAAAGCCCTGTTTTTACAAGGTGGTGCCAGCATGCAGTTTGTTATGGTTGCATTAAATCTTCTTGAAAAACGAGCAGGCTATTTAAACACAGGAACCTGGAGCAACAACGCCATAAAAGAAGCCCGCATTTATGATGATATTTATGAAGTAGCATCCTCAAAAGAAGCCGGTTATAACTATATTCCAAAAGGCTACAACATTCCTGAAGATTACGATTATTTCCATTGCACGTCAAACAATACCATTTTCGGGACACAGTTAAAGTCCTTTCCCGATAGCCCGATACCTATGGTATGCGATATGAGCAGTGATATTTTTTCGAGACAACTGGATTTTACAAAATTTGACCTAATCTATGCCGGAGCGCAAAAAAACTTTGGTCCCGCAGGCGCAACGCTGGTGGTTGTAAGGGAAGATATTCTGGGTAAAGTATCCAGAAAAATTCCTTCTATAATGGATTACAAAGTACATATATCACAAAGCAGCATGTTTAATACACCGCCCGTATTTTCGGTATATACCTGCATGTTAACACTCGAATGGCTGAAAAACCTTGGAGGTATCAAAGCCATTGAAGACATTAACGAAATGAAAGCCCGTGTGCTGTATTCTGAAATTGACCTTAACCCGTTATTTAAAGGCTACGCAGTTAAAGAAGACCGCTCAAACATGAATGCAACGTTTAATCTGGTTAACGATAATTTAAAAGAATCTTTTGATGCGATGCTTAAAGAAGCCGGCATCAGCGGACTTAACGGACACAGAAGTGTTGGCGGATACCGTGCCTCAATGTACAATGCCATGCCGCTTGAAAGTGTCAAAGCTCTGGTCGAAGTTATGAGTGAGCTGGAGACGAAAGCTTAGTCACATAGTTCACAGTAGTATCTAAACACTCTGTAAACCAGTCTGTATTAAAGAAGAATTTGAGCAATTAAAAACTATTAAAAAGATTTCCGCCTTCGCGGAAATGACAAACTATATTAAATGAAAATATTAGCAAACGACGGCATTTCAAAATCAGGTAAAGATGTTTTAGAACAAGCCGGTTTTGAAGTAATTACCACAACCGTAGCACAAGAACAATTAGCCAATTATATCAACCAACATCAAATAGATGTTATCTTAGTAAGAAGCGCAACCACAGTTAGACAAAACATTATAGATGCCTGCCCGTCCATAAAAATCATTGGCCGCGGCGGCGTTGGCATGGATAATATAGATGTTGATTATGCATTGCAAAAAGGTATTCATGTTATCAACACACCGGCATCATCGTCACAATCTGTAGCCGAGCTGGTATTTGCCCATCTGTTTGGATGTGTGCGGTTTTTACATGATTCAAACAGAAATATGCCGCTTGACGGCGATACAAAATTCAATACCTTGAAAAAAAACTATGCAAAGGGCATTGAACTACGAGGTAAAACACTCGGTGTCATAGGTCTTGGGCGCATAGGTATAGAAGTTGCAAAAATAGCTATTGGCGTTGGAATGAAAGTTATTGCAAACGACGAGCTTGTAGAAAAAGCCAATATCAAAGTCGATTTTTATGACGGTCAGTTTATAAACATAGAAATAAAAACAGAATCATTGGAAACTGTCTTAAAACAAGCCGATTTTATAACACTTCATATACCTGCACAGGATGAGTACATCATAAACAAACAGCAATTTGAAATTATGAAAGACGGTGTAGGCATCATCAATGTTGCCCGCGGCGGAATAATCAATGAAGTCGATTTGATAAACGCTATCGAATCGGGTAAAGTTGCGTTTGCAGGATTGGATACGTTTCAAGATGAACCCGCACCGGCAGTACAAGTATTGATGAATGGCAATATATCACTCACCCCACATATAGGCGCTGCAACCGTTGAAGCACAAGACCGTATAGGTACCGAACTTGCCGAACAGATTATCAATCTTTTAAAAGCTAAAGGCGCTTAAAAAAGTTATTAACATTATAGATAAAAATGCTTGCCGTACAAGATGCCGCAAGCATTTTTTTGTAATATTACCCACACAAATTAAAACAATAAAATTATGTCAGGAATTCTCGACCTATTGAATAGTGACTTAGGAAAAACCATTGTAAATGGTGTTTCACAACAAACCAATCAACCGGCAAGCAAAACACAGGATGCTTTAACCATGGCTTTGCCGGTGCTTATGGAAGCCATGCGCCGTAATGCCACAACATCACAAGGTGCCGAAGGCTTATTGGGCGCATTAAACAGTAAACACGACGGAAGTATTTTAAACAACCTTGGCGATTTGTTTCAGGGCGGTGTTAATGCCGACGTTTTAACAGACGGCGGAAAAATTTTAGGACACGTACTTGGCAACAAACAACAAACGGTACAAACGGCTATAAGTCAAAAATCGGGGTTGGATGCAAACTCTGTTGCTCAAATTTTAAAAATTGCCGCACCTATTTTAATGGGTGTATTGGGCAGCCAAGCCAAACAAAAGCAAGTTACCAATTCGGGCGGACTTGAAGATTTATTAGGCGGCTTAGTAAAAGGAAACTCAAAAAAACAAGAACGAAGCTTTCTTGAATCTATCCTTGATGCCAATGGTGACGGAAGTATTATTGATGACGTTGCCGGAATGGTTTTAGGAGGTAACAATAAGAAAAAAGGCGGTCTCGGCGGACTGCTTGGAGGTTTGTTCGGGAAAAAATAAGTTAATTCTGCTTATACCTTCTATACAAAAGCTAAACTCAAAAGGTTTAGCTTTTTTTGTTAAAAACAGCCTAAATTAAGTGTTGAGGCGTGTTTTTTTGTAACTTTAGATGAATTTCATTAAAAATGAAAAATATCATTTACATACTGTCTTGCTGTATTGCTCTTATAAGTTGTCATTCTTATAAAACAGACACTTATACCCCTAATAACTGGCAAACTACCGAGCAAGACACTGTAAAAATTGCCAATGACGAGCTTGAATACGAAATCATCATCATCGACCCGGGATTTAGCTCATGGCTGGCAACCATGGCAAGACCAAGAGGTTTTCATTCTCAAAAATTTATGGAAAACCGCAATCTTCAGTGGGTTATAGCATGGAATCAAAGAGCTTTACAATCATTCTCATACAATCCAAATTTGTATCAAATGCAAATAGACTATCAGGCAGGCATTGATTATGGTTACGAAGTAAATTATATGCTATACAATTACTTTTTATACTTTCAGTTAAAACACAACCAGCAATTATCTCATTTTATTCCGAGAATTTAAATTAAATTTGCACCGACAAAAATCACTATGCAAAAATTTAAACAACGCTGGGAAATACAACACAACCGGCAATTGCTGTTTCCTGTTTTGGGTATCATTGGCTTGCTGTACGCAGGGTATTTACTGTCAAATAAATTGACAAGCTCCTTGCCTGTTTACGTTACTATTATTACTGCACTTGTTTTTGCATACCTGTTTTTAAAAATTACTTTGTATTGCTTTAAAAAACTGGAAAACAAATGGATAGTAACCTATAAATGGGAAATGATACGCATTTTTATTGTTTTTGCCATTACAGGGTCGTCATCGGCAATGATAAGCAAACCCATCATGGCTTTTATGGGAGTTACTAAAGAAAACTTAAATCCTTTTGTTTATTGGGTTTTATATGCTATTATTGGGCTTATTTTCTATCAAATTTTATTAGTGTTCTTCGGATGGCTTTTTGGCCAGTTTAAATTTTTCTGGGAATTTGAAAAGAAGATGCTAAAACATTTGGGATTTAAACGTTTTATAAAATAATGCACCGTATTAAACAACATATTGCCTTTAAAATAGCGTCACTGTTATTGGTGTTGTTTTTTACGCTGCCATCGGCCGTCAAATTGTCTCATGTTTTTGAGCATCATCATCATGAAGTTTGTACCGGTGAAAACACAACGCACTTACATACTTTGGACTTGGATTGTGACTTTTATAAATTCAACCTGTCGGTATCTGCCTCTATTCCGGAACATGCTGTTTCAATCATTGATACAAAACATACACGCGCCAAAATCGTTTCGCAGTATTTCTTTTTAAGCGATTATCAACGGTTACACTTTTCGCTTCGCGGTCCGCCGCAAATTAATCTAATATAAATTCTGAATAATCTTCAGAAAACAATCAGTATTAAATTAATTTAAAAAACAAGTTACATGAAAATTATACTTCAGGTATTGCTGTTGCTGGCAGTACCGTCTATTTATGCACAGCATACGCTGCAAGGCAATGTTATTGACTCACAAACAAATGAACCTTTAGCTTATGTCAATATTTACATTCCTCAGCTGGAAAAAAGCACTGCAACCGATGAAACCGGAAAGTTCATCTTAAAGAATATTCCTTCAGGCAATTATAAAATTGTGATATCAATGATTGGTTACGAAACCGTTTCTCAATCTTTACAGTTTCCTAATAGGGATATATTAACCATTACATTAACAGCCTCTGCCATTGAAATGGAAGAAATCATTGTATCGACCCCGTTTCACAAGCTTCAAAGTGAAAATGTGATGAAGGTTGAACATGAAAAAGTATCCGATTTAAAAGCAAAAGGTGCCGTAACACTTGCTGATGGTATTGCATCCATTGCCGGTGTTGAAAACATCTCGACCGGTTTAAGCGTTGGCAAGCCCGTAATACGAGGTTTGAGCTCCAACAGGGTTTTGGTATATGCTCAAGGCGTGCGGCTGGAAAACCAGCAGTTTGGCGATGAGCATGGCTTAGGTTTGAGCAGCTCGGGCGTTGAAAGTGTTGAAGTGATAAAAGGTCCGGCATCATTGCTATATGGCAGTGATGCTCTTGGCGGCGTTTTGTATATCAATCCCGAAAAATTTGCACAAGCCAATACAGCAACTGCCGATGCCGGCTTCAATTACTTTACCAATACCGAAGGTATCAATACCGGTTTGGGGTTTAAATCTTCTGATGAGCATTTTAAATTCCTGTTCAGAGGAAATTATACAGAACATTCAGATTATAACACCAGTGATTACAGAGTTACCAACACACGTTTTAAGGAACAGGATTTTAAAGCGGGTTTTGGTTATCAAAAATCACAGTTTAAAACCGAATTGCGCTACAATATCAATAAAACAAAACTCGGTATCCCCGAAGAAATAGGCTTACAGTCATTAAACATCACGCCTTTGGAACCGTATCAGGATATTACAAACCATATTTTGAGTTCAAAATCAACCATTTTCTTTAATAATTCAAGTTTGGATGTCAACTTAGGGTTAATCTATAACGACCGCAAAGAATTTGGACATCACGACCATGATGACCATGATGACCACGATGATGAAGATGACCATGAACACGACGATGAAGATGATGAGCATCATGATGATGAACATCCTGCATTACACATGAAACTCAAAACGTTCAACTATGATATAAAATATCATTTGCCTCAAATGGGGAAATTTGAAACGATTATCGGCGTTCAGGGAATGCATCAAACCAATACCAATTATGGCGAAGAGCTGCTTATACCGGATGCATCAACCAACGATTTTGGCGTTTTGGCAACATCACACATCCATTTTGAAAAAGCCGATGTACAACTTGGTTTGCGTTATGACACACGTACAATTGATGTTGTTTCGGGATTATCAAAAAGTTTTAACAGTTTTAACGGCGCTGTTGGTGTTAAAGCCGATATTTTCAAACAGCTTACCGCAAGACTTAATCTGGCAACGGGCTTTAGAGCACCCAATCTGGCAGAGCTCACATCGCACGGCTCGCATCACGGCACAAACAGGTATGAAATAGGAAATGAAAACCTGAAAAATGAGCAAAATTTCCAGATAGATTTGGCTGTAGAATTTAAAAATAAGCACGTGGAGGTTTTTGTCAACGGATTTTACAATCTGGTAAATGATTATATATTTTTATCGCCAACAGATGACGAAATAGACCACAATCCGGTTTTCTTGTACACACAGGATGATGCCCGACTTTATGGAGGCGAAATAGGACTGCATTTTCATCCGCATCCGTTGGACTGGCTGCATTTTGAAAGCAGTTTTGAAACCGTTACCGGAAAACAGTCAAATGACGCGTATTTACCGTTAATTCCGGCAAATTCCCTGCATAATACCGTAAGAGTTGAATTTCAAAACAAATACGTTCAAAGCGGTTATGCGTTTGTGAAATTAAGTTCGGTATTCAATCAAAATAATGTGAGTGCCTTTGAAACCACAACCGATGGTTACAACTTGCTAAGCGCAGGTTTTGGTGGGTCTGTAAAAGTATTCAACAACGTGTTGGGAATAACCGTATCGGGCACCAACCTTACCGATACAAACTACATAAGCCATTTATCCCGTTTAAAACACGACGGCATTTTTAATATAGGTCGCAATTTCAATATAGGATTGACTTATACGCTTTAAAACCGAAAAATCCCTTTCATAAAAGTTGAAAGGGATTTTTTTATTTTACTTCAATTATGTTATCCATATCTTTTGCTTCACCTTTACTAAGCACATACGTATAAACCCACATCAATGTAAACGACGGAATAAAATCTACCAGCGGTAATGCTTCTTCTATAAAAGAAACCACCGCAGCCACTTTACCCGAAGTTCCTTTATAAAGCCTGGTCATTAAATATGCAGAAAGTGGTGCCCAAATAAAATCAAACGGTGGAAATATATAGGATATGTATCCGCAACCGTCAAAAAAAAGCCCGAGCAGAAGCTTTTTATTTTTACTCATAGAGTCGTTCATTTACTATGCAATTAATTTGTTATACGGATGCAATTATTACAATAAATATACCAAAAAAACGAATACCCAAACCATGATATTACACGTGTTATAATTAAAATACTGTGAGTATTGCCCAATAGCCGTGAAAGTCTTAAATTGTGCCAATGATTTCAGCAAAAAACATTCATAAATATTACGGCGATTTGCACGTTTTAAAAGGTGTGGATTTGTCCATTGCCAAAAGCGAAATTGTCTCTGTCGTGGGTGCTTCGGGTGCCGGAAAAACTACCTTACTGCAAATTTTGGGCACTCTTGACAACGTATCTGAACCTTCAAAAAGCGAACTGATAATTAACGGTATCAACATTACCGGCTTAAATGATAAAGCGTTGGCAAAATTTCGTAATGAACATATCGGGTTCATCTTTCAGTTTCATCAATTGTTACCGGAATTTACCGCACTTGAAAACGTGTGCATTCCTGCATTTATAAAAAAAACACCAACTCTTGAAGCCGAAAAACGAGCCAAAGAATTACTGGATTTCCTGGGATTGAAAGACCGCTGTCATCATAAACCGGGAGAACTTTCCGGTGGTGAGCAGCAGCGTGTTGCCGTAGCCAGAGCTTTGATTAACAGCCCCGATTTGATCTTTGCCGATGAACCGTCAGGGAATTTGGATAGCGAAAGTGCAGAAAACCTTCATAACTTGTTTTTCAGGCTGCGTGATGAGTTTGGACAAACCTTTGTGATTGTCACACATAATGAAGAATTAGCCAATATGGCCGACCGTAAACTGGTGATGGTTGATGGGAAGATTGTGTGATTTTTCGATTTAAAATACTGACGGTTTTTTAGTGACTGAAAATTGTAAAATGATATATTTTATCAATTATACCAATATTCACTTGTAATTTTGTAACCTGCGTTTTCAAAAGCATCGAGCATTTGTTGTCTTAATGTATATTCATCGTAGCGGTCTTTTCGCAGTTCTGTGAAAAACAGATAGGTAAAATATTCGGTTGATTCCAATATTTCGCCTTTTTTGTTTTTTGTAGTTCGGGTTTCTTTTACGTTTTTGGGATTGGCTATGAAAATCACATTCACATCTTTGATAAATTCTTTGATGTCTTTCAAATGTACTTCTCTTTTCGTGTAAAGAATGTGTTCCGAATCGGCATAAGATGGAATACTGTACTCAAAGCTCAATGTATCATTTTTAATCTGAAACTGCCGGATGAGGGTCGGTTTTTTAAAATTGCTGTATTCATCATCGTACATTTCCTGCTCGGTTTCAAATTGTTGCTTGAGCAGTTGTGTGATTTCTTTGGTTTGGGCAAAAGTGATATTCCCCAAGAAAAGCAATACCACAACAACTAAAATTGATTTGTTCATAAACTGATTTTTAATGATTATTCCATTTTTTGCAATAAAACAGGAATGTTGGTATTAAGGTATTTCACTTCCGAATATCCCGAATAATTTTTCTTAATATCATTTTTATATAATATTGCCGATTGCAGAATAAAGTTGAAAGTTCTTATCATTTCTTCCGCTTCTTCTTTGCTTTTTGTTCGTTTTATGTTTCGTTCAAAAATTTCTCTTTGCGTGATTCCTGTACGGATTAAACGTTCCATTTTCAGGATTTTCGATTTTTTAAATTTTGATGAATTAACCGTGCTTTTCAGTTCATACAAGTATTCTTTTACCAAAACCAAACTGTCTTTGCTTTTTGTTTGTGCATTCATCTGAATTCCGAAAAAGAACAGGATTAAAATAAGTGATTTCATAAAAATGGTTTTAATATCCGCTTTCAATGTTGTAACCTGCTTTTTTAAATGCTTTTACGACTTGCTTCATAAATCTGTGCGGATGGTTTTCTTTGTTGATTTCCGTGAAAAACAAATGAGTTTGTTCTGTTTTTGTCCGTACAATATTGCCGGTTTGGTCGTAGTCGGTTCGGGTTTCGGTAACGTCATTGTTTAAGGTGTGAAAATAGACGTTTAGGTCTTTATCAAACTCCACAATCTTATCCAAAGGAACTTGCCGTTTGATGCTTATTTTTTCTCCGTCTGCGTTTTTTATCATCATAAAACCAAAGTGCAGCACCTTGTTTTCATCAATACGGAACGGTTCTGTAACAGTAAAATTTTCTCTTTCAACATCGTCATAAAACTTGGTGTATTCTCTTTTCAACTGGTCGTTCAGCAACTGTGTTATTTTTTGCTTTTGGGCAAAAATCAGATTGCTTATCAGGAATAAAACGACTAATAATAATTTTTTCATAATTTTAAAATTTATTTTTTTGTTTAAAATCTTTTTGCTTTTTGCTTAATCTTTTGGATTTCAATTTCTTTTCATTTTTGTTTTCATCGGTTTTGAAACACATTGAACCTCTGGAATTAAACGCATCTTGTTTTATCATCAATCCGTTAAACGGGCAAATCTCATAACCGCAATCGTGAATGGAATACGTGCCGAAATTGCGGTGCTTTATTTTCTTGTCTTTCAGTGTTTTCTGCTGGTTTTCACGGATAATTCTCCACGCATTCAGTTCATCGCCTTGTGTGAGTTCTTGTCCCAAATGCGAAACTTTAAAATAAGTTAATGGATCTTTGAGCTGTAAAAAATCAAAAGTTTTCTGAAAATACGAATGGGCAAACTCACGGATTTCTATCAATTCTTCCAAAGAAAGCAATATATTTTCCGTCAAAGAACGGTACAAACCCAAAGTATTAAAATCGGAATATTGCTTGTGGTTTTCGATGAAATACAGGTATTCTGCTTTTTGTAGTTGGTTGAATGGTTGGTTGATTTTCATATTTTTAGTATCGAAAAGCCTGCATTATTTCTTTTTGGTTTTCTTTTCCATCGTTTTTAAACTTTCTAAATAGTTTTTTTCTACTTCACTCAATGTTTTTTGCTGGTACTTTTTATATTCCGTTGTTGCTTTCTCTACGGCTTCATCGTGGCTTATTGTTCCTGAACTTTGCAACAAATTTTCTCCACTCATTATCAAAATCCTGTTCAAGTGTTCCGCCCAGTCATTCATTGTCATTGCCTGCTCTCGTTCGGCTTGCCGTTCCGCAAAGTCCAAATACCCCGAAACGATTTGTCCAAGTGAGCGAAGTTCTTTTTCGTTTAAATAATTCTTTGCGATAGTTACGTCTTTCAAATACGGACGACTGCCCGGAAAAGTCATCAATCCCATAAATTCCTTTTCAGCATCGGCACGGTTGAAAATCACTTCGGCAGCGGTTTGTCCGTGAACAGCATAATGTATTTTGTTCTGCACTATTTTGAAAAATGCAACGGAAACATCTGCTTTCGGGTCGTAATCAATACTTGTAGCGTAAATATCCAAAACCTGCCGGTAAAACACTTTTTCGGAAGACCGAATATCACGAATCCGTTGCAAGAGTTCTTTCCAATAACTTCCGCCGCCCATATTTTTCAGGCGTTCATCGTCCATTGTAAAACCTTTGTGAATGTATTCGTTCAGACGTTTTGTTGCCCAAATTCTGAATTGCGTAGCAACCTTTGAATTTACACGATAACCAAGCGAAATTATCATATCGAGGTTATAATGTTTTGTATCATATTTTTTACCGTCTGCGGCAGTTCGTAAGAATTTCTTACTAACTGAATTTTCCTGTAATTCGCCCTCTGAAAATATATTTTTAATGTGTTGTGTTATTCCCGGACGTTCTATTCCGAAAAGCATTGCAACTTGGTCTTGCGTAAGCCAAACCGTTTCTTCTTCCAAACGAACATCTACCGAAATATCTTGGTCTTCGGTTTTGAAAAGGATAAATTCTGAGTAATTGTCTTTCATCGGATTTTTATTGTTGCGGTGGATTGCCAACAAATTTAAGAAATCTTATTGTTGCTTTTTCCATCACTATTTAAAAACTAACTCGTTTCTTCTCTGGATTCCAATTTCAACAGGATTTAAAACTCTTTTTTGTAGTTGGTTGAATGGTTTGTTGATTTTCATTTGTTTACTATTTTACATCATAAGTACCATCTTCCAGATACTGTATTACTTCTCTTATCGGAATAGCAAAATAGCCGGCTTTTTCTTCATCAAAAGCGGTTTTCCAACGGACGTAACCAAACTCGTAATTTGGTAAATCTGTACGATTGTTTTTTAGTTGGGTGGTGCTTTTTTGCAAGGCTTCTTCGGCAATAGGTAGATGCAAAACTTCTTCTAAAACACCATTGGGATATTTGGGGTTTTTAATTTTCACTCCCGAAATGGAAATGTGAATTAAGGCACCAATTTCTTTATAGGTTTCTGTTTTTACGATTTTAACCGTAGAATTTTCTTCGTTTGGACGTGTTTGGTAATGCCATTCTTGCCCGACTTGAAATTGAGGTTTTATATTGTTTTGTTTGGGTTTATTGAATAGGGAAAACATACTCATTTTGATATTTGTTTTAAAACCCTTTCAGCGTTTAAAAGGCTGAAAGGGTTAGTTGCTTTTTAGATTAATTTTTGAGCAAATGAAGAAATGCTGTGATGATTGTTTTTGTTTTCATATTTTTATTTTTAGATTTAATCAAAATTGGCTGGTTGTAAATTTTTGTCTGACTTCATGATGAGCAACGTAATTTTATCGTTCTTCACCACTAATTTTGCATTTAATGAAAATGATTTGTTGGTTTTATCAGACCAGCTTATTACATTGATAATATTAATAGGATCTGAGTTGGAAGTTGTCATTGATTCCATTTTTTTCAGGGCGTTTAAAATATCTTGGTCATTTGCTTTTGGGTTTTGTGCTTTTACGAGTTGAAGGATTTCGTCCTGACTCATATTATTTAACACTTTTTTCGCTTCCGATAATTCTGCTTGTTTATCTGATTTGGAATATTCCGGTTTTAGATTGAATAAATTATCATAGAATTGTATTTCATCTAAAATTTTCTGTTGGTATTCTTTTAATTTTTCAGGACTAAATACGTCAGAATATCTTGTAACTTCATCTAACTGCATTAATCTGAATTTAAGACCTTTACGGCTCATTGTGAAGTAATACTCAGAATTGGAATCTGCTTTTACCATTTGATAGCGACCAATAATTGTGGTGTTTTTCACTTTACCTTTCGGGAATAATTTTTTAAACGCTTCAAAATTCATCCCTTCTTTATAACCCGGTACCAAAGTATAATCCAATAAGCTCGTATAATCTGTAGGATATGTTTTGCTAGAATATTCCTGCATTTTGACATCAATTACATCTAACTGAAAATCACTGCCTTTATATCTATGCTTAAAAAGTTGGTTAGATTTTGAGCTTTGAAGTTTTTTTATTGCATTTTCGCTAAAAGCTTTCGATTCTTTTTTGTCGGTACTTGCCAATGCTCCTATTCCTGCAAAAACACCTAATCCTGTTGTGCTGGAATTACTTAGTAATTCGCCTGTTGCGGAATATCCTAAATTCTGTATTTTAGTTTTTATATCCAAATGTGTTGCTGCCAATTTATTCAGATTGGTTAATCTTGCACTGTATTCACTATTGATTTCATCTTCTGATTCATATTCTCTTTCGGGCAAAGTAGAATTTTCAGTCATCAGTTTTTCTATGTTTTTTAAATCTTCTTGCAATTGTCCTTCTGCTTTATCAATCGCTTTCAGGTTATTCGCAGTATTTATGGCATTATTTACTTCATTGGTAATCGCTTGAATATCTTGTGCTGCTTTACTTTGTTGCGGAGCATTGGTTTGTGTGCCCTCCGTTTTTGGTTGTCCCCAATTTGGAGATTTGGTTAACAATTCTGGGCAGCAAATCGGGTCGCCCATTAATTTAATGGTTTCTTTCGTTGCCGATATTGCTTGTTG
Organism: uncultured Flavobacteriaceae bacterium; assembly: GCA_964454675.1. Lineage (GTDB taxonomy): Bacteria > Bacteroidota > Bacteroidia > Flavobacteriales > Flavobacteriaceae > CAYVUB01. The sequence goes on along the minus strand of CAYVUB010000027.1, from coordinate 17,834 downwards.
CACTTTTGCTTTATCATTTTTATAAAGTCCGTTTTCGGCGATACAAAATAAATTAGCCAATGAAGCACACGCTGCACAACCTTGTGTATTCGCAGAGTTTCGAGTTAATTCTGCGTATTTTCTCATTGTTGCATTTTCTGCTTCCGAACATTGGGCATTGATTTTGGTGTAAATTGTCAGAAAAAAAACAGTTAAGACCAACAAACTACCACGGTTTAAAAACTTATTTATTCTTGTTTTCATAATATTATTTTTTTTTATAATTTGTAATTGCTATTCTTTTGTCCAAATTTCAACAGGTTGCGTAGCATACAAACCTGTATAATTGGTGTATTGCTGCTGTACAAAATCGCGTGCGCCTTGAAGGCTTTTTTTGTTTCTTACGAAGTCGTACTTGATAAACGTACATCCACCTTTTACGTACTGTCCGGTATATCTCACCAATACGCCATACTCTGAAGGTGCTACATAATAGTCTTGATAACTACCCAAATGTGCATATTTTTTCCATAAAATATCAGATTGGACGGAGAACTCTTTTGCATCGTTCAATTTAATTTTGTGGTATTCGTAATCGCCACAGCCATTGGCTGTTTTTGCCCGGGTTATGGCTATAAGGTAATGTTGGCTATAAAGTGTAGTTGCACTAAACAACAATAGGAATACGGTGATGATTGTTTTTGTTTTCATAATACTTAAATTTTGAGTTAAAACGTGTCGTATGTATTTTTGATGGTTGATATAATCCGTAAAAATTAGCGTCTGAAAATCAATTTTATACCGTAAATATAGTTATGGTTTGCAGCATCATAATTGAGGCGAATTGGGTAATTATCACTTGATCGAACGATTGTATTTTCAAGTTCTTTTTTAAGAAATAAATAATTAAGCCCTCCGAAAACACCCAATCCAAAACCTTCGGAGAAAAACAATTCAAGTCCTAAACTTCCTCTAACTCCATACAAAAAATCATGAGAAATATTATTACTCAATAATGTGAATTTATATTTTTCAAGCGGATCATCACCAAATATGGAATATCCAATATATCCTCCAAGATCCCACGATAAATTGAAATTGTTATAAGGTTTGTTTTTTCCATCTAAAGGTATCTCACCACTCAATCCTGCCAAAAAATTGAGATGGAACATTTTTTCCAAAAATATCCTTGATTCATTAGACGGCAAATCATTAGGAATAGACGTAGGATTTTTATAAGTCAATTGGTAAGAAGCTAAATCTGTCCATGCCACACCTAATCCAATGTATGGACGAATATAACTTTGATTAAGCCCGAAGATAAATTTATAATTAATCCCCATTTGAAGTAAACCTGTTCCGTTTTCCTGTTCTGATTCATTTTCGCCCATAAATCCTTCTATCTCACTTCTTCCAACTGCATCCATCACTTCTGTGACAATATTTGTCAATGCTACATCCTTCAAACCCTTGTCTATCCTGTTTTTTAAGTAGATATAATTAAGAATGGATTGTCCACATTTTCCGTATGCATCTTCGTATGTTGCTTTCGCTTCTTGCCAAGCTTCAGTTGTATTTAAATATTCTGCTTGAGCTATACTGTTTTGGACTCTCCAGGTTTGGCTCGTACAATAGGGAACTTCTGTTGTTTTGGTAGAACTTGATTTTTTCGGCGAAGAAGACGAAGATTTTTTGGTATTTTTTGATGAATGATAATTTTTTGCCATATTTTGTAAATCTCCCTTTCTGTAGTAAGCAATCCATGTAGGCGACAATTGCTCTACTTTTTCTACACCTGTTTTTATAAAATGTTCATCGTCATATTCATCAAATTTTATTTGGAAAATGGTATATCCTTTATCCTGATATTCTTTAATTAGATTATTCCGCACTTCTACCATTCTATAAGTAACAGAATTGTATGTATTATAAGAATCATCGCCTGTTCCATCTGCATATGATCCTCTCCAAAAACTCCATTCATCTAGTACGCTTTTGAAACTATACATTTTCTCATTAAGATTATGACTATGCTCGTTATGATCTACATCTCCTATCTTCTTATACATTGAACTTCTTGAAACATTCATCAAATGATTCCTATCATATATAGCATGTCGACCTTCAAATTCGTATTTTCTTCTAAAAATATAACTGGAAATTAGCAAAGCTTTTGGTTCCTCACCACTACCTACAAATTCGTGATAAAAAAACCAGCACTCTCGTTCATTAACCGGAATGGTCTTTTCAATTTTGTAGTCTTGTGCAAATATTCCAACATTTATAAGTAGAGCGAATATTAGAAAAGATGATTTAAATAGCGTTTTCATAAGGAAAAATTATATTTGTTAACGATTTTAACAAATATAATTTGAACACCTCATTGAAAAAATACCGAAAAAGGGGTATTCTTCCATTAGAAGGTGTAAAAGAATAGTAGAAGATTTTATGTGATTTAAAACCTATCGAATTGACGGTTAATCTGTAATTGTTATATTTATGCGTATGATTGTTCCGTTTTCGGTTGATGAAATTTCAATATCACCATTGAGATTTTGTGCTCTTTTTCGTATGGAACTTATTCCGTGACCAGACTTCGAGGTGTTGTTTTGAAACCCAATTCCATTGTCTTCAATAAGAAGTGAAAAGGAATAGTTGTGTTCAAACATTTTTATTTTTACTTGAGTGGCTTTGCTGTGTTTCAGAATATTATGACACATTTCTTTGGTCATCAGTAAAAGATTTCGCCTGATTTCCGGTTTCATTATAAAAGCAGGATGCTCTATTTTCTGATCAAAAAAGACGGTAATATTTGTATTTGCAAAATAGGTATCTATATAATTTTTGCTGTAATTAAAAAAACTGATCAACGTATCGTTTTCAGGATTTAGCGACCATAATATTTCCCGCATCGAACTGTTCATCTCATCAGAAATTAAAATCAATCGGTTAATATCCTCTTTCGTTTCGTTCTGCACGTGCTTTTTTAGCAGTTCGGATTGCAGTTTGATTGCGGATATTCCTGCACCTAATTCATCGTGCATATCATAGGCTATTCGTTCTCTTTCTTGGTGTAATATTTTTTGATTTTCGATGTGTTGAAGCAGGATTTTTTTCTCCAAATGCAGTTTCTCTACTTTAATGGTGTTTTCTTTGGATAAAACAGCTAAAAAGAAGAATGAGAAACAAATAATGATTTCGGTTTGAAACACAATATATCCTGAAACATAATATTCTAAATTAAAAAAATTTTCTCCTAAATAAATGACCAATGCACAAAATAATGTGGATATCAACCCTCCCAAAACAAACCTATGATAACTTTCTTTTTGCTTGAAAACATAAATGATCAAAGCCACAATAAGTACTAAATCTACAAAGGGATAAATCGTTTTGTAAAGTTGGTGAACGATTGCCACATAATAAAAAGATTCTTTAAAAATTCTGGACAGAATGCCTATGCCTATAAAAACAATTCCGCCGACTAGTACTGAGCGTAACAATCTATTGTTTTTAAGATTTAAAAACGATAGCATAAAAACATAGAATAACAAGACTATGAGTTTTCGTGTAACTCTGATTATGGTGTAATCACTCTCTACAAAATCAAGTCTTAGATAGACATTTGTAATGAAAGAAAAACTCAATAATGCTAAAAAGAGATAATATTTATTATGATTTTCATAAAAATATTTGAATAAAAGATAGACAATAAAGCAAATGTTGAAACCAATGCTTAAAAGACTAAAAAAAGTTTCATTAATCATTTTTACGGTTTTTATTATGCTGTTGATTTAAAAAATTGATAGCTTCTATCTTGTTGTTTACACCTAATTTTTTGTAAATATTGCCGATATGCTTTTTGATTGTTTCTGTAGATACGTACTTTTTATGACCAATTTCTTTGTACTGAAGACCGATGGCCAATAGATGCAACACCTCATTTTCTGTTGAAGTCAACAAATCAATGCCTTTATCCTTTTCCGAAAGCGTTCTAAAATAACCGATAACTTTTTGGGCTACGGCATTACTCATCGGAGCACCTCCTAAATTGGCTTCTTTAATAGAATTTATTATCTTCTCCAGATTTTCACCTTTGATTAAATAACCTGATGCTCCAGATTTTAGAGCGTCAAAAATTTTTTCATCTTCTTCATAATTAGAGATTACTATAAATCTGGTTTGTACCATTTTTAGTTTTAACAATGCGATAATTTGGTAACCGAAATAATCGTGAAGCTGCAAGTCCATCAATACAATTCTTGGTTTGATTAAAGGCAATTCTTCCAATGCCTCCTTTCCGGAATAGAACTGTCCGGCACATAAAAATTCATCATGAGACTCCAAAACACTTTTCAAAGCATTGTTATAATGCTTGTCATCTTCAACTATTGCAACAGATATTTGCATTGAAATAAATTTTAGTAAATTTTATAAAATAAATTTAAACTATAAAATACCGAATTTGGGTAATTTCTACGTTTATAAAGTTGTTTGGCTAAAAATAATGTTTTTGAATTTATAGCCACAAAAAAAACTCAAACAAGAACTATAGCTATTGATAATCAAATACCGATAGCTTTAATAAAGTTTTGTTTTGATGTTTCATTGAATAAAAAATTTATCTTTATAAAAAATGGGGTTACTTTTGATAAAACATTCGTACATTAACATAATTGAATCTCATACTTTAGTGGCAAACCCAATAACCAAAAAAGACCTCAAAGACTTTCTCGACAGCAAAGTAGCAGCCTATAACAATCCGCGTTTTATTGAAAGCGACCCGATACAAATTCCGCATCAATTTACACAAAAAGAAGACATTGAAATTGCCGGATTTTTAACAGCAACCATTGCATGGGGCAACCGTAAGAGCATTATCAACAATGCCAAACGTATGGTGCAGCTGTTGGATAATTCGCCTTATGATTTTGTCATCAATCATAAAGATTCCGATTTAAAAACCTTGCTGCCTTTTGTACATCGTACTTTTAATGGTGAAGATTTTATCCAGTTTATTCAAAGTCTGCAACACATTTACAAAACGCATCAAGGGTTGGAAAACGTGTTTTCTCAACACGCAACAATTCATTTTATGCAAAATGCCATTCATCAATTAAAACAGTGCTTTTTTGAAATTCCGCATTTGCCGAGAACCCAAAAACACATCAGTGATCCAATGAAAAATTCGGCAGCCAAGCGTATCAATATGTTTTTGCGGTGGATGGTACGTAATGATAATGCCGGCGTTGACTTTGGTATCTGGCAAAGCCTCTCGCCTTCCCAATTGTCGTGCCCTCTGGATGTACATTCCGGCAATGTGGCCCGAAAACTGGGTTTGCTCAACCGCACACAAAACGATGCCAAAGCATTGTATGAACTCGATTCAAGTTTGAGAAAATTAGACCCGGAAGATCCTGTAAAATATGACTTTGCTTTATTTGGTTTGGGTGTTTTTGAAAACTTTTAAGACACGAATTACACAAATTATCACGAATGATTTAGTGTAAATTCGTGCAATTTGTGTCCGCCAGTAATCTGTGGTTAAAATATCGTATTTTTATAAAAACTTTTTAAATGAAAAAAATTACATTCCTGCTTACCGTGCTTATCACAACCGTAACATGGTCGCAATCCCGAAAAATTCCTGTTGATACAGCAATCACAACATCTGCAGGTGTCACTATCAATGGCAAAAATATTTCATACACCGCTACTGCCGGCACGCAACCTGTATGGAACAGCAGCAATGAACCTATCGCAACGTTGTTTTACACGTATTACAAACGAAGCGACATCGGTAATAACGAAAACCGCCCAATCGTATTTTCTTTTAACGGCGGTCCCGGTTCGGCATCGGTATGGATGCACATTGCCTATACCGGACCAAAAGTTTTAAAAATTGATGATGAAGGTTATCCTGTGCAGCCTTACGGTGTAAAAGACAATCCGTATTCTATTTTGGATGTGGCAGATATTGTTTATGTTGACCCTGTAAATACAGGCTATTCAAGACTTATTGAAGATAAAGACGGAAAACTTCCCGACCGTAAAAACTTTTTTGGCATCAATGCCGATATAAAATACCTTGCCGAATGGATGACAACTTTTGTTTCCAGAACCAACCGGTGGAAATCGCCCAAATATATCATTGGCGAAAGTTATGGCGGCACTCGTGTTATGGGATTGGCAGAAGAACTGCAAAACAACCAGTGGATGTATCTTAACGGTGTGATTATGGTGTCGCCTGCCGATTATCAGATATACGGTAACGGAACACTGTCATCGGCTGCAAATATCCCGTATTATACTGCTGCGGCATGGTACCATAAGCAACTACCGGCAGCTTTACAAAACAAAGATTTACTGGAAATTCTTCCAGAAGTTGAAGCTTATGCCATAGACAAGGTATTGCCTGCACTGGCAAAAGGCGGATTTATCTTGGATGCCGAAAAACAAGCCGTTGCCGAAAAACTGGCATACTACACCGGATTGAGCAAACAGGCTGTATTAGACCAAAATCTTGATATTTCGACAAGTTCTTTTTGGAAAGAATTACTAAGAGATGACGATTTTACCATAGGCCGATTGGATTCGAGATATTTGGGGGTTGACAAAAAACGCTCGGGTGACCGTCCCGATTACAATGCCGAACTATCGTCTTGGTTGCATTCGTTCACACCTCCAATAAACGACTATTTAAAAAACACGTTGAAATTTGATACCGACGCCAAATACAACATGTTTGGCGATGTGCATCCGTGGGACAGAAACAATGATACTACCCGTGAAGGTTTGCGTAAAGCCATGGCGCAAAACCCATATTTAAAAGTATTGGTACAATCGGGGTATTATGATGGTGCTACAACCTATTTTCAGGCGAAATTGACTATGGGGCTGATTGACCCTTCGGGACATTTTAAAGACCGCTTTACCTTTAAAGGTTACAGAAGCGGCCACATGATGTATTTAAGACACGACGATTTAAAACAATCCAATGATGATTTGAGAGCATTTATTCTCGAAACATTAACACATGGAAAACCTGCCAAGTATTAATAAAAAAGCCCGAATAGTTTCGGGCTTTAATTTTATAACTGGCTATAAATCATCCTTTTAACCACGCATTTCTAAGCGTTATTTGCTTTGGGGTTGCTGCCGCATCTTCTGTCAGCGTTTCCTGTGTAGTAAATGCAGGTGTTAGTGTAGTTTTGATAATCACTTCTTTACCGCTGCGGTCAACTTTTACTTCAATAGCCTCACCTGCTTTCCATTGAAATACCTGTCGTAAAATCGTTTGGGCATTTTGCATGGTCATTTCGGTACCGTTAACTTCTTTTATCACATCGCCGGGAACAATACCTTGCTCTGCCCAAAACGTATTATCCAATACGCCTTCTGCAAAAGCAATGGTTCCGGAATCTCTGTTACCTTCAAAAATGAATCCTGAACCGCTTTGCATGTAATTGGTTTCTACTTTTATTTTGTCTAAAATTAACCCTGTTTTATTAAAAAACGTGTTGTAATCGATAGGTGTATTGCCTTCAATATGTGTTTTTAAGAATTTACCAACCGACGGATACGTCATTGCGGTTATTTCGGCAATCAGGTTATCATCGGTAAATGGTTTGTTTTTTCCGTATTTGCCCGAAAGTTCTTTCATCAAACTCAGCATACTGCGGTTTCCGTTGCTTTCTTCACGCATCAAAATATCAATACACATACCTATTAAAGCTCCTTTTTGATAGACATTGATATAATTACCGGCATAAGGTTCGTCAAGGATGTTTTCGCTCATTAGTGTAAAGCTCATGGCATCGTCATAACGTTTTGACATCGTTATTTTATCCATCATCTGATTGTAGAATTCATCTGCTTCAACCAATCCCTGATGTACCTGAAAATGTTGTGCAAAATATTCGGTTACGCCTTCATACATCCATAAATGCTTTGAAAATGTCGGCTCATAAAAATCAAAATAATGAATATCTTCTGAATGTACCGATAACGGTGTTACAATATGAAAAAACTCGTGTGCTACTATGTCAATCATCGATTTTTCCAAAGCGTCTTTTGGGTAAGCTTCAGGCAATACCACAACGGTTGAGGTATGATGTTCCAAAGCTCCGTAGCCTTTTGGCGATTCTGCTTTTCCTTCAGATAAATACAAATAAATGTCATAACGCGGTGTAGAATTCAAGTCACCCAAATAGGCTTTTTGCCCTTGCATCATGCTGTAAACCGTTTGTTTTAAACCGGCTGCGGTATGTATTTTGTTTGGCGAATACACACTCAAAACGATTTTAATATCGCCTACCATAAATTCTTCAACATCCAGTTTTCCGTACATCATCGGGTTGTCAATAATATCAAAATAACGAGGCGCATAGTAGGTTGTCGTGATTTTTGTACCATCGGGGCTTGATTTTACAGCGGTTTCCTGCAATGCCGATGTGCGTTCAAAAACTGCAGGCGAAGTAATATCCACAGTATATTGACTGTTTTTAAGATGTTCAAAATACCCTATAAAACCATGAAGGTTTAACACGTAATTATTAGGCTCTATATTGGTTCCGGCGGGAGAAAACGGAATTTCCTCACCTATTCCGCCGGTTGTTTCCTGATCAAATGTGTCGTTTACCAGATATACGATTTTGTCTAATTGAGTGGCATTTTGAATAACCCAGGTATTATCATCGGCTTTTTCAAAAGACAACTCGTTACCATTGTAATCCAATGCTTTAAAACCTTCTATAAATCGACCGAAACCCGAAATACTATAAGTTCCCGGAACAACTTTTGGAAGCCGGTAAATCACAACATCCTGAGTGATTTTATCGGGGTCGATAACCACAGGCAGCCGGTCGTTGCTAACTTTTGTGATATCTATTGATGTTGCTATTACAGATACAGGTTTAACGTCAGTGACCGATTTTGTTGAGCTGCATCCTAAAAATAAGATGCCCGCAAAGGCAATACTCAGTAGTTGCTTCATTTTATTTTTGATGTTTTAATTATTGTAAGAATTAGTGTGCAAAAATAGAATGTGTTACAATGCCACTTGTGAATATTATGTTAAATTGTCAAACGTTAAATTTCTTAAAATCCAAGCCTTGTATTGCTTTGTATTTTCTATCTTTGAAACGCTAAAACAGTAACAATTTCAAGATACAATCAGGAATGCAGTTTAAACACCCGGAAATCCTTTACGCCTTATTTCTGCTTGTCATTCCTATTATTGTTCATTTATTTCAGTTGCGCCGTTTTCAAAAAACCGAATTTACCAACGTTCAGTTTTTAAAAGCCATCACACTTCAGACCCGCAAAAGCTCACAGCTTAAAAAATGGCTTACGCTACTCACAAGATTATTACTTTTTGCCTGTGCCATCATTGCGTTTGCCCAACCGTTTATTCCTAACAGCGACAGTTTTAATACTAAAAACGAAACGGTTATCTACCTTGACAATTCATACAGCATGCAGGCAAAAGGCAGCAATGGAACGTTGCTGAACAGTGCTGTTCAAGACCTTATTGAACATGTGGACGAAAAAAAAACCATAACCATTTTTACAAACGATATCACATTTCCTAATACGACCATCAAAGCCATTAAAAATGATTTAATCCAATTGGGCTATTCGCCGGCACAATTGGATTATGATGCCGTAATATTAAAAGGAAGCAAAGCATTTTCAAGAGACGCAGCGAGTGTAAAAAACCTGTTGCTGATTTCAGATTTTCAACAGAAAAACAAAGCGTTATCTGTTGAAAATGATAGCATTATCAATTATAATTTTATACAGTTAAAACCTTTAAACACCAATAATATTGCTGTTGATTCGGCGTATATTTCTCAAACAGATGTTGAAACAATTCAATTAAATGTTAAATTGAAAAATCAAGGAACGGCAATTGAAACGCTTCCTGTTTCATTATATGACGGCGATAATCTGCTGGCAAAAACATCTGCCGGAATCACCACCGAAGCCGAAGTGAGCTTCACCTTGCCTTTGGACAAAGTTTTTAACGGTCGTATTGAGATTGAAGACAGCAGCCTGCAATATGATAACACATTGTTTTTAAACATCGGTAAACGCGATAAAATAAACGTACTGGCAATTAATGAAGCTGATGATGCCTTCCTTAAAAAAGTATATACCGAAGACGAGTTTACCTTAGAAAGTTATCCTGCAAACGCTATTAATTACAACCATATAGAATCGCAAAATCTGATAGTTTTAAACCAGCTAAAAGACATCCCGAATGCGTTGATTACTACTTTAAAATCCTTTACAGAGAATGGCGGAACTATTTTAATTATTCCTTCAAATGATATTATATTAAATTCATATAATCAATTATTTGCAAATTACAATTTACCTAACTTCAACATTTTAAACCCTGTTGAAAAACGTGTAACCGGCATTAACTTTTCGCATCCGCTGCTTACCGGAGTTTTTGAAAAGCAGGTACAAAATTTTCAGTATCCTAAAGTTAATACATACTATCCGCAAGGCGCATCGACCGCTGCAACTGTTTTAAGCTTTGAAGATACTTCGGCATTTTTAAATCAAAGTAACCAGGTATTTGCATTTACTGCCGCTATTGATGATGCCAACTCAAGTTTTAAACAGTCGCCACTCATTGTTCCGGTATTGTATAACATAGGCAAGCAAAGTTTAAAATTACCGCAATTGTACTACGCTATCGGTCAGGAACATACTATTGACATTGCAGTGCAATTAGTTCAGGATGCCGTATTGACACTTAGCAATAATGACAAATCATTGATACCTATGCAGCAAACCTATACCAATAAAGTAGCAATCATTACTAACGAATATCCCGATAAAGCAGCTGTTTATGATGTAAAAAACGATACAGAAATCATCAAACAGCTAAGCTTTAACTATCAGCGGGATGAAAGCCAATTGCTGTATCACGATATGAGTGGTATAACATCGTTTGAAAGTTCAAATTCTATCGCTTCGGCATTAGATACCATAAAAAGTGTTACCAATGTGAATGCGCTATGGAAATGGTTTGCTATTTTTGCATTAGCTTTTTTAATAATTGAAATGCTCATCTTAAAATTCCTTAAATGAACGCACTTATAAAATCTGCCACAATTGTTGACCCAAAAAGCGATTTTCATAATCAAACTCTTGATATTTTAATAGAAAAAGGCCGTATTGTACAGATTGCAAAGCAGATTCCGAATCCTAAGAATTACAAAGAAGTTCAATTAGAAAATCTGCATATATCACAAGGATGGTTTGACAGCAGCGTAAGTTTTGGCGAACCCGGATATGAAGAACGCGAAACTATTGAAAACGGACTTAAAACCGCTGCCTTATCAGGGTTTACTGCCGTTGCCGTAAATTCAAATACCAATCCGGTGATTGACAGTTATGCCGATATTGCTTTCTTAAAAAGCAAAGCCGGTGGTAATGCCGTAAACCTCCACCCTGTTGGCGCATTGACAAAACAAAGCAACAGTGAGGATTTGGCAGAATTATTTGACATGAAAAATGCCGGAGCCGTTGCTTTTTACGATTATAAAAAGCCTGTAAGCAACCCGAATTTAATGAAACTCGCATTACAGTACACAAGCAATTTTGACGGTTTGGTCTATTCATTTCCTCAGGAATCAAAAATTACAGGCGCAGGTGTGATGCATGAGCATGTGGTAAGCACATCACTCGGGCTTAAAGGCAATCCGTCACTGGCAGAAGAACTTCAAATTGTCAGAGATTTGTTTCTGCTGGAATACACCGGCGGGAAGCTTCATATTCCTACCATATCCACAGCAAAATCTGTAGAACTCATCCGCCGGGCAAAACAAAACAAGCTCAATGTAAGCTGTAGTGTGGCAATCCATAATCTGGTATTGACCGATGCCGAACTGCAAACCTTCAACACCAACGCAAAAGTATTGCCACCATTACGCACGCAAAGTGATTGCGATGCGCTTATTGAAGGCCTGAAAGACGGCACGATTGATATGGTGACCAGCGACCACAACCCGATAGATATTGAACATAAAAAAGTAGAATTTGACCACGCCAAAAACGGCAGTATCGGGCTCGAAAGTGCGTTTGGAGCTTTAAACACGGTGCTAACTTTAAAGAAAAGCATTGAAGTGCTGACACGAGGTAAAGAGCGTTTTGGGATTGCCGCATCGCCTATTGCTGTTGATACCGAAGCAAACCTGACGCTGTTCAATCCGAATACAACTTATACATTTACCAAAGCAGATATACTTTCAACTTCAAAAAATGCCATTTTTGAAAACAAAACCTTAAAAGGCAAAACCTACGGTATTTTTGCAAACAACCAATTGATATTACAGTAATTATGACCCGGCAAACCATACAAGAAGGCAAAACCTTGGCTATTGTGAGTTATATTCCGCTTTTTGGAACTATTATCTCTTTTTTTATGAATAATGATAAGAAAAATCCATTCACAGCTTTTCACGTTAGGCAAGCTTTAGGATTATGGATTTTGTATTTTTTATTAGGATTTGTAGTGAGTGGTTTTGACAATTGGTCAATCACTTATGCGTTTTGGATATTTTTTGGCGTCTTATTTTTCTATGGCGTGTTTACAGCTTTTATCGGAAAAGCACAAACAATCCCATTATTGGGCGATTTTTTTCAAAAAATATTTGCATCCTTAGGAAGATAACTATGACAAAATCAAATTTACACCACATCACAAGACCGTCAACTTTAAAAGAAAATGCACCGTTACTGATTATGTTGCACGGTTACGGCAGTGATGAAGACGATTTATTTTCATTTGCTACCGAGTTACCTGAGGAATTGTTTATCATTTCATTAAAAGCACCTTACGAATTACAACCTTATGGTCATGCGTGGTATGCCATTAATTTTGATGCCGACCTTAACAAATGGAGCGACAACGCACAAGCCATACAATCCAGAGATTTGGTGGCACAATTTATTGATGAAGCCTGTGAAATGTATCCTGTAAATAAAGACAATATCACACTTTTAGGATTCAGTCAAGGCACTATTTTGAGCTATGCTATAGCATTGACCTATCCTGAAAAAGTAAAAAATGTGATTGCGCTCAGCGGTTACATCAATGAAGATATCATCAATGCCGATTTTGAAAATAAAGATTACAGCCGTTTGAGTTTTTACTGCTCGCATGGTAGTGTTGACCAGGTAATTCCTGTGGAATGGGCTCGTAAAGCACCGCACTATTTAAGCCGTCATAACATCAAGCATACGTATAGCGAATTTCCTGTTGGACACGGCGTGGCTCCGCAAAATTTTTATGAGTTTAGGAATTGGCTTGGGAAGGTTTGAGGTTAAGTTTCTATTTAAATTATCTTTGAAACTAACTACTTATATCGTTAGATTTACTTTTCGCAGAATTTATCTCCCAAAGTCCATATAAAATAATCCAAATTGGTATTAATTGAAATCCTAAGTTCTTCAATAAACTATAGTTTTCCTCACCAATCGTTAGTAATAGATATGATATAAGTAACCCAAATGAAATTGAAAAAACTCCTGTTAAAACTTTTATTGGCATTTTAACTTCTTTTTTTAGAAATTCCATAATTACAATTGTCACCATCCAAATTATAATAATTAAAAAAAATCCCGAAACGATTAAGGAACTTTTAGATTTCCAGCTAAATTGCTCATAAACGGCAATGAAAAAAAGGACAATTAAAGCTATCCTTGAAATTACCCAGAAATAATGTGTCCTTCTAAAAAACAATTTAATCATAATTCTCAATAATTCTAAGCACTAATATATATCGAAATATTAATTTTAAACTTCTTCTCAAATACCTCACAACTACCTATACAACGTATAATCATCCAAACTAAATTTCAACTCTTTACCGTCAATAACTTCATAGCTTACCATCATTTCGCCCCAGTATTTACCGTCGCTAAAGTTGGCAATCAACCATTTATGATTGAGCAATCTGATATTGTTAATCAACATTTTGTTGCCTGTCATGGACGCATACGGCACAATGGGATGATCATCGCCTTCATAAACATTGAGCTTATACAACTCGTCCTTTATAAATGGGATTAATTGTAACGAGTTGATACCTTTATTCTCAAAATATTCCAGTGCATCATCGTTATATTCCATGCTGAATAATTTCAACTCAAAATTTTGATCGGTCAATTTCACAATAGAATCTTTATAAGCAACTTCTTTGGTTTCCAGTTTTTTAAGCTTGGCTTCATACGATTCAAAAATGCGTTTGGAACTCATGTATTGAAATAAAATCAATAGCAACGCAAAAATAAACAGGTACATAAATACTTTATTCTTCATAATTTATAGTGTGATTTGTAAGTTATCATAAGCTAAAAAAACGTTGCAAGGCAGTTTTTGTTGTACCTCATCGTGAAATCCCATCAGGTGGCTTATATGGGTTAAATACGCCTTTTCGGGTTGTACTTTTTCAATAAAAGCCAGTGCTTCCTGTAAGTTGAAATGCGATACATGTTCTGCTTCACGCAAGGCATTAATTACCAAAACTTTTACTCCTTTCAGTTTTTCAATTTCGGTACCGGCAACGGTTTTCATATCGGTCAAATAAGCGAAATCCTGAAATCTGAACCCAAAAACCTGCAAATTGTAATGCCTGCCTTCAACAGGCACAACCGTCATATTTCCTAATAAAAACGGCTTGTTTTCTATTGCTGTCTGCTGTACATTCGGCACACCCGGATAATCGTAATTTCTGTCAAAAATATAATCAAAGCGCTTTTGCAAGTTACGTAATACCCGCTCGTGCGCATACACGGGAATATCACCCTGATTAAAGAAAAACGGGCGTATGTCATCCAGTCCTGCCGTGTGGTCGGCATGCTCGTGGGTAAACACTATGCCATCAATCCTTGTACATTGCGCATTGAGCATTTGCTGCCTGAAATCGGGGCCACAGTCAACCACGTAAGTAAACGTATCCCATTCAACCAGAACAGAAACACGCAGGCGTTTATCCTTTGGATTTGTACTCAAACAAACAGGATGCGAACTTCCTATAACCGGAATACCCTGTGATGTGCCTGTGCCTAAAAAAGTAATCTTCAAGTTTTGTTAAGTTTATAACAAAAATAGGGTATTTTTTTTGTTTCGTTTAGTAATTTAATACCTTTGCCGTTGTTAGTTAACTCAAATCAAACATGGAAATTACGCTTAAAGGAGATAAAGCGTTTGAAGACATACCGTCTTTAAAAACGAAAGCGCTTCGTATTAATTTAAACGAAAATATTTATGGCACCTTTGCCGAAATTGGTGCCGGGCAGGAAACTGTCAGACACTTTTTCAGAGCCGGAGGTGCATCGGGGACTATTGCCAAAGCAATGTCTGCTTATGATAAAGATTTTAGTGATGCTGTTTACGGTGTTGAAGATGACGGCCGTTATGTAACCGAAGAACGGTTACGCAAAATGCTGACACATGAGATTGAACTGATTGAAAAACGTTTATCCCGTGAAAAGCATCCTAACAAAATGTTCTTTTCGTTTGCAAATACCGTAACCACTATTGATTTTGCCAAACAATTTAAAGGTCACGGCTGGGTTGGCATACGTTACCAGATTGAGTCCGACCAGGATTATAACGAGATTACATTACATCTTCGGTTTAAAGAAAACGATGCAAGATTGCAGCAGGAAACCCTCGGCATATTAGGAACAAACCTTATATACGGCGCGTTTTACAAATACCACACACCAAAAAAATTACTGCGTTACCTGTACGACCATCTTGACCAGGACCAGTTAGAAATTGATACCATAAACTTTTCCGGCCCCGTATTTAAAGATGTTGATAACCGGTTAATGAGTTTGCAATTAGTTAAAAACGGTATGACCGATGCCGTGATGTTTGCGCCCGATGGTAATAACGTGCTTCCTGCAAGAGTTTTATACAAAAAAAATATACTGGCATTACGCGGTAGCTTCAGGCCGGTAACCAAGGTAAACATAGATATGTTTGAAAAATCATACAATATGTTTATCAAAGAAAATAAAGTAGATGCCGAAAATACCCAGGTAGTTTTTGAAATTACACTGTCTAACCTGAAAGCCGAAGGCGAAATTGACGAACAGGATTTTATGGACAGAGCCCGCCTGCTTTGCTCTTTAGGGCATACCGTACTTATTTCAAACTTTCAGGAATATTACAAACTTGTTGAGTATTTCTCGCAATATTCTAAAAACCGTATGGGCTTGTCAATGGGTGTCAACAACTTGGTCGATATATTTGACGAAAAATATTACCGTCATTTAAGCGGTGGCATTCTTGAAGCTTTCGGAAAATTGTTCTTTAAAGATTTACGTGTGTATCTCTACCCGATGGTTGATGAAAACGGCGAGGTTGTTGACAGCGAAAACCTGAAAGTACATCCACGAATGAAAGAATTGTACAAATTCTTTAAATACAACGGCAAAGTAGTTGACATCACAGATTATGACAAATCTATTTTGTCCATTTTTTCAAGAGTTGTCTTAAAAATGATTGCCGAAAATAATGAAGGCTGGGAAAACATGCTGCCCGAAGGTGTTGCAAAAATCATTAAAGAGAAAAGCCTCTTTGGCTATGAAGCCGAAGAAGTGCTGCACAATAATTAAAAAGACAAATCCCGGTAGCAGTATCGGGATTTTTTTTAAGCGTGCACAAATCACAATTGACAAAAACCATAAATTATTTACTTCAATAAGAACTCTTTTGGTTAGAGTTTTGCATCTGTAATTTAAAAGTGTGTGTATGAAAAAGATGGTTTTTATTTTGATGTTGGGTTTGGCTGTTGGTTGTTCTTCTCAAACCAAGAAAAAATATTCAAAAACAGAAAATAAGGAGAATGAAATTGTAGAAAGTAATTATTTTTCGGTTAATTTTATTCCTTTGAATGGAAAAATTTCTATGAAAAAAAATACAGATTCTTTTAGAGTATATATGTGTACAGAAGGAGAATTTTCGGTTTTTTGCAATGGAGAAAAATACGACTTTCAAAAAGGCGATACAATACTGTTTCCTGCTGTTCTGAACGAATTTACATTAGAGGGAAAAGCAGAACTGTTAGAGGTTTATTTATAAAAAACAGTAAAATGACAACAGAACAACGACAGGAAAGAATAAAAGCATTACGCAGGCAAGGAGATAGAGAAAAAAGACTTTCTTCTTTGCTTACGGAGCTGTCAAATGTTGCTAACAAACAATTTTCTGAAAATAATGTATTGACCATTGAACAAATTGACAAACATCAAACTGAACTTAATTGTTCTGATTTTAGCTTTAATTTTTTGAATATTAGTTTTCCAACTGATAAAGCGACAGATATTTCTAATTTACTTCTTGCATTAAATAACAAACTTTCAGAAACTAATTATTTTACTTTATATCATTTTTCTAATATTGCAGTTTTAGATATTAGTACAGAATTTGTTATTGATAAATTTGAAGATATTGTTAAGTTAGATGGGGATAGCTTTTCTATTTATGACCATAATTATAAAAATGGTTTATGGGTTGACCTTTTTCAAGAGTATTGGTATTTAGATAATGAACCTCAATTTATTTGGATATACGAATTAAGAGTATTTGGAAAAGAATGGATTAAATGTATTAGCGAAAAAATGTAAATAAAAACTTTACGTCTTTACGAGAAATTAAAAAAATGAAACAAATCTATTTAGACAAATAAACTGCTCATTTCATTAAGCAGTTTGTTTTATATTTTGCTCTTTACGATTAACAATAAATACATAATTTTGCTTTTTATAATTAACAATTTTATATCTTTGCATTGTAAATCGGATTACAATGGAAGAATTAC
>CAYVUB010000026.1:0-34359 GCA_964454675.1 uncultured Flavobacteriaceae bacterium | reverse complement strand
TGATTGGTTTGTCGTTTGGTGTCCATTTTATGGGACTTTTGACTATTCCGGCAATGGGTTTAATATATTATTTCAAAAAATATGATGTTCCTAACAAGGAAGCTTTCTTATATCATTTTTTGATTTTTGTATTAACTTTTTTGGTCTTTATAATTATAGTTTCAGGCTTATTATTCAATCCGTTTAGTATGTTGATAACAACTATTACTGTCGGAGGATATGTTCATATATTCTTTCATCAGAAGAAAATTTCTTTAAAAGATTTTATATCAAATAACCTGAAATTCGCACTTGCCAATGTGGTTTCGGCGGCGATACTGTTGTTTATTTTCAAATTGTTATTGCCGAATGCCTTGAAACTTTTTAGTGCTTCGGAAATCTTTTTTGTGAATAGTATTGGCTTGCCATTCAATTCTGGAAGTATCATTGCAGGAATTGCTGTGATTGCTGGCTTTTATTACGGATTGAAATACACGAAAGACAAACAAAAGGAACTTTTAAACACAGGTATTTTGTGTTTGATGTTCATTTTTATTGGATTCTCTTGTTGGTTGATGTTGCCTATTCGTGCGAATGCGAATGTGGTCATCAACGAAAATAATCCGTCGGATGCGCGTGAACTTTTAGCCTATTACAACTTAGAGCAATATCCTGAAACGCATTTGTTTTACGGACCACTTTTTACAGAACAATACACAGGTTTGGACGAAAACAATCCGTATGTGGATGACAAACCTAACTACGAAAAAGATGAAAAAACTGGCAAATATGTGATTGTTAATGATTACAAAAACGCCAAACAAAATTTCAATTCAGAGCATGCCGCTGTGTTACCAAGAATGTGGAGCGGCGAAAATGCTGAAAACTATATGCTATTTACTGGCTTGCTAGATTTCCAAATCAGAAAAGAATACCGAATGGAAAAGGAAGTGCAAGATTTGGTAGCTGGCTTCAAAGAAAGTGTGGCTAAAGGCGAAGTTGATTATGAAGATTATCATTCGTTCTTAAAACAGTTTGGGCAATATTTTGACATCGAAAAACCATCGCTTGTACAAAATATCGGATATATGCTTGAATATCAGTTTGGACACATGTACTGGCGTTATTTTATGTGGAATTTTGTTGGAAGGCAAAACGATATACAATGGAAACTGGACAACTTTAACGGCAACTGGATAAGCGGTATCAAAGCTGTTGACGAGTGGCATTTGGGCATGTCACAGGATAATCTGCCAAGTGACGTTTTAAACAACAAAGCCCGAAACACCTATTATTTTTTACCGCTCATTTTAGGATTGATAGGTTTTATTTTTCTGCTTAATAAAGACAAAAAACTGTTTTGGGTTATGCTGGTCTTCTTTTTAATGACCGGTCTGGCAATTCAGTTTTATACTAATATCCGCCCTTTTGAACCTCGTGAACGGGATTATTCTGTTGTAGGCTCATTCTACGTATTTGCTGTTTGGATAGGTTTTGGCGTGTATGCCATATACAATGCTTTGTCAAAATATACGGGTTCCAAATTTTTAGCACCGGCAATTACATTGGTTTGCCTTGTTCTGGTTCCGGGAATTCTGGCTGCCAACAACTGGGACGACCACGACCGTTCCAATCGTGAAACGGCTCACGCCATGGCTGTAAAATATCTGGAATCCTGTGCGCCAAACGCCATTTTGTTTACCATAGGCGATAATGATACATTCCCGCTTTGGTACGCCCAGGAAATTGAAGGCATCCGCCGTGATGTGCGTGTTGTAAATACCAGCTTGTTTCAGACAGATTGGTACATTGACCAAATGAAACGCAAAGCTTATGACAGCGACCCGATTCCGTCACAACTGACACACGAGCAATACCGCTACGGCACCAGAGATTACATTGCCGAGCACACCATTACAAACGATACCATAAGCATTAAAGATTTTATGGAATTTGTAACCAGCGAAAATCCGCGTACAAAGCTCAAATTTGCATTACAGCAGGAAGGCAGAGATGTAAGCCTTTATCCTTCAAATATGCTGAATTCAAACTATTTCCCAACAAGATTTGTACGTATTCCGGTTGATAAAGACGTTGTGTTAAAGCACGGTATCGTTAAAGAAAAAGATGCCGATAAAATCGTGGATGATATTGTTATTCAAATAAAAGGAAGTGCTATTTATAAAAACAGACTGTTGATGCTGGACATCATTGCCAATAACAACTGGGAACGCCCTATTTATTTCTCGGGCGGAAGTTATGGTGATGACGATTATATCTGGATGAAAGATTACCTACAGTTAGATGGTTTGTGCTATAAATTAGTGCCAATAAAAACACCTGTAAGCAGAGCCAATCCGTTTGATATGGGACGTGTAGATACCGATTTGATGTATGAAAAAGTGATGGCATGGAACTGGGGAAACAGTGGTAAAGACAACGTATATCACGATACCGAAACCCGTAAAAACGGTATCACATACAGAGGTAACCTTGCAAGGTTGATAGAACAATTGATCAATGAAGAAAAATTTGACAAAGCCGAAAAAGTGGCCGATTTAGCAATGGAAAAAATGCCGGTTGACACCTTTGATTATTACACACTTTTAGAACCTTATGTGAGTGCCTATTATGAAATTGGCAAACAAGAAAAAGCCAGGAAAGTGTATAAAGACGTCACTAAAAAATATCAGGAAAACTTAACCTATTACAGCAAACTTAAAGTTAATAATCAAACACGTTACTTAGATAAAATTGTTACAGATATTGAGCGTTACAGAAGTTTAGTAGATTTAATAGTTATCTATAATGACAAAGAATTTGCCTCAAAAGAAACCAAAAAGTTCAACGAATATTTAAAACTGTTCGGTCATTTTATGAATGATGAAGAAACGCAGGAACTAAACGAAAGAGAAGAACGTGACTTTACGGTTGATACCATTAATAATCTTTTAAACATCAATTAAACTTTTGTTTGCGCCTGTAAAAACACCGTTAATCATTAAAAAAATATTCTCAAACTATGTTTGGGATATTCCTGCAAAGGAAAAAATCATGTATCTAACGTTTGATGACGGCCCAACACCCGAAATCACCGAATGGGTTTTAGAAACATTACAGCAATACAATGCCAAAGCCACATTTTTTTGCATAGGTAATAATGTAGAAAAACATCCCGAAATCTTCCGTAAGGTTATAGATAACGGGCATTCCGTCGGGAATCACACACACAATCATATCAAAGGCTGGAAAACCAAAACTGAAGACTATGTAGCAAATGTGTTGAAAGCGGAACAAGTTATGAGTTTGGAGTTCAGAGTTCAAAATTCAAAACTCTTTCGTCCGCCTTACGGGCAAATAAAAAACAAGCAGGGCAAACAGCTTAAAAAGCTTGGTTATAAAATTATTATGTGGGATGTGATTTCGTTTGACTGGCAAGCTTCTATCTCTTCAGAAAAATGCTTGAATAATGTTTTGTCAAAAGCAGGCAACGGCAGTATTGTTGTGTTTCACGACAGCATTAAAGCCTCAAAACACCTGCAATATGCTTTGCCAAAAGTGTTGGATGTTTTTAGTAAAAAAGGATTTGTGTTTAAGGCAATTAATATGTGATTGCCTTACTTTTTATAGATATTCCTGAATTATCCCAATAAGCGTATTAGCATCCTGCTCGCCGTTGTGACGCCATTTCATCTCGCCGCTTTTATAAATGATAAGCGTAGGTAATCCTTTAACTCTAAGGGCTTCGGCCAAATCTTTGTTTTTATCAACATCAATTTTTATCACCTTTGCCTTATCGCCAAGAGCTGCTGCCACATCACGCAATACCGGATGCATTGCTGTAGATTGTTCGCTCCATTCTGTAAAAAACTCTAACAGTACAGGAATATCAACATCTATTAATTCGCCAAATTTTGACATACACTATTTTTTAACCTAATGTTATACTGCAAACCTACGTAATTTTTTGATATTTTAAATCATTGACGGTTACTATATTAAGACAATATAGCTAAATTAAAACATCCAATTACCAAAGTAAACATGCTATTTACTTGAATTTATGCTTCTCTTGAACCTCTTTTTAGCTCAATAACAGTTACTTCCGGCCAAATCCCGACACGTCCGGGATAGCCTATATATCCAAAACCTCTGTTAACGTTAATATACTGTCCCAACTCTTCATAAACGCCTGCCCAATATTTGTAACGCCATTTTACGGGACTCCACTTTACCCAGCCCGGAATCTCGATACCAAACTGCATGCCGTGTGTATGACCACTCAACGTTAAATGATAATGATAATCGTCATTTATGACAACATCTTCCCAGTGCGACGGATCATGGCTCATCAAAATTTTAAAATCATCGGGGTTTACGTGTTTTGAAGCTTTCTTTAAATCTCCTGCTTTTTTAAAACCGCCTCGACCCCAGTTTTCAACACCTATCAAAGCAATTCGTTGTCCGTCTTTTTCTATAAAGCGGCTTTCATTAAGCAATAAATCGAACCCCATTTCTTTTTGGATATGCTTTAAGTCTTCCAGATTTTGACGCTTTTCTTCCTTTGAATTCCAACTCACATAATCGCCGTAATCATGGTTTCCAAGCACAGAATACACGCCGTCTTTTGCTTTTAACTGCCCAAAGAGTTCTTTCCACGGATGCATTTCAGTCGCTTTATCGTTTACCATATCGCCGGTAAACAAAATCACATCGCCCTCTTGCTCTTTTATAAGATTAACACCGTAAGCAATCTTATCTTCGTTGTCAAAACTTCCGCAGTGCACATCGCTTATCTGGGTAATTTTATAGCCGTCAAAGGCTTCGGGTAAATCGTCAAAATGTAAGACGTATTTCAAGACCCTAAAATCGTACTTGCCTTTATACATTCCGTAGAGCAATGATGCAAACGGTACCGCTGCAAGCCCCAAAGCTATCTGGCTGATAAATTTTCGGCGTGACGGTATCGTGTAGGGTTCTTTTGTAACGATTCTGTCATACAAGCCTAAAATTAACCTGATAACATCTTCGCCCATCAAAACAGGTATAACAACCAGATTGAAGGTCATAAAAGCGAGTAAAAACCCAAAAGCATAACTTTTAAGCGGTGTAAATGCTTTATCGGAAGAAAGTGTAAAATGAAAAATGAAATTTCCGATAACCAGTAGTGCTATCAAAATAAACAAGTAATGAACCCAAACATTTTTGGTTACTGTTTTTATTGCCTGAAGCGCATAAAAAGCCAGTAAAATATATATAATCGAAAAGATTATCCAACGCATACCTAACGCAATTTTTTCAAAGATAAATCAATTCGACATTTATCATCCTTTTAAAATAAAATTTAACCATCTGTTAAGATTTAGTATCTTTCGGATATTAAAGTCATAATTTCTAATGAGGTATTTTATTAAGTTAATAATAATCACGCTTTTAATTTACAGCTGTTCAAAAAACACTTACATAGAAGTCGCTCAAAAAACCCAACCGCTTATTTCGTATGTCAATCCGTTTATAGGAACCGGAGGTCACGGACATACCTATCCCGGAGCGACTATGCCGTTCGGGATGATGCAGTTAAGCCCCGATACCAGGCTGGATGGCTGGGACGGCTGCTCGGGGTATCATTACAGTGACAGTTATATTTACGGATTTTCACACACGCATTTGAGCGGCACAGGCGTTTCAGATTACGGCGATGTATTGTTGATGCCTACAAATGCTGTTAATTTTAACAACGGAAGCAATGGTAAAAAAGGTTACAAAGCCCATTTTTCACACGATAATGAAACCGCAGAAGCCGGCTACTACAAAGTAACTTTGGACACTACCAACATTACGGCAGAACTGACAGTTTCAAAACGAAGCGGTATTCATAAATACCAATTCCAAAATCCCGAAAATCAAATTGTTATTCTGGATTTAAAACACCGTGATGAATTGCTGGATTACAAAATAAACATGATTAACGACACCACCGTTTCCGGTTACCGCCATTCAAAAGCCTGGGCAGAAGACCAGCGTTTGTTTTATTACATGACATTTTCAAAACCTGTAAAAAACATCTCTTATGCCGTTGAAGATGCAGTATCATCCAAAAACTACAAATTTGAAAGCAAGCAAGCAGCCTTTGAGTTTGACAATCCAAACAATGAGCCTGTTTACATAAAAATTGCCATAAGTGCCGTAGATGAAGCCGGTGCCAGACAAAATCTTGAAACCGAAATTGGCAGTAAAACCTTTGAACAGGTAAAAAAAGAAGCGCAAAATGCCTGGGAAACACAACTTGAAAAAATTGTGATTGAAAGCGATAACGACGATTACAAAACCAATTTTTATACGGCACTTTATCACACGATGATTGCGCCCAATTTGTACCAGGATGTTGACGGGCGTTACCGCGGATTGGACTTAAACATTCATCAAACCAAAGATTTTGAATACTATACTGTTTTTTCACTTTGGGATACGTATCGTGCGGCGCATCCGCTTTACACTATTATTGAACAACACCGAACTAATGATTTTATCAATACCTTTCTGGCAAAATATGACGAAGCCGGCATCATGCCTATCTGGGATTTGAGTGCCAATGAAACAGGCTGTATGATAGGTTATCATGCCGTGCCGGTAATTGCCGATGCCTATTTGAAAGGTATCAAAAACTATGATGCCGAAAAAGCTTTTGAAGCTATGAAACATTCAGCCGTGCAAGATAAATTGGGTCTGAAATCTTATAAATCATTCGGCTTTATTCCGGTGGAAGAAGAAAGCGAATCGGTTTCAAAAACTTTGGAATATGCTTATGACGACTGGACTATTGCGCAAATGGCAAAGCAATTGGGCAAAACCGATGATTATAAAACCTTTACCGAACGTGCACAATTTTACAAAAATGTTTTTGACCCCGAAACCCAATTTATGCGCGGGCGTTTTAGAAACACTTGGTTTGCGCCATTTGACCCTTACGAAGTAAATTTTAACTATACCGAAGCCAACTCATGGCAATACAGCTTTTACGTGCCTCAGGATATTTCGGGATTTATCAAGTTGCTTGGCGGAAAAGACCGCCTTGAAGCAAATCTTGACAAACTATTTACAGCCAAGACAGAAACTTCGGGGCGTGACCAAGCCGATATTACAGGACTCATAGGGCAATATGCACATGGCAACGAGCCAAGTCATCACATGGCGTATTTGTACAACTTTGTAAACAAACCTCACAAAACTCAGGAAAAAGTCCATCAGATTTTGACAAAATTATATCAAAATGCACCCGACGGTATTTCCGGAAATGAAGACTGCGGACAAATGAGTGCCTGGTATATATTCAGTTCAATGGGTTTTTATCCGGTAACACCGGCATCCAACGAGTATATTATTGGCACACCTTTATTTAATAAAGCCACTATCAATCTTGAGAACAACAAAACGTTTACGATTAAGGCGCATGATATTTCTGATAAAAACATCTACATAAAATCGGTTAAACTTAACGGAAACGATTATCCGTATTCTTATATAAAACATGCTGATATTGTGAATGGAGGCTCACTGGAATTTTTTATGACCGGTCAACCAACGGCTTGGGGAAGTAACGATACACACATTCCAAAAACCGAAATTGCAGACCATTTGATTGTACCTGTTCCATATATTGCAAAAGGCGATGTGGCGTTTAAAGGCAGCACAGAAGTTGTTCTTGAAAATGCGGATAAAGAAACAACCATATTGTATCGATTAGGATATAAAGGGGGTTTCAAAAAGTATGACAGCCCTTTCATAATAGACAAATCAATTAATCTATCAATATATTCCGAAAAAAATGGAGAAAAAAGCGCAGCCATCTCAACCGATTTCTACGAAATAGACCCCAATGTGTCTATCGTTTTAGAAACTGAATATGCTAACCAATATAACGGCGGCGGTAATAATGCGTTGATTGACGGAATTTTTGGAACAAAAGATTTTAGAACCGGCACATGGCAAGGCTATCAGAATACAGATATCGTTGCCATAATCAATCTGGGGAGTGAAAAAACCATTGAAACCTTGAGTATCAATTTTTTGGAAGACCAGCGCAGCTGGATTTTTTATCCTACAGAAGTTACATACTATACCTCAACCGACGGAAAGAACTTTAAACCTGTAAAAACAGTAACCATTGACGCTGCAAAACCATCCGATATTTCTAATATAAAAACTATTATATTTGATACTGATAAAACAGCCCGGTTTGTAAAAATAACGGCAAAAACCCTTGGCGATTTACCTGAATGGCACTTAGGTTACGAGCACAATGGCAAAAGCTGGCTTTTTGCAGATGAAATTACTGTAAAGACTAAGTAATAATTAACTAAACTATAACCAAACAACATTCACTCATGAACAATACAAATAACAAATCGGCACTTGCAACTCTGGTTACAGTGTTTTTTTTCTGGGGATTCATAGCCGCTTCAAACGGTGTGTTTATCCCGTTTTGCAAAACTTATTTTAATATTGACCAGTTTCAATCGCAGTTAGTTGATTTTGCCTTTTACGGAGCATATTATCTGGGTGCATTGTTATTATTCATAGCATCAAGCACCATAAGAAAAGACATTCTCAATACCTGGGGTTATAAAAACGGTATTGTTTACGGGCTTTTAACATCTGCGCTGGGTGTTTTGGTCATGTATTTTGCCGTAAATGGCGCACAGCAAGGAGAGACCCATGTTTTTTATTATGTGCTGGTTGCGTTATTTATTGTCGGTTTGGGCTTTTCATTACAACAAACAGCTGCAAATCCGTTTGCCGTTGCTTTGGGCGAACCATCAACAGGATCGCACAGGCTTAATCTTGCCGGAGGAATAAATTCATTTGGAACTACTATTGGCCCCATAGTCATTGCCTTGATTATTTTTGGTTCTACACCAATATCCGGTGAAGAACTTGAAACCATGATTAAAACCAATCAAATTAAGCTTAACACCGTCCAGGCATTATATATTGGTGTTGGAATTTTATTTCTGGCAGCGGCGGCATTATTCTATTTCTCAAAAAAATTGCCTTCATTAAAATCCGATAAAGCATTTGAACCAGCCAATAAAGCCAAAAATTTATTGATTGTATTAACCCTGATAATCGTCACTTGTTTTACGATTATTTTCAGTACTTATATCGGTAATAGTGAATCAACCCCGGAACTGGAACATAAACGACTCGCTTTATTGGTCATTGCTCTTGCCGCAGTAATAGGTTCTCTTGTTTTTGCCTATGTCAACTCTTCAAAAAAATCTAATGGCTGGGGCGCAATGAAATACCCGCAATTAGTATTGGGAATGCTTGCCATATTTACCTATGTAGGTGTAGAAGTAACCATCCAAAGTAATTTGGGAGAATTATTAAAATTAGCTACAGACAAAATCAATAACCTTAACGCATTAAATCTTCCTGTACTGAATGATGCCGAAATTGCACCATTTATATCTCTGTATTGGGGTGGATTGATGATTGGCCGTTGGGTTGGTGCCATTACTGTATTCAACCCGAGTAAAGGTTTGAAAAAATGGCTTCTTATCTTAGTTCCTTACGTGGCTTTCGGAATCATTTTACTGGTTAACTACGGTAAATATTCAGCAACCGAGATTCTTATTTTTTCTGCTTGTGTTGCCGTTCAAATTGCAGGCTTTTTCCTTGCAAAAGACAATCCTATCAAAACCATGAAAATATTCAGCACTTTAGGAATTACAGGAATGGTAATAGGTTTGCTTGCTTCAGGAAACCTGGCGTTGTTTGCATTACTTTCGGGAGGTTTATTCTGCTCTATCATGTGGCCGTGTATTTTTGCCTTGAGTATTGCAGGATTGGGGAAATACACCTCTCAAGGTTCGGCATTTTTAGTAATGATGATTCTGGGTGGCGCTATCATTCCGCCGTTACAAGGTAAACTGGCGGATATTTTCAGCATTCAGTCTTCATACATTATTGCTGTTTTATGCTTCGTATATCTGTTATTTTATGCTTTCAGAACCAAAACCGTTTTAGACAAACAAGGAGTAGAGTATTAATTTCTGTTTAATTAATGAAACGTAGAAATTTTATAAAAAATGCTTCATTAACCGGTTTGGGATTAACTGTTGGTACCGCATTGGTAAATTGCGAAAATCCGGCTGAAAAACCTAAACCGGTTGCTGCAAGCTCTTCAAAAGCATCATTACCTCTTGTGATAGCCACGTGGAATGTAAAAAATTCCACCGCAAAATCCTGGGAAGTATTACAAAATAACGGCAATGCGCTTGATGCCGTTGAACAAGGCTGTATGGTGGAAGAAGCCGATGAAACAGGGCAATCTGTAGGAAAAGGAGGCTTGCCCGACAGAGAAGGAAACGTCACACTCGATGCCTGTATCATGGATAAAAACGGTAATTGCGGTTCGGTCGTGTATCTTCAAAATGTGGTTCATGCCGTATCTGTAGCGCGAAAAGTTATGGAAGATACACCGCACGTCATGCTTGCCGGAAAAGGTGCCGAACAGTTTGCTTACGAAAAAGGATTCCCAAAAGAAAATTTACTTACCGAAGCCTCAAAAAAAGCTTGGGAAGAATGGAAAATCACTTCGCAATACAAGCCCATTATCAACATAGAAAACCACGATACCATAGGGATGCTGGCTATTGATAAAAACGGAGATATTTCGGGCGCGTGTACCACAAGCGGACTGGCATACAAAATGGCAGGCCGTGTTGGCGACAGCCCGATTATTGGTTCGGGATTGTTTGTGGATAACGAAATAGGTGCTTGTGTGGCAACCGGTTTGGGCGAAGAAGTTGTAAAAACCGTTGGTAGCTTTTTGGTGGTGGAATTGATGCGTCAAGGAAAATCGCCTCAGGAAGCGTGTGAAGAAGCCATCAACAGAATTGTAAAAAAACCCAACAGCAATTACAAAGATTTTCAGGTGGGTTATATTGCCGTAAACAAAAACGGCGAAACGGGAAGTTATGCCATTCATGAAGGTTTTAGCATGACCAAATACCAAGATGGCACTAACGAGAATTTACAAGCAGATTATTTTAATAAAGTATAATGATACATAAAGAAACTTTTAAAGTGACCGATGATATTCTGGCGCCCAAGGGAAAACGGTTTCTTAATTATATTATCGACTTCATTATAAAAATGATTATAGGCGTTGGGGTTGGAATTTTAATTGGAATTATTTCAAATTTAACGGACAATTACGGTTTGTATGATTTTTTTATTGAGTCTGAAAGCAGATTGGCAGATTACATTTTTGGATTTATAATCACCTTCATTTATTACAACATTTTTGAGACTCTAACGTCCCGAACTATTGGCAAATATATTACACAGACTAAAGTAGTCTTAATTGACGGTTCAAAACCTAAATTTGATGAAATTTTAATCAGGACTTTATGCCGTTTTATTCCTTTTAACGCTTTTTCTTTTTTAGGTGATGGCAGAGGCTGGCATGATAGTTTATCAAAAACTTATGTTGTAGATGTTAATAAATTTGAAAACAAACACCATGCTTTCAATAATCTGGAGCAAATAGGGCAGCCTACAGAAATTTAAGGTTGGGTATTGTGTATAATTTATAAAAAACGGTCGCCAAAAAATGGCCGGACTAAAAATATGAGCGTATTTACCTATCACATAGTAAAAATACCTTTTATATCTGCACTCAAAGCGATGTTTTTTCCAATTAAAGCAAACAAAATAAATGGATTAATTTATGCTGAAACCATGTCTGTCATGACTTTAGGTTCGCCGATTTATTCGATATCCAGAATTTTCAGCAGAAACATTGTTGTTTTTGCTCAATGGGAAAATGAGAATGCAATAAATCAATTTTTAGAAACTAATCCGGTTGGGAAAAAATTAGCGAAAGGTTGGCATATCAGATTAAAATTTATAAGACAATGGGGGTCAATATCCGGATTTAAGATTCCTAATCTGAAAGACCAAACTGAATCTGAAAACGAACCTGTTGCAGCTGTCACAATAGCACGAATGAAATATTTAGAAATCCCAAGATTTCTTCGTTGGGGAAGACCCGTAGAAAAATTAGTTAGAGACCACAAAGGCACAACTCTATCTTTGGCATCTATTCGATATCCAAATATTATTTCAACATTTTCAATCTGGAAATCGCAAAAAGAAATGACGGATATGGTGCATGGGCATAGTGCCGTTCCTCGTCCTAAAAGACATATCGACGCAATGAAAGAACGAGAAAGAAAAGATTTTCATTTTGAGTTTACAACATTGCGGTTCAAGCCAATATCTGAATTTGGTGAATGGAACGGACGAACAAATTTTATACCTAACCTCAAAGAGAATAATTGAAATGGGGTTAGCCTATCCAATGCAAAAATTTCAGGATTGGTTTACCCAACAATGGGTAATACTTCGGGGAAGAAAAATTGACCCTAAAGATTTTCCATGGTTAATGGGTGCATTTGGAAACTTAGATGTAATTGGTAAAGATTTTATCAACCAATTTGCTGAAAATGAAAATTTAATAATTGAAAAAGGCACAAAAGCAAAAGGACTTATTCCTTCAATGGATAAACTTAATCTTTCAGAAAATGAATTATCCGGTTTATCGAAAAAGGTGATTGATTTTTATGAAAATACTGCCAATTACGATTTAGACTTTACAGTAAAATGGAATCCGGTTTTCAAAGTTTTTGGAATGCTGATTAATAAATTATTCAGTAACAGAATCAACCAGTTAAACATTCCAACTAAGAATATAAAAAATGCTGAATCTATCAATAGCGAGATAATCCATCTTTTGGATTCGGAGTCCAATCAGGTAAAATATACATTCTGGTTTAGAACTATTCGACCAAGTGGTCAGGTTATTTATTCGGGTGTTTATGGAATTTGTACTTTGCCTTCCGGTAAATCATGTGTTAAAGCCGTATTCCCTTTACCCAATGGTAATGCAACCGTAATAATGTCCCCAAGCGTGGGAACAAATGGCGAACTGGTATTAGAGTCGTCGGGGAAAAAATTTGGCGATGCCGGGTTTTATTTTTTATTAGAGGATTCAAAAGGAAATTATTGGTCTCAATACATAAGTTCTTTTCGTGACCAATTAATTATACGTGAAGAAAATAACCACCTTTCAGCCGGACAAACCTTAACGCTTTGGCATCAAAAGGTTCTTAAATTTAATTATAAAATAAATGAAAGAGTAAGCTGAAAGTGCATACCTGACCACCTGTACCGGTTTTAAACCAATAAAATAGCTTAACTATTCCACAACATCTTCAACAGCAGCAGGTTGTACAACTACTGCCGGCGATACCGATTTGTCATGAGATTTATAATATTCTTCAAGCAGCTTCATAGTTGGCGTCAGCAAATCCCTGGTTTCTAAAAGCAACCCAAAATACAACGTAGCGCTTTTAGGGCTTGACTCATCAGATTGTGTGCGTTCTATCTGCTCGTGAATTTTTTGGGTAACCAAATCAAGGGCATATTCTTTGTTTTTCAGAATATCGGCTATACTGTCAAAAGAATACACTTTAAACGCTTTTTGAGTGTCTTCAAGAAGATGTTCAATAAGTTCGTTAATTTCTTTTAATTCTTTTATTTGATTGAATTTCAGTTTTTTGTGTTTATTCTTAACGTATTTATAACTCACTTTTGAAATGTATTCCAATGACTGGCTGATGTCTTTTAAATACCCTAAAATATTGATATAAAAACTATTTGCAGACTCGCTTGGTGTTTCAATATTTTTGATATAGTAGTAAATATGATCCCGCAATTCGTCTATTTCATCAGAGAGTTTTTCAACACTTTTTTTATTCTTTTTAAGCAGCTTACGATCTTGAGTCGCCAGTCCCGTAATGGCATTGGTGTAAATGTTACTACTGCGTTTTATCACATTAGAAATATTACCGGCACTTTCCATAATAACGCCTTGTATAGAGCTGCTTTCTGCAAGCTGCTGTCGGAGCGGCACTCTGTCAAATTTCACTTTTTCCGCAAATCTGCTTGAGTTTCTTATGATAAATAAAAATACAACTCCAATGACTATTAAACCCAATACATACAGTATATATGTTAATACTCCGGTTATTGATAAATAAAAATATTCCATGTAATTAAAAAATTTGTACAACAAAATTGCATTTTAAAAACGGCAATTAATGTTATTAAATTGTTATTTAAGGCAATTTTTCTTTGTAATGAGAACCCTAAAGGTCTTATATTATAACGTAATTACACAGAAAACCTATTAAAATATTTTTATTAAACTCTAAATCATTTATTTTCAGATAAATAAAAATTTAATGTAAACTTAATGTTACCAAAACGTGTTTTTAACGTAAAATTTGTATATTAGACTTATAATTAAAACCTACAATGCAATGAAAAATCTAATAATTTTTGCCTTGATGATGACATCGGCAGTTTGCTTTGCGCAAAAAGAAAGAACTTTAACGCTGAACCATAACTCCAATACGATAGATGTTACATACTACCATGATAATGGAAAGATAAGCCAAACCGGCTCATATACTTTAGACGGTAAATTACACGGTGACTGGTTGAGTTATGATACCAACGGAAACAAAATGGTTGTCGCTACGTATGATAACGGCAAAAAAACCGGCAAATGGTTTTACTGGAATAAGGATACACTTAAAGAAGTGGATTACAGTAACAATGCTATTGCAAATGTTACCGAATGGGTAAGCTCATCTTCTTTGGTGTCAAGAAATTAAATTAATTGTGCTGCAACAATTAAAGCAAAAGAGCCGCTTCTTTATTGAAGCGGCTCTTCTCATATTTTAAAGAGACTTTAAATTATAAACCTACAGTCCAACCGTTTGCCCAAGATGGTTTTGCCGTACCGTTTCCTGCACCTGTAGCGTTAGCATTTTCAGTATAAATGTTTACACCTGTTACAGCACCTGCTGCTGTAGCATTTGCGTGAGTGGTTACGTTATCAAATTTAACATTGGTAGCTTTCAATTCGTTACCAACATAACCTGAAGATAAATCCGGAGCAGCCTGAACATCAAAACCTGTTCCCCAGTTGCTTAATACCACATTGTCAAATTGTGCTTTTGTACCAACACGTAATTTAATAGCCTGGTTTTCCGGACCTCCGTTGTTACCAATCAAAGTAAGGTTTTTGATAGTCGGGTTAGAAGTTGGAGTAGCAGCTTCGTTGTTTGCATTGTTGTCTGCCTCAACACCTCTGTTACCGTTATTTGTTCTTTTTCCGTACCAGTTTTCACCAATACCGTTCCATCCTTCTGTCCAGTCAAACAAATCGTCACCTACTTCATCGTGGTAATTGGTAACAACCAAATATCTTGCATTTACTGTTCCGCCAAACCACTCAAATCCATCATCAGAACCTTCATGCGCTTGTACATACTCAATTGTTGTTCCGCTTCCTACACCAAACATTGACAAACCGTTGAACTCTTTTTCCGAATTGTAAGCAAAACCAGTATATTCAAGTCTTAAATATCTGATAGAACCCGAACTGTCTCCCGGTACATTACCACCATAGGTTAAGTCTGATACTTCGGCAGAAGCTGTTAAACCTTTGTTTATCGGCGCTTTCCCGCAAAGCACCAATCCGCCCCATGCACCGGGCGTCTGGTCAGTTGCTGTCATAACTACCGGACTTGTAGATGTTCCTTGTACGTCGATTTCTCCATCTTGAGCTACTGCAATGTATCTTACCGCTGCAAAATCACCGTCAGATGCCGGTGTGGCTTCTATTTTTACACCTTGTTTAACAATGAGTTTACCACCGGCATTAACAACCAGTTTACCTGTTAATTTGTATGTTCCGGATTCTAATGTTGCTACCTGACCGTTATTGATTTCCCCTTTAAGGTCTTCACGATTTACGACAAATGGTGTGTCGCCCTGACCTCCATTATCATCGTCACTTGAGCACGATGTAGTAAAAATTGTGGCTGATAAAAATGCCAATCCTAAAAATTTTGAAATTGATTTTTTCATAGTGTTTATTGTGTTATTTATTTGAGTTACAAAATTGATAAATAAGAAGTTATAACATATTATCTGTATATAACCAATTCGTTAACTTATTTGAGTTTTTTGAAGGCTGAAGTTTACCTAATTGTTAAAACCGGTAATTGACTCCCAAACTAAAAAACGCTCCCCGTTTATATGAAATGACCGTTACCTCTTGCGGATTATTTTCCTGAACCCTTTCAAATGCGGGATTAAGAATGTTTTTTGCCGTAAAATCTATCCCTACGTGTTTGTTGATTTTGGTTTTGAGTATAAAATCAAGCATGCCGACCCCTTTATCTACCAGGTTTCCTTTGGTTTCCACGCCTAAAGCATACAATCTGTCCGAATAATAGGAATATGCCAGCGTTGCCATGACGCTTGCATCATTTTTCCAGCCTTTGGCATAAGATACATCGGCATTTAATAGCAAATCTGAAGCTCCTGTAAAACCCGAGGTTTCATCAGTAAGATTGATATTGTAATTTGTTTCGTTTCTTACTTTTTCAGAATCCAGCTCTTGATGTGTTTTCATGTATGCCGCATTAAATCCTACCGAAAGCTTATTGGTATCTTCTTCATTACTGAAGATATTTTTTCTTACTTCAAGCTCTGCACCATACACATATCCTGAATCTCCGGTATTAATGAATGAAATATCATTTGTTGAAGATGCCAGTGTAATTTCATTGATTGGGTCTATAATGTATTTACCAAATGCCGTAAAGGAAATAATCTCATCGCTTTTAGGGAATAATTCCCATTTTAAATCCAGATTGTAATTTTGTGAAGGATACAAATCAGGGTTACCTACTTTAATTTCTGTAACATCTTCATAAATAAATAATGCTCTTTCTTTAAACTGCGGCAAGGTGTAGGTTTTGCTTGCGCCAAGACGTAAATTTTGTTTATCATTCAATTCATACTTAAGCACAACACTTGGTAAAAATTCATTTCTGTCAAAGGTGTTGCTCCTGCCTGTAGCATCCAGTTGTGTTCTCCATGAAACGGTTTGCTCTACTCTTTCAAAACGAAGCCCGAAAATTGAACTCAGCCTGTCTGTAAGCTTGTATTCCACACTTGCCAAACCTGCGTGGATTATCTGTTCGCCTTCATAGGTTTGTGGTACCAATCCCGAAAAAGATTCAATGTTAAAGAAGCCGTTGCTGTAGTTTTGCTGATTTAAAAACTGGTCTAAATTGTTTGGATTTACAACCGTACCTAACTGTGAGCCTGTGATTCTAAAATTAAACTGAATGGCTTCAAAATCGCGGTTCTTAATCCTGCCGTTGTAGCCAAGCGTAATTTTTCCTTTTGACAGTCCGTCTTCATCCTGATTTAATTTGTAACTCACAGAAACGTTTGCCGCAAGCTCGTCTTCAATTAAATTTTGATAGTACCTGTGGTTATCTGTAGTGGTATTTTGAGCAAAGGTATATCCGTTTGATGCTTCAACAAATCTTAACGTGTTTTGAGTCCTGTCGGGCATATCGCCTTCTATTTTATTATAGGACGCTCCCCATTTTAAATCAATCTTATCGGTCAATTTATGGTTTCCGAGTAATTGGTGTACCATTAAGGTATTTTGTATATAAGTACCGCGCTGTATAAGTCCGTTATCATCTTCTGCAATATCTCTTATAAATCCGGTATAAATATCTCTTGACTGGTCTGAAGAGTTTACAAACAGAAAATTATAAGCCATATTATGATTGTCATTAATGCTGTAACCGGCATTAAACATTCCTGTAGTTCCTGTAGTATATGTGGTTTTTTCCTGAAAAAACGATTTCAACCTTGCTCCCTGCGCATTAACACTCTGGTTGAGGCCTTCTCTGTATTCATAACCGTTTTGGAAGCTTGCGGTTGCAAATAGATTAAGCCTGCCTTCTTCGCCTATATTGAACGATTTACCTGCTTTTAAGCCTATATTGCTGCCTACCGGGCTTTCTTTAGCAGGAACCAAACTGTTTTGAAAATTGTAGCCCCCAAGCGGATTATTCGGAACACCGTAATTTGAAAACCCCAACTTATTTGGACCATCCTGAATGTAAAAATCATTGTATTTATCAATGGTATTCACTCCTATTGACGAGCCTAACGAAATTTCAAACATGCCGCTTCCTTTGTAATTTACAGATGAAATATCAACATTACCGCCGGCAAAATCACCCGAAATTTGTGGCCCATATACTTTATCTATTGAGATATACTCAACAATATCTGTCGAAAAAATATTAAGGTCAATATTCTTCTTCTCAGGGTCATTTGATGTTACAGGCAATCCGTTAATAGAGGTTGAATTGTATCTGTCACCCAAACCTCTTACATAGATGTTGCCCGTACCTTCTTGTTTTGAAACTCCGGTGGTTTTGGTCACAGCTGTTGCAACATCACTTACGCCTTTTCTTGACAATTCTTGTGCGCCAATATTCTGTTTGATTTCAACAGCTCTTTTTTGATCGAGTAATAACGCTACTTCACTTTCTTTTCTCACGGTAGTTGTAATAACTACTTCATCAAGAGATGCAGCACTTGCTCCCATAGGAACATTAACCGTTGTTACTTTTCCGGCAGTAACTTCAACCGTTAGTTCTTGAGTTTCATATCCTATAAAACTATAAACCAAGACATAGCTACCCGGTTTTAAATTTTCAAATCCGTAAAGACCATCAATATCTGATGTTGTTCCTGTTGTTGTACCTTTTAACATTACCGTTGCAAATGGTAACGGTGCATCATTATATTCTTTATCGGTCAATTTCCCGGCAATTGAACCGGTACTTTGAGAATATGTAAAAGCTGTTACTAATAGCAGAGAATAGAACAATAGTTTTTTCATTTGTTAGCGCAAATTAATTTTGGTGCAAAGAAACCGCCGTTATGTAAAGATGGTGTTATGTAAAAATTAAACATGTTTGATTAAATAGTTACTTCTGTGTTATGTAAACTGATTATTTTTTATAAATAGAAACATTAGGTTAACATTGAAAATATGTATCTTGCAAAGCCTTAATATATAATGATGAACTGGGAACAACTACTCTCCTTAAAACGCCACGGTGACACCAACAAACGCCTGCGAAAGGAACAAAATGAACTCCGTTTGGGTTTTGAAGTCGATTATGACCGGGTAATATTCTCGTCAGAGTTTAGAAGCCTTCAGGATAAAACGCAGGTCATACCGCTTTCACAGACAGATTTTGTCCACACACGATTAACACACAGTCTCGAAGTAAGTGTCGTGGGGCGTAGCCTGGGCAGAAAAGTAGGTATAAAACTTCTTGAAAAATATCCGCATTTACAAAGCATTCATGGGTATCACGCCAATGATTTTGGGGCTATTGTAGCGGCAGCAGCTTTGGCTCATGACATCGGGAACCCGCCGTTTGGACATTCGGGTGAAAAAGCCATAGGCGAATTTTTTAAAAACGGTAACGGCAAACACTTCAAAACATATCTTACAGATAAGCAATATCAGGATTTATGTGATTTTGAAGGTAATGCCAACGGTTTTAAAATATTAACCGAAAGCCGTCAAGGCAGAGAAGGCGGACTCCGTTTGAGCTATGCAACTCTTGGTGCATTTATGAAATACCCGAAAGAATCCCTGCCTCAAAAACCGACAACACATATTGCCGATAAAAAATACGGCTTTTTTCAAAGTGAAAAAGAAGCTTTTATGGATATTGCCCGCGAGCTGGGACTTATAAAAAGAGGTAATCCTGACGATATAAGTTTTTCAAGACATCCGCTGGCATACTTGGTCGAAGCCGCCGATGATATTTGCTATACCATTATAGACTTTGAAGACGGTATCAACCTTAATTTGATTTCTGAAGATTATGCGCTCGAATACCTCATCAATCTTGTAAGAGATTCTATCAATACAGCAAATTACAATACGCTTACAAATACCGAAGACAGAATAAGCTACCTGCGGGCCTTGGCAATCAATACACTTATTGATGAAGCCGCAAACCTGTTTATAACCCACGAAGAAACCATACTTAAAGGCGAATTTTCAAAAGCATTACTCGATGTAAGTAAATATCAGGCACAGATTAAAGACATTATTAAGGTAAGTGTCGAAAAAATATACCGGTCAAAAGACGTTCTGGACAAAGAAATTGCAGGGTTTGCAATCATTAATGAACTCTTAACCGTATTTGTACGAGCCATATACAACAAACACAAAGGCGAATTGTCAAATTACGATATGCTGATTCTTAGCATACTGCCAAAAACACTAAATACAGACTCTGAAAATTTATATGATAATCTGTTAAGAATATGCAATCATGTTGCCAAATTATCCGATAGCAATGCGATGTTAACTTACAAAAAACTGAAAGGGGATTCGTTATAATTTACTTTTTATCGTAAAAATTTGCTTTTTATCGAATTTTAAATTACATTTGACTCAAACTTTTTGCTGAACCGCTTTCTTATGAAAAAAAATATCCTTGGAGCTATTGTGGTTTTTTTTGTGACAATAGCTTGTTTACTGGTAATTGATGATATTTCAAACAGCAAAAACACAGAACATCAGGATACTGTTAACACGTACCAAACAGAACAACAACCTGACTTAGCTGTTACCGACCAATAGCAGATGTTCATTAATGCTGTTGCAAATACTTTCAACATCCAATCCCGACAGATGTTGAAGTTCCCGTAGTGTTCCATGCTCAATAAAAGTATCGGGGATTCCTAAAATTTTCACTCTTTTCCGGTAATTGTTTTCTGCTGCAAATTCTAAAACAGCACTTCCAAAACCACCGGTTTTAACACCGTCTTCAACCGTAATAATACAATCATACGTAGAAAATATATCATGAAGCAGTGGTGCATCAAGCGGCTTTACAAAACGCATATCATAATGTGACACAGCACCGGGCTTAGAGCATTTTTCAATAGCTTCAGCCACGTTATAAGCCATTGTTCCAATAGTTAAAACCGCTATACGTGTTCCTTTTTTAAGCTGAGTGCCTCTGCCTGTTTCAATCATTTCAAACGGCTGCTGCCAACCGGTAATATGACCTTTGCCTCTCGGATACCTAATAGCAATAGGGCTCGATAATCCTTTTTGAGCCGTAAACATCATATTACGTAGTTCAATCTCATTACGCGGTGCAAAAATGATAAGGTTAGGAACGCATCTTAAATACGCCAAATCAAACACACCGTGATGCGTTGCGCCATCTTCACCAACCAGTCCGGCTCTGTCCAAACAAAAAATAACAGGCAAATTCTGTAACGCCACATCATGAATTACCTGGTCATAAGCACGCTGCAAAAAAGTAGAATACACATTACAAAACACTGTCATTCCCTGCGTTGTCATTCCTGCTGCCAGCGTTACTGCATGCTGTTCTGCAATGCCTAC
This sequence comes from uncultured Flavobacteriaceae bacterium, assembly GCA_964454675.1. Taxonomy (GTDB): domain Bacteria; phylum Bacteroidota; class Bacteroidia; order Flavobacteriales; family Flavobacteriaceae; genus CAYVUB01. The sequence goes on along the minus strand of CAYVUB010000026.1, from coordinate 12,965 downwards.
ATCAAAAGCTCTGCCGGGAAATGCTTCCATCATAAACTTCATGGAGCATCCGCTTGGCATTGCCGGCGTAATTCCAATGATTTTCAGGTTTTGTTGCGCCAGTTCCACCAGTGTCAACCCAAAAACATCCTGAAATTTTGGTGGCTGTTCTTCTGTTGCTTTTGTTGCCAATTCGCCTGTTACCGCATCAAATTTTCCCGGTGCGTGATACGCAACCTGATTTTCTTCGGCTTGGCGTAACCCTTTTCCTTTTGTGGTGATAACATGCAAAATTTTTGGTCCTTTTACCAACTTTAAACGTTCCAATTCCGATACCAAAAGCTTCAAATCATGGCCATCAACGGGTCCTGAATAGTTGAAATTTAAAGCCTCAAATATGTTGTCCTGATTGTCTATTCCTTTTTTAACATTGGTTAAATAATGTTTTAAAGCGCCAACACTTGGGTCAATACCAATAGCATTATCATTTAAAATTACCAGCAAATTGGCATCGGTAACTCCTGCATGATTCAAGCCTTCAAACGCCATACCGCTTGCAATCGAAGCATCGCCAATAACTGCAATATGCTGTTTGTCATGGTTACCTTTTAACTGTGATGCAACAGCCATTCCTAAAGCTGCCGAAATTGATGTGGACGAATGTCCCACTCCAAAAGCATCATACACACTTTCACTGCGTTTCGGGAATCCGCTTATGCCTTTAAGTTGCCTGTTGGTATGAAATATGGATTTTCTTCCGGTAAGAATTTTATGCCCGTAAGCCTGATGACCAACATCCCAAACCAGCAAGTCATAAGGTGTGTTGAACACATAATGCAATGCAATCGTCAACTCAACAACACCAAGGCTTGCGCCAAGATGACCTTCTTTGGTCGCTACAATATGAATGATAAAATCCCGCAATTCTTTAGCAAGCTGCTGTAAATCATCCTGATTTAACTGTTTTAAATCGGAAGGAGAATTGATATGGTTCAATAATTTGTTCATCAAGTACAAATGTACGTTTTGAAATTGTATTTTTGAATTTGAATTATTTTAATTTTCTGACGATGGAAAACCCTTTTGACGATAGTTATTTTATGAAAAAGGCATTGCAAGAAGCCGAAACAGCTTTTGAAAAAGGGGAAATTCCTGTGGGTGCTTTGATTGTTATTGACAACCGCATTATTGCCAGAGCTCACAACCTGACCGAACTTTTAACAGACGTAACTGCCCATGCCGAAATGCAGGCAATTACTGCCGCTTCAAATTTTATCGGTGGGAAATATCTTCATAACTGCACGCTGTATGTAACCTTAGAGCCTTGCCAGATGTGCGCCGGTGCTTTATACTGGAGCCAGATTTCAAAAATTGTGTATGGAGCCAGAGACGAAGCCCGCGGATGCATTGCCTTAAAAACCACATTACACCCAAAAACCGTGATGGTTGGCGGTGTTATGGAACATGAATGTTCAGAATTATTAAAACGCTTTTTTATTCAAAAAAGGAATTTGAATTAATGTTTTACGTTGTAAAGTTGATTAATTCTCGCCGGTATGCGGTAAGCATTTTTGATTTTGACACAAACCCGTAATATTTTTCATCTTTGATAACCGGCAAATTCCACGCTCCGGTAGCCTGAAATTTTTTCATGACCATTTTCATAGAATCCGCTTCATAATGAATATAATCCGGAGGCAATTGCATAAAAGTTTCCACGGTTGTCGATTCGTAAAGTGATTGGTCAAACATCACATCCCGTATATGGTCAAGCAGCACAATACCCATTAACTGCTGCCGGTCATTAACTACCGGAAACAGGTTTCTGCCGGACTTTGCCACGCCGTTATGCAGCATATCGCCCAGTGACATTTCGGGATGTAAGCTTATAAAATCTTTTTCAATTACACTATCCAGAGTCATAAGCGTCAACACACTCTGGTCTTTGTCATGCGTCAATAATTCGCCCTTTTCTGCCAGTTCCTTTGAAAAAATATTGTATTCTACAGCGTTTTTAGTAATAAGAAAAGATATTGATACCGTAATCATCAGCGGCACAAAAAGCTCGTATCCACCGGAAATTTCGGCAATTAAAAATATGGCTGTTAATGGCGCATGAAGCACACCGGCAACTAATCCTGCCATACCAACAAGTGTAAAATTTGCTTCAGAAACCTGATAATTAAAACCCAGATTATTAATCACTTTTGCCACGGCATTTCCCAAAGCACTTCCTGTAACCAGTGCCGGAATAATAATACCGCCAACACCGCCTGCCGCAAACGTTGTGGTCATGGCAATTGCTTTAAAAACCGTTATTCCTATTAGTAAAACCACCACAACCCAAATATTGTCGATATACGCATCAAAAGGCGTTTTTCCCAAAGCTCCGCTTGTGTTTCCCTGAAGCAAATCATTAATAAAACCAAAGCCTTCGCCATATAACGGCGGAATAAAATACAGCATAATCCCTATTGCCAAACCACCAAAAATAAGCTTTTGCCGGCTGGTTTTAAAACGGTTAAAAAAGGATAAGATGCCAAAATAAATCTTAGAAAAATAAATGGAGCCAACCGCTGTACCTATTCCGAGCAAGATATAAAAAGGTGTGTCGCTCGTTACAAATTTATCAGACACTTTAAAATCAAAAATAACACTGTCACCAAGAAAAAAATACGATGTCAACACCGATGATACCGACGCCATAAGCAACGGTAGTAATGATGCAAATGTCAAATCCAGACTAAAGACTTCAATTGCAAAAATAATGGCGGCAATAGGCGACTTAAAAATAGAGGCAATAGCACCTGCAGCAGCGCATCCAATGAGCAAGCTGCGAGTTTTTCTGTCTAAATGGAAAATCTTTGAAATATGCGAACTCAATGCTGATGCCGAGACTATTGCCGGTGCCAAAAGCCCTACCGAGCCACCAAAACCCGCAGTTACGGGTGCTGCAATTAACGGCCAGTATATGGAATCACGGCTGAGAATACCGTTTTTCTTTGACAGCGAAAATAAAACTGCCGTAATCCTGAATGTACCAGATGTTTGGGAAAATCGTTTGAACAGCCAATAAACAATACCCAAACCAATAACAGGCAATATGAAATACAGTTTACTTTCTGAAAGCACAACAACTTTTTCCAGCAACCATTGTATTGAAAACGTGATGTTTTTTATGGCAACAGAAACCAATCCTGCCAATAAACCTATCAACAAACTTAATATATAAACGAAGTTTTTTTGAGATATGTATTTGTATCTCAAAATGAACAAGCGTCTTAAAAATGTTGCTTTTGCCATAGATTAAATGTCTTTTGCTCACTACATTTGTAAAAAACCATAAGGTATTAAGCAACATTAAGAAAGACTTAATGAATGCCTTAATTTTCTTAATTTCTAAATGGTAAAATAAAAGAACTGTCTTTGTTTTTTTAAATGATTATACAATGATTAAAGATATTCTAAAACTACAAAAAAATGTCCCGAGATTTTCGGGACATGATTTATTTTTAAGATTTCAAATGAAGCTTTAAGCTCAGTTCTTCCAGTTGTCCGATATCAATTGGTGCAGGAGCATCAATCATCACGTCGCGTCCGGAATTGTTTTTAGGGAAGGCAATAAAATCCCTGATAGTTTCCTGACCGCCGAGAATGGCAACCAATCTGTCCAATCCAAATGCCAAACCACCGTGTGGTGGCGCACCATATTGAAAAGCATCCATCAAAAACCCGAATTGGGCTTTGGCTTCTTCCGGTGTAAAACCTAAATAATCAAACATCAAAGCTTGTGTATTTTTATCGTGAATACGGATAGAACCACCGCCTATTTCATTTCCGTTGAGTACCAAATCGTAGGCATTGGCTTTCACATCGCCGGGATTTGTTGCCAATAGTTCTATTTGTCCGGGTTTTGGCGATGTAAACGGATGGTGCATAGCGTGGTACCTTTGGGTGTCTTCATCCCATTCCAATAACGGGAAGTCGATAACCCAAAGTGGTGCAAACTCTTTTGGGTTGCGCAAACCAAGGCGTGTTGCCAGCTCCATACGAAGTGCGCTCAACTGTCCTCTAACCTTATTGGTTGCTCCGGCCATTATCAACATCAAATCACCAGCTTTGGCATTCATTTGACTTGCAAAATGGCGAAGTGTTTCTTCATCAAAAAATTTATTTACAGATGATGACAGTGTACCATCGGTATTGAATTTTATCCAAACAAGTCCGGTGGCCCCAATTTGCGGGCGTTTTACCCATTCAATTAATTCGTCTATCTGTTTTCGGGTGTATTCGGCGCAACCTTCAGCGGTGATTCCGACCACTAATTCGGCATCATCAAAAACCCCGAAACCAAACGCTTCTCCTTTGGGGATTAAGGGGCAAAACTCCATCCCGAAACGGATGTCGGGCTTGTCATTACCATACCTTTGCATCGCTTCATCATAGGTCATTCTTGGGAAAGCGTCAATTTCAACACCATTAACTTCTTTCAGTAAATGACGTGTCAAACCTTCAAACACATTCAAGATATCTTCTTGCTCCACAAATGCCATTTCGCAGTCTATTTGTGTAAACTCGGGCTGGCGATCGGCACGTAAATCTTCATCTCTAAAACATTTTACAATTTGAAAATACTTATCCATACCGCCAACCATCAATAGTTGTTTGAAGGTTTGCGGCGATTGTGGTAAGGCATAAAATTGTCCGGCATTCATTCGGCTTGGCACCACAAAATCACGTGCACCCTCAGGTGTTGACTTGATTAAATACGGTGTTTCAACTTCGATAAAATCCTGATTTGATAAATATTTTCGGACTTCCTGTGCTACTTTATGGCGGAATATCAAACTGTTTTTTACAGGGTTTCTGCGTATGTCCAAATAGCGGTATTTCATACGCAATTCTTCGCCACCATCGGTATCATCTTCAATCGTAAACGGCGGCAATAATGCTGAGTTTAAGACAGTCAATTGAGATACTAAAATTTCTATATCACCGGTAGGTATATTAGGATTTTTTGAATCACGCTCAATGACCGAACCTTTCACTTGAATGACAAACTCACGACCCAATTTTTCAGCTTGTTCCATCATAGCTTTTGGTGTACGCTCTGCATCAAAAATAAGCTGCGTAATGCCATAACGGTCACGCAAATCGACCCAAACCATAAAACCTTTGTTGCGTACTTTCTGCACCCAACCGGCAAGTGTAACTTCGTTATTGATATGTGATGCTCTTAACTCACCACAATTATGACTTCTATACATATCTTGAAAAGTTTATACACCGTTTTTGGCGTATGAGGTTGCAAATTTAAGGAAGTTGAAGCATAAACAACTAAAAAGCCTCTGCAAAATTTACAGAGGCTTTCACGCTATTAATCAGACAACCTTAAGGGCAATAGGTTGTTATTTATTCTACGTGATGCTTCGGTGTAAAACCGTCGTCACTTAATTCTTTATGGTCATAATCGGCAACTATTTCGGCTGCATAATCCGTTTGTTGTCTTCTGCCCGAAAGTCTTCTGGTAATGCCGTCAAATACAGAATATACCACCGGTACAATAACCAACGTAAGGAATAATGACGAAATCAATCCGCCGATAATTACCCAAGCCAATCCGTTGTTCATTTCGGCAGCGGCACCTTTGGCAATCGCAATAGGGATCATCCCAAATACCATCGCGATTGTGGTCATCAAAATAGGACGCAGCCTTGCGTGGTTTGCCTGTATCAATGCTTTGTAAGTGGTTTCGCCGGCTTCTCTTCGGTGATTGGTGAAGTCAACCAGAAGAATCGCATTTTTTGCCACAAGCCCGATAAGCATAATCATCCCCAAAATGGTAAATATATTGAGTGTATTACCGGTAAGTGCCAACGTAATCAATACCCCGATGAGTGCCAGCGGAATTGAAAACAATACCACAAACGGATGCACATAACTGTTGTACAACGCCACCATTACCAAATAAACCAGGATGATAGCAGCAAGAAGTGCAATTCCTAAAGTTCCAAAACCTTCGCCTTGCATTTCCATATCACCGCCCCAAACATAACTTACGCCCGTAGGTCTTTCAAGTTGCGAAAATGCGGCTTCCCATTCGGTTGCAATGTCACCACTCGGGCGACCTACAACTTGTGAACGCACCGTAACCGACGGACTTTTATCTCTACGTTCCAAAACGCTTGGCCCCGAACCTTGGTTAACATCGGCAAACTGGTCAAGACGTATTTTTTGTTTGTCTTTATTGATAAAAATCAAGCTGTTTACATCGTTAATGTTTGAACGGTTAAACTCGTCATAGCGTATATTGATGTCATATTCATATTCTCCGGCTCTGAATTTTGCATCGGTATTACCGCTAAACGCTGTTTGCATCGTGATACCAACGGTTGATAAATCCAATCCCAGACGGGACATTTTGTCTCTGTCCACCTGAACGGTAATTTCAGGATTTCCGTCTTCTACCGAAAGTTCAACTTCTGAAGTTCCTGAAATTTTACGCAATTCGGCTTCCGCTTTTTTGGCAAATTCCATAGCACTTTCAAGGTCTGAACCGGTTACAACAAGCTGCAGCGGCGCATCATCTGCTCCAAATAACCCGACAGGAACAATGGTTACTTCTGCATCAACCAGATACGTTTCCATCTCACGTTTTAATTTGGCAGCATAAATAAAGGTGTTATCGGCTCTTAGGTCTTTATCAACCAGCCTGACGCTTATTTCCGATTTGTATGCCGTAGCCTGAGTTCCTAAAAATCCCGAGCTTGTTTCTCCAACTTTTGTAATAAGATTTATGATTTCGGGTTTTTCGTTTAAATATTTTTCGGCTTTTTGAGTGATAAAATTGGTTTGTTCTATAGATGCGTCTTTAGGAATCTCTATTTGAACCAAAAATTCGCCTCTGTCAATCTTAGGGAAAAACTCGCCGCCTACAAATCCTGCTACTACCAGACTGAATGAACCAATAAATAAAAATACGGCTATTAAAAGTGTTGCCAATTTAGTTTTCCAGCTTTTTAATGCCCATTCCAAGATTCCCGAAACCCAATGCGTAAAGGCTTCAATACGTCCTTCAAACCAAAGAATAATTCTTCCAAACAGGTTTTTATTGGTAATGTGCTCTAATTTCCCGAATCTCGATGACAACCAAGGAACCAATGTAAATGACGCTAAATATGAAAAGGCAGTAGCAATCATTACCGTAACCGCAAATTGCTTGATGATGTTTGACACCAAATCGTTACTCAAAGTAATAGGGAAAAACACCACAATAATTACAAGTGTAATGGCAAATACGGTAAACCCGATTTCTTTGGCACCGTCATAAGATGCGCGAACTCTGTTTTTGCCCATTTCCATGTGGCGGTGAATATTTTCGAGAACCACAATGGCATCGTCCACAAGAATACCTACAACGAGCGAAAGTGCCACCAAACTCATAAGGTTCAGGGTATAGCCCATAAAGTAAATCCCGATAAAGGTTGCAATAAGCGATGCCGGAATGGTTATCATTACAATAAGCGCATTTCTTATACTGTGAAGGAACAACAACATTACGGCTGCCACAAGAAAAATTGCCAGGAACAAATCGAACATTACGTTGTTTGCCGCAACCAAAGTAAACTGGGTGGTATCATCGGCAATATTCAGTTTTACCTCATTTACTTTATAATCTTGCTCTATCGATTTTACTACTTTTTGTACCTGCTCACTTACCGCTACCGCATTGGCATCGGTTTGTTTTAATATTTGAAGTAATATGGCGCTTTCCTGATTGCTTCGGGCAAGTTTCTCAACGTCTTTTTGAGTATCCATTACTTCTGCAACATCGCTCAATCGAATCTGAATACCGTTTTCTTCTTTAATGATAAGATTTTGAAGTTCCTGTACATCTTTATATTTTCCGGCAAGACGAATCAAGGTTGTGTTTTCTCTCGTCTTAACGTTTCCTGTAGGAAAGTCAAGGTTTGAAGCCATCACGGCTTGTCGTATCTCGGGAATTGACAACCCGAATCCTTCCAGTTTGTTCTGGTTGATGTTTATCTGTATTTCACGCTCTTCACCACCTATAAGATTTACCTGTGCCACTCCGGGAACACGGGAAAGTATCGGCTGGATTTTTTTGTCCAACAGGTCATAAAAAGCCACTTCGTCCATTTGCGCTGTAGCAGCAATGGTCATAATAGGCAAATCATCAAGAGAGAATTTAACTAATGACGGCGGGTCGGCATCATCGGGTAAATCTGCAAGAACGGCGTTCACTTTTCGCTGGGCATCATTTAAAGCATAATCGGCATTGGAACCTGCGTTGAGCTGAATCATTACCACCGAAACACTTTCAAATGATTTTGAATCGATTTTCTTGATGTTCTCAAGTGACGAAATCGCATCTTCGATTTTTTTGGTTACGGTATTTTCAATCTCTGAAGGTGAAGCTCCCGGATATACCGTAGAAATTGTAATTATGTTGGATTCAAACTTGGGAACAAGTTCATAGCCCAACTGAGTGTATGAAAATAGTCCGCCAAGAGTAAGAATCGTGAACAACACGACTATTATGGTAGGACGTTTGATTGATATTTCTGCTAATTTCATATATTTTTTGTTTCAGGTTTCAGGGTTTCAGGTTTCAAGTTCAAAAGTTTGCAACTTGAAACCTGAAACTTGAAACTTTATTTTACAATACTAATTTTGGCTCCGTCTTCAAGGTTGATGATACCGCTTGTGATAACAATATCTCCGGTTTTTAACCCTTCAAGCACTTCTACTTTATCTCCGAAGTTTCTGCCGGAAACAATTTTTGTTAAACGGGCAACACCATCTGATGCCACAAATACTTCGTTGTTGCTCACACTACCCACAAAAGCATTTCTTGGAATGGTAGTAACGGGTGTTTTACTTTCTTCTTTTGAAGAGAAAATCACCGAGCCATACATTCCGGCTCTTAAATCGTCATTATTGTTTAATACTTCTACTTCTACGGGAAAATTAAGCGATTCGTCTGCCATGGCAGCTATAAATATGACCTTTCCTTTAAATTCTTTATCAGGATATACGCTGGCTTTTATAATCACTTCATTACCTGTTTTGATGGCTGCCACCTGATTTTCTGAGGCGTTAACTTTAAGTTTCAGTTTTGATACGTTAACAATATCAAACAAAGGTGCACCCGGACCTACAACCGTTCCGGGTTCGACGTGTTTTTTGTTGATGACACCGTTGATGGTTGCCTTAACATAGGTATCGCCAAGATTGATTTTTGCCTGGTTGAATCTTGCTTTGGCAGATTGCAGCTGCAATCTTATCTGGTCTAACTGCTGTTGCGTAACACCACCTGTTTTATAAGCACTTTCAAAACGCTCGGCATCTTTTTCGGCTGTAAGATAAGTAGCTTCGGCATTTTGCAGCTCTACCGATTGTAAATCGGCTTTGATAACCGCAAGTGTTTGTCCTACGCTTACTTTGGCACCTTCCTGAGCCAAAACTCTTACAACTTGTCCGCCTCTTTCAGAAGACAACTTTAAATCCTGAAGCGGAATAAAATTACCATTGGCTCTGTAATCTGTGTTAACAATTTCAGTTTTAACAGTATCCACACGCACCGCTACCGATGTGTTTTTTTGCGCTACAATAGCTGTTTCCTCTTCTTGTTTTTGTTTGTTGCTCATTAGCTTGAATCCTGCCAAAACCACCAGAGCTATTACTATTACTGTGTATATTATCTTTCTCATTTTATATTATTGTTATGGTGAAGGTTATTTAAGTGAGTTTAATTCTCCTTTTGATTTGATTAATTCTATTTCTGCTACTTTATATTCTAACAAAGCATTTGAATAGTTGTTTTTGGCATCGGCAAGCGCATTTTCTGCTTCAAGCAAATCTGTTAATGATGCTAACCCGTTGATATAATTATTTTGGGTATTATCTAAAACTTCCTGTGCCAGCGTTACGTTTTCTCTTTGACTTTCGATAGTGATAATGCTGTTGCTGATTTGTGTTTTGGCATTTTCAAATGAAAAATTCAAAGCGAGTTCGGCTTCTTTCATATCGGCTTCAAGAACATCAAGCTGGTTTTGTGCCTGACGTACTTTTGAACGTGTTGAAAATCCGGTAAAAATAGGGATGTTAAGATTTAAGCCTATGGATGCATAATCTGTCCAGTACACACCGTCGGCAGGTGTTTTTCCAAACGGAAGTGTGTCTCCAAGTCCCTGATAATTGTAATTTCCGTATAATGAAAGTGTTGGATAGTAACCGGCAACAAAAGATTCTTTGTTATACTCTAACAATTTCTTTTGTGTTTCCAAAAGTTGATACTGCGTAAGCTGTTTTACATCAGGCGTATCAAGCAAAACCGGTACCACTTCAATCGTTTCTTCTTCCAATATGACAGGATTATCAATTTGCATCCCAATAAGGAATTTCAAGGAATTTTCCTGAAGTTTTACAGCATTTTCAAGTTGTTTTTTAGTTGAATTCAGATTGACAACCGTAACTTTAATCCTGTCCAAATCTACTTTTTTGGCAAGACCGTTATCAAAAAGCCCTTGTACGGAATTTTGAACTTTTACTGTATTGTCAAGGGTTTGTTCAACGGTTTGTAATTTTTGTCTGGTAATAAAATACTGGTAATAGCTTTTTGCCACGGCTTCAATAACCTGCTCCTGTGTAAGCTGCTCATTTACCTGATAAAACTCACGGGTGGTTTTTGCGGCTTTTAATCCGGTAAACACCGAGTAATCAAACAAATTTTGGGTAAGTGACACACCGCCAATGGCTGTCCACTTTTGTCCAAAAGCCACAAGAAGTGTTTGTCCCGGCATACCTACAATTTCTCCGGGCATTGCCATTTCCTGCAAAATAGCATTATACATCAGGTTTCCGGTTGCGTTGATTTGCGGTAAAGCCCTTGAGCGGACTTCTGCTATTTGATGTTCGCTGTTTTCTACACTCAGCCTGGCTTTTTTGGCATCGGCTTTATTTTCCAAAGCATAATTGATAGCGTCTTTTAGTGAAAGCCTTTCTTGTGCATTCATTAAAAAACCGGCAAAAAGCAAGGCAAAGGCACTTATAAAAAGTGTTTTATGTCTGTATAAATGGTTTTTCATAAAATTATATAATTGGGGTTTGATTTTAGTTTAATTTTTAAATATTGTTTTCAGTATTACCTCTTTTCGACCTGCCAGCACTTTTTCGTATTCTTCATTGTTTAATTCAAATCCTTGCTGAAGAAGCGGCCGCATACAAACAGGGAAAATAAGCATCGAAACAAAATTCAGCAAAAACTGAAGCGGTTCCATTTTTTGGATATTCCCGAGTTCCATTTCACGTTCAAGCTCCACAAAAAACTTATCGGTTATCCGTTTTATATATTTATTGTCTTTATAAGCACAAAGCTCTTCCCTGCTCATCTGAGTAACCATATAAACTTCCCTGTGGGGATATTCTTTTGCCTGCTGAAAAAAATAATCGATAAACTGTTCCAATTTTTCCCTTACAGGCAAATCGGAATCAATAATCATTTCCTTTCTTTTGGCTTCTTCCTCTTTGGCTTCTTTCAGAATCAACTCAAAAAGAGCATCTCTGGAACGGAAATAATAATTGATAAGTGTTCTGTTTACTCCTGCCGCATCTGCTATCTCCTGAGTTGTCGCATTGAACTTCCCTTCTTTAAAGAAAAGTTTTTTAGCCGTATTGACAATTAACTCATAAGTTACATCTTCCTTTTTTTGTATTGACATAGTTGTTTAACTTTTATGTTTGACAAAATTGTCAAGTGCAAAAGTAAGATGATTTTTGTAATGTCAAAATCTCTTTTCGTTTTTTTTGCTTTTTTTAACATTTGACCAAAAAAGCAGTCTTACTTTATCGTGCCAGAAACGTAATTATCCTATTTTTGCAAAACCGACAAAACAACCATCTATCCATGCATACCATTGCTCAATACCAATCTTTCGTCTCAGAGTATTTAAACACACTTGACAAAACCAAAGAACCTCAAAGTTTATACGAGCCTGTTACATACATATTGTCATTGGGTGGAAAAAGACTTCGTCCTGTGTTGACTTTAATGGCTACCGATATTTTTAATGGCGATTATAAAAATGCTTTAAATGCTGCGTTAAGCGTGGAAGTGTTTCATAATTTCTCATTGATTCACGATGATATTATGGATGATGCGCCTTTGCGAAGAGGCCAACCAACAGTGCACGAAAAATGGGATATCAACACAGGTATTTTGTCGGGTGATGCGATGTTGATTATGGCGTATCAATTGTTTGAAACCTATGATGCCGAAATCTTTCAGCAATTGGCAAAACTCTTCAGCAAAACCGCTTTAGAAGTGTGCGAAGGTCAACAATACGATATGGATTTTGAGAATAGGGATGATGTGACCATTGCTGAGTATTTGAAAATGATTGAATACAAAACCGCCGTTTTGGTTGGCGCGGCTATGCAAATGGGTGCTATTGTTGCCAACGCTTCCGCGGATGACCAACAGCATATTTACAATTTTGGTAAAAATTTGGGCATTGCGTTCCAGTTGCAAGATGATTATCTGGATGCATTTGGCGACCCAGAAACGTTTGGGAAGCAAGTGGGTGGCGATATTATTGAAAATAAAAAAACCTATTTGTACTTAAAAACACTTGAGTTTTCTGATGTTGATGAGCAACAACAATTGCAGCATTTGTTTGGTATTAATCCAACCGATACTACTGATAAAATAGGCACTGTCAAAGACCTATTTATCTCCAGTGGCGCAGCAGAAGCAACCAAAACAGAAATTAAAAACTATACCAACAAAGCCTTTTCAGTATTGGGACAATTACAAATTTCTGAAGATAAAAAGGAAGTTTTAAGACAGTTTGGTGAGCAATTGATGAATAGAAATGTTTAAAAAGCTTCAATGAATCAACTTACCACTTTTGAAGCTCTTTTTGAAGAAGCCCATAAGCTCGATTTATATCAAAAACTTGTCC
>CAYVUB010000025.1:415-38464 GCA_964454675.1 uncultured Flavobacteriaceae bacterium | reverse complement strand
TGAAAACCGCCTTTTGAAATGTTTTTTTGTCTGATTTGTCCCGCAAAATCATACAAACCGCCAAACAAATAAGCGTGAATTTGTTGCAAACCTTTGGCTGTGCCTGCTTCAAATTCGTTAATCAAATTGCTTTCAAAGAGTGTGTATGCTTTTTTCTTGCTTTGTCCGTCAAGGCTGGTGTCGCTGTATAAAAACCAATCCAAAAATTTCATTGCATTGGTGTTAGGAAAGTTCTTCGCCAATTCGATAACTCCCATACTGTCAAGCGTGTCTGACAATCGTTTTTTCCCGTCTGAGGCAACAAATTTGAAACCGTGAGTAGCACTCACAAGTTGATTGTTTTCTGATTTTAGTTTTCGTTTTAGCCAACGCCAATAATTATTTGCTTTTGTATAGTCGTCCTGTTCGTTTAAAATAGAGACTACGTCAATAACATTAAACCACCATTTGGCGTTTGCTTCGTCCCAAACGGCCCGCACTTCGCGGTCGTTAAAAAAACGTATGGATATTTTTGCGTTACTCATATTTTTATTTTCCTGAATACAAAACGCGTTGGCAATTATCCAACAGGATTGTGATTCTGACACGTTGCAAAATTACTCATTTTCTGTCTGAAATATGAGTCGATAAACTAAGAGCCTGTGAAAATGTATATTGAAGTCATTTAAACTCTCAAAAACCGTCAAGCCATTGGTAAATATCAACATCATTGGGGATATTGAGCTTTTTTTTGATAAGGTATTTTTTATTCCGTACGGTTGCAGGTTCGATAAATTTATACCGTGCAATGTCTTTTGTGGAAATTTTTATCTTTAGCAAGGCACAAAATTCTATGTCGTAATCCGACATTTTCGGGTTGATTTGCAAAAGCTTTGAAGAAAAATCGGGAAAAGTTTCCTCAAAATAGAACATAAAAGCAGGGTCTTTTTCTTTGAGTGCTTTCAGCAATCGGGAATAATCTTCCCCGTTCGGGTTTTCGGATATTTTATTCAGATATTCCTTGCTTGCTTTTTCCTGTAGGGAAAGCATCCTGTTTTTTCGGACAACAAAAAACGTAACAACTGCCATTATGCCCAGAAAACCTGCAAGCACATACAGATAAACGGGGTTGTTTTCTTCTTTCTCGTTTAACAGGGTGGTCAGCGATTTTTTTTGATTTTCGGAAACCGCCAGCTTTAAGGAATCTCTCTTTATCTGATAAATTTTTACCGAATCTTCCTGTTGCAACTGTTGGTACGAATTAATAATGTCGTTATAGATAAGCTCACGATTTGCGTGATTTTTATAGCCTTCTGTTTTTTCTGCATTTTTAAAATACGAAAGTGCTTTTTGATAGTCTTTTTCGTGTTCTGCCACTTTGCCCAAAGTCCAGAGGTTTAGGGCATGGACATCATTTCGGTTATATCCTTTGTCTTTTGCATTGGATAATTCGGCATACACCTTTGCCGAATCCATTTGATTTAAGTCAGCATAAATTGACCCGATATTTGAGTAATAAAACGACAATCTGTGTTCTCTTCGTTTTTCGTCGGGTATCTTTTTTTTTTGCTCTCCTGCCAAAAGAGCATATTTAAGCTGATTTTCTATATCACCCTGACTCCAGTAATAATTGGCATAATAACTAAGCAGTCCTTTTTTTTCATTGATAACAACAGGGTCGTTTTCGTCCAATGTGCTGATGATTTTGCTTCCCTGTTCCAGTTCCTGAAATGCTTTATCGGGCAATCCCGTAAAAATATAGGCTTCAAAAGTGTGTTTTTTTGCTCTAACCTGAAAAAGAGGCATTTTGTATCTTCCTGCTTTTTGGTATAATGCCTGTCCGGTTGTTAGCATTTTCTCAAAATCTTTGATGGCTCCGTAGTAGTAACATTGCATATTTATTGCATCTAATTCCTGTGCTTTCGCGTTTATCTTTAGGGCTTCTTTTTCAATGCTTTGGGCTTCCAAAAAAGATTTTTCAAGGTCTGTAAAAAAGGTACTATAGTTTTCATTAACTCTTTTAAGCAGGTCTTTTTCGGCATCGGTTTGCTGTGAGAACAGTAAAGCTGTTCCTAAAAAGAAAAAAACAGCTATTAATAGATGTTTTGTCATAATTAGGTGTTTTTTATTCATTTTCTGCATCCTCATCGTATTGCGGTTCTTCGGCTTGCTTAAACAAATCTATATAAGCTTTCCCAAGATATTCAATTACATGGCTTGCCAGCAAACTTTGATACCCAAAATCTTCAACGGCTATATCTGCCGATTTTCCGTGCAGATAAATGCCAAAAAGCGTTGCCGAAAGCGGTTCATAGCCTTGTGACAGTAATCCGGTAATGATACCTGTCAAAACATCGCCTGTTCCTGCTGTTGCCAATCCCGGATTTCCTGTAGAATTTACATACAAATGATTATCATAAACAGTTATGGTATTAGCTCCCTTTATAACCACAATCATATCATGTATTTTGGCAAAGGTTTTAACCTTATCAAGTTTTTCAAAATCGTCTGCCCACTTCCCTATTAAGCGTTCAAGTTCTTTGGGATGTGGCGTGATAATGGTTTGTTCTGGTAAAAGTTTCAAAAGTGCTTTCTTTTTTGAAAGAATATTAACGCCATCGGCATCTATGACTAATGGCGATGTATTATGTTTTAAAAATGTTTCAAATGCTGTAATGGTTTTGTCGTCACACCCCAAACCTACGCCTATTCCTATAGATGATGGCTTAAAATCTACTTTAATACCTGTTATGATATGCTCATCTGTATCTGTAATTACCATCGCTTCCGGAAATGCCGTTTGCACAGGTATATAACCACATTTAGGTACAAATGCAGAAACCAATCCCGCACCGGAAATTAATGCGGCCTTACTCGCCAATATAGCCGCGCCTATTTTACCGTAACTTCCGCCTACAATCAAACAATGTCCAAACGAGCCTTTGTGTGAAAATTTTTCTCTGCCTATATATACCGGCAGCATTTCATATTTACCTATAAGTTCAATTTCGGTATCTGTAGTGTATAAAAATTCGGGATCAATGCCTATATCAAGAACTTCCCATTGCAGTGTATATTTTGCCGTGTCTGGCAAAAAGAATACGAGTTTTGGTGATTGAAAACTCAAGGTGTAATTTGCCCATACCACATCGTTCACATCTTTTGGGATGGCATCTGTTTGCAATCCCGACGGAATGTCGATAGAGAGCGTAAAAGCTCTTGAATTTTTAAAATGATGAAAGATATTTTTAACCCAATCATTACAAGGTCTGTTTAACCCTATCCCGAAAACGGCATCTATAATAATATCCTGCTGCCCGATTGCAGGTAATTCAGATTTAGAATCCAGCAGCGTTGGCCACACTTTTGACGTTTGCTTGATGCGGTCATAATTGATTAAAAAATCTTTACTGCGCGTTGTGCTGTAATTTACGATGTAAGTAGTTATGTTATAGCCGTGTTCCAGTAAATGCCGGGCAACAACGAGTCCGTCGCCACCATTATTTCCTATACCACAAAACACATGAATGGGTGCTTGTGCGCCCTGCATCCTGACGTGCAGCCAGTTAAAAATCTGAATACCGGCACGTTCCATCAATTCTTCAGATGTGATATTTTGCCGTTCGGCCGTTAGTTTATCGCCTTCATATATTTGTTCTTTTGAAAATATTTTCATAGAATGTTCGGTATTTTTACAGCCATTATAAAGGTAAATGCACTTTTGGTTCTAAAAATGAGCATTTTATTTTTTAATTCCCGTAAAAATAATACATTTGAAATCTTTAGTCACATAAATGCAGCAAATAAACAACAGCAATTTTATAAATGCAACCTTCATCACTTTTGAAGGTATCACTTTTTTTTCTGTGACAACTACAACCCTTTGGGGTTAATCACTATTTTTACCTCGCAAACCATATATCTGTCAATGACAGATATCACAAATCAATAAAGCTAATAACCGTTATTAACATGAAAGTATTAAAATTTGGAGGAACATCTGTTGGCTCTGCAGAAAACATAACTAAAGTTACTTCCATACTTGAGACATATTCTAAAAACGACCGGATTATTTGCGTAGTTTCTGCCGTTGGTGGTATTACAGACAAGTTATTAAAAGCCGGTGCTTTGGCTCAAAATAAAGATGAAAGTTATTTAATTGAATTTAAAGAAATTAAATCTATTCACTTAAACATATTATTGCAACTAATACCTAATGCAAACAACACTATTACCGAACATTTTGAAACCAAATTACAAGCACTCAAAAGCCTCTTGGACGGTATTTATTTAATCAACGAATTATCGCCAAAAACATCCGACAAATTGGTGAGTTTCGGTGAGCTATTATCCTCTTTTCTCATTACCGAAACGCTCAAAAACCGACATCTTGACGCTGTTCAAAAAAACAGTCAGGATTTGGTAATTACCAATTCGGCATATACAAAAGCCGAAGTAAATTATGTGATAACAAATGTCAATATTGTTGAATACTTTAATAATAGCTCGCAAAAAATTACCATTCTTCCGGGATTTATAGCAAAATCAAACACAGGCGAATTCACCACATTAGGTCGTGGCGGTTCGGACTTTACGGCTGCCATCGTTGCCGCTGCATTACATGTAGAACAATTAGAAATATGGACCGATGTAAGTGGTATGTTTACGGCTAATCCAAAGTTGGTTAAGCAAGCCTACCCTATTGAAAAACTGTCGTATCAGGAAGCTATGGAATTGTCGCATTTTGGCGCAAAAGTGCTGTATCCGCCAACGGTACAGCCTGCTTTGGCATTAAACATTCCTATTCATATAAAAAACACATTTGAACCCAATGCTGCCGGTACAATCATTACCGCCGAAACAGCAAATTCGAGCATTGCAAAGGGCATCAGCAACATCAGTGATATCGCTTTGCTAACACTTCAAGGCAATGGCATGGTTGGTATTCCGGGGTTTTCAAAACGTTTGTTTGAAACATTGGCTCAAGAAAAAATCAATGTCATTTTGATTACCCAAGCGTCATCGGAGCATTCCATTTGTTTTGGTATCGATGAAAAAGATGCCGATGCAGCCAAACAAGCCATTGACGCCTCGTTTGAAAACGAAATTTCGCTGCATAAAATCGACCCGCTTATTGTAGAACGAAACCTTTCTATCGTAGCATTGATTGGTGATAACATGAAAAACCATCAAGGGATAAGCGGTAAAATGTTCAGCGCATTAGGAAAAAACAACATTAATATAAGAGCCATTGCCCAAGGCGCATCAGAAAAAAACATTTCGATAGTCATTGCTCAAAACGATGTCAAAAAAGCACTCAACACGTTACATGAAGTATTTTTTGAAGGCAATACCAAGCAACTCAATGTGTTTGTAACCGGTGTTGGTAATGTAGGCGAAAAACTCATAGAACAAATAAAGCAACAGCGAAAACATTTAAAAGACAACCTGAAAATCAACTTACGAATCATAGGCTTATCCAATTCTAAAAAAATGATTTTTGATGATAACGGCTTATCCTTAAAAGACTGGAAAACAGATTTAGAACAGGGAGAAGCTGCCAATTTACAAGAGTTTTTTGAACGTGTTTGCCAACTCAACCTACGCAATAGTATTTTTGTAGATGTCACAGCCAATGCCGATGTTGCCAATTTGTACGCACAATATCTAAGAAAAAGTATTGCCGTGGTTGCCTGCAATAAAATTGCCTGTTCAAATGATTATAAATCCTATCAAAACCTTAAACGCCTGTCGTTAAAATACAATGCGCCATTTTTGTTTGAAACCAATGTTGGCGCAGGTTTGCCTATTATTGATACCTTAAATCATCTTATCAATTCCGGAGATAAAATCACGTCTATTCAGGCTGTATTATCAGGAAGTTTAAATTTTGTGTTCAATAATTTTGACAATACAACAAAATTTCACGATGTGGTACAGCAAGCCAAAACAGAAGGTTATACAGAGCCCGACCCGAGAATTGATTTAAGCGGTGTTGATGTCGCTCGAAAAATATTGATTCTGGCACGTGAAAGCGGTACAGAATTAAACCTTGAAACTATTGAAAACACACCGTTTTTAACCAAAAATAATCTGGAAAGCAGTTCGGTTGATGACTTTTTCAAAACTTTAATTGCCGATGAAACTTACTTTCAAGGTTTATACGCTTCGGCAAAAGCAAACAATTGCCAGCTAAAATATGTTGCAGAATTCACCAACGGAAAAGCCAAAGTAGGTCTGCGTGAAATTCCTGAAAACCATCCGTTTTACAATTTAAAAGGAAAAGACAATATTGTGATGTTTTATACACAGCGTTATCCCGAACAACCCTTGATTATTAAAGGTGCCGGTGCCGGTGCCGATGTTACCGCTTCCGGATTATTTGCCGATATTATACGCATTGGAAATAAAGAATAACCATGAAAGAACTACGTATTTTCTCACCTGCTACTGTCGCAAATGTTTCCTGCGGATTTGACGTATTGGGTTTTTGCCTCGACACCATTGGCGACGAAATGGTTGTAAGAACAACCGGTAAAAAAGGCATTCACATTACCAGAATTGAAGGTTATGATTTACCTTATGAAGCAGAAAAAAATGTTGCCGGCGTTTCGGCTTTGGCATTACTGGAAGCTGCAAATCCCGATGTTGGATTCGAAATAGAAATTTATAAAAACATCAAACCCGGAAGCGGTATAGGCAGCAGTTCTGCAAGTGCGGCAGGGAGTGTTTTTGCCATAAACGAGCTTTTGGGCAAACCATTCAGCAAAACACAGCTCACTTATTTTGCTATGAAAGGCGAAGCGCTTGCCAGCCAATCTGAACATGCCGATAATATTGCACCTGCAATTTACGGTGGTTTCACTTTAGTAAAAAGTATTTCGCCATTAGAAGTGCTTCAACTGCCAACGCCGGACAATTTATATGTAACTATTTTGCATCCGCAGATAGAAATCAAAACGACAGATGCCCGTGCTATTTTGCCAAAAGATATTCCTTTAAAAAACGCCATTACACAATGGGCAAATGTAGGAAGTCTGGTGCATGCGCTACACACCAATGACTATCAATTACTAAAACGTTCATTAAACGATGTCATTGTTGAACCTTACCGAAGCACACTTATTCCCGGATTTGATATTGTTAAAACTACGGCAATAAATTGTGGCGCATTAGGCACCGGAATTTCGGGTTCGGGACCATCAATATTTGCTTTGTGCGAAGGAATTGAAATAGCAAAAAACGTTGAGAACAAAATGAAAAGCGCATATTCAGAAACCAACATTGCGTTTGATACTTATGTTTCTAAAATTAATACCGAAGGTATAAAACTTATATGAATTACTACAGCCTGAACAAAAAAGCACCGGACGCTTCTTTTAAAGAAGCCGTCATTAAAGGCATTGCGCCGGATAAAGGATTGTATTTTCCTGAAAGTATCACGCCATTGCCAAAATCGTTTTTTGACAACATCGATACGTTGAGCTATCCCGAAATCGCTTTTGAAGCCATCAAACAGTTTGTCGTTCCCGAAATTCCCGAAACCGATTTAAAACGCATTATTGAAGAAACCTTATCGTTTGAATTTCCGGTGGTAACTGTCACCGGGAACATTTCAACTTTAGAATTATTTCACGGACCAACCATGGCATTTAAAGACGTTGGTGCACGGTTTATGTCCCGTTGTTTGGGACATTTTAATTTAAACAACACAAAAGATGTAACGGTTTTGGTAGCCACATCGGGCGATACCGGCGGTGCTGTTGCCAATGGTTTTTTGGGTGTGAAAGGTGTTGATGTCGTAATTTTATATCCAAGCGGAAAAGTAAGCGATATACAGGAAAAACAATTGACAACTCTTGGCAAAAACATCACGGCTCTGGAAGTAGATGGCGTTTTTGACGATTGCCAGGATATGGTAAAACGTGCTTTTCTTGATGAAAGTATTACCGGTACGGTACAGCTTACATCTGCCAATTCAATTAATGTAGCACGATGGCTACCGCAAATGTTTTACTACTTTTTTGCCTACAAACAATTGCACAAAACACATAAAAATATTGTGTTTTCTGTACCAAGCGGAAATTTTGGAAATATCTGTGCCGGCATGATGGCACAGCGTTTAGGATTGCCTGTTAACCATTTTATTGCTGCCAATAATGATAATAATGTAGTTACAAACTATCTTACCACTCAAAATTATAATCCGAAGCCGTCGGTAGCTACTATAAGCAACGCTATGGATGTTGGTAATCCGAGTAATTTTATCCGCATACAGGAATTGTATAATAACGATTTTGAAACATTAAGAAAGAATTTGAGTTCTTATAGTTTTACTGATGACCAAACCAGAGAAGCACTCAAAGAATTATATCTTGACTACAATTATATTGCCGACCCGCATGGTGCCGTAGGCTATTTGGGTGCAAAAGCCTATTTACAACAACATCCTGATACGCATTGCATATTTTTGGAAACGGCACATCCAACAAAATTTCTGGATGTGGTAGAAGACGTTATCAAAAAACCGGTAAATCTACCGGCACAAATTGAAGCCGTTATAGATAAAAAGAAAAAATCTATACCAATTTCAACTTATGCCGAATTGAAATCTTTTTTGCTTAAATAAGCATCTTTATTTTTAATAAAACCTCAAAAAAAGCACATTGAAGTTTTTTTAGACAGACTCTTAATTTACCAACTCAAACGTTTTCTCTCGAAAACCTATTTAATTTACCCTTAAAATTCATAGTAAATACTGATAAATATCATATTTATTGAATTCTTATGTGCAGAATTTTGCTTCATAAAATTAAAACATCTTACATCATGAAGCGACTATCTAATTTTTACAAAAGTATTATCCTACTACTTTTCATCGGTACTTATACTACATCTGTTTCCCAAGAAACATTCTCTCTTGAAACAAAACCTCAGCTTAAAATTTCAGGAACATCAAGTTTGCATGACTGGGATATGGTATCTGAAACCGCAACAGGAAAACTTAATGCAACTATAAATGACGGCAAAATCACAAGCATACAGTCTCTTGTAGTAGAAATGCCTGCCGAAAGTATTAAAAGCGGCAAAAAGGGAATGGACACAAATGCTTACAAAGCTATGTACACAGATAAGCACAAAACGGTAACATTCAACTTAAAATCTGCTGTAAAAAACGCCGATAATACTTGGGCTCTATCAGGAACTTTTTCTATAGCAGGCACTACAAAATCTGTAAACCTTAAAGTAAAAGAAACATCTGCCGGCACAAGTTACGGTTTTGAAGGTACTTACGCTTTCAAACTTACAGATTACGGCATCACGCCGCCAAAAGCCTTGATGGGCACCATAAAGACCGGCGATGACGTAAAAATAACCTTTAACGTAAAATTTAAATAACTCTTTAATAATTAACTTAATTTTTTAACACATGAAAAATATTGTAATGAGCGTCATAGCTCTTGTAGGAATAGTAACTGCCGGGCAAGCTCAAGAACTCAAGAATTTTAGAACTTATGATAAAAACGGAGTAAATGTTTTTGAAGCCCCAAAAGACACAACAAGTACATCCAATGATGTACACGTAAAAGTTGGCGGAGCATTTGCATTGCAATTCCAGGCTCTTGACCACGAAAACAATGCAAACGTTGTTGACAATGGCTCAGGAGTTAACACCAACCAGTTGTATGCTATCGGAAATAATTTTAACTTAGCTACGGCCAATCTGGATTTAGACGTAAGATTGTATGATGGTATCAACCTGCACTTAAGAACCTATCTTTCTTCAAGACACCATCCGGAACCGTATGTAAAAGGTGGTTATATTACTATCGACAAACTCGATTTTATTGAAAAAGGATTTCTTAAAAATGTAATGGACAGAGTAACTCTTAAATTTGGTCACATGGAAAACAACTATGGTGATGCACATTTCAGACGTTCTGATAACGCTTTGGCAATTTATAATCCGTTTGTAGGAAATTACATTATGGACGCTTTTACTACCGAAGTTGGTGCAGAAGTTTATTACCGTCACAACAGTTGGCTGGCAATGGTTGGAGTTACTAACGGTAAGCTAAACCAAACCGCTTCTGTTGGCACCACAAGTCCGTCAACTTTATTGAAAGTTGGTTATGACAAACAAATTAAGGAGGATTTAAGATTGAGATTAACAGGTTCTATGTACCATACTGCACACTCTGCCAGAACCTATTTGTATGGTGGCGACCGTGCCGGTTCAAGATATTATTTCGTAATGGAAAATACAGCAGCATCTTCATCAGCTCAATATTCATCAGGTCTTGTTAACCCGGGATTCACTAATGAACTGACTGCCTTTATGATTAACCCGTTTGTTAAATACAAAGGATTAGAGTTTTTCGGATTGGTTGAAACCGTTTCAGGAAAAACAAGAGCAGAAGCCGATACAAGAAGCTTTACTCAATTAGGAACAGAATTGTTATACCGTTTTGGAGCCAACGAAAACCTTTATATAGCAGGCAGATATAACAGTGTTAGCGGAGAGTTTGCCAATGGAGATGATGTAGATATAACCCGTTTTAATTTAGGCGGAGGTTACTTTATGACTAAAAATATCTTGGTAAAATTAGAATACGTTAGCCAAAAATACGATGGTTACAACACTAACAGCATCTTACACGATGGTAAATTTAACGGATTTGTAGCCGAAGCTGTGATAGCATTCTAACAAACAACCATGCGGATATTTAATTACATATTGATTCTTTTTCTGGCATTGTCCAACAACAGTTCTGATGACTATATGCTTATCTGTACAAAAGAGTTTACCGTACAAGGCAAAACGTCTTTAGGAGGTTTTAAATGCAGGTATGATATGGTTACTGTTGATACGCTTTTCTTTAGCGGATCAAAAAAAGCTTCAAAGTTTACACATGTAATTCCGGTAAAAAGTTTTGGATGCGGCAACTTTGTTCTTAACGGCGATTTCAGAAAAACATTAAATGCTAAAGAATATCCCGAAATAAAGATTGAATTGTCAAACTTTAAAAAATCAAACAACAGTTACAGCTGCGATGTATTGCTCAATTTAGTAGGAAAACAAAAATCATATAAAGATTTAAAGTTAAGCCTTGACAAAGGAAATATATGTGGCGAGCTCGTTTTGAACTTCAGCGATTTTGAGTTAGTCCCGCCAAAAAAGCTCGGTGGAATGATTAAAGTAAAAGAAGAAATTGAATTAAATATTCGCTTGGTAAAAGGAGACTGATGTATTTAAGTCTCAAAAAAGAACACCCCGAAATAACACGATATTTTGGGGTGTTTGTTTTTTTACTAATAACGAAATTGTTAATCTAATTTTGGAAGATGAAAATCATCAAGCGCACTTTTTTCTTTCATTAACGCTTCAATAGCTTCAGATGTTCGTGGTGCTTCAAACGATAAATTGACAGGATCGTTTTCAGTAATTAAAATATCGTCTTCAATACGCACAGCAATGCCCCACCATTTTTTATCACAATTACTGCCATTGGGAATATAAATTCCGGGTTCGACCGTGATAACCATATTAGGCTTAAAAGCACCGTGTAAACCGGGGTCATGAACATCCAATCCCAAATAATGCGAAGTACCATGCGGAAAATACTTTCGGGCTTCATTTTCTGAAGCTACAATGCCCAATTTTACCAATCCGGCATTGATAACTTTGCGAGCCGCAGTATCGGGTGCATTAAACGGATTACCTGCTGTTGATGCTGCAATACCGGCTTCCTGGGCTTCATATACCAAATCATAAATTGCTTTCTGCTCGGGTGTAAACTTTCCGTTTGCAGGAATGGTTCGGGTTACATCGGCAGTATAACCGTGATATTCTGCGCCCAAATCCATAAGCACCAAATCGTTTTCTACTTTCATTTTGTTGTTTTCAACATAATGCAGTACACAACCATTATTACCGGCACCCACAATACTTGGGTAACCTTCATACTCGCTTCCGTATTTTTTATAGACATACTCGTGAATACCTTGAATTTCGGTTTCAGACATTCCGGGATGCATGGCTTTCATCACTTCGCGTTGTCCCATAGCAGAAATCCTGACGGCTTTTTTGAGCAGTACCAATTCTTCTTCTGTTTTTATCTCTCGCAAACCCGCCATAAATGTTGATAGTGTTCGGGCATCTAACTTGGCTTTTTTGGGAGCGATAGTGCCGCCGGAGTTCAATTCGTTATTAAGTGATGCTTTTGTGGTGTTTGCATCATCAAGATAATAGCCGGTTTGGGTTTTAAATGATTCTACCAGGCTGAACAAATCGGCTTTATCACGTTTATTATCTCTGTAATCATTTTTAAAATCTTTAAAAAACACCTTGTCAAATGCAAAAAAATCAATCCCTGATGTTAAAAATTCTTTACCGTTAAATGCTGTTTCAAAGCCGAGTTTTTCCTGTGCGCCTTCAACACCCAACCTGTAACCATTCCATTGTTCTGCACGGGCATTCCGTTCCTGTACATATAATATTTCGCTATACGATTTGCCTTCGTTGTTAATTTGATTATCAGAAAAAATAACCAATACCGAATTGGGTTCTTTATAACCCGTTAAATAATAAAAATCAGGATCTTGATGATACACATAATCCACATCGTTTGAACGGTTACGCTCGGCATTTGCAAAAAACACGGCAATAGTATTGGGAGGCATTTTTGCCCGTAATGCTTCGCGGCGTTCTTTATGAAATTGTGATGATAAATAATCGGTTGGGATGCCTTTTTGTGCTGTTGATGTAACACAAAAAAACAAAACAGATAACAAAGTGAAAATGGCTTTCATTAAAATAACAGTATTTAATTACGAAAATTAATAATATTCTTAAACAAGACTCATTATCTGTTTAAAATTAACATATTTTTAATCGGATTCATTGGTTTTAAAAGTGGATTATTTTCAATAGTTTTGCAAGCACTTTGACGAATTTAATAATGGAAGAAATTTTAACAGGGATGCTAAAATTTTTAGCTTCTGTAATAGAAGGTATCATGTCAAACATGAATACAAAAAAAGCCATTATTTATGGTTTTGGAATATTAGCCGTATGTACCGTCATCGTTTATATATTGACAAAAAACAATTAACATAACAGATTTCCGGTATTACGGAAATGACAAAGAGATAATTATGAAAAACACAACGTTAACACCCGTTCACGAAGCTCTTGGAGCAAAAATGGTTCCTTTTGCAGGATTTAATATGCCGGTTCAATATGAAGGCGTCAATGCCGAACACGAAACCGTACGCAAAGGCGTTGGTGTTTTTGACGTGAGCCACATGGGCGAATTCCTGATTGAAGGTGATAATGCATTGGCATTAATACAAAAAGTGACAAGTAACGATGTTTCAAAACTTACCATAGG
Organism: uncultured Flavobacteriaceae bacterium; assembly: GCA_964454675.1. GTDB lineage: Bacteria > Bacteroidota > Bacteroidia > Flavobacteriales > Flavobacteriaceae > CAYVUB01. Next base: position 25,091 of record CAYVUB010000025.1, on the reverse strand, counting down.
CAAAGCACAATATTCATATTTACCCAATGACAACGGCGGTATTGTTGATGATTTGATTGTGTATCGCGTAAAAGAAACCACATATCTGCTGGTTGTAAATGCAGGTAATATTGAAAAAGACTGGAACTGGATACAATCAAAGAATGATGTTGGTGCCGTAATGCGCAACTTATCTGATGACTACTCGCTGCTTGCCATTCAGGGCCCGAAAGCTGTTGAAGCCATGCAGAGTTTATCAAGCCACGATTTGTCTGCTATTGAATTTTACAATTTTATTGTGGGTGATTTTGCAGGTATTGAACATGTTATCATTTCGGCAACAGGCTATACAGGCAGCGGCGGATTTGAAATTTACTGTAAAAATGCTGAAGTAAAACAAGTATGGGATAAAGTGTTTGAAGCCGGCGCCGCTTATGGTATCAAGCCTATTGGTCTGGCGGCACGCGACACCTTGCGTCTGGAAATGGGATACTGCCTTTACGGAAATGATATTGACGATACCACATCGCCTTTTGAAGCAGGTTTGGGCTGGGTTACAAAATTTACCAAAGAATTTACCAACAGTAAAGCACTTGAAGCGCAAAAAACAAACGGTGTTGACAAAAAATTAGTAGGATTTGAACTGGACGAACGAGGTGTTCCGCGTCATGATTATGATATTGTTGATGACAAAGGTACTATTATAGGCAAAGTAACATCGGGCACTATGTCGCCATCACTCAACATTGGTATTGGCTTAGGATACGTACCAACAGCGTATGCACAACCCGGAAGTAAAATATACATTCAAATACGTAAAAACGCTGTTCCTGCAACCGTTGTAAAACCACCGTTTTATAAAGGATAATCCGGCATTGCTTTGAGATGATAATGAATGAGCGATAAAAAGCATAAACACCGTATTTTAATTTTTGGTGCCAGTGGTTTTCTGGGCAACGCTGTTTACAAAGAGCTTTGCCCCTATTTTAAAACCTTTGGCACTTATTGCACACCCAATAAGCAGTATGACAATAATGTGCATTTTTTTCAGTATAATATTGCAGAAGATGATGTATATGAGATTCTTAATGCTGTAAAACCCGATATTATTATCTCTGCGTTAAGAGGCGATTTTCACTTACAGATTATAGCTCACCAGCATCTTTTTCAATATACTTTGGAACACCAATGCAAGATACTATTTTTATCATCTGCCAACGTGTTTGATGCTTACAGCAAATATCCGAGTTATGAAGAAGATAAAACTTTCAGCGAAAGCATTTACGGGCATTTTAAAATAAAAATTGAAAACCTGCTTCTTAAACTTCCAAAAAAGCAAGTAGTTATCGTACGGTTGCCAATGGTTTTCGGGATACATTCGCCACGATTAAAAGAAATCAAACAAGCCATTGATGAGCAATCGGCAATAGAGGTCTTCCCTAATCTTATCATGAACGTCACCACCGATTCTAAACTCACACAACAACTGCATTACATCATCAACAGGGAAAAATATGGTATATATCATCTGGGAAGTACAGATTTGGTACATCATGATGAATTTATCAAAGATATTGTTGACCAAATAGCCACAAAAGCTGTTCATTATAAATTGGTTTTTACTACCAATGACGACAGGTATCTGGCAGTGTTACCAAAGACCAACAAACTACCCAAGCATTTGAATATTACAAGTACAGAAGTTTTGGAAGAGCTCAACAAGTAAGCTATTTTTTAGTATATTTAAAAAAACAAAAAAAACACTTTTATGGCCACATTATCACCCGAAGACATCAAAATAAAACTGTTGAGCTACCCTGATTGGGAATTTTATGACAATGCACTTCATGCCGAATTTGAATTTGACAATTTCAAGGACTGTTTTAGTGCCATGAGCCGCATAGCCTTTGAATGTGAAGCGTTAAACCACCATCCCGACTGGACAAACGTGTACAATATTCTCACCATTTCGCTTTCTACACACAGCGCCAATGGTGTTACCGAAAAAGATTTTAAACTTCTCGATGCCATTGAACAGATTGTGGAGGTCCAGGATTAAAGATTTTATATTTCCCATTATCAAGATTGGTAGAATTTTTTAAATTTGCCACGTTGATTTGAGAAAAAACCAAGACAACAATTATAATCTTGAAATTTTAATTAAATACAAAGAGATTTCCGCCGTTGCGGAAATGACAAAAATTATTTAAAAATGGGAAGAGCTTTTGAATTTCGCAAGGCACGTAAAATGAAACGCTGGTCGGCTATGAGTAAAGCGTTTACACGTATAGGTAAAGATATCGTTATGGCAGTAAAAGAAGGCGGTCCCGACCCGGACGGTAACGCACGATTAAGAGCCGTAATCCAAAATGCGAAGGCTGTAAACATGCCTAAAGAAAATGTAGAACGCGCCATAAAACGTGCGTCCGACAAAAGTCTTGGCGATTTTAAAGAAGTCCTTTTTGAAGGCTATGCCCCACACGGTATTGCCATTCTGGTTGAAACAGCAACCGATAATAACACAAGAACCGTAGCAAACATAAGAAGCTATTTTAACAAATGTGACGGAAGCTTAGGAACATCGGGGTCTGTAGTGTTTATGTTTGACCATACCTGTAATTTCAGAATAAATGCCGAAGGTCTGGATGCCGAAGAATTAGAACTTGAGATGATTGATTTTGGTGCCGAAGAAGTATTTGTCGATGAAGACGGCATTTTAATTTATGCACCTTTTGAAAGTTTTGGAGCCATACAATCAGAATTGGAATCGCGCAGTATTGAAATATTATCATCCGGTTTTGAACGCATCCCGCAAGTAACCAAAACACTCACACCAGAGCAGGCTGCCGATGTTGAAAAACTTTTAGAAAAAATTGAAGAAGATGATGACGTTCAAAACGTATATCACACTATGGAAGAAATAACAGATAATTAAAGTTATATCTATATCTGCAAACAAAAGACTATTACTTTCCTGATAGTCTTTTTTTTTTATGCATTCAAAATGTTAATATTTAACATTTTATTATTTAATATGTAAGCACATAATACCTAAATTGTGCAACTATTTATTCTAAAATTAAACAATTATAATCAAATTCATGAAAATCAACACGTTTACCGTTTCAAAACGATTACTGTTATTAGTATTGTTTTGTACTTTTATCATCCCGCAACAGGCAGATGCTCAAAGTAAAAAAAAGAAAGCCAAGCAAGCTGCTGAAGCTGCCGCAACCGCTGCCGCGGCTGCAAAGAAACCTAAAGACAAATCCATTGACGATTTGGTAAAACAAAGCAAAAAGATTGAAGGTCTTTTTACCGTGTATCAAGATACAGTAAGCGGAACTCTGCAAATGCTTATCTCTGAAGACCAGTTGGGCAAAGAATTTATCCATTTTAATCAAGTAGCAGACGGTGTTCTTGATGCAGGCCGTTTTAGAGGTGCGTACGGTGAATCAAAAGTTTTTACAATCAAAAAATATTTTGATAAAATTGAATTTGTCACTCAAAACACATCTTTTTATTTTGACCCTGAAAATGCCATTTCAAAATCACAAAATGCCAATATGAGTGAAGGTATTATGGCAAGCGAAAAAATCCTGAGCCATGATAAAGAAAAAGGATTATACCTTATTTCTGCCTCCGATTTGTTTATGAAAGAAACATTAACCCAAATCAAACCTTCACGATTTCCGGGCGAATCACCTATGGCATTTTCATTAGGAAATCTTGATAACGGAAAAACCAAAATCAACGCTATACGCAACTATCCTGAAAATACTGATATAGCTGTAGAATACGTGTACTCATCACCTTCTGTGCTTAACGGAGGTTCGAGTGCTGTAACAGACGGGCGCAACGTAAGCATCAAAATATACCACAGTTTGATAGCTATGCCTGATAATGACTATGAAGTGCGTTTTGACGACCCAAGAGTCGGGTATTTTACAACCCAAATTAACGACCAGACAGCAACAAGCTCAACACCGTACAGAGATTTGGTACACCGTTGGAATTTAGTTAAGAAAGACCCAAATGCCGCAATCTCTGAGCCCGTTACACCAATAACCTGGTGGATGGAAAACACAACACCTGTTGAATGGAGAGAAACCGTAGAGGCCGGTGTTTTAGAATGGAATAAAGCCTTTGAAAAAGCAGGATTTAAAAACGCTATGGTTGTAAAAATGCAGCCTGATGATGCCGATTGGGATGCAGGCGATATTCGTTATAACGTATTACGTTGGACATCATCACCAAACAACCCGCCTTTTGGTGGTTACGGGCCAAGCTTTGTAAACCCGAGAACCGGCGAAATTCTTGGTGCCGACATCATGCTCGAATACGTACATTTTACAAACAGAGTACTTCTTGATAAACTATTTGACCTTAATGCCGCAGCACATACATCGGCTTATGAAAGTTTTGACAACAACCACATGATGTGCTCTCTTGGTCATATAATGCATGAAAACACAATGTTTGGCACTTCAGTTTTGGAAGCTTCAGGCGCATCAGACTTAGAAATGGTACGTATGAAAAAAGAAGCTATGATAGCCTTAATCATGCATGAAGTAGGACATACACTTGGATTAAACCATAATATGAAAGCCAGCCAGTTATTTTCGCCTGAGCAGCTTGCAGATGCCAACTTTATCAAAGGAAAAGCCTTAACGGGCTCGGTAATGGATTATGCCGGCATTAACATTACAAACGACAGAACAAAACAAGGTCAATATTATGATACCTCTGTTGGGCCTTACGATATTTGGGCAATCCAGTTTGGTTATACACCTTTTAAAAATGAAGCCGAAAAAGTTGCGTTATTAAATCAATCGACAAAACCTGAGTTTATTTTTGGTAATGATGCCGATGATATGCGTTCGCCCGGTAAAGCTATTGACCCGAGAGTGATGGTTGGCGATTTATCAAGTGATGCCATAAGATATTCTGTTGACAGAATAAAATTGGTGAACTCGATGATGGGCGATGTAAAATCAAAATTTACAAAAACCGGTGAGTCGTATCAAGAATTAAGACGTGCTTACTACTTATTAAGTGGTCAGAGCGCAACATCTGCCGGTGTAATTTCAAGATACATTGGCGGTGTATATGTAGAAAGAGGTATGGCAGGACAAGAAGGTGCAAAACAGCCTTATACTCCTGTGAGCCTTGCAGACCAAAAACGCGCTATGAATGCATTATCCACATACGTTTTTGCTCCAAATGCCTTTGATGCTCCAAATGATTTATATAATTATCTGGCAATGCAACGCAGAGGTTATAATTTCTTTATGGGAACTGAAGACCCAAAAATCCACACGCAAGTATTATCATACCAGCAAAGTGTATTAAATCATATACTTCACCCTAATACATTACAAAGAATCGTAGATTCTGAATTATATGGCAATGAATACAAATTATCTGCTTTTATGACAGATTTAAACAATGCTGTTTTTAAAACCGATATTACGGGCAATGTAAACTCATTCAGACAAAATCTTCAACTTGATTATACAAACAGATTGATTGCAATGCTAACAGGCAACCAAAACAGCCGTTACAACCATCATGCAAAATCAATGGCATTGTATAATTTGAAAGCTATAAAAACTATGGCGGCAAATGCTGCGGGCGATGTATCTTCAAGAGCTCACAAACAGCATTTAACCACTTTGATTGACAATGCTTTAAAAGAAATTAAGTAAGTATTTGTGCTAAATAAATACAAAAGGCTGCCAAATAATGGCAGCCTTTTCTTATTCTCCTTTATTGTGTAGATAACTAAAAAAAGCCATTTCGTATGGAAATGGCTCAATTAAGCTCAATGTTTCTTTTTAGGGACAAAAACTGTTTACTTTATGTTTCATCTTTGCTTCTTAAATAAAAAGCAAAATTTATACCAAAGCAGATTATGAATACTTAGAAATTTTTCCAACAACACCGTCAAAAAAGTTTCTCATATATTTAAAATCTGCATCAATATCGTCTGTAGGATAAAAAGGTTCTGAAATATGATTTTGTTTATTTTTAAAATCTAATGTAAACATAATGATTGGCACATTTGCAGTTTTTGCAATGTAGTAAAAACCTGTTTTCCAGTTTTCAACTTTTTTGCGAGTGCCTTCGGGGGCAAGTGCCAGTCTAAATTCATTTTTGCCTTCAAACAATTTTGCAATGGCTTCTACTTTATTTTGACTGGAACTTCTGTCCAACGGTGCGCCTCCTATAGCTCTGAAATAATACCCGAAAGGCCAAACAAACAATTCCTTTTTTGCAACAAAATTGCATTTTACGTTTGCTATTTTTCTAAGTAATACGCCAATATAAAAGTCATGCCAACTGGTGTGAGGTGCTGCTATAATCACTACTTTTTTTACGCTATCACTTGAAAAATTGGTGTTACCCGTGATTTTCCAGCCCAAAATTTTGTAGTATATAAATCTGGCAACCCGGCGCATATTACATTTTTTGATATAAGGTTCTGAGCTTTTCTCTTGTAATGGTACGCTGCCAGTTTTTGCCCAAGGCATTTTCCCATAGCGGTACTAAACTCATGGCTACATCAATCATTGTATCAAACTGTTCGTCTGTAAGATTTGCACAAAGACCTTGCGGCAATTTTATATTATGCTTGGCTTTCATTTTTTTAAACAATGTAACGCCATCGGGATAAAATTCTTGAAGATGATTAAATACTATGCAGTTGCCTATACCGTGCTTGGTTCCTAATAAATAAGAGAGTCCATAACTCATGGCATGCGCAACACCTACCTGCGAGTAGGCAATGCTCATGCCACCATGCCAGGACGCCATCATTAATTTGTCCTGAGCTTCTTCTTCTGTCAGGTTATCACCAACAAAAATCTCAAAACACAACTCATAGGCTTTTTCACCATAACTCTGGCTAAAGGCGTTTAAATAGGTGCCGTTTAAAGATTCTATACAGTGAATGTAGCAATCCATACCGGTATAAAACCATTGGTCTTTTGGAACGCCTTTGGTTAATTCAGGATCTAAAATAACCTGATCAAAAGGTGTGTAATCTGAATTTATACCTAATTTTTTTTCGGGTCCGGTTAAAACGGTGGTTCGGGATACTTCGGCACCTGTTCCTGAAATTGTAGGAATCCCGATATGATAAATTGCCGGTGTTTTTACCAAATCCCAACCTTGATAGTTTTTGGCTTCACCTTCATTGGTAAGCATTATGGAAACGGCTTTTGCCAAATCCAGAATGGTACCGCCGCCAATGCCTATAATGCCCGATGGCCGTTCTTTATGAGTTAAAATAATCTGTTCTACAAGTTGGTCAACCTGTGACGTTTTTGGTTCTTCATCGGCAGAAATAAATAATAATTGGTCATCGTAAGCTAATGGAATACGGGACGTAATCTCGTTATTGCCTTTAAATACATCATCAACCAAAAATATGAATGGTGCTTTAGCATTGAGCCGTTTGGGTTCAATAATATCTCCCAACTGATTAAAACTGCCTCGTCCAAACACAACTCTGGACACCATTGGATAATTTTTAAAACTCATTCTTTATGTTATCTTAAAAGTTTACTCAAAGTTAATTCAGAATTTGAAGTACTTCAAGCAAGCTGTTCACTGTTTTATAATCTTTGTTTTTATGCTCGCTTTCATGTACCTGTTCGTGTATCCAGGTAGTATGAAATGGTATATGTATTGCTTTTGCTTTGATATTTACCAAAGGTAAAATATCTGATTTTAAGGAATTTCCTATCATCAAAAATTCGGAAGGCTTAATATCCAGATGGTTTAATAATTTTGAATAATTGGCTTCCTGTTTATCGCTTAAAATTTCAATATGATGGAAATAAACCGATAATCCGGATTTTTCAAGTTTACGCTCTTGGTCTAATAAATCGCCTTTTGTAACCAATATCAACTTATAGTTGAGTGACAATTGTTTTAACACTTCCTCCACACCTTCTAAAAGCTCCACAGGTTTGTTAAGCATGTCTTTTCCTATGTTTAAAATGGCTTCGATGGTTTGGTTTGATACGGTGTAATTTGATAATTGCAATGCCATTTCAACCATTGACAGTACAAAACCTTTAACTCCATAACCGTAAAGCGGTAAATTTTTCATTTCTATTTTAAACAGTTCCTGGTCAATGGTATTGGCGGTTTCATAGGCTGCTAAAAGTTTTGCAAATGCGAGTTCTGCGTCACGAAAATAGGTTTCGTTAACCCAAAGCGTATCATCGGCATCAAAGCCTATTACTTTTATATGTTGATAGTTGTTGTTCACTTTTTAAACTATTTCCACAGGCGTTTTGCGCGTTCTAAATCTTCGGGTGTGTCAATCTCAACTCCTTCAACGTGCGTTTCAATCATTTTTATTTTTTTGCCGTACTCCAGATAGCGAATACATTCTATTTTTTCGGTAGCTTCAATAAACTGCATCGGCAATCGGTAAAAATCGAGCAATGCCTGTTTTCTGAAAGCATAAATACCTTTATGTTTAAAGTATCTGGCACCGGCGTTTTTATCTCTTGGATACGGAATGGGGCTTCTTGAAAAATACAAGGCAAAGTTATTTTGATCAACAATTACCTTTACGGTATTCGGGTTGTTAATTTCGTCCCAATCGTGAATCTGTACCATTAATGATGCCAAATCGATGGTTTTATTGTGGTCGTTTTCAAAAGCTTTTAAAACTTTTTCAAGGCTTTCGCGCTCTGTAAAAGGCTCATCACCTTGTACATTTACTACAATGTCAACATCAAGATCTTCGATAGCTTCGGCTATTCTGTCACTTCCCGATTGGTGTTCTTTTTTACTCATTATAGCTTTGCCGCCGTTAGTTACAATTTCGTCATAAATAATCGGGCTGTCGGTCACAACGTAAACATCGTCAAACAATTGTGTTGCCACAGTGGCTTGGTATGTTCTCAGGATTACGGTTTTTCCTGCTAAATCTTGCATGAGTTTAGCCGGAAAACGGGATGCACCATATCGTGCAGGAATCATTGAAATTATCTTCATGTTTTTGAAAAGCAAATCTCATTCAAAAATAAAACTTTTTGTATGAATTAAAGGGTTGTTTTTAATCTTTTTATAAAGTTTATAAAAGAACTCTTAAATCCGAAAAGGAAACGCTTCACAGCCAAAAGTGACTTTTAATTTAAGAACTAAAAAAATCGTCCTTAAATCCTATTAAATACAACGTTTCTTTTGCTCTTGTAACAGCGGTGTACAGCCATCTTAAATAGTCTTTATCAATACCATTGGGCAAATAAGGCTGCTCAACAAAAACCGTATTCCATTGTCCGCCCTGCGATTTATGACAGGTTATGGCATACGAAAATTTTACCTGTAAGGCATTAAAATACGGGTTGTTCTTGATTTTTAAAAACTTACGGTATTTAGACGTTTCGTCCTCATAATCTTTTTGTACTTCTTGATACAGCCGGTTTGATTCTTCATACGACAATGCCGGTGCTTCGGCCTCTATCGTGTCAAGCAGCAGTACGGTTTCAAAAGGTTTCATCTTTGGATAATCGACCATTTGCACTTTGACTTCGGCAAACTTAAATCCGTATAATTCTTTAATACTGAAGAGTTCCAACACCTGAATAATATCGCCATTGGCTATAAAACCGGCTTCGGTTGCGGGTTTTATCCAGAAGTAATTATTTTTTACAACCATTAAGAAATCACCAACCGTCAATTCGTTTTCATTGTATAAAATACGCTCTCGTATCTGTTTGTTATACAAATTGGCACGCTTGTTACTGCGTACAATAATGGCGGTTTCTTCATGACCTTGCGAGTTATAAGCATCATTTATGGCATCCATAATTTCATAACCGTCAACAAGCCTTACAACATCTTTAAATGGCGATAACTGAAACTTGAAAGCATCATAAACCTGATGTTCCAGTACATCGCGCAAGTGTGTGGCATTCATTAAAATTCCCGAATTTTGACTTTGACGTACTACTTCATCCAACTCGGTCGATATGATGTCTTTATTATATTGCAAGTGCAAATGGTCAATATCCAATGCCGGACTAATCTCAGATTTTACAGGCGGTAACTGTGCTTTATCACCTATCAACAATAACTGACACTGATGTCCCGAATATACATACTGCATCAAATCGTCCAGCAGCGAGCCGTTTTCAAAAAGTTTAGAATCTGTAACCGTATCAGAAATCATCGAGGCTTCATCAACAATAAACAAGGTATTGCGGTGCTTGTTGGGCTGTAATGTAAAGCTGATACCACCGTTTTTTTCGGCTTTAGGGAAATATATTTTTTTGTGAATGGTAAATGCTTCCTTGCCCGAATAATTGGCAATAACCTTTGCGGCTCGTCCGGTGGGTGCCATGAGTACGGCACTTTTTTTAATGTGCCATAAGTTTGACACCAGAGTTCCTGTAATACTGGTTTTTCCGGTACCGGCAAATCCTTTTAATACATACAAATTGTTGGGTTTGGCATCAAAAACAAATGCCGACAGTTGCTCCAAAACTATTGATTGCTTAATAGTTGGTTCAAACGGAAATTTTTGAATTAAAAGTCTGTAAAACTCTGAAGATGTCATTTGTATTCTGAAACCCGAAAGATAACACATAACTCGGTACGGGCATCATCTTGATTAAAAATGATTCTAACAATTCTGGTTTTGGCTATTAAAAAAATTGTAGTTTTGTACAATAATCTTGCTTTGTTACAGGCAAGCTTCGTGACCAAAATTAACAATCTGGAAAACCCATTCAACCTAAAATAGTTTGAACACTACTTTAACCAAATCATTGTCTATACAGGTTCGTTTAAGCGGACTTTCGTTTTGTGTTTTCAATACTGCCAATACTAGTGTTGAGTATTTGGTTTACCATGATTTTCAAAAGAAATTAACACCCTTTGAAGTGCTTGACCGGTTAAAACACATCATTGAAAATGAGCCTGTTTTTACCCAAAACTTTAAATCTGTACAGGTAATTCATCAAAATGACCTTGCAACTCTGGTACCAAAACCGCTTTTTGACGAAGCTCATATTGCCGATTATCTGAAATTTAATTCCAAAATTTTAAAATCAGATTTTATCGCTTTTGACGAAATTCAAAATAACGACAGTGTCAATGTTTATGTGCCGTACGTCAACATCAACAATTATATTTTTGACAATTTTGGCGCATTTGAATACAAACATGCCTCAACGATTTTAATTGAAGCTGTTCTTTCAAAAGAAACCGCATCAACAAACACGTGTTTATATGTAAATGTTGACAAGCAGCATTTTGAAATTATTGCCGTAAAAAAAGGCAACTTACTGCTTTACAATTCGTTTGAACACACAACCAAAGAAGATTTTATCTATTTTATACTGTTTACTGTTGAACAGTTACAGCTTGATACAGAAACGCTGTTGCTAAAACTTACAGGAAACATTGAACAGGATGATGAGCTTTATAAAATAGCTTACAAATATATCCGCTTTGTAGAGTTTGATACTGTTTCAGAATCATTAACGATACTGCCAGGCATCAACCGGGAAAACCTTCATAAACACCAACTTATTTTATATAGCTGTAACTAATGCGAATCATCTCCGGACAATACAAAGGCCGACGCATCAATCCGCCCAAAAAACTGCCTGTACGCCCTACAACCGATATGGCAAAGGAAGCATTGTTTAATATTTTGAACAACGACTACTATTTTGATGAGATTTCCGTATTGGATTTGTTTGCCGGCACAGGAAGCATAAGTTATGAATTTGCCTCGCGAGGTACCCAACAAATTACCTGCGTAGATGCCGATTATGGTTGTGTAAAATTCATTACCGAAACTGCCGAAGCGTTTAAAATGCCCATACAGGTCATAAAAAGTGATGTTTACAAATTTCTCGAAACCACACAAATACAGGCTACTATAATATTTGCCGACCCTCCTTATGCATTTACAGACGAGCAGTTTGCAAAACTTCCGGAGCTGGTTTTTCAAAATGATGTATTGGAACAAGACGGACTTTTGGTTATTGAGCACGCCAAACAAACCGATTTATCAAACCTGCCTCATTATATCTATTCAAAAAATTATGGCGGCAGCGTTTTTAGTTTTTTTGAGCATGAGAGTGAGGACGACATAAATCAACACTAAAATAACATTTCAAGCGAGTATATTTATAGAAGAAATGACAAAAAAGTACAGAATTAGTTTGAGAATTTATAGCAGCTTTCTAATTTTTGCTATTCTGTTTAATTTATTGATTTTGTTTGCAAGTGGTCACCAAATTAAACTTTCCGTATATCATTATTTAATCCCTGTTTATGCAATTTTAAGTATTTTACTTTTAATAATATTTCCCAAAACATCAAGCAACAGAAAGTCAATTTTGATTTTTACATTATTCTTATTAAGTATTGGTTTATGCTTTGCTTTTGGAGGAATATATCTTATTTTCACGGGTAATTTAATTATTGGATTTGTTATTCCTGCACTAATCTTCATTGGAATTTTTGCAGGATCAATTGGAGTTTTATGTTCAGAACTTTTAAAAATTAATAAGACAACTACCCGTCACAACAGTTTGAAATAAAACATAAAAGCCTACACATTCAAGATATTCGTGACTATTTTACAATAACTAAATTTAAAAACAAAATCCGCTCAAAACTATGAACGGATTTGTTTATTTAAGTAAATCTATAAGCCGAATTCTGTCAATCACACAACGTGAAAGCCTTATCATTTATCTGAATGTACCGTTACCGGCACACTTAAGCTGCTTACCCTCCAACATCGGGCGTGCAACCCTTAAAAGCTGGTTTACATAGCATTGCACCGCATAGAGTTTACCTGATTTCACTACAGCATTACCTGTACATCCTTTCTGTTGCACTTGTCCTAATCTCACGACCGGTGGCTGTTAACCACTATGCTGCACTACGGTGTTCGGACTTTCCTCCAAATCCTCGCGAAAGCGGGGATCTCATACAAAACCTTTCAGTTTAATGTATAAGATGCCCAATCGAGTTGGGCATTCGGCGATAAGGCGATTTACTCGGCTGCAAAATTACAATAAAGAAATTCCAAATTCCAGAAAATAAAAATAATAAATACAATTTGGGCGTTACCCAAGGGTCGGGCTGTACGTTACAATCTTTTTTGTCTGAAGGTCTCGACTGCGCTCGACCTGACAAAAAAGGATTTCCACTGCCATCCCTAACGCAAAAATCCCGATAACTTGTTAATAACTCTACCCAAATTATCAATTCTAAATTTCAAAATCCCGTTTGAATTTTTAACTTTGTTACTTTCAGATTTTCTATGGAACACTTTGTAGTATCGGCGCGCAAATACAGACCTCAAACGTTTAAAGACGTTGTGGGACAACAGGCTATTACCAATACATTACTTAATGCCATAGAACAAAATCATCTGGCGCAAGCCTTACTGTTTACCGGTCCGCGAGGTGTAGGCAAAACAACCTGCGCCCGTATTTTGGCAAAAATGATAAACAGTGACGGCACCGAAAAAACCGACGAAGACTTTGCTTTTAACGTGTTTGAGCTGGATGCCGCATCCAATAATTCGGTAGATGATATACGTAATTTGACCGATCAGGTTCGCATTCCGCCACAAGTCGGCAAATACAAAGTCTATATCATTGACGAGGTTCACATGCTGTCGCAGGCTGCTTTTAACGCTTTTTTAAAAACCTTAGAAGAACCGCCAAAACACTGCATTTTTATTCTTGCCACTACCGAAAAACACAAAATCATCCCAACAATATTATCACGTTGTCAGATTTTTGATTTTAAGCAAATTACCGTTAAAGATGCTAAAGAGTATCTTAAATATATTGCCGAAGAACAAGGCATAACCGCCGAAGACGACGCGCTACATATCATTGCCCAAAAAGCCGATGGTGCCATGCGTGATGCCTTGTCAATTTTTGACAGGGTTGTCAGTTTTTCGGGTAAAAACCTAACCCGTCAAGCCGTCACAGAAAACCTGAATGTACTTGATTACGAAACCTATTTTACGAGTACCAATTTAATTCTGGAAAATAAAATCCCCGAATTGCTGATTCTGTTTAATGAAACCTTAGCAAAAGGATTTGACGGTCATCATTACATTGCTGGTCTGGCATCGCATTTCAGGGATTTGATGGTATGCAAAACACCGCAAACTATTGAATTGCTTGAAGTAGGCGAAGATACTCAGGTAAAATACTTTGAACAGTCGCAAAAAACAAGTATGGAATTTTTGCTTAAATCCATCGAACTTGCCAACGACTGCGATTTAAAATACAAAAGCAGCAAAAACCAACGCCTGCTTGTAGAATTATGCTTAATGCAGCTTGCCTCTGTCACTTTTGACGGAGAAAAAAAAAATAGCAGTCACTTCATAGTTCCCGCATCCTATTTTAAAGCAAAAGGCATCACGCCTATTCCCGTAACGCTTCCTGAAAAACAGGAAAAACACACCGAAAAACAGGAAGAAACACCATCCAAAGACCAGAAAGTCATCGAGAGTTTTCAAGTACAAGAACCATTACCGGTTATCGACTTAAAACTTGACACACAGCGTACATCGGGCTTATCGTTAAAAAGCATTCAGGCAAAAAAAGAGCATCAAATACGGCAAATGGAAGTTGTCATTGACCCTAATGATCTTCCTAAAGAAGCCTTTACCGAAGACGCTTTTTTTACCGTATGGAAAGCTTATATTGCATCTTTAAACGCTAAAGGCGAAAAGATTTTACCGGCGATGCTGGAAATGAACACACCCAAACTTCAAGGCACAGAAATTCATATAGAATTGAGCAGCGGCAGCTTAAAAGAACAATTGGAACAAAACCAGTTTCCGTTGATGGAATATTTAAGAAAAGCCCTTAAAAATTTCGATTTAAGCCTGCATATTACGGTCAACGAAGAAATTGAAAAACAATACGCCTATTCGCCAATAGAAAAATACGAAAAGCTAAAAGAGAAAAACCCAAATATAGAATTACTTAAAAAAACGTTTGGCTTGGAAATTTAAAAAAGAATAGAGATAATAGACTAAAAAACAAAGACTTTTATAAAATATAAAAGAAAATGAAAAACCTGATTTATAGTATTACTATTATTGGTCTTGTGTTTACAGGCTGTGACAGCAGACCAACACAACGGGAAGCATTGCAAAAGGCTGTTAACGAATTTAATAAAAAACAAACACCTTTAAATACCACTACATACCACCCAAGAGAATATACCGAAATTGTTACAGACACCATCATTTCCAATACGCTCGAAGTAAAAATTAAAAATTACAGTTTGATGGATAAAGCCATTAAACTCGAAAATCCCGATAAGGCACACCGTGTTTTTGAATCGGAAGTTGAAGTGCTTGCAGCATCAACATCCATATTTAAAACGGTTATCAATACCGGGCTTTTTGCAACCAAAAAAGACAGCCATTTTTGGAATCGGGCAACTTTAGAACACGTTTGGGTTAATCAGGAATTATCATCGGACAAAGAAGTATATTTGGATGTTTCCTTCTTAAATCCGGTTTCAAAAGACTTTAAACTTTACCGAATGTCTGTTGATAAAAACGGTAATCATTATATTCGTTTAATTGAAGAAACAACCTGATGCTCGGACTCAAACTACCTACCGACCCGCGATGGGTAAACATTGTAGAAAAAAACATTGAAGAAATCCTTACAGACCATGCTTATTGTGAGCAAAAAGCGGCAAGCACGGCTATTTCACTAATTGTAAGTTTTCCGGAATATACCGATTTGACCAAAGAAATGATAGCATTGGTTAAAGAAGAAATGAGCCATTTTAAAATGGTACACGACAAAATCCTGGAACGCGGCTGGATATTGGGCAGAGACCGAAAAGACGATTATGTGATTGAATTGCTCAAATTTTTCCCGAAAGGAGGCAGCCGTACCACACAATTAGTCCACAGATTATTGTATGCCGCACTTATTGAAGCCCGAAGCTGTGAGCGTTTCCGGTTATTATCAGAAGAGTTAAAAGATAAAGAACTGGCAGCTTTTTACAGAAAGCTGATGATAAGCGAAGCCAACCACTACACGATGTTTTTGGGTTTTGCAAGGCAATACGGCAACCGTAAGGACGTAGATGAAAAATGGCAGCAACTTCTTGACTATGAAGCCAAAATCATGGAGAATTTGGGTAAAAAGGAAACCATGCATGGATAATTGTTGTACTTTAGAGACTTTAAACACTTAACCTTATCTCTATGAAACATATCTACATTATAATTTTCTTCCTGTTTAGCTTAACTTCTTTTAGTCAAGATGAGATTTTTGGCGAATGGACTCTTAGTTATATGACTATCGATGGTGAAATACATAATAATACATTTCACACAATTGTTCCATCAATAAATTTTTCTGATGAATATTTTGATTATTATCCTGAATTGGAAGGTTATCAATATTATGGAATGGCATTATGTAATGGCTATGGAGGAATTTACACTATAGATTCTGACGATACCATTACTTTCAAAGAATTTTACACTACATTGATAATTTGTGATGACATGCCCGAAGGATCTGATTTTTTTGAATGGAATTACTTTGACTTTTTATGGGAAGCCGGAATGGATACAACTATTTTTACATACGAAATCACAGGAACAGGTAACGATGCTGTATTAACATTAACCAATACACATAATAACAATGTAGCAGTTTACGGCAGACAAACACTTTCAGCAACTGATTTAGTTTTCAACAAATCAACCATAAAACTTAAAGAAAATCCTGTAAAAGAGCAACTGCAACTCAAATTGGATAACCAAGATTACCGCCAACTATCATATACCATCTATTCAATAGACGGCAAACGTATTGCCGAAACAAAACCTTTGGAAAACAATAGTATTGATGTTTACAACTTAAGTCCCGGATTGTATTTTATAAGGATGGAGACTGATGATAATAAAACGCAAACACTCAAGTTTATAAAAGAATAACCCACAAAAAAGCCCTGAAAAAATTTTCAGGGCTTTTTAGATTTCATATTGCGTTGTATTATAATCTGTAGCTTATACCTATCTGGATAACACCGGCTTTTGCTTCAATCGGGTTTAATTCTTTATCAAACACATTGGATAAACCGTAGATGTAACGGGCATCAATACCTATTTCATCTGTTATCATAAGCTCGGCAAAACCTACACCTGCATAGGTAAAGTTTTTAAATCCGTCGTTTTTTGCATGAATCTTTAAACTTACCTGCGGACCAACACCAACAGAAAGTTTATTAAAAAACTGAAGTTTTGCAATAACAGGCAGGTTTAAATAATCTGATTTAAAATTTTCATTGTTAGAACCTTCGGCAGAGTATTGCAACTCGGTCATAACACCAAACGTTTTGGTTATACCAAAATCAACAAACCCGCCAAACACAAAACCGTTTCTGTGTTCGTTTGAATTTATGGTGTTAC
This sequence comes from uncultured Flavobacteriaceae bacterium, assembly GCA_964454675.1. Classification (GTDB taxonomy): domain Bacteria; phylum Bacteroidota; class Bacteroidia; order Flavobacteriales; family Flavobacteriaceae; genus CAYVUB01. The sequence goes on along the minus strand of CAYVUB010000025.1, from coordinate 7,648 downwards.
CGTCATAATCCATATTGGAAATATTGGTACCTATACGTACGCCAAATTTCGTTTCTTGAGAAAAAGCAAAGGTTGTAATGCTTAAAAAAAGTAAGGTAGTAAAAATTGTTTTCATAGTTTTCATGATTTGAGGTCGTGAAGATATGCTGAAAAAGTAAAACAGCACCCAAATATTAGATGTGCAACAAAAAAAAGAAGATAAAATGCTTGTTTATAACATTTTTACACTTGAAACGGTTTCATAATAAACACTTTTGATGATACCGTCTGAAAGTCCAATTTTGGGCACATAAATATCTTTGGCTCCGCTCCATTTCATTGCAGACAGATAAATGCGTGTTGCGGGAATGATAACGTCTGCACGGTCTTGGTTCAAATCTAATTCTGTAATACGCTCTTCATACGAATAGCTTTGAAGCATTTGGTAAAACGATGTGAGATAAAAATAGGTCAATGGTTTTCCTTCGGATTTCCCTGATATTTTAAAAATCTTATTGATATTTCCGCCGGAACCTATTAAGTCTATTTTTTCGTAATCTGTTGTGTGAGTTTTTATCCAGATTTCAAGGTCGTGCCACGCTTCTTTGTTTACAATATCGTTAAGCAACCGGACGGTTCCTATTCTAAATGATTTTGATGCAACGGTTGCGCCTTGATGAATTACGGTAAACTCTGTACTGCCACCACCAACATCAACATATAAATACGTTTTGCTTGGCTCTATGTAACTGTTTAAATCTGTTGCGGCAATAATGGCAGCTTCTTCTTCACCATCGATAATATCAATCTTGACTTTTGATTGTTTTGCTATGAGTTTTACAACATCGCTGCCGTTTTCGGCTTCACGCATTGCTGATGTGGCACAGGCTTTATAGGCCGTCACTTTATGTGCCTGCATCAATAACCTGAAAGCATTCATGGTATCGATAAGGCGCGATTCGTTTTCTTTGGAAATATAATGATCTAAAAATACATCGGCACCCAAACGTATTGGTACACGCACCAAAGAACTTTTTTTAAATAACGTAGGTTTTCCTTTTTGTTCTATAATATTTGAAACAAGTAACCGCACGGCATTGGAACCAATATCGATAGCTGCGTACTTTTTGATTTTTAACATATTATTCCTGTAGTTTTTTTAAATAATAGTCATAGGTAGCAAACTGGGCGCGTACTTTTGGCAAATTATTTACTTTATATTCATTATCCTGAGTGCTGCTCAATATACGGGCTTTTACGTTATCATTCCAACAAATATCAAAAATATCGAGCAATTCTTGTTTTATATCCTCATCATAAATTGGACAGGTAACTTCTACCCTGTTTTCAATATTACGGGTCATCCAGTCGGCAGATGATATATATATTTCCGGTTGGTCATCATTGCAAAATACGTACATGCGTGTATGTTCGAGAAATTTATCGACAATGCTGATGATTTCAATATTTTCACTCATGCCTTTTATACCCGGAACCAAACAGCAGATACCGCGTACTATCATCTGGATTTTTACGCCGGCACGGCTGGCTTCATATAGTTTATCAACCATCATATAACTCGAAACACTGTTGAGTTTTAGTTTTATATAAGCCGGTTTCCCAAGGGTTACATTTACTATTTCCCTGTCAATCAATTTAAAAATTCTTGACTTGGTGTAATGTGGTGATGTGATGATATGTTTGTATGTGAAAATTTTATAGTTGGCTTCAAAAAAGTCGAATACTTTATTGATGTCTTTAAGTATTTTTTGATTGGCAGTAAAGAGTGTAAAATCTGTATAAATTTTTGCTGTTGACTCATTGAAATTTCCGGTGCTTATAAAACCATAGCGTTTAATTTTACCGTGTTCTTCCCTATCAATAACACACATTTTACTGTGTACTTTTAATCCTTTAACTCCAAAAAGCAAAATGATGCCTTCGGTCTGCATCTGTTCGGCATAATCTATATTTGCCTGCTCATCAAAGCGTGCCTGAAGTTCGATAGATACAATTACTTTTTTACCGTTTTTTGCTGCGGTTATTAATGAGCTGGCTACGTGTGATATTTGTGCCAGTCTATAAATAGTAATTTTGATAGTGCTTACTTTTGGGTCTAAAGCCGCTTCTCTCAAAAATTTAACTACGTAAGAAAATGTATGGTATGGTGTGTAAAGCAGATAGTCTTTTTTTGAAATGGTAGAAAAGATACTGCTCTCAAGACTCAACCCTTTAATGGGCAATGGTTTTATTTTTTCATATAATAAATCTGTTCTGCCCAAACTCGGGAAATCCATATAATCGCGGCGGTTATGGTAACGGCCTCCGGGAATAACGCTGTCTGTTGATTCTATTCCCATTTTTGTCATTAAATATTCGAGCGTTTGCTTATCGATGGTTTTATCATAAACAAATCTTACGGGATCGCCTATTTGCCTGTGCTTTACACTATCTGATATTTTTTCGATGAAACTTTTACTCAAGTCACTGTCAAAATCCAACTCGCCGTCACGTGTTATTTTTATCATGTGTGCCGATATGGACTTGTAATCAAAAATGTTGAATATATCATTAAGGCAATATCTTATTAAATCATCCAGCATAATGATATAATCACAATAATCTTTCTTAGGCAATACCACAAAACGGTCAATAGATTTTGGTATTTCAATTAATGCATATTGATTATTGCCATCTTTGAGTTGCATTTTTATTGCCAGATATGCAGCATTGTCTTTGAGTGTAGGCAGTTTTACATGGTCGCTTAAAATAATAGTTACCAATGCAGGGCTTACATGCTGTATATAATAGTTTTTTATAAAAGCATGCTGCTGTTCATTTATTTGAGTTTCGTTAATTATATAGATATTTTCATCTTCAAGACGCTTTTGGATAGCGTCCAGTATAATAAGGCTGTCACTTTGCTGTTTTATGACAATTTGCGTAATAATATCCAGCAGTTCGTTTGCCGGAATACCGCCAAGTTCGCTTTTCCCTGCTTTTCCGGCTTCATCAATACGTTTTACCGTGGCATAACGTACTTTAAAAAATTCGTCAAGATTATTTGAAAATATCCCTAAAAATCTAAGGCGTTCAATTAATGGTACTGTTTCATCTTCGGCCTCCTGCAAAACGCGCTTGTTAAATTGCAGCCAGCTTACTTCTCTATTGATGTAGCTGTTTTTATCGTCTTTTATCATTATCGTAATTCCTTTGGAAAAAGTGTTAATACGGTGTGTCCTTTATCGATGTTTTTCCAGGAACCGGTATCAAATTCTATCATGACCAATCCACATGTAGGAACATTATCGATAAATTTATCCCCAAAGATATTAGAAATAGATGTGAAAGCATGATTGTGACCAAAAATCATTACATTTTGATAACTATCATCCAAATTTTTAATAACCCTAACTACTTGCTGTCCCGAAAAATCATATAGCTGTTCATCGATATTAAGCATATTTTTTGGCAAATTTAAAGCTTCCATAAATATATTACAGGTAGTTAAAGCTCTGTTTGCCTGACTTGAAAATACTTTATCAGGATAAAAATTATAGCTTTTGAAAGTTTGTGACAGCATTTTTGCATCAGTAAATCCTCTATCACTCAAAGGCCGGTTAACATCAGCCACGCCGTGGTCCCAAGCAGATTTTGCGTGTCTTACAAGCAGAAGTGTTTTCATTTTTTTTATCGATTAAATGCAAAATAATTCGACAAAGTGTTGCGTATTTCCTTTTTAACGATTATTTTCGTCCCTTCAACATTTATTTTTGTTTAACACCTTAGATATATGTTGCTTTGTTTCATAAAATTAATTGTATAGTGACCCCAAATCAAAAACATATTAATATATCCATTTTTTATACACTTGTTTCAAGTGTATCTCTTCCCTCAACAAATATTAGAAATGTAATTAACAGTGCTTTGGTATTACCACCATCGCATATCAAATATACGTTTCAAAAATAGAATAATCGTTTTTTTTTAATCGCATTTGCGAAAAAAATAGAGTTTATAATCAATATTAAATTATGAAAACATTTGCTACCCTATTAATGTTATCCTTTGGAATGTTATGCTCCTATGGACAAGAGACTTTAAAGATTTCTCTTAAAAAAGAATCGGACGAACCTACAACCGCAAACGAACACTTTTACTTTATTGAAGTTACCAATACAGGAAAAAAAGCTGCAACTGCAACTATTTCTGTAGTGAACAGTTCTTGTAAAGAAGAAAAGAAAACAGGAAATTTTTCTGGAAAACCGGCTATGAAAGAAACAGTATTGAATGCCTCAAAAAGCAGTCAGTTAAACCAAGTGTCTGTAGAACCGGGCAAAACAGTTGAGTTTTATGTAAAACTTACAAGAGAACAAAATGCTGAACTTAACACATGGAATTGCAGCAAGATTGTTGCAGTTTCAAATGATGGCAAAGTTATCAGCAATACATTGACTATTGAATCATTTATTCCAAATCCAAAAGATTTTAATTAATAATTAAAGTCTATAAAAGTTAACTAAATTATTTTAGGGCTTATGAAAAACCTTACGCTATTTAATCAATTAAAAAATGTCTTCTTCATAGCAATCATACTTTTTTCAAGTATTGATTCTTTGGCACAGGTACAGCAGACCTTTTCTCCCCGTTTTAGTCAAACGGTAAAAGGAGACATGACAATGATCGCTAACAATGTGCTGTCACGAACTGCAACCGGCAACTATACGGGTGAAAGTGGTAATCACAGTTTTACAAACAATGTATATGTGGACATTGATAATGACAACACTACATTTAATTCAAGTAGTGCAAACTTTACAAATCCCGAACCTCAACTGGAGTGTTTAGGAATTTTGAGAGCTTATTTATATTGGGCTGCTGCTGATAAAGAACAGGATAATGGTAACGATAACCAACCAAACTGGAATTTTAACGATGTGAAGTTGATGCTGCCCGGACAAAGTTCTTATACTACGGTTACCGCAGATAATATTATCTACAGAGGTCGCGATACGCATTTTAGTAACGACCCATACATCTGCTTCAAGGACATCACTTCTATGGTTTCCAATTTATCAAACCCTTACGGGAAATACCAGGTTGCCAATGTAGAAGCAAAAACAGGCAGTCTTACAGCTCATGATGGTGGTAACACAGGTACCTCAGGCGGATGGCAAATTGTATTTATCTACGAAAGCCCAAATCTTCCTGCAAAAAACATCTCTATTTTTGACGGATATGCTCACGTAACAAGTGCTGTAAACAACTTTAATATTAATTTTAACGGATTTCAAACTGTTCCAACAGGTGATGTTGATGTTGATGTTATGATTGGCGCACTGGAAGGCGACCGTGATTTAAGTGGTGACAGACTGCAAATTAGAAATGCTTCTAATAATTTTGTTAATATTTCTGCGCCTCAAAGATCCTCAGATAATTTCTTTAATAGTAGGATTACTGTTGGAAACAGCAACTTTACAGATAGAAATCCCGCAAGTACCAATACTTTAGGCTTTGACGCCGCAGTATTTAACCTGACCAATACCGATAACTCTATCATCACAAACAACCAAACCTCTGCAAGACTCCGTTTGACATCCAATCAGGAAACGTATGGTTTTTATTTGTTAGGTTTAGCCGTTAATGTTTGGGCACCGGATTTAAACCCAATCCATATTGTACTTGATTCTGGCAGCAATCCTGCTAATCCAGGTGACACTATTGGTTTTAATTTTGATATTTTCAACTCAGGTAATGATGATGCTGTTAACTTAGCTATATCTACAACTTTACCACCTCAGGTAGAATATGCACCATCAAGCAATTTACCAACAGGTGTTTCCCAAACTTATAATCCTGTAACCGGTAATCTTACTTTCAATATTGCTAATTATTTAGTCAATGTTGGAGATCCGTCATTCAACATAAATTTTGATTTAAAAATTAAAGATGAATGTTACTTTTTAGAAGACAGCTGTGATTTATCCTTTGAATTGCAATTTGTAGCGACCTATAACGGTGTCCAAAACCCGAGTCTTCAAAACACGTTAAGTTCTGAAGGATTAACTGCATGTAATACAGGAAACCAATTACCATTAATAATTAATATAAACCCGCCTGCACCGGTTATTTGGACAACTGCTGCCGGCGAATTAAACAGAGCTATTAATTGTGACGATGCTGCTGCTTTAGCTGCCGCACAGGCTTTAGAGCCGGAAACTGATAAATGTGATTTTACATACACCAAAACATCCGGAGCTTTTGTTGCAGATGGAACTTGCCCTAACACAGGCACCTATACCAACACATGGTCTTTTACAGATGCCTGCGGAAACGTAATTTCCGAATACACTCAGGTAATTACTATAGGAAGCCCGGACGGACCTTCATTCGTAGAAGCATTACCTGCTGATTCGGTTGTTGAATGTGATGAGATTCCTGCTGTTGCAACTTTAACTGCTACTGTTAACTGTGGTACAGCTACAGTCACTTTCTCAGAAACATCTACACCGGGTGCTTGTGCCGGCAACTATACCATTACAAGAACTTGGACAGCTAAAGATGAATGTGATAACGAAACCGTTCATACACAAACCATAACCGTACAGGATACAACGGCTCCGGTAGCGCCTTCTGCACCGGCTGATGCTGCTTACGAGTGCATTGATGATGTACCGGCAGCAGGAAACCTTACAGCTACTGATAACTGTGCAGGAGATATTACCGTAACAGGTGTGGATTCTGTCGATAACTCTAATCCTTGTAATGTAATTATTACACGTACTTGGACTTTTACAGATGCGTGTGACAATACATCATCGGTATCACAAACCATAACCGTACAGGATACTACAGACCCTACTTTTGTAGGAACATTACCTACCGATATTACCGTAGAATGTGATGTTGTCCCTAATGCGGAAACATTAACTGCTTCTGACAACTGTGGTACTGCCAATGTGACTTTCTCTGAAACCTCTAATCCGGGTGCTTGTGCCGGCAACTATACCATTACAAGAACTTGGACGGCTAAAGATGAATGTGATAATGAAACTGTACATACACAAACCATAACTGTTCAGGGAACTACAGCTCCTACTTTCGTAGAAACACTTCCTGCAAACATAACCGTAGAATGTGATAATGTCCCTGATGCAGAAACGTTAACCGCTACAAACAACTGTGGAACTGCTAATGTAACTTTCTCTGAAACCTCTAATCCGGGTGCTTGTGCCGGCAACTATACCATTACAA
>CAYVUB010000025.1:0-315 GCA_964454675.1 uncultured Flavobacteriaceae bacterium | reverse complement strand
GGACGGCTAAAGATGAATGTGATAATGAAACTGTACATACACAAACCATAACTGTACAAGATACTACCGCGCCAACGGTTCCTATTGTACCTGTCGATGTTATTTACTACGAGTGTATTGATGACGTACCGGCAGCAGGAAACCTTACAGCTACTGATAACTGTACAGGAGATATTACCGTAACAGGTGTGGATTCTGTCGATAACTCTAATCCTTGTAATGTAATTATTACACGTACTTGGACTTTTACAGATGCGTGTGACAATACATCATCGGTATCACAAACCATAACCGTACAGGATACAACGGCTCCGG
>CAYVUB010000024.1:31743-40760 GCA_964454675.1 uncultured Flavobacteriaceae bacterium | reverse complement strand
CAGCCACAGGAAGATCTTATGGCGCACCGGCAGCAGGAAGCTCAACACGTGCAAAGCGCCGCCATCAGCAAATAATTGATTACGTGTTTGACAAAGCAAAAAATAATCAGAGATGATTTTGAAACTGTAAAACTTTTATCAAAAATTGAAGCCACAAGAAATTGAAAATAAAATCTATTTTATCAGACATCAAAATGTGATGCTGGATTTTGATTTGGCTGAAATGTATCAAGTTGAAACAAGAGTTTTAAAACAAGCTGTTAGAAGAAATATAGAACGGTTTCCAAAAGATTTTATGTTCCAAATTACGAAAGAAGAGTTTGAAAACTTGACATCACAATCTGTGACCTCAAGTCACGGAGGATTGCGTTATATGCCATTTGCGTTTACGGAACAAGGTGTAGCTATGTTGTCCAGTGTATTAAGAAGCAAAATTGCCATTGAAATAAGTATATCAATTATCAGAGCTTTTGTTTATATTAGACAATACGCATTAACACATAAAGATTTAACGGAAAAGTTAAATGAAATTGAAAAAAAGTACAATAAACAATTCAATGATATTTCAGAAGCATTGAATTATCTTTTGAAAAAAGACCAACAAGAGAACACTCAAAAACAACGTAAACCAATAGGTTATAAATAAAATTTTAGAACAATGATTTTAGAAATGAAAGTGCCTTCACCGGGCGAGTCCATCACAGAAGTTGAAATTGCAACCTGGTTAGTAAAAGACGGCGATTATGTTGAAAAAGACCAGGCCATAGCCGAAGTTGACAGTGATAAAGCAACTTTAGAGTTACCGGCCGAAGCAAGCGGTATAATCACTTTAAAAGCTGAAGAAGGTGATGCAGTTGCCGTTGGCGAAGTAGTATGCTTAATTGATACAGACGCCCCCCAACCCCAAAAAGGGGAGCAAACCCATAAATCTGAAACCTCAAAAGTTGAAGATAAAAAAACGGAAGCACCTAAAGCTACACAAGTAGCTCAAACTCCCCTTGGAGGGCAGACCTACGCAACAGGAAGCGCAAGCCCTGCAGCTAAAAAGATATTATCAGAAAAAGGCATCGAAGCATCACAAATTAGCGGTACCGGCAAAGACGGTCGTGTAACAAAAGATGATGCCGTTAATGCAAAGCCGTCAATGGGAACACCTGCCGGTGGCACAAGAGGTGAGTCGCGCTCAAAACTATCAATGCTTCGCCGTAAAGTTGCAGAGCGTTTAGTTTCAGCAAAAAACGAAACAGCTATGCTCACAACCTTCAACGAAGCAAATATGACACCTATCAATAAGATTCGCAACGAATATAAAGATGTGTTCAAAAACAAACACGGGCTTGGTTTAGGCTTTATGAGCTTCTTTACGCTTGCCGTGGTAAGAGCATTAAAACTATATCCTGCCGTAAACTCAATGATTGACGGACAAGAAATGGTAAGTTATGATTTTTGCGATATAAGCATTGCAGTTTCCGGGCCAAAAGGATTAATGGTTCCTGTGATAAGAAATGCCGAAAATCTAAGTTTCAGAGGTGTTGAAGCCGAAGTAAAACGTTTGGCATTGCGTGCCCGCGACGGGCAAATAACGGTTGACGAAATGACCGGCGGCACCTTTACCATTTCAAACGGTGGCGTTTTTGGAAGCATGTTGTCAACACCTATTATCAATCCGCCGCAAAGTGGTATTTTGGGTATGCACAACATTATAGAGCGTCCCATAGCTGTAAACGGAAACGTAGAAATACACCCAATGATGTATGTAGCATTATCTTATGACCACAGGATTATTGACGGTCGCGAATCTGTAGGATTTTTGGTAGCCGTTAAAGAAGCTTTGGAAAATCCTGTAGAATTGTTGATGAATAATGATGTAAAAAAGGCTTTGGAATTGTAAATAGACCACAATAGACTAAAAGTCCATAGTTTGGTTTCGGACTGAAAGTCCGATTTTAAAGCAGCCAAGAATTACACAAATTACTTTTTGTGAAAATTCGTACCTTATGTGGCTTAAAATTTTTAGAAACTAAAGTTGATGCGCTAAAAGTGCATAGTTTTGAACTGTATTTGGAACCAATAAAACCAAAAAGGGCAGCTTATGTTTAAGCTGCCCTTTTTTCATTTACTAATAACTAACTAAAAAAAATTAACGAGAATATTGATAGATATAATAAGAATCACGCTGGTGATTAATGCAGCAACAAGCAACTTATTAAGAATATTTCTTTTTCCCATTGAGGCGTTTTTTAGATTAACAGATAGAAAACCCCGGAAAATACTTTCCGGAGTTTTTTGTACTCCCTAAATTAATAGCGTTAAAAGCTGAGTTAAGTACATTGTAAAATTCGGGATTAATGAAATACCAAACAATACGTAACATTACGTATATTTTGAGTAAAAAGCAGGCTTTTTTTATTTTGAACCAATAAAAAAGCTCTGAAGAAGATAACTTCAGAGCTTTTATGATAATTCCCCTCAGAATTATCATTGATTAATAGCAAGACAAATTTCGGTATTAATACAACATCAAACAATACGTAACATTACGTATATTTTACCTGAAAATCTTCTTTTTTTAAAAAATCACAGATTAACGATGATGTTTAAGACAATCACGAGTGTTGAACACGTGATTAAACTATATACTAAAAGTGTGTTGACAATACTGAATTTACTTTTCATAACGACAAGAATAAACTTTTAAAAGAGTAAAGCTCCGGTTACTAATAATCCGAAGCTTTAACTCCAATAAAAAAAATTGATTAATAGCATGGTAAAATTCGCTATTAATTCAATACCAAACAATACGTAACATTACGTATATTTATAAAATAAATTTTTGATGGTCTTTTACCCAAAAAACTAAACTGTTTTGATAAGCTTCAATATTTAACTTTCTTATAATATGGCTTTTATGTTTTTCAACAGTTCTTCTGGATATAAATAATTCTGAACCTATTTCCTTTGCGCTTTTATTTTGAGCAATAAGCTGAAGGATTTTTAATTCTGTTTCGGTAAGTAATTCCAATTCTTCCGGTGCTTCATCTATTTTAAGATGCTCAATTAATTCCGGGCTAAAATACGGCACATCCTTCATTACCGAAGCAATGCAGTTTTCTATTTCGGCAAGTGCAAACTCTTTTAAAACATATCCATAAATCTGAAAAGATTTCGCTTCATTATAAATGGCTTCATCTTTCTCAAAAGTGATAAGGATAATTTTTGTAGGATATTTTAGCTCCCGGCATTTCTTTGCAATCTCCAAACCTGTTAAAAACGGCATCTGGATATCCAAAATCGCAATATCGGGCTTTAAGGTTTCAATAAGTTGAAATGCATCTTTGCCGTTGACTGCACTTGCCAAAACGTCATACTCTTTTTCTAATAAAAAGTCATTGAGACCTTTAAGTATAAGCGGATGGTCGTCTGCTATGATAATCGAGACTTGCATAGATATTAATTCTGAGGGATTCATCTAATGTAATAACTATTTGGCAATACCGAAAATTTTTACATTATTAAATAAACATATTTTTTATCATAATCAATGACTGCTTTTGCCTTTTTTAAAACATCGGCACCTATAATACCGTCAACAGGCTGTGCGTTATGTGCTGTTAATGCTGTATTTACATGTGTAAGACTAAATAGAATTAAAGGCATTTTCTGCTGCTTCCACTTACCTATTTTAAGAGTATTCTTTTTTGATATTTGTGTAACCATATCAATGGCGCCGGCACCGGCTGCAGTAACTTTTGAATCTTTGGCTTTTATGTTGAATGTTTCAACGGCTTCAAAACCCACGCACGAATTTGACGCGCCGGTATCCAGGATAAACAACCCTTCAACTCCGTTAATAGTTGCCTTTATTTCAAAATGGTTGGTTTTTGTGAGCTTCAATTTTACCTTAGTGTAACCTCTTTCAAGCAAAAAATCCTGCAATGTATCCATATCATTTTTTTTTGTAAATATAAGAATTAGCTTTGCAACATGATAATTACCGATACGCATACGCATTTATACAGCAGTGCTTTTGACGAAGACAGAAGCAAAATGATACAGCGTGCCATTGATGCGAATGTTACCCGCTTTTTTATTCCGGCAATTGATGCTTCTTATACAAATGCTATGCTGCAACTTGAAAAAGATTTTCCCGAATATGTGTTTTTGATGACGGGCTTGCATCCTACGTCTGTGAAAGAAAATTATCAAGATGAATTGCGCCATGTTGAAGACATGCTCGCCAGCCGTTCGTTTTATGCCATTGGCGAAATAGGGATTGACCTGTACTGGGATACCTCAACACTAACAATTCAAAAACAAGCGTTTAAACATCAAATTCAACTTGCAAAAAAACACAAACTGCCTATCGTTATTCATTGCCGTGAAGCGTTTGATGAAATTTTTGAAGTTTTGGACAGCGAAAAAGACGATGCGCTTTTCGGGATTTTTCACTGCTTTACAGGAACGTTGCAACAAGCTCAAAAAGCCATTTCTTACAACATGAAACTTGGTATTGGTGGTGTAGTAACCTTTAAAAACGGCGGTATAGACCGGTTTTTAAATCAAATTGATTTACAACATATTGTTCTTGAAACCGACTCACCTTATTTAGCTCCAAAACCATACAGAGGCAAACGGAACGAAAGCTCTTACATCACCAATGTATTAGAAAAATTATCGGAATTATACGGGCTTCCGAAGGAAAAAATTGCCGAAATTACCACTCAAAATTCAAAAACCGTTTTCTCCATTTAAAAACAATGCATACAAAACCAAACATACTCCTTATTTATACCGGCGGAACCATTGGCATGATTAAAGATGCAAAAACAGGGGTTTTGAAAGCGTTTGACTTCAATAATTTATTGAAGAAAATTCCCGAACTGCAACTGCTTGAATGCCGTATAGAAACCGTTTCGTTCAGCAACCCTATAGATTCATCAAACATGAATCCCGAATACTGGGTTCAAATTGCCGAAATCATTGAGCACAACTATGACCGTTTTGACGGGTTTGTCGTGCTTCATGGCAGTGACACGATGAGTTATACGGCTTCTGCACTGAGTTTTATGCTCGAAAATCTGGCAAAACCTGTTATCTTAACAGGATCGCAACTGCCTATTGGCGATTTAAGAACCGATGCCAAAGAAAACCTTATCACATCTATACAAATGGCATCATTACAAGAAAACGGCAAGCCTGTAATTACCGAAGTAGGCTTGTATTTTGAGTATAAATTATACCGGGGCAACCGCACTACAAAAATTAATGCCGAACATTTTGAAGCTTTTGAATCATTAAACTATCCACAGCTTGCAGAGTCGGGCGTGCACTTAAAAGTATCTTACGAATATCTTTTTAAGCCAAATGCGAAGAAAAAATTAGTGGTACACAAAACATTTGACAACAACATCGCCTTGATAAAATTATTTCCGGGGATATCGCAAGCTGTTTTAGAAAGTATAGTGACCACGCCAAACCTTAAAGGTGTTATTATTGAAACCTATGGTGCAGGAAATACCACTACCGAAAAATGGTTTATAACCCTGCTTAAAACAACTATCAATAAAGGAATTCCTGTTGTAAATGTCACACAATGTTCGGGCGGAAGTGTCATTATGGGACAATACGAAACGAGTTCGCAGCTTAAAAGCATAGGTGTTATTTCGGGAAAAGACATCACTACCGAAACCGCCATTGCAAAACTGATGTATTTACTGGGCGAAAACATTTCGGCTAAAACATTCAAAACCATATTTGAAACGTCATTACGGGGCGAATTGTCTTAGAATCTGTTTTTAATTGACTCCCTTATAATGATTTTTGACTATAACGCCGTTAAATTTTGATACAATAGCTCTGCTATTCTATAAAAATTTGCCTTGTTTAGTTCATTAGTGTTTAGTAGTATTCACTAAACATTCATTTCGTTCAAAAATCCGTTAATACTAAATCTCAAAAATAAAATTTAAACAGGCTCTTAAAAATTACGCTTAAATTTTTAACTGTTTGATAAATTTTTCGTTATTTGGCGCATTGTTTCAAAAAAACAATCATCCTTATTAGAGAGGTGTCCGAGTGGTCGAAGGAGCACGCCTGGAAAGTGTGTATACCCCAAAAGGGTATCGAGGGTTCGAATCCCTTCCTCTCTGCCGATAAAAAATAAAACCTGCTGATTTTCAGTAGGTTTTTTGTTTTTAAAAAGGATTTAGAAATGTAGTTAAAAAACAAAAATTATCCTCTTTTTTCAGAATTATTCTTGTTTTAGCTGTAACAAACCCGGTAACACCATAGGCGCAATAGATTTTACCGGTTCGTAAAGCTTAGAGTCATCAATAGCTTTTTGGCTTACAAACGGAATGGTTTTATTGGCACTATCAAAAATAATGAGTACAATACTGGCAATCACCGCCCATTTTAAAACCCCGAAAACAGCCCCCAATATCTTATTTACAATTCCAAGCGAAGCAAAATCGGCTATTTTGGTCAAAGCCTTACCCAACAAAGAAATTACCAAGACAATAACAATGAACGTGATGGTAAATGCCGCAATATTTATGGTTTTTTCATCCCAATCTACACGGTTTTCTAAAAATGTCGCGGTATAACCGCTAAAATGAACAGCACCGTAAACACCGGCAACCAATGCCACAAGCGAAGCTACCTCAACAAAAAGCCCGTTAAAAAAACCTCGTGTAAGCCCAAAACCCAAAACAACCGCCAATGCAATATCTAAAACCGTCATAATTATCAATATTTTTGTAAATATAAAGTAACTTTGTGACTTTAGTACACAACAAAAATTTACTGTTTCTCATAGAGGTAAATTTAAATTTCTCGCAAAGTCGCCAAGACGCTAAGAGGAAATCGCTTTGCGACTCTGCTACTTTGCGAGAGAAAAAATGTAGCTTCTTAGATTGTAAATATCTATAATATGCTGTGATTTCAGTTAAATAATTTATAGATGTGATTTTTTGTCGTGTACTAAATTTTGTGACTTTAAAAATGGAATTAATTTAAAAGAGATTCCCGTTTTCACGGGAAATGCTATGTCAAGAGACGAACAATTAAAACAACGCTGGAATGTATTGGTAACAAAGCTATCCAAGCAATTTGCTGATGGCGACACGCTCGATTTGGATGCCATCATCTATCTTATTGGTGTGCAAGAACTGGGTCAACCACACCGGAAATTCAAAAAAGACCACAAGCTCGATTTGATGCACATTGCCATTTGCCGGCTTTTGGAACCTTACGGCTATTATGAGTTTGATTATTTTGATGATGACAAATGGCCACATTATAAAATAAAAGAAACCTTGCCGCATTTAAAAGCCGGCGAACAAAGCGTACTGATGAAAGAAGCGATTGTGAATTATTTTTTGGAAGCGGAATACATCGAATAAGATTTACTAAATTTGCCATTCATTTTTTTGAATTATGATAGATAAGATAAAAGAACTCATTGCTGAAGCCGAAGCTTTTAAAGCTCAATCAAGTGAAGATATTGAGGCATTCCGTATCAAATACCTTGGTAAAAAAGGATTGCTTAACGATTATTTTGCAGCGTTTAAAAATGTGGCCAACGACCAAAAAAAAGAGTTTGGACAAGTCATTAACAAACTAAAACAAACTGCCGAAGCCAAAGTAAATGCCTTAAAAGAAGAACTGGAAAGCAAAGAAGTTGCCAAAGGAATTTATGGTGATCTGTCACGTCCCGGTGAACCTGTACAAATTGGCTCTCGTCATCCTGTTTCTATCGTAAAAAATCAAATCACGGAAATTTTCTCGAACATCGGGTTCAATGTAAGTGAAGGTCCGGAAATTGAAGACGACTGGCATAATTTTACCGCGTTGAACTTACCGGAATATCATCCGGCGCGTGATATGCAGGATACGTTTTTTATCCAGACCAATCCCGATATTTTGTTGCGTACACACACAAGTTCTGTACAAGTACGCTATATGGAAAGTCATCAGCCACCTATCAGAACTATTTCGCCGGGAAGAGTGTATCGTAACGAAGCTATTTCGTCACGTTCCCACTGCTTTTTTCATCAGGTTGAAGGTTTGTACATTGATAAAGATGTGAGTTTTGCCGATTTAAAACAAACTTTACAATATTTTACTACGGAATTATTCGGAAAATCAAAAATCCGTTTGCGTCCGTCGTATTTTCCGTTTACCGAGCCAAGTGCCGAGATTGATGTGTACTGGGGATTGGAAACCGAATCTGATTACCGAATTACCAAAGGCACAGGTTGGTTGGAAATAGGCGGTTGCGGTATGGTTGACCCAAATGTTTTGGAAAACTGCAAGATTGATTCAAAAGTCTATTCCGGATTTGCATTTGGTGTTGGTATTGACCGTATTGCGATGCTTTTGCACCAAATAAGTGATATTCGTTTGTTAAGTGAAAATGATGTGCGCTTTTTAGAGCAGTTTAAATCGTCTATTTAATTTTGAAATGCCCATTAACGATTTTTAAAGTTTCCGAAATTATATTCTGGGCATTACATCGTTTCGCTAAAAAAACAAATATTAAAGTCAGATGAAAAAAGACATCCATATCCCAAAAGTTGAAGGTGTTTACATTGCCATCGTTTTTGAGTACAATGATATTTACAAAACTGATGATTGGAATGCCTACATTATCAACGATAAAACGGTTGATATAGATGTTGTGCTTATCGTAACCAGTGGTTATTCTGAAAAAAAGATGACCTCCGTCTTCAGAAAAAAATTAGACAAACTTCCTGCAAAAAGTTATGCTAAAATAGAATTGATGCAAGAGGAATTATTTGCTTTAAACAATGAGTTTAAAGTGAGTTTTTTTGAAGGCAATGTGATGTATGACAAAACGTATTTGTTTAGAAAAAATACGATTAATCCCAAAGCTTTGCAACCAATTCCTTTGATGAAAAATAAAGGGGTTTTGGTGAGGTAACACACAATTCCTGCGAAGGCAGGAATCTCGTCCTAATAAAAAGTAAAATTGGTACAATGAATTAATAGTAACC
>CAYVUB010000024.1:0-31643 GCA_964454675.1 uncultured Flavobacteriaceae bacterium | reverse complement strand
CGACCTCGGGAATTGGTTTTTAAGTGACGAAATTTTCATATAAGATTCCTGCCTTCGCAGGAATCTCGTCCTAATAAAAAGTAAAATTGGTACAATGAATTAATAGTAACCATTCAGTAATTCTCTCTCACATTTTCAATTATTTTAAAACGACCTCGGGAATTGGTTTTTAAGTGACGAAATTTTCATATAAGATTCCTGCCTTTGCAGGAATTTTGTCAATCCAACTTCTCCGTCAATTTCTTAAAAGTAGCTTTAGGGTCTTTGCCTTCGTATAAAATATCGTAAACGGCATTTATAATGGGTAAACGTGTTTTCTTTTTATTATTGGCATTGAGCTGATGTGCACTTTTGGTTGCATAATAACCTTCGGCAACCATGCTCATTTCCATTTGAGCCGATTTTACCGTGTAACCTTTGCCTATCATATTCCCAAACATCCGGTTGCGTGAAAATGTCGAATAACCCGTTACCAGCAAATCCCCCAAATACGCAGAGTTGTTGATATTGCGCTTCATCTTGTGCATTTTCTTGATAAAACGTTTCATTTCACGAATAGCGTTGCTCATCAACACACTTTGAAAATTATCGCCATAACCCAAACCGTGTGCTATTCCAGCCGCAATAGCATAAATATTTTTGAGCATCACGGCATATTCTGTACCTATGATATCATCACTGATTTTCGTCTTGATGTAATCACTTGATAAATTATCGGCAATGGCTTGTGCTTTTTCAGGATCGGCACATGAAATTGTCAAATACGACAAACGCTCCAAAGCCACTTCTTCAGCATGGCACGGACCCGCAATCACGGCAATGTTTTCCAACGGAATGTTATAAATATCATGAAAATGCTCGCCCAATAATTTCCCGGTTTCAGGTAAAATCCCTTTCACAGCCGAAACTATTGTTTTTTTAGAAACATCAACCGTCAATTTTTCCAATTCATCATGAATAAATGCCGACGGAATGACAAAAATCAACACATCGGCATAATTTGCCATTTCATTGATATCGTTGCTGAGCTTTAGTTGTTCTATCTTAAATTCTACTGAACTCAAATAATTAGGGTTGTGTTGCGCTTTTTGCAAATGTTCTTTAGTATAAACGCTGCGCATGTACCAGCCTACTTCATCAAGGTTTTCACACAACATTTTCACAATGGCCGTTGCCCAGCTTCCTGCACCAAAAACGGCATATTTAAGTGGTGTACTCATACTTATTCCTGCTAATTCTATATGTTTCAAAAATACACAAAATAAAACTTGTTTGCCGCCACAATAAGAGGCATTTTAAATTTTGGCACATGTTTTGAAACTTTACGTATATTAACCCTAAAATTGTTGGATTATGAAGACTATAAAATTACTTTCCGGATTTGCCCTTATGGCAACTTTGATTACCTCTTGTTCAAGAGACCTTATGGATGATTACCAACCAACAATTTCTTTAAACCAGTTATTGAACTCTTATGAATTGTGGTATGTAGATGTCAACCAAACCATAGGTTATGGCGAAACACCATTTTTACAAATAGCGTTTACCGTATCGTTCAGAAACGGAACCTTTTATGCCAATAACAATCTGGTAGGTTTTGGAAACCAGGGCAATGGTTTCGGGATTGCTGTAGGAAATTATGATGCTTACGGAAACATTTTAGATATATATCACACCATTGACGGTTATGAAACTTTTGATGTGTACCAAATTGATAATAATACCATAGAATTATACAATCCGTTTAATGATACGTCCTATTTTTTACATGGCTATCAACGCAGTAATTTTGATTACGATTATGTATTTTATGACAACATTCATTATTTCCTGCAAGAATATCAAGCATGGGAAAAAACCTATACAAGCAATTTTGGGTCTTTAAATGAATTTGACTACGAAAATTATCTGCAATTTTTGGCAGGCGGCAACGATTCGACCTTTAGAAGTTCACAGGATACCGGTATAGGCAACGTCAACAATATTTACTGGGATTACACAGGTATTTATGGTGTTGGGAACGTATCGGGAAATATGTACTTAAAAACATTAACATTAGATTATGATTTCTTTGACAATGAATTTTTTGAACTGAGCGTTATAAATGACCAGAAGATAGAATTGTATCATCCGTCGTCAGGAACCTTGTATGAATTTACAGGGATAGGATACATCCAATTTATGAGAAATGCCCAAGGCAAAACTGTTGAGAGAAATGCGCTTTCAAAATCTGAAGATCAAAAAAAGCGTACTCAAAAAACCGAGAAAAAAGATAACCCGAGAGAAAATAACAGAAGCTGAATTTGGTTGGTTATTTAGCTTTTAAAAACGTCCGGTCAATGTATTTTGACCGGCGTTTTTTTTAAAATGATATTGGTTATTAAAAACTACAGCTTGTAATTTCTGTAACTCTTAAGGTATTGACCATACCTTTGTCCTGTATAGGCATTGCGGCAAGACTTATAAGCATGTCGCCGGGTTCGAGATAGCCTTTTTGACAGGCAATGGCATTCACATCTTCAATAGTTTCATCGGTACTTACAAACTTGTCGTAATAAAACGCTTTAACTCCCCAAAGCAGGTTGAGCTGTGTCAAAATACGCTTGTTGGATGTAAACACCAATATATGTGCGCTTGGTCGCCATGCAGAAATTTGAAATGCCGTATAACCGCTATTGGTTAATGTTGAAATTGCTTTGGCGTTAATCTCGTTTGCCATGTGAGCAGCGTGATAACATATCGATTTTGTAATATAACGCTTCGTGCGGATATGCGGCGGCGATTGCGGCACTTGTATTAACGGCGAATCTTCAACGCTTTTTACAATATTTGCCATTTGTCTTATAACCTCCACAGGATAATTGCCTACAGACGTTTCCCCGGAAAGCATCACGGCATCGGCACCATCCATTACAGAGTTGGCAACATCATTTACCTCGGCTCTTGTAGGCGTTAAACTGGAAATCATGGTTTCCATCATTTGTGTGGCAATGATTACCGGAATACGGGCACGTTTGGCTCTTAATACTAATTGTTTCTGGATTAACGGCACTTGTTCTGCCGGAACCTCAACACCCAAATCGCCTCGGGCTACCATTAATCCGTCGCAATGTGCTGTAATTTTATCGATGTTTTCGACTGCTTCGGGTTTTTCAATCTTGGCTATTATCGGGATTTTATGGTCACTGTGTTTCTTAATTAATTCTTCCAGCTGGATTAAATCTTCGGCATGACGCACAAAAGACAATGCTATCCAATCTACTTTTTGTTCTATGGCAAAAAGCGCGTCTTCAATGTCCTTTTCGGTAAGTGCGGGTTGTGAAATATTGGTATTGGGAAGGTTCACCCCTTTT
Organism: uncultured Flavobacteriaceae bacterium; assembly: GCA_964454675.1. Classification (GTDB taxonomy): domain Bacteria; phylum Bacteroidota; class Bacteroidia; order Flavobacteriales; family Flavobacteriaceae; genus CAYVUB01. The sequence continues at coordinate 28,290 of CAYVUB010000024.1, read as the reverse complement.
TTGGATTTTAATGGTCCGCCTTGAATAACCCGTGCTTTTACTTCGGTTTTCTTATCGGTAGAAACCACTTCAAAAATCAATTTACCGTCATCAAGTAATATGCGCTCGCCGGGTTTTGCGTCCTGAGGAAAATTGTCATAAGTCATGTAAACACGCTCTTTTGTGCCTTCAAATTTCTTTCCGGTAACAAACGTGATTTCGTCGCCTTCATGCACAACAACTTCTTCTTTCATAACGCCCACACGCAGTTTCGGGCCTTGCAAATCTGCAAGGATTGCAACATTATACCCAAACTCGTCATTGAGCTCGCGAATCATCTGTATGCGTTCTGCAACATCGGTATAATCTGCATGCGAAAAGTTGACTCTAAACATATCAACACCTTCATCAAGCATTGCTTTTAGTATTTTCTTTGTGCTTGTTGCAGGGCCTAAAGTGGCAACTATCTTGGTTTTTTTTCTTTTTAACATCAATTAAAAAATTAAATTGTCTTTTGATTTTATGTTGTCAACATCAACAATGTATGTTGTTATAATTTGCGGGATTGTTTTTATTTTTTGAATTACTGCATCTTCTTCAAAAACGTCATCATCATTACTTATTTTTATAAAATAATCAACCTTTTTAAGTTCGGGCAATAAATAATAGGCTTTTTGTACGCTTTCATTGTCTGCAAACAGCAATCCGGAAGACTGGGATGTGTTGTCTTCTTTTTTGCAAATGTTTGATACCATATTCCATGTGGTCATATTTGCGGCATCTTCCCATTCATATATGGCAAAAGCAGCATCATTACTGTAATCTAAATCCTGAGCTTTGCGTTTTAAATTTAAATTTAAATGCTTGTTAAGAAAATATGCCAGCCTGTAATCTTCCAACCGGCTGTGTATTGCTAAAAGCGCAAAAGAAGCATCGTAAAAATCATCTACAAGCAGTTTGTGTAAAGCCATAATTCATGAACTTTGAGTTGTAAATATAGTACATTGTATGGATTAAAAAGCCTTGTTTTTATTAATCTTAACAGAGGATTGATACGAAAACGTTATAGTTTTGCATGTTTTTGAATTATGGTCTTTCTATTTTATTTTGAAGTGCAAAAAATGCGCGTTTGGAAGCTTTTTCTTCGGCTTTTTTCTTGGAAGTTTCACGGGCTTTGGCAATAACTTTTTTGTCAATATAGAGTTTAACAGAAAAATGCTTCATATTATCATTTCCTGTATCTTCATAAACTTCATATTCAAAGGTTTTTTTCTCTTTTTGACACCACTCAATTAAAAGGCTTTTGTAGCTTATAACCTTGCCTTCGAGTGTTTCTATGTCAACATGGTTTTTTATGACTTTTTTATAAATGAATTTTTCGCAGTAAGCATAACCCATGTCCAAAAAAATAGCGCCTACCAAGGCTTCAAAGAGATTACCGTGAATGTTGTTTCCAAAGTTGCTTTTAGGAATTTTACTTTCAACCAGGTCTATAAGATTAAGTTCTTTGCCCAATTCGTTAAGGTGTTCCCTGCTCACAACTTTTGAGCGCATTTTTGTGAGGTATCCTTCATCGCCATGAGGAACTTCGTTAAACAAATAGGATGCAATTACCGCGCCCAGCATAGCATCGCCTACAAACTCAAGACGCTCGTAATTAATAGCAACGCCTTCTTTGTTTTTGATGTTCATTGACCTGTGTGTGAACGCAGTTTTGTAAAGATTTACGTTTTTTGGTTTAAACCCGAGAACATTTTTTAATTGCAAAAAAAAATTCCCGTCGCTTTTTGAACGGGAATTTAATATGTTACGAATGTAGTTCATTCGGGATTTAGTCTAATTTTTTGAATACTACGCAAGCATTATGACCACCAAATCCAAAGGTATTGCTCATAGCCACTTTTATGTTGCGCTTTTGTGCCTTATTGAGTGTCAAATTTAACTCCGGATCAATATTTTCATCTACCGTACTATGATTAATGGTTGGCGGCACAATACCGTGTTCTATTGCTAAAATAGCGGCAATAGATTCAATAGCACCGGCAGCACCCAACAAATGGCCTGTCATGGATTTTGTAGAGTTGATATTGATGTTTTTTGCATGATTGCCAAAAACTTCTGTAATAGCTTTTAGTTCTGCAACATCGCCTAATGGTGTGGATGTACCGTGAGTGTTGATATGATCAACCTCTTCGGGTTGTAACCCTGCATTTTCAAGACAATTGCGCATTACTGCTATAACACCTACACCATCGGGATGCGGTGCTGTCATGTGATAAGCGTCAGATGATAAACCGCCGCCTAAAACTTCGGCATAAATTTTAGCTCCTCTTGCTTTTGCGTGCTCATATTCTTCAAGGATGATGGCTCCTGCGCCTTCACCCAGCACAAATCCATCTCTGGTAGCGTCAAAAGGGCGAGAAGCTGTTTCGGGGCTCTCATTTCTTGTAGATAATGCATGCATTGCGTTAAAACCTCCCATACCTGCTATGGTTACAGCTGCTTCGCTTCCGCCGGTAACAACAACGTCACAATGCCCTAACCGTATGTAGTTAAGGGCATCAATCATTGCGTTTGCAGAAGATGCGCAAGCCGAAACCGTCGTGTAGTTAGGCCCCATAAAACCGTTTTTGATAGAAATATTACCCGGTGCAATATCGGCAATCATTTTGGGTATAAAGAAAGGATTGAACCTTGGAGAACCATCGCCTGCGGCAAAGTTTAACACTTCTTCCTGAAATGTTTCCAAACCTCCTATTCCTGCTCCCCAAATAACACCAACACGCAATTTGTTAACAGCATCCAAATCTAATTTAGCATCTGCTATGGCTTCATCTGAGGCGACCATAGCATACTGCGTAAATTTGTCCATTCTGCTTGCGAGCTTTCTGTCTATAAAATCGGTGGCAACAAAATTCTTTATTTCACATGCGAATTTGGTTTTGAACTTTTCTGTATCAAAATATGTTATAGGCGCAGCACCGCTTTTACCACTAATCAGAGCATCCCAATATTGATCTTTGGTATTTCCAATTGGTGTTAAAGCGCCTAATCCTGTAACTACAACCCGCTTTAATTCCATAAAGTTTGTGTGTTATTTTGCTGCTTCTATATATGATATAGCCTGACCAACTGTAGCAATGTTTTCTGCCTGGTCATCCGGAATCTGGATATCAAATTCTTTTTCGAATTCCATGATTAATTCTACGGTGTCCAATGAATCTGCGCCTAAGTCGTTAGTGAAGCTAGCTTCTAATACTACTTCGTTTTCATCTACACCTAATTTGTCTACAATAATCGCTTTTACTCTTGATGCAATGTCTGACATAATGTTTTAATTTTAAGTTTTAATTAGTTGGCAAAAATAAAAAACTTTACGTTAATAAACACTTTTAGTTTAAAAATGTGATTGTAATTTAGTAAAATTAAATTGAACTAATTGTATTTTACCTTCTAATTGTTAATAATTATTCTTTTTTTTGTTGAACAAACACGGTCATTATCTGAAATATGAAACGAATGGTGATTTTTGCTTCCGGAAGTGGAAGTAATGCTGAAAATTTAATAACTTTTTTTCAAAACAGAGATGATGCGTCTGTTGTTCTGGTCTTGACTAACAATCCTCATGCCAAAGTTTTAGACCGTTGTAAAAAACTGAATGTAAGCGCATTGTCATTTAACAAAACAGCCTTTACAGAAACTGATGTTGTTTTAAACATTTTAAAGGACATACAGCCCGATCTGATTATCCTTGCCGGGTTTTTATGGAAATTTCCTGAAAATATCCTGAATACATTTCCTAATAAAGTCATCAATATTCACCCTGCATTATTACCTAAATATGGTGGAAAAGGCATGTACGGTACGTACGTTCACGAAGCTGTCGTTGCCAATAAAGAAACCGAAACCGGCATCACGATTCATTACGTCAATGAACATTATGATGAAGGTGCTATCATTTTCCAGGCAAAATGTGATGTGAAAGCTACTGATACAGCAGAAGATGTTGCACAAAAAATTCACGAACTGGAGATGGAATATTTCCCGAAAGTGGTTGTGGAGCTTTTAAATTCTCAATTCCAAAATTTCGGGACAAATTCCAAAAAATAATATAGAATCAAAAATAAATGAGATTCCCGCCTTCGCGGGAATGACAGATGAACAAGAAAAAGAAAAAATACTACACCGTTTGGAAAGGTCACCACACCGGCGTTTTTGAATCGTGGGATGACTGCAAGGCGCAAATTACCGGTTTTGAAGGCGCACAATACAAATCGTTTGCAACATTTGATGAAGCCAAAAGTGCTTTGAAAGGCAACTACAAAGATTATATTACTAAAAAAGGTGTTTTTAAAAGTGACCTGTCTGAAGCACAGCTCAAAAAAATCGGGCAGCCTAACCTCAACTCTATTTCTGTTGATGCGGCATCAAGCGGTAATCCGGGTAAAATGGAGTATCAGGGTGTTGATACCCAAACAAAAAAACGCCTGTTCCATCAAGGCCCGTTTGAAGAAGGCACCAATAATATAGGCGAATTTCTGGCTGTCGTTCATGCGCTGGCACTTCTTAAAAAACAAAACAGCGACAAAATCATTTACACCGATTCTAAAACCGCCATAAGCTGGGTAAAAAAGAAGGTTTGCAACTCAAAACTGGAACGCAGCCCAAAAAACGAAAAATTGTTTGAATTGGTTGACAGAGCTGTATTTTGGTTAAAAAACAACACTTACACCACTACTATCGTAAAATGGGAAACCAAAGCTTGGGGCGAAATCCCTGCAGATTTTGGGAGGAAATAACAAAAGTTATCTACGCATAAAATTCTTTGTGAAAAAGTAAATTACAGAACCGATAACCGGAAGTATAAAAACAACAAAAACTGCCGGTACGGTAATAAATATAATCACGTTTTAATTGTAGAAAATTTAGATATTCCGGTTGCTGCATAAATCCCAAAGCATCCGTACACCGGGATAATCTGCAATAAACAAAAACGCAGCAAACTTAATTGATTTACTGTTTCACTATCTTTTTAACAACAACAGCGTCTTTTAACGATACCGTCATAAAGTAAACACCTTGCGGAAGTTTATCAACAGCTACCTCTGCTGTCAAGGAATTTACGTTTTCAAACAACACCGCTTTTCCTGTAATATCAACAAGCCGTACCGACTCGATGATGTCTTGCCGGGATGTAATGTATAGTGATTTTTGAGCCGGATTAGGATACACCTGAAGCGTGGAAGCTCTCACAATGTCATCAACGGAAAGCACTTCACAGGAAGCATTTAAACACCATTTTGAATCAACTGTTTGCCGTATTAATTGTGCCGGCTGAGGTCCAAAACCATGAGCAAAGTTGATTCCTACACTCCAAAACAAATGACAATAGCTCATAATCGTTCCTCCGTCTGTTGGAAAAGGTGCATCACAACCATCTGCATTGTTATATTGATATCCGCAACCGTCAATGGCTGTATTGTCTCCATTCCATGAACAATCATGTGTGTGCGGCGAGCCTAATGAATGCCCTATTTCGTGACTCATGGCGCCTATTGTCCATGAATATACGGGGACTTCCTGATAATAAATGCTGATTCCCGAATATCCGTGTCTCCACGGCAGGCATAATGAGTTTAAATATGCCAAACTTGTAGTTGTGGGAACACTTACCAAGTGCGCCAAATCACCATTAAACGATTGGGTATTTATGTAAAAATTTTCTATAATATCATACGGGTCATCAAACACTGCGTAAGGATCAACTTCTGTCCAAACCATAACTTCGCTTGAGGTGATTCTTACATCATCATTTTCATACAGCGTACTTATATTATTATGCACAGATGTCATCCAGTTTAAGGTAGCTTCTATGTTTTCATCAAACGATGTGTATATTTCATTGATTAATTCATAATATATTCTAACGCAGTTTTCCGTAACAGAAACACTTTCTGAACCGATAGTTTGCTGTATATTTTCGGTGTTTTCACGCAAAGGCATTTCATCTACCCCGCAAGAAAAAGGATTGGTACCTGTTATAGTATAATCGGCATAAGACATAAAATCCTGTCCGTTTCTGGACTTCCCGATGACAACGTTACCCAAAACTAAATCTGAAGAAACTCCGGCAACATCATCGTCAAAAAAACTGATTGCCACAATCGAGTTGGGATTGTTTTTAACGATTCCTCTGTAATACCGTCCTTGTTTATAGTTTATGTCTCTGCCTGTATTGTCTTTAATGTTGAATCCTTCGCTGAAAATATCGGACTTATACAACTCAACTATAATATCTGTATTTTTATACGGAATTGTAACAGACAACGCATTGGGAGCGTTGCTCATTATTCTTGACAGCCCGTCTGTATCCAAATCGAGGATTGTTACATCTGTTACCATGTTTTGATAGACTACGGCTCTGCTTTGGTTTTCACTTTTCTTGAACAGTTGTATTTCTTGAAAAAACACGTTTCTGGCATGCATTTGTTCTATTTGTTTTGCTACCTTTTTAGTTTGGGAAAAACCCAATAAAGAAAACAGACAGAACACAGCTAAGTATAAGTATTTCATAATTACAGGAATAAAACATAAATTTTGGGTCAAATATAAACATAAATTTGAAAGAAGCACCATACATTACCGGTTTGTGTATTAGCGACTAAAAAACGTATATTTGCACAAAATTTGAAACACGCTTTATGAGCAAATTAGTCATTGTCGGAACCGTAGCTTTTGATGCTATTGAAACACCATTTGGTAAAACCGATAAAATCCTTGGAGGAGCAGCAACATTCATTGGTCTTGCAGCGTCACAATTTAATGTTGATGCCGCCATAGTTTCTGTTGTTGGCGGCGATTTTCCACAGGAATACTTAGACCTGCTTTCTGAAAGAAACATCGATATTTCCGGAATAGAAATAGTAAAAGAAGGCAAAACTTTTTTCTGGAGCGGCAAGTATCATAACGATATGAACTCGCGCGATACACTGGCTACAGAGCTTAATGTTCTGGCAGATTTTAAGCCTGTTGTTCCCGGCAATTATAAAAATGCCGATATTGTAATGTTGGGAAATTTACATCCAATAGTGCAATTAAGCGTCCTTGAACAAATGGACGGTAAACCAAGATTGGTTGTGCTGGACACCATGAACTTTTGGATGGATTGTGCTCTGGACGATTTACTCAACGTTATTAAAAAAGTAGATGTCATTACCATTAATGATGCCGAAGCCAGACAATTAACCGGCGAATATTCTCTGGTAACAGCCGCAAAAAAAATTCACGAAATGGGACCCAAATACGTGGTTATTAAAAAAGGTGAACACGGAGCATTACTGTTTAACAACGATAACGTGTTTTTTGCACCGGCATTACCGTTAGAAGAAGTTTTTGACCCAACCGGAGCAGGCGATACATTTGCCGGAGGTTTTACGGGTTATCTGGCAAAAACCGAAAACGTTTCATTTGAAAATATGAAAAAAGCCGTTATTTACGGTTCAACATTAGCGTCATTTTGTGTGGAAAAATTCGGAACAGAACGCATGGTTGACTTATCAAGTGAAGAACTTTATAAACGCCTGCAGCAGTTTAAAAGCTTAACACAATTTGAAATAGAATTAACATAACCCGACGCGCTCAAAATTGAGCGCGTTTTTTAATTAAAACATGTCTATTTCCGCCCAATTAGGAAATACCAATATAAAAAATTATGAGTGATGCTTTAAAACATGAGTGCGGTATTGCACTTATACGCCTTTTAAAACCGCTGGAGTTTTATAAAGAAAAATACGGTACCGCATTTTATGGTGTAAATAAAATGTACCTGATGATGGAAAAGCAACACAACAGAGGTCAGGACGGTGCCGGTTTTGCAAGTATTAAACTCGACACACAACCCGGAGAGCGTTACATAAGCAGAGTACGGTCAATAGCGCAGCAGCCTATTCAAGATATTTTTGCACAAATCAATGAGCGAATCAATAAAGATTTTCAAGAGCATCCCGAATATAATGATAGTGTTGCTCTTCAAAAAAAACATATTCCATACATAGGCGAATTGCTGTTAGGTCATGTACGCTACGGAACTTTTGGTAAAAACAGCGTAGAAAATGTTCATCCGTTTTTAAGACAAAACAACTGGATGCACAGAAACCTGATTGTTGCCGGAAATTTTAACATGACCAATGTCAATGAGCTTTTTGACGGATTGGTAAGAATAGGACAGCATCCTAAAGAAAAAGCCGATACCATAACCATTATGGAAAAAATAGGGCATTTTCTTGATGATGCCGTTGCTAAAAAATACAAACAGCTTAAAGAAGAAGGTTACAGCAAACATGAATGTTCACCGCTTATTGCCGAACGCCTTAATGTGGCAAAGATTTTAAAACGCGCATCCAAAAACTGGGATGGCGGTTATGCTATGGCCGGATTGTTGGGGCACGGCGATTCGTTTGTACTTCGTGATCCCGCAGGCATCAGACCGGCATATTACTATCAGGATGATGAAATTGTAGTGGTAGCTTCAGAACGTCCGGTTATTCAAACGGTTTTCAATGTTAAATTTGAAGATGTTATCGAGCTGCAGCCGGGTCATGCCATCATCACAAAAAAATCGGGAGCAACAAGCATCAAAAAAATCATTAAGCCTTTAGAAAGAAAAGCCTGCTCGTTTGAGCGTATTTATTTTTCAAGAGGAAGCGATGCCGAAATTTATCAGGAACGTAAACAGCTTGGTAATTTATTAATGCCCAACGTTCTCGATGCCATACAATACGACACAAAAAACACGGTGTTTTCATACATTCCGAATACCGCCGAAACAGCATTTTTCGGGATGATTGAATCTATTGAAGACTATTTGAATACCCGCAAAACCGAAGCTATACTACAAGGCAACGGACAACTATCGGCAGAAAAAGTTACCGAAATCTTATCAGAACGTCCAAGAATTGAAAAAATAGCTATTAAAGACGTAAAGCTTCGCACGTTTATTACCGAAGACAGCAGCCGTGATGATCTGGTAGCGCATGTGTATGATGTAACGTATGGTGTTATCAAACCTACCGATAATCTTGTAATTATCGACGACAGTATTGTAAGAGGTACGACATTAAAGAAAAGTATCATCAAAATGATGGACAGGCTGCATCCTAAAAAAATTGTAGTGGTATCATCTGCACCACAAATTCGCTATCCCGATTGTTATGGTATAGACATGGCAAGACTTGAAGATTTGATTGCTTTTAGGGCAATGCTGGAACTTTTAAAAGAAACCGGCAAATACCATCTGGTAGAAGAAACATATAAAAAATGTAAAACGCAGGTAGAGCTTGAAGATAAAGATGTACAAAACTTTGTAAAAGAATTGTACGCACAATTTACCGATGAAGCCATTTCAAACAAAATAGCCGAACTTATTTGTGACACATCCATAAAAGCCGAAGTACATACCATTTTCCAGTCTGTAGAAAACCTTCATGAAGCCTGCCCTAAAAATCTCGGTGATTGGTATTTTACAGGTAATTATCCAACTGCCGGAGGTAATCGTGTTGTTAATAAAGCATTCATCAATTTTTACGAAGGAAACAAAGAAAGAGCTTATTAATCAACCGGTTATAAAACAGACATGTTATCCGAAAAAAAACGCAAATCATCGGATTAATACGCATTTCATCTAAAATATATATACATCTCACAAAATAAATCTACTTTAGAATCACCATAACATAAGTAGGTTAAGTTCATGGTAGATTTGGGGCAAAAATAGGTGGACATCCGTCCACCTATTTTTATTTACATCACTACCGTTACTGCTGATTTTTCCGTAAGTTACTTATAACATCTTATTTTTACCGTTTAGGCTAATATATAAGTCGTTTATCTAAAAAATTTAACACTTACAAACAAGTGGCTATATATTTGTACAACCATAACATAAGTAGGTTAAGTTTATGGTAGATTTGGGGCAAAACAGGCGGACATTCGTTCGCCTGTTTTCATTTTATCCCGATAGCCGTCAGGAGGCAATTTTATCGTTTTGATGATAAATACAAAAAAAAAGCGAACCCCGGTAAGAGTTCGCTTTTTTATATTCAGTTTATATCTTGGATATTACTTTTCCAAAGCATAACGTCTTTCGACTTCATTCCAGTTGATAATTTCAAAAAACGCATTGATATAATCCGGCCGTCTGTTTTGATAGTTTAAATAATAAGCATGCTCCCAAACGTCCAGCCCTAATATTGGCGTGCCGCCACAACCTATGCCGGGCATCAATGGATTATCTTGATTTGCAGAAGCGCAAACTTCAACTTTTCCTCCTTTGTGAACACATAACCATGCCCAACCGGAACCAAACTGTGTTGCCGCAGCTTTGCTGAATGCATCTTTAAACGCATCAAACGTTTTAAACTCTGCTTCAATAGCCGTTTTTAATTCGCCCGACAAACGTCCTTTTGCTTCAGGATTGATAACATCCCAAAATAATGAATGATTGTAAAATCCGCCGCCGTTGTTTCTCACAGCTTTGTTATCCATATCCAGATTAATTAGAATATTCTCGATAGTTTTCCCTTTTAAGTCGGTGCCTTCAATAGCAGCGTTCAAATTGGTAGTATATGCCTGATGGTGTTTTGTGTGGTGAATTTCCATCGTGCGCGCATCTATATGAGGCTCAAGAGCTTCATACGCATATTTTAATTTCGGTAATTCAAAAGCCATAATATTTGTGATTTTGAGTGTTAATATTAATAAACCTCAAATTTACGGATTATAGCGCGCAATTAAAAATATTTAATCGTTATCGTTTCATTGATAGTTTCTATATTGTGTAAATTTTAAAAAAATGTCTCAGGAAAGCACCTTTACCATTTACAATGCGTCTGCCGGAAGCGGAAAAACTTTTACACTGGTAAAAGCTTACTTAACACTGTTGTTTAAGTCAAAAAATCCGCTGGCATTCAGAAATATTCTGGCTTTAACATTTACCAATAAAGCGGTTGCCGAAATGAAACAGCGTATTGTGAGTACGCTTAAAGAATTTGCCGATGAACGCATTTTAAATAATGATAACGCTATGTTTAATACTTTGGTAAACGAGCTTTCTGTATCACCGGCGGCACTTCATACAAAATCAAAGCAGCTCTTAAATATCATTGTTCACAATTATGCGGCGTTTGACATTTCGACCATTGACAAGTTTAACCACAACCTTATACGCACGTTTGCTCACGATTTAAAATTGCCTTTAAATTTTGAGGTGGAAATTGACAGCGCAACGTTACTTGCAAGAGCAGTCGATAATTTGATAGACAAAGCAGGCACCGATGACCAGCTTACAAAAGTGCTGATTGATTTTGCCATTGAAAAAGCCGATGAAGATAAAAGCTGGGATGTTTCTCGCGATTTTTACAGCATTGCGCAACTGCTTGTCAAGGAATCCGAAATTGAAACTATTGAAACCATAAAAGACAAATCACTTGATGATTTTAAAAAACTGAAAACAGCCATTGGCACACAATTGAAACTTACCGAAAAACAACTTATTGATACGGCTAACGATGCTTTAAGCCTTATTACCGGCAATGGTTTGGATTTTAGTGATTTTTCGGGCGGATACTTGCCAAAATTCTTTCAAAAATCTGCAAACGGCGATTTTGGGTTAAGTTTTGGATTGGCATGGCAGCAAAAACTAATAGACGGAGAAAAATTGTATAACAAAACTGCACCGCAATCGGTCGGGTCTATAATTGACGGTATTCAACCCCAGATTGCAGAACATTTTAATACGCTAAAAACACAAACGGCCTATCACAATTTTTTAAAAAATGCCTACAACAACATTACGCCTGTCTCGGTATTGAACGCTATTTACCAAAGTCTTAAAGCCATCAAAGACGACGAAGATTTGATTCTTATTTCAGAGTTTAACAACATCATCCACAACGAAATCAAAGGGCAGCCTACACCTTTTATTTATGAAAGAACAGGCGAAAAGTTCCGGCATTTTTTTATTGATGAATTTCAGGATACGTCTGTAATGCAATGGAAAAATATGCTTCCGCTAATTGATAATGCGTTATCTGGCGAAAATGCAAAAGGCGAAACCGGCAGTGCCATGATTGTAGGCGATGCCAAACAGGCAATTTACCGGTGGCGCGGTGGTAAGGCTGAGCAATTTATTGACCTATATACTAAAGAAGAAAAACCATTTCAAACAGATGCCAAGGTTAATAATTTACCTGACAATTACCGAAGCTTAAAAACCATTGTAACATTCAACAACCAATTTTTTCAGCATCTTTCAGAAACGGTTTTTTCGGCATCAAAATATCAGGAAATTTATAAAAAAAGCAGTCAAAATATACGTCTTAAAGAAGAAGGTTATGTCGAGTTGTCGTTTTTAGAAAAAACCGATGATGAACCCATTGATGAGTTATACTGCAAAAAAGTATTGAACATCATCAAAACCGCCGAAGCCAATGGTTTTTCGTTAGGGGATATATGTGTTATTGTCCGCAAATCAAAAGAAGGCGTTGCCATTGCCGAATATCTGAGCAAACAGGAAATACACATTGTATCATCAGAATCGCTGCTTATTAAAAATGCGCCCGAAGTACAATTTATTACCAACTGTATTGCGTTAGCAAGCCAGCCCGAAAATGCCCTTTTAAAAATGGGTGTTTTAAATTATCTGGCAGACTACCGGTTAAAACCCGAAGACAAACACACATTCTTTGATTCATTAATACATTTAGAAGCTTCAAAATTATTTGAAAAACTGAATGACTACGGATGTCATTTCGATTTTAATTCGTTTTTGCAATTACCACTTTACGAGGCTGTTGAAACCATCATCCGTCAGTTTAAACTCAACAAAACTTCAAATGCGTATTTGCAGTTTTTTCTTGACGAAGTGCTGGAATATTCTCAAAAAAACAATCCGGATTTTGCCGGGTTTACGGCTCATTGGGACATTAAAAAAGATAAGCAGAGCATCGTTGCACCGCAAAATACCAATGCCGTGCAAATCATGACTATTCACAAATCAAAAGGGCTTGAGTTTCCTGTGGTGATTTTTCCGTTTGCAAACCAAGATATTTATTTTGATATACTCCCAAAAACGTGGTTTCCTGTTGATAAAAACAGGTTTGAAGGGTTTTCTTATTTATACGCCAACATGAACGACAACCTTAAAGAGGTAAATGACGAAGGAAAAAAACTAAGAGAAACCTATATTTCTGAACAAGAATTGGACAGCATCAACCTGCTTTATGTGGTGCTTACAAGAGCCGTTGAACACTTATATATTGTTTCAGAATATGATGTAGATGCAAAAAACGAGGAAAAAACGAAGCTCTACTCAGGGCTGTTTATCAGTTATTTAAAAAAACAAAATCTTTGGAATAGCGACCAAAAAGTCTATACATTTGGTCAGCAAAAAAAAGTTTTAAAAACCAAAGAAACTGCCGCTGTAGTAATTCAAGAACATTTCATTTCTGTTGCCAAAGAAACGCACAAACTTAATATTGTGACAAACTCTGGTTATTTATGGGATACCGAACAGGAACGTGCCATTGAAAAAGGAAATCTGGTGCATTTACTTTTATCACAAATTAAAACAGACAACGATATAACTTACACCTTTGAGCATTTTTTACAATCGGGGACAATAAATCACCATCAGGCAGAAACACTTCGCCCGGTTGTTGAAAGCATTGTTAATCATCCCAAACTTCAAATGTATTTTAAACCCGAACTTACCGTTTATAATGAAAAAGACATCATAACAGCCAACGGCTTAATAGTACGTCCGGACAAATTGGTTATTGACACAAAAAACAACGCTATTATTATGGATTACAAAACAGGCGTTGTCAATCCAGCTCATAAAGAACAATTAAACACCTACCAATCTGTCATTGAAGAAATGCACTTTACAGTAACAAAAAAAATACTTGTATATATTAATGATACTCTTGAAATTATAGAATTTTAAATCAATCTCTTTACACGAAGCAAAGTTGTTTTGTTGCAGTTTGCATATCTTTACAACACAAACTATTTATAATATTTTACATAAAAATCATAATCAATCATGTACGGAAAACTGCAACAACATTTACAACAAGAGCTTAAAGACATCAAAAACGCCGGATTATATAAAGAAGAACGTATCATTACATCTGCACAAGGCGCCGAAGTAACTTTAAACACCGGCGAAACTGTTTTAAATTTTTGTGCCAATAATTATTTAGGGCTTTCATCGCACCCCGAAGTTGTCCAGGCAGCAAAAGACGCTATGGACACACACGGCTTTGGAATGTCGTCTGTGAGGTTCATTTGCGGTACTCAAGACATCCATAAAGACCTCGAATCAAAAATTGCAGAATTCTACGGCACCGAAGATACTATATTATACGCTGCTGCTTTTGATGCCAATGGCGGCGTGTTTGAACCTTTGTTTGGAGAAGAAGATGCCATCATTTCCGACTCGTTAAATCATGCATCCATTATTGATGGTGTGCGTTTGTGCAAAGCCGCACGCTATCGTTATCAAAACAGCGACATGGCAGATTTAGAAAAACAACTCATAGCAGCCAATACCAACGGAGCCCGTTTTAAAATTATAGTAACCGACGGTGTGTTTTCTATGGACGGAATCGTAGCACCATTAGATAAAATTTGCGACTTGGCCGATAAATATGATGCATTGGTAATGATTGATGAATGTCATGCTGCGGGATTCATCGGGCAAACCGGCCGGGGAACACTCGAAGACAAAGGCGTTTTGGGACGCATCGATATTATTACCGGAACACTCGGCAAAGCACTTGGTGGTGCTATGGGAGGCTATACCACAGGAAAAAAAGAAATCATTGATATGCTGCGCCAGCGTTCAAGACCCTATTTATTTTCAAATTCATTAGCACCGGCAATTGTGGGAGCATCCATAAAAGTTTTTGAAATGCTGTCGCGGGACACAAAACTGAGAGATCAACTGGAATGGAATACAAATTATTTTAAAACCGGCATGAAAAAAGCAGGTTTTGATATCATTGACGGTGATTCTGCTATTGTTCCTGTAATGCTTTATGACGCAAAACTATCGCAAACCGTTGCAAAAATGCTATTAAAAGAAGGAATTTATGTTATCGGATTCTTTTTTCCGGTAGTGCCCAAAGAAAAAGCGAGAATTAGAGTACAACTCTCTGCTGCACACACAAAAGAACACTTAGACAAAGCCATTGCGGCGTTCATTAAAGTAGGCGAACTTCTGAATATTATTTAAATTTTTACTCAAAAAACGCTATTTTGTGCCTGTTTATCAATATTTTTATATATTTGTCTTTGTTAATAAAATTTAACAACTTACTTTTGCAAACAATTAACACTTAAAATTAAATTTTAGAATATGAAAAATCTTAGCAGATTATTTTTCGCTACGTTGCTTTTATTGAGCTTCAGCAACGCTAATGCGCAAGATGAAAACAATCCTTGGGCCATAACAATTGGCGTAAATGCGGTTGACTTTTACCCTGTTGGTGAAACAGCTCCTTTAGGCGAATATTTTGATGAGTTTTTTAACTTAACTGATCATTACAACTTCCTGCCTTCATTATCTTCTATTTCAGTATCGAAATACATAGGTAGCGGCTTCTCATTTATGGCAGCAGGTACAATCAACCAAATTGATAAAGTTGGTGATTCTTCAGCTGACGATTTATCATACTATGGTTTGGATGGTACTATTAAGTATTCATTCGGAAAATTATTAAACTCAAAAGTAATTGAGCCTTACTTAGGTGTTGGTGGTGGTTACACTTGGGTTAATGAAATTGGAGCAGGTACATTAAACGGTACTGCAGGATTGACTTTCTGGTTCTCAGAAAACATCGGTCTTACTGCTCAAACTTCATACAAACACTCATTTGAAGATTATTTAGCTAAACATTTCCAGCACACAGTAGGTCTTGCTATCAAATTTGGTGGTAAAGATACTGATGGTGATGGTATTTATGATAGAGACGATGCTTGCCCGGATGTTCCTGGTATAGCAGCTTTCAATGGCTGTCCTGATACTGACGGTGACGGTATTGAAGATTCTAAAGACGACTGTCCTAATGAGCCAGGTTTAGCTGAATTCAACGGCTGTCCTGATACTGATGGTGACGGTGTGCCGGATAAAGATGACAAATGTCCTACTGTTGCAGGTTTAAAATCTCTTAACGGTTGTCCTGATGCTGACGGTGACGGTGTTGCTGACGATGATGACAAATGTCCTAATGAAGCCGGTCCAGCTGCAAACAATGGTTGCCCTTGGCCAGACAGAGACGGTGACGGTGTATTAGACAAAGATGACAAATGTCCTGATGAGCCTGGTACAGTTGCAAACAACGGTTGCCCTGAAGTTAAGCCAACAGCTGAAGTTATGAAAACTTTAAATGACTATGCAAGAACTATCTTATTTGATACAGGTAAAGCTACTTTCAAAAAAGGAACTGATACTGTATTAAAAGCTATGGTTGCTATCCTTAAAGAGTATCCAAAAGCAGACTTCTCAATTGAAGGTCACACTGATAGTGTTGGTGCTGAAAAATCAAACCAGTTATTATCTGAAAGAAGAGCTAACGCTGTTAAAGATTATTTAATCGCAAACGGTATTAGTGCTGAAAGATTATCAGCTCAAGGTTTTGGTGAAGAAAGACCAATCGACACTAATGATACCGCTGCCGGTAGAGCAAACAACAGACGTGTTGAAGTTGTAGTAAAATAATTTCAACACTCAAAAAAATAAAGTTTGAAAAAACGTCCTGAAATTCAGGACGTTTTTTATTTTTATAACATGACAAGTTTTATACAAGATGTTCTTACAGACCTGCAAAAACGTGAATTGACTATTTCACAATTAACCTTTGTTTTACCCAGCAAAAGAGCAGGAATATTCTTGAAGCATATTCTTTCGCAAAATACATTACAAACTATGTTTTCTCCGGAAATAATATCAATTGAAGAGTTTGTAGAAAGTATTTCCGATATGACGTATTGTACCAACACCGAAGTACTTTTTGAATTTTATCAGGTTTATATAACACTAACCCCAAAAGAGCAAATAGAATCTTTTGATGTGTTTTCAAAATGGGGACAATTACTCATACAGGATTTTAACGAAATTGACCGGTATAGAATTCCCCCAGATCAAATATTTGACTATTTAAAAGCTATCAAAGATATTAATCACTGGTCATTGGCAGATGAGCAAACCACCTACATTAAAAACTACCTCTCTTTCTGGAAACGCCTAAAACCATATTACAACCAGCTAAAAGATACTTTGGTGTCAAAGAAAAAAGGCTATCAGGGTTTAGTGTACAGAGAAGCTGTAGATGCTCTTGAGCATTATATTGAATCAAATTCAAACAAAAAGCATATTTTCATAGGGTTTAATGCCTTAAACAAATCTGAAGAAATCATTATCCAGGAATTGTTGCAACAAGACATGGCTCTAATTTATTGGGATATAGATGCCACCTTCATCAACAATCCCATTCACGATGCAGGACTTTTTACAAGAAATCACAAAACCAACTGGCCGTATTATAAAACACAGCCTTTCAATTGGATAACGCATCACTACACAGAAGAAAAAAATATTCAATGTATTGGTATCCCAAAAAATACCGGACAAGTAAAATATATAGGCGAATTGCTCCAAACACTACATGACACACAAAAAAGTCTTAAAAATACCGCTGTTGTTTTGGGTGACGAAACGTTGCTGCTTCCATTAATAAACTCCATTCCCGAAGCGGTAAACGCTATAAACATTACCATGGGGTTTCCTTTAAAATTGGTGCCGTTAGCTTCACTATTTGAAGAACTTTTCAGGATACACAAAACACAAACATCACAGTTTTATCATAAAGATATTATCAATGTTTTGTCGCATCAGTTTATAAAACCTCTTTTTAAAGACGGCTATAAAAACTATTCTGATATTATAATCGCCCATTTACAAGAAACAAACAGTATTGTGCTTTCGGTTGAAAAACTTAAGATTCTGGCACCAAAAAAAGAAGCTGTTATAGAAATATTGTTCAACACCTGGGAACAACCACATAAGGCTCTTGCAAACTGTTTCAATCTCATTAAAATTATAAAAGCCCAACTTGACACAAATAAAGATGACAACAGGCTCAGTCTGGAATACCTCTACAGATTTAACGAGGTTTTTAACGAGCTGCAAACACTGAGTACAACATACAACCACATAGATTCTGTAAAAACACTTTACGGTTTATACAAAGAACTTCTTAAAAGCGAAACTTTGGATTTTAAAGGCGAACCGCTTGAAGGATTGCAAATTATGGGAATGCTCGAGTCGCGCGTGCTTGATTTTGAAACGGTCATTATTTCGTCAGTCAATGAAGGGGTGCTTCCGGCAGGAAAAAGTGGCAATTCATTCATCCCGTTTGATGTAAAACTTGAAAGAGGCTTACCTACCTATAAAGAAAAAGATGCCGTTTACACCTATCACTTTTACAGATTGTTGCAACGCGCCAAAAACGTGTATATCATTTACAATACTGAACCGGATGTGCTAAACGGCGGCGAAAAAAGCAGGTTTATCACACAATTAGACATCGAAAACATTCACCATATTCAGCATCTTACGGTCACCCCAAAAGTACCTACAATTAAAAATACGGTTGCCTCTGTCAAAAAAAATGATGTCGTAATACTAAAATTAAAAGACATCGCCAATATGGGATTTTCGCCATCATCATTGACCAATTACATAAGAAATCCTATCGATTTTTATTACGAAAAAGTGCTTAAAATCAAAGCTTTTGAAGACGTTGAAGAAACCATTGCCGCCAATACACTTGGAAGTGTTATTCATAAAACACTTGAAGATTTTTACACGCCGTTAAAAAATATTATACTCACCAAAGCGCATTTACAGGAAATGCTTTTATCTATTGATACGTCTGTTTATCAGCATTTTAAAGAACTTTATAAAGAAGGTAACATCAACAAAGGCAAAAATTTAATTGCCTTTGAAATTACAAAACGCTACGTCCATAACTTTATAAACAAAGAAATAGAACGTGTTGAAGCCGGTGATTCTATTAAAATCATCGATTTAGAAAAAGAACTGAACATTCCATTAAATATTCCCGAACTGGACTTTCCGGTGCATTTAAAAGGTACGGTTGACCGTATTGACGAGTGCAACGGCATCATACGGATTATAGATTACAAAACAGGAAAGGTTGAGCAGTCAAAAGTTGAAGTTGTCAACTGGGAAGACTTAACTACGGATTATGACAAGTACAGTAAAAGCTTTCAGGTGTTGTGCTATGCCTATATGCTTAATCACGAAATGCCGTTTACAACCCATGTTGAAGCCGGTATTATTTCGTTTAAAAACTTACAGGGAAACTATTTTTTAAAATTTTCAAAGAAAAACAAATCCGGAAATGGTGCCGTTAAAGAGAGTTTTATAAATGACGAAACTCTTGAAGCTTTTTACAACGAACTGAAATCTTTGATTATAAAAATCTGTAATCCGGATGTTGATTTTGTAGAAAAAGAAATTTAAAACCCTTGTAAAACAAACGCTTACAAGGGTTTTTGTGGAGAAGATGGGGCTCGAACCCACGACCTTTTGGCTGCCAGCCAAACGCTCTAGCCAACTGAGCTACATCCCCATAATGTTATTTTAAACCGCTTAATACCAAAACCGGTAGTGCAAAGCTAAAATCTTTTTTTAAAATAGTGTTATTTTCCCAAAGTTTATTAAAAAAACCTCGTTTTCGTCTTACCACACACAGCAAATCGGGGTTAATACACTCGTAATTTTTTAAAACACCCTGAAATGTTGTGGCATTTTCACTGTAATACGTAGTGCTGATTAATTCTGCCAAATCACTTTTAACTTCAAAATCGCCTTCATTATAAAACGGTGTTTTTACCAGTAGCAAACTTACCGCCGAATGAAAACGGTTTTTAACGGCAATCAAAGGTTTCAGTGCGTTATCCTTTTTTATAATTGCAGATTTTAATGCCATCATAATAGTTGTAATTGGTTTAAAACTGTAACCTTCCGGGACGATTAACGCCGGAATATTGGTTTGTTTTATAATTTTCCCCGATATTTTCCCCAAATATACCTCATCACTTAACGAGTTGGTTCTTGGCTCCACGATAATCAGGTCGATATCTGCGGTTTTACATATAAGCTCGAGTGTGTGAACCAGTTTCCCTTTAAACGTCTTGATGATAACCTCAACGCCCTGAGTATCTGCTTTTGCCACATGCGATTTTAAAAACTCCAAACTTTCACGCTCCAGGATATAATCAACCTCAAGAATAGTTCCTGATTTTGCATACACGTTAAACACCTGTACCACATAAAGTTTTGCGCCAAATGCTCTTGCAAAATCAACGGCATATTGCAGATGGCTTACCGCATTTTTTGACGAACCCACAGGAACTAACACTGCTTTCATATTTTTGGAATTTTATTTACAATTCTATTTATAGTACATTTGAATTTAAATATTTTTCAAATAGATTATGGACGTTTTAAATTTTTTAGCCGGCGAAGGGCTTTTCTTGATTTTGGCCGTTTTAATCATCGCAGTATATATTTACAACCGAAGAAAAAACCGCTAAACTACCGGGTTTTGAGCCAGCCTGTGATACTAAGCCGTTCTTTGTTTACAGGTTTTACTTCATGCTCTATAATCTGGCTCTCAAAAATAACCACTCTGCCCGGCAGCGGATAGATTGATTTTTCTGTTGTTATGCCATTTTCATTAAGATACAGTGTAAGTTCGCCGCCATTTTCAGGCAGCCAGCCTTCTTCGTTTAAGTAACACACAAAAGACAGTTTGCGCCTGTCGTCATTTTGAAATGTATCTATATGACGTTTGTAAAATGTTCCCACAGGGTATAATGCGTAATGAAATTCTTTATACAGAATGCCCAAAAAACAGGTTCTGTTTAAGTAGTTCACAAGGTTATTCATCTTATTGAAAAACAATATTTCGGCATCGTTGGCAGTAGCTTCATCAATCCACAAAATAACGTCTCCCCGAATCGATTTTTCAACAGTTTCATTCAGCCGGTTGCCTATGGCGGCTTTTTTAAAAGCGTTTTCTTCGTGCTTTTGCAGTAATGATTGTCTTAGTATTTGGACATCTTCCGAAGAAAAAAAGTGTTCTGCGACACTGTATTTTTGCGATACAATGTCTGCAATAATGTTTTCATAAAACGGATTTTCAACAAAATCCGGCTGTTCAAAAACGTCTGCCATACAAGCTATTAATCCATAAGGTACGCAAATGTAATCTAAAAACACATTGCTTAAACAAAATCAATACCTTTGTAGCAGAAATTATATTGAACACATGAGCACCATACGTATTACCAAGCAATTTTCTTTTGAAACCGGCCATGCGCTTTACGGTTATGACGGCAAGTGCAAAAACGTTCACGGGCACAGCTATAAGCTTTCGGTAACCGTCATTGGAAACCCTATTACCGACACCAAAAATGTAAAATACGGGATGGTCATTGATTTTTCTGATTTAAAAAAGATTGTAAAAGACGAAATAGTCGATGTTTTTGACCACGCTACCGTTTTTAATAAAAATACGCCGCACGTAGAACTCGCCAAAGAACTTAAAGATCGCGGACACAATGTGTTGTTGGTTGATTATCAGCCAACAAGCGAAATGATGGTAATTGATTTTGCTAAAAAAATACAGGCTCATTTGCCACAAAATATTACGTTACATTCGTTAAAATTGCAAGAAACCGAATCCAGTTTTGCAGAATGGTATGCGAATGATAATTAACCAATAAAACGTTTTGGATTTAGACTAAGAAATGACTACCCAAACCCATCAAAAACAAATTTTCAACCCATTCAATTCCATCCTACGCAGGAATTAATATCTTTACTCTATGAAAATCCCTGACGGAAAAAACATATACTTCGCTTCAGACAATCATCTTGGCGCACCAACCAAAGATGCTTCGTTTCCTCGTGAAAAGAAGTTTGTGGCGTGGCTGGACAGCATAAAAGATGACGCGGCAGCTATTTTTCTTTTGGGCGATTTGTTTGATTTTTGGTTTGAATATAAAACCGTTGTGCCAAAAGGTTTTACGAGAACCTTAGGAAAGCTCGCCGAAATAAGTGATGCCGGAATCCCAATTTATTACTTTGTGGGCAATCATGATTTATGGATGAACGGCTATTTTGAAGAAGAGCTCAATATTCCCGTGTATCACAAACCAAAGGAGTTTGTGTTTAACGATAAAACATTTTTTATAGGTCATGGTGATGGTCTTGGTCCCGGTGATAAAGGCTACAAGCGTATGAAAAAAGTATTTACCAATCCGTTTTTTAAGTGGCTGTTTAAGTGGCTTCATCCGGATATTGGAGTAAGGCTGGCGCAACATCTATCGGTTAAAAACAAACTGATTTCGGGCGATGAAGATGCAAAGTTTTTAGGCGAAGACAACGAATGGCTCGTGCAATACAGCCGGAGAAAATCAGATGAAAAACATCGTGATTTCTTTATTTTCGGCCACAGGCATTTACCTTTGGAAATTCAGCTCAATGAAACTTCTAAATATATCAATTTAGGCGATTGGATTACGTATTATACCTATGGTGTTTTTGACGGAAAAACCTTTGAACTCAAAACTTTTGAAACCCAACAAGACTAAAAACTAAATGAACGCACCTGCAATAAAAGCAGACATCCCACAATCAAAAACTGCTTATTCTATTTTATTTGCCGTTAGTTTTGCCCATTTTCTCAATGATTTAATACAAGGCATCATCCCGTCGATGTACCCGAGTCTGGAACAGAAATTTGCGCTAAGCATGGCGCAAGTAGGGCTTTTAACGCTTGGTTTTCAACTATCGGCATCTATATTTCAGCCTTTGGTTGGTGCTTTTACCGATAAATATCCAAAACCCTTTTCGCAGGTTGCCGGTATGGTGTTTTCTTCTTTAGGTGTCGTGTTTCTGGCAAACGCCACAAGCTATTTATGGTGTATGGCTGCCGTAATTTTAGTAGGAATAGGGTCGTCTGTTTTCCATCCCGAATCGTCACGTGTTGCCTTTTTGGCATCGGGCGGAAAAAGAAGCTTGGCGCAGTCTATCTTTCAAATAGGCGGAAATACAGGCACTGCACTTGCACCGCTGCTTGTTGCTTGGATTGTATTGCCCAACTCGCAGTTGTATATTATGTGGTTTTTGGTATTTGCTTTTGTTGCAAAAATAACCTTGTACTTTGTAGGGAAATGGTATAAAAACGAATTGGAGTTAAACAAAACCAAAGCTAAAAAAAAGGTAGAGCTGCCGGATTTGTCAAAAAGAAAAATTGCAATCTCTATTGCTGTGTTGCTTCTTCTTATTTTTTCAAAATACTTTTATACCGCCGGCATTACCAGCTATTTTCAGTTTTATACCATCAATAAATTCGGACTTACCGAAGTGCAGGCACAAGTGTATTTGTTTTATTTTCTGTTTGCGGCAGCAATAGGAACTTTGCTTGGTGGTTTTTTGGGTGATAAATTTGGACGAAAATACGTTATCTGGTTTTCGGTTCTTGGTGTTGCGCCGTTTACGTTATTTTTACCTTATGCAAGTCTGCAAACAACAGGAATACTTATTGTAATTATTGGTCTAATCATGTCTTCGGCATTTCCGGCTATTTTGGTGTATGCACAAGAATTGCTGCCTAAAAAAATAGGAATGGTCTCGGGATTGTTTTACGGATTTGCCTTTGGAATGGGCGGTTTGGGTTCGGCATTATTGGGCTGGTGGGCAGACCACACCTCTGTTGAATATATTTACCATGTTTGCGCCTATTTGCCTTTAATGGGAATTATTGCGTACTTTTTACCTGATATGAAAAAGGTGGGAAGTAAATAAAATTACCTTGTTATTTTCACGCTAAGTACGCAAAGTAAAGCGTAAAGTATTAATTATAATTGATTTAATCTTTGCGAAAATCTTAGCGCTCTTTGCGTGAAATATTAGTTAAATAATTGAAATTCCACACGTCTGTTTTGTGCCCGACCTTCGTCAGTATCGTTTGTGGTGACAGGCTTTGCACTTCCGTAACCAAACCACTTGATGCGTTCTGAATCTAATCCTAAAGACATCAAATAATCAGCAACAGCATTGGCGCGTTCTTGCGACAATTGTTCATTTCTACTTTGTGTACCAATGGCATCGGTATGCCCGTAAATTTCGATAGTCACATTTTGATTTGTTTCCAAATGATGGTAAAGTTTCTGTAATTCTTCTAAAGAAACAGGCAGCAAATCTGCTTTGTCAAAATCAAACAATACGTTTTTAAACACATAAATCTTGTGGTTTTCAAGCACAGGAATCTCATTCGCAGGTTCAATAATTTCCGGTTCAGCTTCTTCAATGGGTTCAACCGTTACATCATCAATGTAATAATAAGAAAATTCATGCTTCTGTTTGCCAAAACGTTGTTGTTTTTCGGTTTTTGAATTGGAATCAAAATTGCCTATGGTAAAAAAATTCTCATAGCCTTTCGCCGTGTAAACAACTGTGATTTCCGTCCATTTTTCGGGATTACTGTAATAGTATTCGTTTTTAAAATCGAGGCGTTCAAACGGTTTTTTTGTGTAATCTGAAGGCTTTATATTGTTTTCGTCTATATGTTTAAACGGATTGTAATTGTAATCGCTTTGCGTAAATACTGATGACGTGTTGGTTGTAACCGGCTTAAAGCCCAATTGCTCATTGGTAAACAGCAAGCTGATGTTGTTTAAAGAATGTGTTGAATTTTCGGCAAGGCTTATGTAAAACGTGATTTTGTATTGCTTTCCAACGACGAGTGTTTGTGACAATTCGCCTTGCACATATTCCCGGTAATTATCGGGCGAAAACATATAAACACCGGCAAAGCTGTTGCCTGTTTTTGGCTCTTGATTTCCGTTATAGTTTTTAGACCCAACGGCTTTACTGCAAGCACTGAAAAAATCGGTTGAACTCAAATTGGGCGTTGACCAATGCGTTACATTTTTATTAAATCGTCCTATTTGCCACGGACAATCTTTAAACTCTTCAAAACTTGGGTTTAGCACCAGATTTTGAGATAACATAAAATTGCTTAGCAAAATAAAAATATAGAAGAAGCATTTTGTCATAATTCCCGAACGGAAAATCAGGTAGATTATTATTTAATATCTCTCAACTTCAATTGTAAACTTACGTTACCATTCCAAACATTTTCATCAACAGAATACACCGCAGAAAATGGTTTTTTATTCGATACCAATTCAAATTTATCGCCTAAATTAAAACCGATAGCCACCAACTTTTCAGCATTTGACTGTGTTACTGTGATTCGTAAATGCTTATCGTCTTCACCAACACATTTGCCATAACCGGTGTCTTTGAGGTTTTCTGTCATAAAAATGGGGGTCATATTTCCCGGGCCAAAAGGAGCAAATTGTTTTAAAATGCGCATTAACTTATCATCTATATCGTTTAAATCAATTTTCAAATCGACTTTAATTTCCGGCACAAGCAAGTTTTTGTCAATAGTTTTTGAAACCTCATCTTCAAAAGCTTGCTTAAACGCTTCGTAATTATCTTCTTTTAAGGTCAATCCCGCAGCATATTTATGTCCGCCAAATTGCTCAATATGTTCCGCGCAAGCTTCCAGAGCATTGTAAACATCAAAACCGCTTACGGAACGCGCCGAAGCGGCAAGTTTATCACCGCTTTTGGTAAAAACCAGGGTCGGCCTGTAATAGGTTTCTGTAAGTCTTGACGCAACAATGCCAATGACACCTTTGTGCCAACTTTCGTTATAAACAACCGTGGTATGCTTATTAAATTCATTATTGGCTTCAATCTGCAACAAGGCTTCATGTGTGATTTGCTGGTCGGCTTCTTTTCTGTCCGTATTGAATTGCTCAATCTCTGAAGCATATTGTAATGCCAAATCAAAATTGGTTTCTGTTAAAAGTGTCACAGCATAATTACCGTGTTTCATTCGTCCGGCGGCATTGATACGCGGTGCAATGATAAAAACCACATCGGTAATGGTGAGTTCTTCTTTTTTGATTTGATGGATAATGGCTTTAAAACCGGCTCTTGGATTAGTGTTGATAACCTGCATTCCAAAATACGCCAAAGCTCTGTTTTCTCCGGTAATGGGAACAATATCGGCGCCAATTGCAGTTGCTACCAAATCAAAATATTCAACTAAATCTTCAATGGTTTTATTTTCGTGTTCCGCTAAAGCCTGAATAAGTTTAAACCCGACACCGCAGCCACACAATTCTTTGTACGGATAGTTACAATCATCGCGTTTTGGGTCTAAAACCGCCACGGCTTGAGGAATCTCACTTCCGGGTCTGTGATGGTCGCAAATGATAAAATCTATCTGTTTCTCGAAAGCATAAGCTACTTTATCAAGAGCTTTGATACCGCAATCTAAAGCGATAATAAGTGAAAAGCCGTTGTCGTGCGCAAAGTCAACACCTTTAAACGAAATACCGTAACCTTCATCATATCTGTCCGGAATATAGGTTGCCACGTGGTCGGTTCGGGTTTTTAAATAGGAAGACAACAATGCAACGGCCGTGGTGCCATCGACATCATAATCGCCATACACCAAAATGTTTTCGCCTTCTGCAATTGCTTTTTCAATACGTTCAACAGCTTTATCCATATCTTTCATAAGGTATGGATTGTGCAAATCGTTTAAACTTGGTCTGAAAAACTGTTTGGCATCGTCATAGGTTTCAATGCCGCGCTGAATTAACAATGCCGCAATCACTTCGTTAACCTGAAGTGACTTTTGCAAGTTTTCAATCTTTTGTTTTTCCGGTATTGGTTTGAGTGTCCAGCGCATAGTTTCTTTCAAAAATAAGTTTCAAATTTAAATACCAATATAGTAGATTACCGGTTGTTATGATAATGGATGGAAGTGTTCACTTGGGCAAACCTGCGGAACATTTCCATAACACCACAATATTTTTCGACAGATAAATCCACTGCTTTTTGAATTTTATCCTCGCTTAAATTTTCACCATAAAAATGATATTCCACATTTACGGTATGGTAATATTTTGGATGCTCATCAGTCAATTCGCCATAGGTGTCAATTCTGAAATCTGTGAGTTTGACCTTCATTTTATCCAAAATAGAAATAACATCCAAACCCGAACAACCGGCCAAAGACGCCAGCATCATAGCCTTTGGGCTTAACCCGGAATTGTGACCGCCATGTTCTGGCGTTGTGTCCATCACTACGGTTTTGCCATTGGGATTGTCTGATTCAAATTGCAGATTTCCTTTCCAGTATGTGGTAACTTTATGTGACATGTTTTTGAGTTTAAAAAATTATAATGTTCTAAATTTAAAGTATTTGACTTTAATTTACGCTGAATCTTAAATTAAAATTTAAGAAATTTTACAAAGAAAACTACTTCTTGCCGGCTACTACAATGACAATTTCGCCTTTTGGTGGTTTTTTTATATAGTGTTCCAAAACCTCTTTTGCGGTTCCTCGAATAGTTTCTTCGTAAAGTTTGGTAAGCTCGCGTGATACTGAAACGTGTCGGTCTTCGCCAAAATACTCGCAAAAATGGGAAAGTGTTTTAATGAGTTTATGTGGCGATTCATAAAAAATCATGGTTCTGGTTTCTTCTGCCAAGAATGTCAATCGGGTTTGGCGACCTTTTTTAACGGGCAAAAATCCTTCAAATATAAATTTATCATTAGGCAAACCGCTGTTTACCAAAGCCGGCACAAACGCTGTGGCACCGGGCAAACAATCAACTTCAATATTGTTTTCAACGCAAGCGCGTGTCAGCAAAAATCCGGGGTCTGAAATGGCCGGTGTGCCGGCATCGCTTATTAGCGCAACGGTCGTTCCGTTTTTGATTTTTTGCACCAAACCTTCCACGGTTTTATGCTCGTTGTGCATGTGGTGCGATTGCAATGGCATGTTGATTTCATAATGCTTCAACAACTTACCCGAAGTACGCGTATCTTCTGCTAAAATGATGTCAACGGCTTTTAAAACCTCAACGGCTCTAAAGGTCATGTCTTTTAAATTTCCAATAGGTGTCGGAACTATGTAGAGTTTCATTTCATCTAATAATTAAACTCAAATTTACAACCTTTTATAGTATCTTGACGCAACCTTTTTAATCTTCGCTTATCTTAATGTTACCTGCAGATTGATATACTGCTCAATTTGCTTTTCGGTCAGCACATCTACA
>CAYVUB010000023.1:0-41294 GCA_964454675.1 uncultured Flavobacteriaceae bacterium | reverse complement strand
TATCGGGCATGTATCAATCTGTACCGCCGTTACAGGAAATGTTTAATATGGCAGGTATGAATCTTCCTGAGTATTTAAAAGGAAAAGATACTGCCGATGGCAAACAGAAACCTGTAAAACCGGCAAAAGACACAAAAGACAATACTGCCGAATAAACAAAAGGCACAATAAAAAGAAGTTGTTTCAAAAGTGTCATTTCGACCGTAGCGCGGCAGAGTGGAGAAATCTTATATTATTGATTTTATTTAGATTCCTCCTTTCGTCGGAATGACATAAGCACTAATTTTAGTACTTTTGAGACAACTTCTTTTTATATCTTTTAACCTTATTCGATAACATTATGAAACCGCTTTATAGTATCATCTTTTTGTTTTTTGTATTACCATTCTCTTTATTTTCTCAACCCGAACCGGATATCTACGACAAATTTGAATCAAAATTCTACACTATTGACGGTTACAAAATTAATGTGGAAGTATTAGGCAACGGCGACCCGATTTTCTTTTTGCCGGGCGGACCCGGAAATTCGCATGACTATATGCAGGGAAATTTTGGTCAGTATTACAAAACCCATACCGTGGTATTCTTTGATTTTTTAGGCCGGGGAAAAAGTGATGATGCCAAAGAAACTTCAGAATATTCGGTGGAAAATGATGTAGAGCTCATCGAAAAATTACGCAAGCTGTTAAACTTCAAAACCATTTCGCTGGTAGGGCATTCCTACGGCACGGTTCCGGCGCAGGCGTATGCCATCAAATACCCTGATAATGTTGATAAAATGGTGCTGATTAACGGTTTTCATAGTGGCGCAATGTGGCAAGCCAATTGCGATAGTTATAACCATTATGCCAAAACCCATTTTCCTGAAAAATGGAAACAAGTAGATTCATTAAGAGCCTTAGGTTATGTGTCCAGCCAGGAACCTTTAAAAACGGTTTACGGTAATTTCCCAACCAAATACATTTACTACCATAACACAAGCTTGAAACAAAATGTACCGGATTATAAGTTTCGGGGCTGGGCAAATGATGTGTATGTATCCATCATTGGTGTTGATGGCGATTTTGATGTAAGCGGAAGCATGATAAACCAGGATTACAGGCAAAAGCTGAAAAATGTCAAAGCCAAAACCTTGATTATTGCCGGACGTTATGATGGTGTATCCACGCCGGAATTTGCCGTGCAGTATAAAACTTTTATGCCGCAGGCACGTTTTGAAATGTTTGAAAACAGTGCGCATAATCCATATCTGGAAGAACCGGAGAAGTTTTATGCACTGTTGAATGCGTTTTTAAATCAATAAACATCAAATACTATATATTATTAAATTATAACCACTACTCTTCGGAATGGTTTTTTGCAGTATGTTTTGTAGCTTGTGTGTTGTGCCAACAGTCTTATAGATGCTTCATAGATACTCCATGGATACTCCATAGATAGTGCATGAAACCTTACCATAAATTGAGAAGCATCATTTTAATTTTCACAAATTTTAACGCTTCTTGCTTTTACGGTATATAAAAAGTTTCATAACGTTTTATTAACTTTACGCACTTAATTTTTTTCAACTTGGCATTACAACTTCAAGAAATTCCTCGTGTAAAAAGTATTACCAAAGAGGATTTTATAAAGCACTATTTCAAACCGCAAAAGCCTGTGGTTATTGAGCGTTTTATTGAAAATTGGCCGGCGTTTACCAAATGGAATTTGGACTACATGAAGCAGGCAGCCGGTGACAAAATCGTGCCGCTTTATGATGACCGTCCGGTAGATTATAAAGATGGGTTTAACCAGCCACATGCCAAAATGAAAATGAGTGATTATATTGAATTGCTTAAGCGAGAGCCCACCAAATTCCGAATTTTTCTTTGGAATGTTTTAAAAGAAGTTCCGCAGCTTCAAAATGATTTTTCGTATCCCGATTTTGGTTTAAAGCTCATGAAAGGTTTGCCTATGCTGTTTTTTGGCGGAAGAGATTCTTATACCTTTATGCATTATGATATTGATTTGGCAAATATCTTCCATTTTCACTTTGAAGGCGAAAAGCAAATTATCCTGTTTGACCAGAAACAAAACAAATATTTATACAAAGTACCACACTCGCTCATAACCCGGGAAGATATCGATTTTGCAAATCCCGATTTGGAAAAATGGCCTGCACTGGCAAAAGCCAAAGGCTACATTACCACTTTAAACCATGGCGAAGTGTTGTATATGCCCGAAGGCTACTGGCATTATATGAAGTATGTTACCCCCGGATTTTCCATGAGTTTGCGCGCTATTGCCCGTAATCCCGTAAATCTTGGCAAGGCAGTTTACAATATTGTCATCATGCGTCATTTTGATAACCTGATGCGCCGTATAAAAGGGCAAAAATGGATTGACTGGAAAAATGCCCGGGCCATTGTAAGAACTCAAAAAGTATTAAACTCATAGCCCTTGTTTTTATTACAATCGTAAAAAATTATTGTTTTATTTGGTCAATAAGCTAAAAATTAATTCATTAAATTGTAATATATTTGCTCACAATTAAAAGATATATAAACCCAAAACTATGAAAAAACTATTATTCGCCGTTATTACTGTATTAAGTGTATCATTTGCTAACGCTCAAGCATTCAAAGGAAAAGATGACAACAAATTACAGGTTGGCGTAAACTTTCAGGATAAAGCCACCAGCCTTAATGTTACCTATGATTACGGTTTAGGTGAAAATATTTCTATTGGTGTGTCTTCATCGTATGCCATGGGAATTGATGATGCCATTGATGCCGATTTTGGCGACCGTTTTGATTTAAAAGCCCGTTTTAATGCCAATTTAGGAAACGTATTAAAAATTGATGATAATTTTGATTTGTATCCCGGACTTAGCTTCAGTCTAAAGAATTTTGGGGGTCATATTGGCGCTCGTTATTTCTTTACAGACGGTTTTGGTATCTACACCGAAGCACAGTTTCCACTTGCAAAATATGACACGGGCACGTTAACACCGGCCGAAAAAATCCACAATCAGTTTTCATTAAATATAGGCGCTGTATTCAATTTATAGTTTTTGCGTAGCCAAACAGGCTTTTGCAATCATTTATAGTATAACTTTACCAAAATGAAAATCACATAGGATTACTTTGTGATTTTTTAAATTTAAGATGGAACTACTCATAATTATTGGGCTTGTAGTATTAAACGGCATATTTTCAATGGCCGAAATGGCATTGGTATCGTCGCGCAGATTCAAATTGGAAAGTGCCAGAAAAAATGGGAATAAAAGTGCAGTAACCGCCATAGAACTATCAGAAAATCCGGTAAAATTTCTGTCCACAGTACAAATAGGCATTACGTTAATAGGTATTTTACTGGGTGTTTACAGCGGTGAAAACCTGACTAATGATGTTGCGGTATTTTTGATGCGTTTTGAACTTGTCCAACCGTATGCAAAGCCATTATCCGTTGGTATAATCGTTATTTTTGTTACGTATTTATCCATTGTTTTGGGCGAGCTTTTGCCCAAGCGTTTAGGAATGACTTTCCCGGAAACCATTGCTATTTTGCTGGCAAAACCCATGAAAATTTTATCGCTTATAACCTCGCCGTTTGTGTGGCTGCTTTCGGTATCAAACAACCTGCTTTTAAAACTATTGGGAATAACCAAAATAAGCGATACCAGAGTATCGGAAGAAGAAATAAAATCTATCATCAAAGAGAGTGCTCAGGATGGCGAAATACAGGATATTGAGCAGGATATTGTTGAACGCGTGTTTGAATTGGGCGACCGTAAAGTAGATACGCTTTTTACACACAGAAGCGAGATGGTGTTTTTTAACACTACGGATAGCTGGGAAGACATAAGACGAAAAATTAATACCGAAAAACATTCGGCATATCCTATATGCGAAAACAACAATCTTGACGATATTGTAGGGATTGCTTTGTTGAAAGACCTGTTTGCGCCTTCAACAACAGACAGCACCTTCAGCATTAAAGATTTTGCCAAAAAGCCCGTGTTTTTAAACGAAGACACCTATGCTTACAAAGTTTTGGAATTGTTCAAAAAAGAAAAAATGCATTACGGTATCGTGGTTGATGAATATGGCATTACTCAAGGTATTGTCACTATGGATGATGTTGTTGATGCGCTTGTAGGCGATGTGACAGAGCAGGAGCAGGACGAATACCAAATAACCCAAAGAAACGAAAACAGCTGGTTTGTTGACGGTCAATATACTGCTTTGGACTTTGTCAAGTATTTTAATATTGAACTGAATTTTGACTATCAGGACAAATTTACAACCGTTGCAGGATTAATTATTTACCTCAATTCTTTTATTCCCGAAATAGGTCACGTAACCTCATTAAAAGACTATGACCTTGAAGTTATAGATAAAGACGGCCCCAGAATTGACAAGATACTGGTAACAAGAAAAGTATAGCATTGTAAAATTGCAGGTTGTAAGTCGATTGTGATAGTTGGGTTTTGGAATTAAACGGTCTTAATGTCTAAAGTCTTAATGTCATAACGGATATTTGACATTACAGCTTTACAACTACGTCTCACTATTTTTGAATTTTTAAACCTTAAATCCCCAGTCCATTATTCTTTCCATCCCCAGGGAGCATCGGGTAGTGCTGCCGGATTTTTTAAATCAAATTCTACTTTAAAAACCCTTGGCGTTACCACACGTCGCAGATTATAACTAAAAGTTGTATCATCCAGAGTTATCCACCAAACATTTGAAGATGCCGCCGGAATAATATTGGTTGTATGCTGGTCTGCCGAGAATACCTGAACTCCGGCTTGTCCGGTATTGGTAGTAATGCCGCCGTACATGGTTATCTCATCATCGCTGCCGTCTTCATGCCTGTGGTCGTGTTTTAATTCGATACGGTCGTCTTTGTAGGTTAATATCCATGTTCTTGATTTATCATCGCCTACAAAAAACGGTATTTTTATGACGCTATCACTGCAAGAACGTACGTGCATTACCAGTTTCTTTCCGCCAAACTGCTCGTCTTCTTCCGGCAATACTAATTTTCCTTCATAAGCGTTGCCGCATAATTGTTGTAACTGTTCCCAAAATAAGTGTGCTCCGTTTTTTTCTTGTGAAAAACCAAAAATGCTTACACAAAAAAGTAATGCTGTCAAAAAATGTTTCATAACCTGTGTATTTAAAATAAGTTTTTGGAAAGATACTCATAAAAAAGCGATAAGCAATAAGCTTTATGCAGTAAGCCGGTTTTTGGAATTTGGTGCTTGAAAATTTAGAATTTTTAAAGACTTAACGTCGTAACGGGCATTCGACTTTACAACATTGCAACTAAAACCTGTAAGAATCTTACTCTAAAAATAACAAATATTAAGGTAATTCTTACTAAAAATATCACATAATCGAAAAATTAACTTTTTTAACGATTATTTGATGATTTGTAGATATTTTTGAATTAACCAAAAACCTAACCTATGAAATCCTGTCAAATCAAACTGGCAATGGTAAGTCTGTTATGCTTATCATTGATGAAGCTTCATGCTTTTTCCAAATCGGCCGTACATGTTGAAAACAATGCTTTAATTTACGACGAAATAATTGTTACCGTCTGGGATGGTGATAACTGGAGTCACTCAACCCCCAATATTACTACAATTGCTATTCTATCCGGGGATTACAATACCGGTGATTACGGTAGTTTTTCTGCACTAAGTCTTACAATTAATGAAGGTATTACATTAATTATTGACAATGACACTTTTGTACAGGTAAAAACCAACACCACTGTTGATGGTGAGATTATTGTACAATCAAAAGGAGCCTTTATCCAGATTGATGATGATGGTGAATTTTATTTAGGTGATAATGCGCGCACAGTTGTCAACAAACGTACATCATTGTTAAACCATTGGTATGACTATACCTATTGGAGCTCTCCTGTAAACGGGATAACCGTTGGTCAGGCTTTTGCATCTTCAAACGCATCACGTCGCTTTTGGTTTAATGCCGAAAATTATCTGGATGTCCAGGCAGAAATAGGCAACACCGGTGTTTATGAACCGGGGCATGATGATATTGATGATAATGGTGACGACTGGACACTGCTTAATGTGGCAGAACAACTGGTTCCCGGTGTAGGCTATGCCACAACGCATTCCAGCTCAGGTTTTGTCGCAGGAAATTCGTACCAGTATAAATTTGAAGGCGCTTTCAATACAGGAACTATTACAACACCTGTTTATTACAACGGTGATAATGGCGATAACGACTGGAACTTTATAGGAAATCCTTATCCGTCGGCGATAGACGTTGATGTCTTTTTTGAAGAAAATGAAGAAATTATTGGTGGCGCAGTGTACTTATGGGCACATGGCACAGGCCCAAGTTCTGGAGCAAGTGGTAATGAAACCTATAATTTCAGCAATGATGATTATGCTATTATTAATGCCGGTAGTGGCGAAGTTGCCGGCGGAACTTCCGTAATTCCCAACCGGTATATCCCATCGGGTCAAGGTTTTTTTGTACAGGGACTTACAAACGGCAATGTGACATTTACAAACGCTATGCGGGTAAAAGACAGTATTGGTAATTCGCAGTTTTTTAGGCAAAGTAGCGTATCCGGCAATAAGGTATGGTTAAGCCTAAGTACAAACAATGGTGCTTTTAATCAAATTCTGGTTGCCTATTCAGACAACGCTACCGATGCTGATGACGGGGCATATTATGATGCCAAACGCAACCTGTCCACAAATACAGCTGCTATTATTTACACTACTATTCCCGGTGAAGAAAATCAAAAATATGCCATCCAGGGTAAAGCTTCAAGTAGTTTGACAACTAATGAAGTTATTCCTGTTGGTTTTTATACTGCTATTACAGAAGCAACACTTTACACGTTTTCTATACCAAAAAAGCAAGGTGCGTTTTTTGATGTGAATACGGTTTATTTAAAGGATAACCTGCTTGATAGTATCCATGATTTATCTGCAAGTGATTATGTCTTTACTTCTGATGCCGGCGAATTTTCCAGCCGTTTTGAAATTGTGTTTAGCAATGAAACGTTAGGTTTAAATAACAGTACATTAGACCGGTTGATAATTACAGAGCTTCAAAACGGGCAGTTGAGATTTGAAATGGCAGATTTACAAGTTATGGACTCAATTGGTCTTTATGATACTTTAGGGCGGTTAATTTTCCAAAAGCACACCAATAACACTAAAGAAATCTTACATATTCCTAATTTAAGCAAAGCTGCTTATGTAGCAAGAATAATTCTGCATAATGGTCAAACCATTACCAAAAAAATCATAAAACGGTTTTAAATAGTTTGTGATAATACAATTGTTTTAAACCAAAGCCGGTAAGCACGGGACTATTGCTTACCGGCTTTTTAATTTTAAGTAATCGCCTTGATTTAATCTGGCAACAATACACTTTTTATCTTTATTTTACGCGAAATGTCCTGCATAACAATAGGATTTGGAATTTATTTTTTTTTAGAACTTTTCAATAGTAATTAACCATCAATGAAATACCTGGTTAAACACCTGCAGGGATTTAGGCTTTCTAAAATCGCCAAGATGCAGTTCGTAATACAGTAGCATCATGTTTAAAAACGATTGCCGTTGGGATGCATTAAGTTTTACGGTACTTAAAGCATCAAATTTTATATAGGAGAGTTGTTTTAAAATCGCTGCATTTTCACCTGTAATACTATATGTTTGAGGTTTTAGCTCAAACGCACCGGTACTCAGGTTAAAGTATGGGAAATCTATATGTGAGGTATCAGGGAAAAACCCCAGATGTTTTGTTAATTTCAGGAGAAATAACAAATGGAAATTTGAAAATTGGGTTTCGTGGTCGAGCCATTCTAAGGTGGTTTCCAGAAAATGATAAAGCGATTCGTTATGTTCTTCTTCTTTTAAAACAGCATTAAGCACTTCCGAAAGAAACATCACCACAGCACTTTTGAGCACATTGGTATGAAGGCTTTTGTAAATGACAGCCGGTTTTACTTCGGTAATAAATTGAAGTGATTGTCCCGGTTTGTAATTTTCTTCTATATGAAGTTGTGAGAGCAGTTGAAAACAGGCAACTTTTGAATTTTGCTTTGTGTTTTTTAGAATACCGCGCAGCAAATAGCTTACAATACCTCTGTTTTTAGTATAACATTTAACGATTAAATCGTTATCGCGATACTTGATTTTTGAAATAACGATAGCATTGGTTTTGATTAACATTTACGTATCATGCTTTTATCTGATAATCAAAAGTTTTAATACTTTGGTTTCAAAAGAATCCAAATCTGAAATCATGATAAGGTACACACCCGAAGCTACGATGTTATTTGCAAGATTTCGTCCATTCCATATAGCGGTGCCGCCGTCAATAGCAAAATTGTAATTTGACCTTGATGCTCTTAAGTTAACGCCCGATTGTGCTTCGGCAACGAGATTACCTTCAATATCTGTGATTTTGATATTTACTTTTTCGGTAAGACCTTTGATTTTTACACCTTTGGTAATGTCATTTAAATTTGAAGCTCCAAGTATATTATATTCAGGTCTTACGGGGTTAGGATATACAAAGGCATTGCCAAGTTCCTCTTCTGTTTTGGAACCACCTGAATTAAAAGACACCAAACCTCTGGTGGTTGCAATATATACTTTGCCGCTTTGAGAATCGACAGAAATATCATTGATAGTGTTTGACGGCAGTGGTGAATTGTCTTTAGTAAAATGGTAAATGGTATTTTGACCATCGGGTGAAAAATAGAACACGCCGGAGTCAAATGTGCCTACCCATTTATTGTTGGAGCCATCAACTTCTATATCCGAAATAACCTGGTTAGACAGTAATTCTTGTGGGATTCCATTGTCCATAATAACAATTTCATTAACTCTTGGGACGGCATCTGTAAAAAAGTTTGCGGTATTATAAAGTATCCTCAAACCCCGAATGGTTCCTATCCATAATTGATTGTTTTTATCAAATGCTAATGCTTTTACGTATGAAGAAGGCATATTATTAGACTCGTCTGCGATAAATTTTAACGATCCGTTGGAGGTGTTATAACCTATCAACCCTTTAGCATAGCTCCCTATAAATATGCTATTCTGAGCATCACTTGCAATAGATGAAAACCCGAGGTTGCCGGTAGGAGGGTTGATAATAGGCAGAAAGTCATAGGATGTCCAACTGTTATTTTCAAATTTATTTAACGCCCTCGCAAATCTGCTGTTCATTAGCCATAAGACACCTCTTCTGTCATAATGGCTTGCTGTTACCAGATGAAATGCTCCTGCAAAGGGTTCTATACTGCTGTTGCTTTGATTGTAAATCCCCATAACTTGATTGTCATTCACTTCCAGTAATCCCGAATAATAAGAGCTGATAAATACTTGATTTGTGTTAAACGGATTAACGGCAATGTGCGATAAATAGTACGGATTGGTTACTGTTGCGGCTATGGTGTCATACGGTATATTAATCCAGCGTTCATCTTTAAAATGACTGATACCGGTTCTTTGTATGCCTCCGTTAAAATTGAATGTTACCGAGTAACCTCCATATACTGCCCAAATTTCATTTGGGGGTGTTTTGATAGAAAATATACCGTTTAAAAGTGGTCCGTCAGGATGAATTTCCTCAAATGCAGATATGTCGCCAAAGGATGTTTTTAATATTCCGTATCCCGGTTTTCCTGTAGCTGTAATACTGGTTGTTCCTATAAAAATTTCCTGTTGGGTGTTGACCGTTGCAACAATAAACTGTGTTGGAAATTCTGTAGTGGTTACCGGCGACACTATGAGGTTAAAATCATGGTCATAAATATACACCCGGTTTTGAATCGTAACAATCAAATAACCGTTTGCACTTCTTAAATCTAAAGGTACAGATTGATAAGTAATCAATTGCGTTAAGTTGTCATTGACAATTCTGTAAATAGTATTGTTTGATTTAATGGCGTACAAGTTGTCGTTAATACTTTCAACAGCCAAAAAGTTTCCTGAGTTTATGGTTTGCCATTCAGCAAAATCTATCAGATTAGGGTTTGTCTTATGCGCTTTTTTTAAAGCAGCGTTATTCCCACAGGCGGCATAAATATAATCGTCGGCAATTGTTGTCTGATTTACCTGTATTTGTGTGCCCCCAAAACCAATAAAATAGGTGTCCCCAAACTCCAGACGTTCTAAATCATATACAGAAATGCCATAGTTTGTTGCTATGTACACAAAACCTTCGTCTTCATTAAAATGATTAATTCTTTTAACATTTGGCGGAATTGTAGGTTTGTCCAGTATATCTACTACCGATAAAACATTGCCGTTTTCAATAACAATTTCAATCAATCCATTGGTATATCCTATAAGCAGTTTATTATATGTTTCACTATAATGAATGGCAGAAATAGGCTGCCCCGATAATCCGTCGATGGTTGTAATGGTTTCTGTCTGACCGGTATTTGTGTCATATATAAAAACAGCATTATCGGCAGCGGCGTAAATTTTATTCTGACTTTGTGAAACATCTTTAATGTCTAAATATGAAAAATAGCCTTCCCAAAGCGATGAGTAATCCTGTGATAACAAAGAAAAGGGCAAGATAAAAAATAGTATGTGGAAAAAGCTTTTTAAATAACGCATCAACACAGATATAAGATTTGAATAATATTAACCAAAAATAGTATATTTTATTGTATTTTAGTTTTTCATAACCAACAAACACAAATGCTGTTTAGTAGTCCTGTTTTTCTGTTTTTATTTTTACCTTTTACCTTAATAGTTTACTACTCTATTCCCAAACGCTTTAAAAACTTGTTTTTGCTTTTAATGAGTTTGTTTTTTTACACCTGGGGCGAAAAAGAACTTGTTATACTGATTATCATATCGACGCTTATAGATTACAGTTGTGCTTTAATTATTGAAAAAGGCAAACGCAAACTGGGTTTGTATCTGTCTGTAATATCCAATATTGCTATATTGGGATATTTTAAATACGCTCATTTTGTGTTTACCAATTTGACTGATATACTTGCACACTTCAATATATCGGTAAGTAATGCCCAGATGTTTGCAGATGTCGTACTGCCGCTTGGGATTAGTTTTTATACGTTTCAAACCATGTCTTACACTATTGATGTGTACCGGGGAGTGATAAAAGCCGATAAAAATCTTATCAATTATGCAACCTATGTAAGTTTGTTTCCTCAGCTTGTTGCGGGTCCTATTGTACGTTATAAAACTATTGCAGATGAGCTGATTAACAGAAAAATTTCTGTAAGTTTATTTGCTGAAGGTATTGAACGGTTTATTGTAGGGCTTGCAAAAAAGATGCTTATTGCCAATAATTGTGCATTTCTTGCCGATGCTGTTTTTAGTTTGCCTTCCGGTGATTTATCTGCCGGTTTAGCATGGCTTGGGGTTATCGCATACAGTTTTCAGATATATTTTGATTTTTCGGGTTATTCTGATATGGCTATAGGGCTCGGAAAAATGCTTGGGTTTAATTTCCCCGAAAACTTTAATTACCCGTACATTTCAAAATCTGTAAAAGAGTTTTGGACTCGTTGGCATATTTCGTTATCCACCTGGTTCAGAGATTATTTATACATTCCGTTAGGAGGTAACAGACATGGTAAATTAAGAACTTATTGTAACCTGATTTTCGTTTTTTTTATTACCGGTTTATGGCATGGTGCAAGCTGGACTTTTATTATATGGGGACTTTTGCACGGAACTTTTATGATTTTGGAACGGCTTGGGCTAAGCCGGACTTTAAACAGACTTCCTGCAATAGTTTCTCACATATATTTATTGGTTGTTGTAAGTATCTTATGGACGTTTTTCAGGTGTGATACGTACCACGAAGCCATAGCTTACATTCAGTCTATGTTCAGTTTTAATAAAGATGTGAATCTTGAATTTTTAAACTTCTACGTGTCAAAAGAAGTTATCTTGATGATGCTTCTCGCCATTGTTTTTTCAATGCCTGTTTATAAAACCATCAATACGGCTTTATTAAATATGAATAAAACCCTGATAAGTTATAAATTGCTGTCATCTGTAAAGATAGGCGTGCTTACGGTTTTGTTTATTATTTGTTTATTTTACGTTGCTACAGATTCGTATAATCCTTTTATATATTTCAGGTTTTGATAAGCGCTTATTCACATACTAAAGCAAAGGTTTTTGCGGCAATATTCTTACTGCTCTTAATTTTGCCAAATATTGTTATGATTATTGGGACAGAAACTACTCAAACCGAAGGTGAATTTTCGGAAATCACTCTCAAATCACCCATGGCATCACTAACAAATTTTAAAAATTATTACGAAGAGCAATTTGGCATGAAATCAACAATGGTAAATGCTTATATTAATTTAAAAACCGAAGTTCTTAATGAAAACCCTATTCAAAACCGGGTGGTTAAGGGGAGTGACGGCTGGTATTTTTTAGGAAATCACTATAATAATCTGATAGATGATTATTTTGGGAATGCCCCGTTTACAACTGCCGAACTGGTAATTATTACCCGGAATATAAAAGACATAAACGCCTACTTACAGTCTAAGAACATCCGGTTTTATATTGTTGTTCCTCCTAATAAAATCAGTATATATCACGACAAGTTTCCTTACAGCCTTACAAAAAGCACAACAAGGCTCGAAGCATTAAAAGCGCATCTTAAAGACGAACTGAATTTTGAAATTATTGATTTAAAACAACCACTTTTAGAACATAAAGACACAAAACAATTGTACCATAAAATAAACACACACTGGAATGATTATGGGGCATATTTAGGGTATCAGGCAACTATAAACGTTTTAAATCGTGATTTTGATATTACGTTATCACCAATATCAGATTATACGGTTAAGAATGATTTTATTGATGGCGATATTACAGCTATGATAAAAAATTTTGAGCTTGAACCGGCTCAGTTTTTTCACAAAAAAGATACGGC
The DNA here is from genome assembly GCA_964454675.1 of uncultured Flavobacteriaceae bacterium. GTDB lineage: Bacteria > Bacteroidota > Bacteroidia > Flavobacteriales > Flavobacteriaceae > CAYVUB01. The sequence continues at coordinate 28,344 of CAYVUB010000023.1, read as the reverse complement.
AAGTATTACAAGCGTAAAGAATACCTATGAGCATTTGCACTATATAAATGCATCAAGAAAATTAAAACTATTTATGCATAGAGATTCTTTTTCTAATAACTGGACAAACTTTTTTAACAGTAGTTTTGGCGAAACTGTTTATTTAAGAAGTTACACTTTGAATAAAGCACTTATTGAAAAAGAGCAGCCCGATATTGTTATTTTTGAAATTGTAGAACGCAACATAAACATACTGCTTAAAAAATGAGTTAAAACAACAAAGGCTTCCCTGTAGAGAAGCCTTTGTTAATCAATATATTTTTAATGCCTACACAACACCTTGTGCCAGCATAGCATCGGCTACTTTTACAAAGCCTGCAATATTCGCGCCTTTTACATAGTCAACATAGCCATCTTCCTGTGTGCCGTATTTAACACAAGATGCGTGAATATCATGCATAATCTTTTTCAGGATTCGGTCAACTTCGTCGGCAGTCCATTCAATTCTCAAAGAGTTTTGAGACATTTCCAATCCTGAGGTGGCAACACCACCGGCATTGGAAGCTTTGCCCGGCGAGAACATGATTTTGTGCTTCTGGAAGTGCTCTAAAGCATCTGGTGTTGTAGGCATATTTGCGCCTTCAACAATACAGGTTACACCATTTTCAACTAATCTTTGAGCGTGTTCAAAACGCAGTTCGTTTTGAGTAGCGCAAGGAAGCGCAATGTCCACTTTTTGTATCCAAGGTGCTTGTCCCGGGAAAAACTCTACACCGTATTTTTCGGCATAAGGTTTTACCACATCATTGTTAGAAGCACGAAGTTCCAGCATGTAGTCAATTTTTTCGCCCGATATGCCGTCCGGGTCGTAGATATGACCGTCCGGGCCAGAAAGTGTTACAACTTTTGCCCCCAATTCGTTGGCTTTGGTTACTGCACCCCATGCAACATTACCAAAACCGGAAACGGCAATGGTTTTTCCTTTGATGTCCATGCCCTTGGTAGCCAGCATTGCCTGAAGAAAATAAACCGCTCCAAATCCTGTTGCTTGCGGACGCATCAATGAACCTCCCCAAGACATTCCTTTACCTGTAATTACACCTGTAAACTCGTCTTTTAATTTTTTGTACATCCCAAACATATAGCCTATTTCGCGTGCTCCTACACCTATATCTCCGGCAGGTACATCGGTATTAGGACCTATATATTTGTATAGTTCACCCATAAATGCATGGCAAAAACGCATGACTTCCCCGTCAGATTTTCCTTTAGGGTCAAAATCCGATCCTCCTTTGGCACCTCCCATTGGCAATGTCGTCAAAGCATTTTTGAAAGTTTGCTCAAAGGCCAAAAACTTTAAAATACTCAGGTTTACGGAAGGATGAAAACGAAGACCGCCTTTGTAAGGACCGATGGCCGAATTCATTTGAATTCTGTAGCCTCTGTTAACCTGGATTTCTCCTTTGTCATCAACCCAGCATACTCTGAATGTGATAACACGTTCCGGTTCGGTCATTCTCAATAGGATGTTTTTTCCGCGGTAAATGTCTTTATTAGCCATAAAAGGTAATACCGTTTCTGCCACTTCCTGAATTGCTTGGATAAATTCAGGCTCATTAGGATTTTTTTTGGCAACCGTTTCTACAAAAGATGAGATGTGATCTTTCATGATTTTATTATGTGTGAATTTAAGTGGTTAAAAAATTATACAAATATACGATATCTTTAAAGGATTAAATTATTTTTTCAGATATTCTCAAAAAAATAAGAGTATTTAAGGGTTGATTTAAAATATAACAATTTTATAATGTTATGCTTTTACAGGATTTATTTGTTAGTTACATCAGTTTTTATATATTTGTCTGCATATTGCCCTTAATACAAAAGCCCGAATGATGCTTAATTTTAGATTGTTAACGTTAATATTCACCTTTTTGTCAGGTGTAATTAGTGGGTTTTCACAACTTGGTTTTTCTCATGAAATAGGTGTCATAGCTGGTCCTGTTGCATTTCAGTCAGATTTTGGTGTGCGTAATAATTTTGAAACCAATGCAGGAAATACCGGTATAGGTATAGGAATTGTACATTACATCAATTTTTCTTACAGGGCTGATTGTAATTGTTATTCTACCGATACGTATTTTAATGACCATTTTAAATTACGAAGTGAAGTTTCCTGGAATAAAACCAAATTGCATCATTTTGGTGAATGGGTTGATAATCCTAAGCCTGCGTATGATAAGTTGAGAGCTCATTCGGGTGAAGCCAATAATTTTGATATAGGGATGCAGTTAGAATATTTTCCGTTCAGTATTCGTCAGTTTGCCGCCACCAGGCAATCTTTTGCGCCGTTTATAAGTTTGGGTGCTCATTTTACGTCTTTCAACCCAAAAGCAGAAACAACATACGGCGACAGAAACATTAATAATAATAACAATATTTTTGGCCCTTGGGTAAGCAGTCCCGGCGATGATCCTATTAAACTGGAAGGCGGAACAACCTGGTCTATTGTTACAAGTATTGGTACACGCTATAAGCTTACCATGCTGTCAGATTTGATGGTGGACTTAAGATGGCAGATGTTTTTTAATAATGAAGTGGACGGTTTAGACCATAAACTGCCTTCTAATAAAGCCAATGACTATCTGGTATGGCTTAACTTTGGGTACATCTATTATTTAGATTAAAGACTTTATATACAAAAGCAAAAAGACCAAACAGCAGTGTTTGGTCTTTTTGCTTTTGTAGAATTTGCGGTTATCCTATAGCCTGTTTTAAATCGGCAATCAAATCGTCTATATCCTCAATACCAACGCTCAATCTTATTAAAGAATCTACAACGCCTGTTTTTTCGCGTTCTTCTTTAGGAATGCTTGCATGTGTCATACTCGCCGGATGTCCCGCCAATGATTCAACACCGCCAAGCGATTCTGCAAGTGTGAAGATTTTTAATCTTTCGACAATTTTAATGGCTTCATTATAATTATTTCCTTTGGTAGTAAACGAAATCATGCCGCCAAAATCTTTCATTTGCGCTTTTGCAACAGCGTGGTTAGGATGCGTTTCAAATCCGGGCCAATAGACCTTTTCAATTTTTGGGTGCGATGCCAAATATTCGGCAACGGCTTTTCCGTTTTCACAATGACGTTGCATTCTTAAATGCAAGGTTTTAATGCCTCTCAACACCAAAAAGCTGTCTTGTGGTCCGCAAACGGCTCCGCTGGCATTTTGAATAAAGTACAATTTTTCGGCAAGCGTTTTGTCTTTAACTATTAATGCACCCATTACCACATCACTGTGACCGCCAAGATATTTAGTGGCAGAATGCATTACAATATCTGCGCCCAAATCCAACGGTAATTGTAAGTATGGTGATGCAAACGTATTATCGACGGCCAAAAGTAAATTGTGTTTTTTTGCAATGGCAGCAGCAGCTTTAATATCAATAATGGTCATCATTGGGTTGGTAGGCGTTTCAACCCAAATTAACTTTGTGTTTTCGTTGATATACGCTTCAATATTAGAAGCGTTTTCCATTCCTGTGAAATGGAATTTAATTCCAAAAGTTTCAAATATTTTGGTAAACAACCTGTAAGTACCACCATACAAGTCGTTGGTAGAAACAACTTCATCTCCGGGTTTTAGAAGCTTAATGACGGCATCAATTGCTGCTAATCCCGAACCGAAAGCCAACCCGAATTGTCCGTTTTCGATACTTGCCAAAGCGTTTTCAAGCGCATGGCGTGTCGGGTTGTGCGTGCGCGAATATTCATAACCTTTATGCCCGCCCGGAGTTGACTGCGCATAAGTTGATGTTTGATATATAGGTGGCATTACCGCACCATAAGCCGGGTCATGCTGCTGACCTCCGTGAATTGTTTTGGTATTAAATTTCATTTTAAAAATTTTATGCAACAAAGATAATTGATAATTGGTTGGATTCAAAAGGATGTAATACCTTTGTACATTGTTTAACAAATCTACAAATCCATTGAAAACATATCATAGCATTTTAGTTCTTCTAATTGTTATAACATCTTGCAGCAGAGAATCAAAACTTGTTTTTGACGAAGTCAATATCGAGCAAACCAAAAACACCAAAATAAACATAAGCTATCCTGAAGCCGAAGGAACTGCCGGGGTGTCAAAAGCTATCAATAAGCACATTGAAACATTTATAGTGTCTGAATTAAATATGACCGAAACAGATAATGATGCATTAACCGTGCAGCAGGTTGTACAACAGTTTGATGAAGAATACAGAAAGTTTAAAGCCGAATTTGGCGAAACCTCGCAAGCATGGACGGCAACCGTAAACGGCAAAGTTATTTATGAAACCGAAAGCATTATTTGTGTTTCGCTGGAATCGTACCTTGATACCGGCGGCGCACACGGCAATGGCAATATCACGTTTTTAAACTTCAACCCAAAAACAGGCGCACTTTTAAATCTTAACGACATCATTAATAATAAAGCAGGGTTTAAACAACTGGCTCAAAAATATTTTGAAAAAGAAACCAAAGAAACCGAACAAATTGAAGATTATTTTTTTGGCAAAGATTTTCAGTTGCCTGCCAATTTAGGTTTTAGCAACGAAGGTATCATTCTACTTTACAATAATTATGAGATTGCCTCGTATGCACAAGGCATTACCGAATTTGTCATTCCGTTTGAAGAAGCAAAAGCATTTTTAAAAGTAAACTAAACGGTTTGTTATGAAAAAGATTTTTTACTTAAAAACCTGTAGTACCTGTGTCAAAATCATAAAATCATTAAACCTTCCTGATGATTTTGAATTTCAGGATATTAAAGAACAGGAAATAACTACAAAACAGCTTGATGCCTTACAGCAGCTTGCCGGAAGTTATGAAGCTTTATTCAGCAGGCGGGCAAAACTTTATAAAGAAATGGGATTAAAAGACCAGACTCTTTCTGAAAAAGACTACAAACACTACATTTTAGACCATTACACATTTTTAAGCCGTCCGGTAATTGTCGTTGGCAGCCAAATTTTTATAGGTAACAGTCCAAAAACTGTTGACGCGGCAAAAAAAACCATTCACGCAGTGTGATTAAGAAGAGCTGTTTAGGTAAAATATATTCAAAAAGTCAAAAAAGGTTTTATTGGTTCCAAAAACAGTTCAAAACTATGCACTTTCAGTGCATCAACTTTAGTTTCTAAAAATTTTAAGCCACGGATTGTACTGATTAAACGGATTAATCTGTGGAAATTTGTGTAATCTGTAGCAAAAAAACATTCAACAGTGCAGACTTTCAGTCCATAGTGGTTTATTCTGTGTAAAGCCTTTTTTTGGCTTTCTAATTTACTGAAATTAAGAAATATTTAGCATAAATCACACAAGTCGAATTATTGATTTTAATTAAGTTTGAAGATTAATTAACAAACAACAACCAAATGATGAAGAAACTATTATTTAGTATCCCATTAGCTTTTGTGTTTTCATTTTCTTTTGCACAAGAAACAGAAACAAAAGTTGACCAGGAAGAATTAAACAAACGGAATTGGTTTCACCAAAACTTTCAGGAAACCGGAATTTATGGTATTGGAACCAATGCTGCTATTGACTTTTTGACTGCCAAAGGACTAAAACCACACGCTGTTACGGTAGCTGTTCTGGACAGTGGTATTGAAGTTGACCACGAAGATTTACAAGCCAATATCTGGGTCAATCCTAAAGAAAAAGCCGGCAACGGAAAAGATGACGACAAAAACGGTTATATAGATGATATAAACGGATGGGATTTTAATGCAGATGTAAACGGTGTAGATTATAATGACGAAACTTACGAAGCTACCCGTATCGTTGCCATGTATAATAACATATTTGCTTCAGACGATAAAAAAAGTAATGTTGCCAATATGCAAAAAAGACCTGTTGAATATCAGGAATATTTAAAAGCACGTAAATACTGGGCGGAGAAATATTATGGTGCAAAAAACAATCTGGAATCCTTAGAAAAAACCAAAAACGAGCGTTTGGAATTTTTTGACAGGCTAAAAGCACTTACAAACAATCAGCCTGTTACTGATGATCTTGTCAAATCACTAAAAGAAAAAGATACCGATAACACTGTTGTAAGTGATTTAGAAACATTACTGTCAAGAAGTGCCGGCCTAAAAGGGAAAACGGCAGACGAAATGAAAGCCGAATATCTTACCCAGATAGACAGACGTTTGGAAAGCACAAAAACAGGAGTAAACACACATTTTAATACAGATTTCGATCCTACAAAAGAAAACCGCAACAGTAAAGTAAAAGGCTCTTACGGAAACAATGAAGTAGAAGGTCCCGATGCTTTTCACGGCTCTCACGTAGCAGGTATCATTGGCGCGGTTCGTAACAATGATAAAGGAATGGACGGTGTTGCCGGAGATGTTGTTAAATTGATGTCTGTAAGAATGGTGCCAAACGGCGATGAGCGCGATATTGATGTGGCAAACGGTATCAGATACGCAGTTGATAACGGTGCAAAAGTATTAAACATGTCTTTCGGGAAATCATTTTCTCCCGAAAAAGAGTTTGTTGCAGAAGCTATTCGTTATGCAGACAGTAAAGGCGTATTAATGTTTCATGCTGCCGGAAACGACAACAAAGATTTAGACTTTACAACAAACTATCCTTCAAACTTTAAGGATAACGAGATGATTCCGTTTACAAAAAACTGGATTACGGTAGGCGCCAGCACAAGAGATCCAAAAAACCTGAAAGCACGTTTTTCAAACTTCGGAACCATCAAAGTTGATATTTTTGCTCCGGGAACAGAAATTTATTCAACCATTCCTGATAACACCTACCGTTATGCTCAGGGAACATCGATGGCTTCGCCTGTTGCTGCCGGTGCTGCGGCACTTATCTGGGCTTATTTTCCTCACATGACTTCACAACAGGTAAAAGAAGTTTTGTTTGAAACGGTAAACATCTCGCACGATATTGTAAAAACAGGCACAGATGGCGACGAGCGTAAATTCTCAGACCTGTCGGTTGCGGGCGGCGTTATTGATGTTTACAAAGCAGTGCAGTTGGCTTATGAAAAGTACGGAAAAAAATAATCATAACCGTTTATAAATAAAAAGCCCTTAAAGTATTTTCTTTAAGGGTTTTTTGTTGTGTTCAAAAACGCAAACAAACTGTTTATATTTTAAGATAAATTAACCGGTTTTTTACCATATTTACGGGTGTCTTCTTTGGTCAACACTTTAAAGTTTTTGGTTTTTGGGAAGTTTTTGGTAATATCCAAAAGTTCTTGAGGTAATCCTGTCAGGCTTCTTGTTTTCAAATTTATCCAGACACCAAAAATTTCGCAGGTTGCCAGATTTTCGCCTTTTTCGTTGTAAAAATTATGTTCAAACATAAAGAACATGCCGTCATCACTCAATCCGGCAACTTCCAGACTTACCGTAACGGGTTTCCCAATAAACGATTCTTTAAAATAATACACATGTTCATAAAACACAACGGGCCCGATACCATGTTGCATCATCTGCTTCATTGAAAATCCGTTATCGGTTAAAAAAGCCATACGGGTATGGCTCATAAAGTTGATATATGCCGAGTTTGCCAGATGCCCGTTGGCATCAACATCGCTCCAGCGTATTTCAAAATTTTTCTTGTACATGAAATTCGGGTTTTAAATTAACACTCACAAAAATAAAATTTTCAGCTCGTTCATTGCTCATTTTTCCTATATTTAATTACCACTTTTAAGCTAATGATTTTCATTATCTTTGTGCAACTTTTAAAACTCGTATATGATATACTCTATGACAGGTTATGGAAAAACCGTATTTCAACTTCCAACCAAAAAAATATCCATAGAAATCAAATCACTCAACAGCAAAAGCCTTGATTTAAACACAAGAATGCCTTCTATTTACAGGGAAAAAGAGCTCGACATAAGAAAACGGATTGCCAATAAACTGGAACGTGGCAAAGTTGATTTCTCCTTATATATTGAAATTACCGGTGAAGAAACCTCAACCCAAATAAACAAAACCGTAGTAAAACAATATATCAGGCAACTTCGTGATGTGGTTGACGGCGATGAAACCGAACTGCTTAAAATGGCCATTCGTTTACCGGATGCCGTGATGACCGAGCGCGATGAAATTGATGAAAATGAATGGGCACAAATTTCTGCGGAAATAGAAAGTACGCTTGACAAAATACAGCAGTATCGATTAGACGAAGGTAAAAGTTTAGAATCTGAATTTTTTGACCGCATAACAAATATTTCAAACCTGTTGGACGCCGTCATTGCTATGGATCCGGAACGCATCATTGGTGTGCGTGAGCGTTTACAAAAAGGTGTTGCCGAGTTAAAAGAAAAGGTTGATGAAAACCGTTTTGAGCAGGAATTGGTTTTTTACATCGAAAAGTTTGATATTACAGAAGAAAAAGTGCGATTGAAAAACCATTTGGATTACTTTATCAAAGCCATCAATTCTGACGATTCCAACGGTAAAAAATTAGGATTCATAAGTCAGGAAATAGGCAGGGAAATCAATACTATCGGGTCAAAAGCCAATTATGCGCCTATGCAAAAATTAGTAGTTCAAATGAAGGATGAATTAGAGAAAATTAAGGAACAATTGTTGAATGTACTTTAATAGAAAAAAGAGCAAAGACCCAAGAACAAAGACAGATTATAAATAAAATATTCGTGACAGAAAAAAAAGACATAAAAAAAGGCAGGCTCATCGTATTCTCTGCGCCTTCGGGTTCTGGTAAAACTACCATTGTGAGGCATTTGCTGGCACAAAAAGAATTGAATCTGGAATTTTCCATTTCTGCTACATCACGTGAAATACGAGGCAATGAAGTACACGGAAAGGATTATTATTTTTTATCTTTTGAAGATTTTAAATCTAAAATCAAAAAAGATGAGTTTTTAGAATGGGAAGAAGTCTATCGTGATAATTTTTACGGCACTTTAAAAACCGAAGTAGAGCGCATTTGGGCAGAAGGCAAGCACGTTATTTTTGACATAGACGTATCGGGCGGATTGCGTATCAAACGAAAATTTCCAGAAGAAACCTTAGCTGTTTTTGTAAAACCGCCAAGCATTGATGAGTTGAAAATCCGTCTTAAAAACCGAAAAACCGAAACCGATGATAAAATCAACATGCGCATTGCAAAAGCCTCTGCCGAACTTGCAACAGCGCCGTTGTTTGATAAAATTGTGGTGAATGAATGTCTGGAAGACGCTCTCAAAGAAGCCTATGATTTGGTGTCAACCTTTTTAGAAATAAACCATTAAAAATGAAGATTGGGCTGTATTTTGGAACTTTCAACCCTATTCACACAGGGCATCTGGTAATTGCAAACCACATTGCAGAATACAGCAACCTTGACCAGATTTGGTTTGTGGTCACACCGCAAAATCCGTTTAAGGTTAAACAATCCATACTCGATAATTACCAGCGGTTGGAAATGGTATATCGTGCTACCAAAGATTATGACAAACTCAAACCAAGTGATATAGAATTCAACTTACCTCAGCCTAATTATACCGTAAACACCTTAGCCTATTTACAGGAAAAATACCCGAATTATGAGTTTGCACTCATTATGGGCGAAGACAATTTAAAAGGCTTTCATAAATGGAAAAATTATGAATGGATTTTGTTGAACCATCATATTTATGTGTACCCGCGGTTATCTGATGGTTTTGCCGACAGCGAATTTAAAAATCATCCCAACATTCATAAAATTGATGCACCCATCATGGAACTGTCATCAACATTTATACGCAACGCTGTTAAAAACGGTAAAAATGTAAAACCTATGCTACCTGAACACGTTTGGGAATATATGGACGAAATGAATTTTTACAGGTAACATTCCCGCGCACCTGCCTGTCGCCTGTTTTCATATTCGTTATATTTTTATCAAATGATAAAACTTTTTTGAGAGGAAGAAAAACGGAAGAGCATAACAAAGACTTTGCTAAAACCAAAAACCTCTAAATCTTGTGATTTAAGAAAAATTGAAAATTTTTTTACCAGTTTAATAATTCCCTTTTTGGGGTTAGGGGGCTTTCACCACCTTCTTCGTCTCTTTCAAACCGTTTTCTGTTTTTAAGGTAATAAAATACACACCGCTTTGCAAAGCGGACATATCTATTTGGTTACTGTTGCTTTGTGTGATAAGCACTTTACCTGTAAGGTCTGTTACGGTTATTTTATGGACTTCTTTACTGAAATGCAATATGTCTTTTACAGGATTGGGATAGAGTTTTACATTTTTAAGAGCTGTATCCTCAATACTCATAGGCATTGCATATTTCATAACTTTGACTTTGTTGCCATCTGATGCGTCCACAAAAGCTAAATATGGTTCGCCATCATTACTAAAAGCCAAAGAATGTCCCCACGCAGTACCTGCTGAAAATCCTGACGTTCCTACGTTTACCCAATTGGTGCCATCAAATTTCATTACGGTGGCTTTCCAGCCATTAGCTAAATCGCTAAAAGCTACATAAGGCTCATCAATGCTACTGAAAGCTAATCGGGTATAGTATGCCTCTCCTGCTGAGAACCCTGCTGTACCCACCGTACCCCAGTTAGTTCCGTTAAATTTCATTACGGTTGCTTTTTCGCCAGCTCCATCCATAAAAGCCACATAAGGTTCATCACTGTTGTTAAAGGCAAGGGAAATTTCGTGTGCATAGCTTGCTGAAAATCCTGCCGTACCTACATTTACCCAGTTAGTCCCGTTAAATTTCATTACGGTGGCTTTAAAGCTATTAGCTAAATCGGTAAAAGCTATATAAGGCTCATCATTGCTGTTGAAAACCAATGGAACATAGTACGCCCCTCCTGCTGAAAATCCTGCTGTTCCTACCACAACCCAGTTGGTTCCGTTAAATTTCATTACGGTAGCTTTTTCGCCATTAGCATCATTGCTAAAAGACACATAAGGTTCGTCGTTGCTGTTGAAAGCCAGTGAAGTGAACCACTACCCTCCTGTTGAAAATCCTGCTGTTCCTACCGTAACCCATTCGGCACCATCAAATTTCATTACGGTTACTTTTAAGTCCTCAGAACGTGAAAAAGACACATAAGGCTCATCGTTACTATTAAAAGCAAGGGAAATGTCGTGTGCACCACTTTCAGAAAACCCTGCTGTTCCCACTGTAACCCAATCCGTACCGTCAAACCTCTTTACAGTTGCTTTGTCGCTATTAGCTATGTCCTCATAAGCTACATAAGGCTCTCCGATACTGCTGAAAGCCAGTGAAGGTTTAGAATTTGTGTTGTTATATGTAATTCCTATGTGTTCTCCTACCACTTCCCAGTTTTGGGCTTGGACTTTTCCGCATATTAACAACAGGGCAAAAGCGATACTGAATTGTAACATTTTTTTCATAACGGTTTGGGTTTTAGGATTAGTTGTGGCAAAGTTGCAGGAAAAGGCAAAACAAGCCAAGAAATTACCGTAACCAAAGTGTACCGACACGATAATTTATTTTATATAATACTATTTTTCAATAACTTAAAAAATAAAAAGAAAAAAAGGAAATCAGCTTGAGATTGTTAAATCTGCAACCTAAACAACATAGTTTTTTAGGTTTAGCGTAATTTTTAGCTACGACAAACCGATGAGGCAATTGTATTATTGCAACAGCCAGTCAATTACATTCAGCTTTTGGATGCCGTCTATGCTTGTATTGTCAAAATCAAGGGTTAAAAGGTATTTTGGATAATGGTCTTTGATGTTGCTAAATGACGAAACTTCCCTTTTATATGTTTTTTCGTCATTAACGGTAAAGGCGACCTGATAGTATTCTCTTTCGTTATTGGGCTTTTGTACTACAAAATCAATTTCCTTGTCATTATTTTTCCCTGCATACACTTTTCCGCCACGCCTCAAAAGCTCGAAATATACTACATTTTCCAGCTTGTGTCCCAAATCGGTGTTATACTTATTGGTTGCCGTAATGTTTCTTAACCCCAAATCTATCAGATAATATTTTCCATTGGTGGTAAGCAGTTCTTTACCCTTAATGTCGTAACGTGAGGCAGGATAGAGAATGTAAGATTTAACCAAAAAATCGAGGTATTTGATAATGGTGTTGTGCGATATTTTTTTCTGCGAATTTTTATTGAGTTCTGCCGCAATATTGGTAGGCGAAATATACGAACCCACCGAATCGAATACAAAGCTGATGACACGGTGCAGATTGTGCACGTTCCGCAGTTTGTAGCGTTGTGCAATGTCTTTGATGATAACCGTATCGTAAATGGATTGCAGGTAATCGTTTGCCAGATTTTCATCACCTGCCTTGCCGTCAGGCAGGTTTTGTGCAAGTGTAACCGCTTCGGGAAAACTGCTTACATTGATATATTGACGAAAAAGACGGTCGGTATTTTTTTCTTCTTTGTATGCCAAAACATATTCCCGAAAAGAATAAGGCTGTACGTTAATGGCTATGTATCTTCCTGTCAAAAGCGTAGCCAGTTCACTGCTCAGCAAATAAGCATTTGACCCCGTAACGTACAGGTCAATGTGTTTTTTGGTAAACAGGCTGTTGATGAGCTTTTCAAAATCGTTGACCAACTGTACTTCGTCCAAAAAAACATAGTGTTTCCTGTCGGTTTTTACGGTTTTTATGATTTCGTCATAGAGTGCAGTCCAATCCGTCAAATGCAGGTTTTCTCTTTCTTCAAAATTCAGAAAAATAATATTCCGGTCAGCAACACCGCTTTCAATCAGTTCGTTTTTAAAAGCTTCCAAAAGGGTCGATTTACCACAACGCCTAATGCCTGTAATTACTTTGATTACGTTTTGGTCTTTCAGCTGACGCAGTTTTTGCAGGTATATTTCCCGTTTTATCATTTACCTTTGTTTACAGCAAAGATAATTCTTATTGACGAAAAATACAATTATCTCTATTTTTCGTCAATAATTGTGTTTGTTGCTTTTGGTATAAAATAGATTTTGTTTCAAAACCCCTCAAACCATTGGTATATATCCGATTCTTTCGGGACATTTAGTTTTTTTCTGATGAGGTATTTTTTATTTCGGACGGTTTGTAGTTCAAAATATTTGTATTTGGCAATATCTTTTGTAGGGATTTTTATCTTTAGCAAGGCACAAAATTCTATATCGGAAGCCGATATTTTCGGGTTGATTTGCAAGAGCTTTGCAGAAAAATCGGGGAAAGTTTCCTCAAAATAAAACATAAAGGCAGGGTCTTTTTCTTTGAGTGCTTTTAATAATTTGGAATAATCTTCCCCGCTCGGGTTTTCGGATATTTTTTCCAGATATTCCCGACTTACTTTTTCCTGTCGGGCAAGAATCCTGTTTTTTCGCACAACCAAAAACGTAAAAAATCCCATTACCGCAAGAACAATCCCAAACACATATTTATATATCGGGTTGCTTTCTTCTTTCTCGTTTAACAGGGTGGTCAGCGATTTTTTTTGATTTTCGGAAACCGCCAGCTTTAAGGAATCCCGCTTTATCTGATAGATTTTTACCGAATCTTCGTATTGTAACTGTTGATAAGTATCAATAATATGGTCATACAAAAGCTCAAGGTTTATGTGATTTTTGTAGCCTTCAATTTCTTCGGCTTTATGGAAGTACGAAAGAGCTTTTTGATACTCTTTTTCGTGTTTTGCTACTTTGCCCAAAACCCAGAGGTTTGAGGCACGGACATCATTTCGGTTATATTCTGCCTTATATATTGATAAGGATAATTCTGCATACACCTTTGCCGAATCCATAAGGTTTAATTCGGAATAAGTTGTCGAAATATTAGAATAATGATGACATAATTCTTTTTCTCTTTGTTTTTCATCGGGTAGCTTTTTTATTTCCTCTCCTCCCAAAAGGGCATATTTAAGCTGATTGTGTAAATCGTCCTGACTCCAGTAATAATTGGCGTAATAAGCAAGCAGTTTTACTTTTTCTCTGATAGTAACAGGGTCGTTTTCGTCTAACGTAATGATTATTTTACTTCCCTGTTCCAGCTCCTGAAAGGCTTTATCGGGCAATCCCGTAAAAATGTATGCTTCAAAAGTATGCCTTTTTGCTCTAACCTGAAAAAGAGGCATTTTATACCTTCCTGCTTTTTGGTATAATGCCTGTCCCGTTGTTAGCATTTTCTCAAAATCTTTGTTTATCCCGTAGTAAACACATTGCATCTCTATTGCCCCTAATTCCTGTGCTTTTGCGTGTATCTTTCGGGCTTCTTTTTCTATCTCTTGAGCTTCTAAAAATGCTTTTTCGGGGTTTGAGAAAATAATTCTGTAGTTTTCATTAACTCTTTTTGTAAGGTCTTGTTCGGCATCGGTTTGTTGTGAGAACAGTAAAGTTGTTCCCAGAAAGAAGATAATCAGTAATGTGAGGTGTTTTGTCATTGTAAACAAGAGGCGAAAAACAACTTCAATTATTTGTTTTTTAGTTCGTTAATTTGCCATTTGTACAAATATAAAAATTTCAGCCTGTTTTTTTGTTTTGCAGAGAGAAACATCAGCTTATGAGTTGAAAAAACCAAATGTGTTTTTTACTAACGAAATTTTAAGGATAAGATTCCCGTATTCACGGGAATTAAAAATGATAAAATGCATTTTCATAATGCGTCAATTCTTCAGTTGTTTTATTTTTTAAAACCGCAATAATGTCAAATCTGGTTTCCAGTTGAATGTCATTTTCAATGATAAACGCATCCATAGCTTTAACCAAATTCTTGATTTTTCCTTTGGTCACAAACTCTTGCGGGTCGCCAAAAAAATCGGAATTACGGGTTTTAACTTCCACACAAATCATCATATTATTGTGCTTGGCAATAATATCAATTTCTGCTTTTTGAAATACATAATTGCGGATAATTATCTCATAACCTTTTGATTGCAGATAATCTGCTGCAAGTTTCTCGCCTATTTTACCAAGTTCGTTATGTTGTGCCATAATTCCTGCGAAGGCAGGAATCTCGTCCTGCAATATTTTAGATTTTTTGTCACTAATTCACGAATGCTTTTTACTCAAAAACTACCATCGATTTATCTTTTCCAACTGTCAACGTCACATTTCGTCCCAAAATCAATGCTCTGTTATCTTTTTCATGACCTGCCGGCATATTGAACGCCACCGGAAAATCGCAGTCCTGTACCACATCTAAGATGATTTCCTCGATGGTTCGTCCAAATTCCGTTGTATTTTTTCTTACTTTACTTATATCACCGACAATAATACCTTTACAGTTATCAAAATAGCCTGCACGTTTTAAACTCTGTAACATACGGTCAATGTGGTAGGCATATTCGCCCGTTTCTTCAATAAACAATATTTTTCCCGACAGGTCAATACTCGATTTTGAACCCAGCATAGTATGTAGCATTGTAAGATTTCCACCTACTATTGGTGCTGTAGCTGTACCGGCTTTATTGTAATTTGAGCCTTTTAAGGTGTATGAAAGCGGTTTACCGAAAATGGCATTTTTAAACGTGGAAATAGTTTCGTTTAAACCATTTAAATCTTTGGTTAAGCTGGTACACATCAGCGTATGGACAGATTCAATACCAAGATTGTGAAAATCGTTGTGTAATGCCGTAATATCTGAATATCCCAACAGCCATTTTGGATGTTTTTTAAATTGTGTATAGTCCAGTTTATCTAAAATCCTGACCGTACCATAACCGCCACGAGCACACCAGATGGCTTTAATCTTCGGGTCGTCCAACGCTTTTTGAAAATCTTCGCAACGCTCGGCATCTGTTCCGGCAAAATGACCGTTTTGCTTAAAAACGTGTTTGCCTACAACAACGTTCAAACCCCAGCTTTTTAGTAAGTTTTCGGCTTGTAAAACCTCAGCTTGCTTGTTGAGTAAAATGCCCGATGGCGCTACGATAGCAACGGTATCGCCCGCTTTTAAATATGGTGGTGTTATCATGGTTTGCTGTGGTTTTGATACATAACTGTTTTGCGCTTTTACAATGCCATTCTCAAATAGTAAAACAATTAAAAAAAGACTTGTAAGGATTCTAAATAAAGTCATCGGTTGTGCTTTTTGTAAATGTACATTTTTTTTATAAATCCTTTTCAAAATGTGTACTTTTGTGGCTTAAAACAACTTTTAGTTATTTGTTTCCTCGAGCATTATTGAAAACAAAATATATTTTGTTTGAAGATAAAAGCGCAGCTTGCGAGAGGTTTTATTTAGGTCTCGACTGCGCTCGGCCTGACATAGTCTATAAAAAATGAATCATCCAAAACGATACACCATTACCGCAGCATTACCTTACACCAATGGCCCAATCCACATCGGGCATTTGGCAGGTGTGTATGTGCCATCAGATATTTATGCACGTTATTTACGATTAACCGGTCAGGATGTGGCTTTTATCTGCGGAAGCGATGAACACGGCGTAGCCATCTCAATGAAAGCCAAAAAAGAAGGCATCACACCGCAGGAAGTGATTGATAAATACCATAATATCATCAAAAAATCGTTTGAAGATTTCGGCATTTCATTTGATAATTATTCGCGTACCTCATCAAAAATCCATCACGATACGGCTTCAGAATTTTTCAGAACACTGTATGATAAAAACGATTTCATAGAAGAAGTAACCGAACAGTTGTATGATGCCAAAGCCAATCAATTTCTCGCCGACAGATTTGTAACAGGAACCTGCCCCAAGTGCCAAAATCCGGAAGCCTATGGCGACCAGTGTGAAAAATGCGGCTCTACACTCAATGCTACCGATTTAATCAATCCAAAGTCCACCATCACAGGCGAAATGCCCATTTTGAAACAAACCAAGCATTGGTTTTTACCTTTAGACAGGTATGAGGATTTTTTAAAAGAATGGATTTTAGAAGGTCATAAAAATGATTGGAAAACCAACGTATTGGGACAGGTAAAATCGTGGCTGGACGATGGTTTGAAACCTCGTGCCGTAACCCGCGATTTGGATTGGGGCATTGACGTTCCCGTAAAAGATGCCGAAGGAAAAAAACTATACGTGTGGTTTGATGCACCTATTGGCTATATTTCATCAACCAAAGAATGGGCGGAACGTACAGGAAAAGACTGGGAATTGTACTGGAAAGATAAAGATACCAAGTTGGTGCATTTCATTGGGAAAGACAATATTGTGTTTCACTGTATTATTTTTCCTGCAATGCTTAAAGCCGAAGGTTCTTATATTTTACCGGACAATGTACCCGCAAATGAGTTTTTGAATCTGGAAGGCAATAAATTGTCAACTTCAAAAAACTGGGCGGTTTGGCTGCCGGAATATCTGGAAGATTTCCCAAACCAGCAAGATGTGTTGCGTTATGCCTTGACGGCAAATGCACCGGAAACCAAGGACAATGATTTTACATGGAAAGATTTTCAGGCAAGAAACAATAACGAACTTGTAGCCATTTTCGGGAATTTCATCAACCGTGTGGTGGTATTGACCGAAAAATATTATAACGGCATTGTGCCATCACCATTTGAGTTTTCAGAAGTTGATAAAGAAACATTGGCGACTATGAAAGCCTATCCTGCCGTGATAGCAAGTTCTATTGAGCGTTACAGATTTAGAGAAGCGAGTCAGGAATTGATGAATTTGGCCCGACTTGGCAATAAATATCTCGCAGATGAAGAACCTTGGAAAGTCATCAAAGACGATGCCGGGCGTACACAAACCATTATGTTTGTGGCTTTGCAAATTGCAAGCGCTTTGGCTACTTTAAGCGCACCGTTTTTACCGTTTACTTCAGAAAAGCTAAAACGTATTCTTTGTCATGCTGAGCTTGCCGAAGCATCTTGGAACGATATTTCCACTAAAGATGTATTACTTCCTGCCGGACACGAAATAAGCAAAGCCGAATTACTATTCAGCAAAATAGAAGACGACACCATTCAAAAACAATTGGACAAATTGGAAGCCAGTAAAAAATTTAATGAAACAGCCAATAAACAAGTTGAACCTCAAAAACAGACAATTACTTATGACGATTTCGCCAAATTGGATATACGGGTAGGAACGATTTTGGAAGCCGAAAAAATGCCGAAAGCTAATAAACTATTGGTGTTGAAAGTAGATACAGGCATTGACGTACGCACCATTGTGTCCGGTATTGCAGAAAGTTTTACACCCGAAGAAGTTATTGGAAAACGCGTCACCGTTTTGGTCAATCTGGCACCAAGAGCCTTACGGGGTGTTGAAAGTCAAGGCATGATTTTAATGACAGAATCTGCTGATGGTAAACTGGTGTTTGTAAATCCGGATACTACCCAAGTGACTAATGGGTTGAAAATAAGCTAAAACTTTTGTATTTTTATTGAAAACCAATTTTATGAAAACACTACCTCTACAAATTATCTTTTTGACGTTCATCATGCTGTACGGTTGTAATAGCAGCAAAAAACAGCATGAAGAGCCGCAGGCTGCCGGTATAGTTGACACGCACAACAGCCAAAATGCGCTCGATTGGGACGGTTTTTATACAGGAACATTACCTTGCGCCGATTGCGAAGGGATTTACACAACCATTACATTGAACACTGACGGGAATTATATTAAAAAAAACGTTTATCTCGGAAAATCGGATGCTGCATTTGAAGAATCGGGCAGTTTTACGTGGAATGATGCCGGAACTACCATTACACTCAAGCAAGCTAATGAACCTTATAGTTATTTTGTAGGTGAAAATACACTTACTGCTTTGGATATGGAAGGCAACAAAATTACAGGCGAACCGGCAAACAACTATGTGCTTCATAAAAAATTTATCGCATTGACCGGTGTAAAATGGAAGCTCATCAAATTAAACGGAAAAGATGTGTCAAATGACAGAGCCTATATTTCTTTTTCTGAAGATAACAGCAGAGTAAGCGGTAACGGTGGGTGCAATGGTTTTGGTGGTGAATATACCACTCAGGAAGGCAATCGTATTTCAATGTCAAAACTTATGAGCACCATGATGGCTTGCCCGGATATGGAAACCGAAACCAATTTGCATAAAGCTCTCGAAATTGTTGACAATTATGCTATACTTAACGATACATTGTCACTTAACAAAGCCCGTATGGCGCCACTGGCAGTATTTGTTGCAGATTTTACCGAGTAATTAATGAGTAAACTATTTGAAAATCCACATATCATTTTTCTGTTTTCAATCCCGATACTGTTGTTATATGGAGTTTTTAACAAAGAATCTATGTTGGATATTAATGTTCATGACACCTATTTTGTTATTGCGCATTTTCATTTAACCATATTGATGTCTATTCCTTTTACAATCTTTGGAATTGGATATTGGTTAATAAAAAAAACAAATAAAAGACTTTCAAAATGGATGACCAAAGCCCATGTCGGACTGACTTTTGGCGGAATTTTTTGTATAGTGTTCTTGTTGCAATTGTATAGAGAAGACATTATGGAATATCGCTATAATGTTTTTCTTAGTCTTATTATTACTGTTGTTGTCTTTGTTATTATTATAGGACAACTTTTTTTTCCTTTCAATATTATTTATGGGTTGATAAATAAAAGCCGATGAAAAAGGTAGTTTTAATAACAATAATTGGAGTAATAATAGTTATAACAGGGCATTCTGTTGTTGAAATGATGACATTTGCAAATTGTGTGAAACAAGATACAAAGATATCCAACATAAAACTTATTGAATTTAAAAATGGAAGGTGGATTAGTACGACAGATTCTCTTGCAGGAATAGAAATTACGGATGGAAAATGGATTATGTTTTACAAAGGAATAGAAGTTGACTCAACCGATATTTATGATTTCAAAATAAGAAAGCAATATTCTGTACAACATGAACCAATTGAATATTTGACTATAACAACCCAACAAGATACCTTAGAGTATTCAATACTCGAATATAGTCCGAATTTGTTAAGTTTGATGTATATTCCCAGAGGCAACATCTTAAATTATATACCGGAACAGGAGTAATAAGACAACCATCCTCAAAAACACCACACCTAATTATGACCCTACTTTCGTTTGTAATCCAACACACGCAACTACCTGAAATTTCAGTAAAAAACACCATAGCACTTCTTGAAGACGATTGCACCATTCCATTTATTGCACGCTACCGTAAAGAACGTACAGGTAATTTAGATGAAGTGCAAATTGGCGATATTGTCAAGTATAAAGAGCAATTTGAAGTGCTTGAAAAACGTAAATCAGCCATTCTGAAAGCCATTGAAGAACAAGATGCCTTAACGCCCGAATTACAACAAAAAATTGAAGCCTGTCAGGATTTGACAACGCTTGAAGACTTGTATCTGCCTTTCAAAAAAAGCAAGAAAACCAAAGCCGAAACCGCACGGCAAAACGGCTTGGAACCTTTGGCAAAAATCATCATGTCGCAAAATGTATCGGATATTGAATCTGTTGCGCTTAAATATGCAAAAGGTGCTATCGCTTCCGCAGATGAGGCACTGGAAGGCGCACGGCATATCATTGCCGAATGGGTTAACGAACGTACCGATATCCGCAACAACATCCGTTACCAACTCGAACGTTTTGCAATGATTTCCACGAAAGTGGTCAAAGCAAAAGCAAGTAGTGAAGATGCTCAAAAATTCAGGGATTATTTTGAATGGGAAGAATCCTTATCCCGAATTCCGTCACATCGTTTACTCGCTATTTTACGTGCCGAAAGTGAAGGTTTTATCAAATTCAAAATTCATATTGACGATGATAGAGCCATTGCAAAAATTGAGGAACGCATCATCCGTTCACAAAATGATTGTACAGAACAGATTCAAATAGCCATTGCCGATGCCTACAAGCGTTTGCTGCTGCCGTCATTGAGCAATGAAGCGTTGCAAAATGCCAAAGAAAAAGCCGATGCTGCCGCCATTACCGTTTTTGCAAAAAATTTAAAACAACTCTTGTTGGGTTCGCCTATTGGAGAAAAGCGGGTTTTGGCCATCGACCCGGGATTCCGTACCGGATGTAAAGTGGTTTGTTTGGATGCCAAAGGCGATTTGCTGTATAATGAAACCATCTATCCGCATCCGCCAAAAAGTGATGCCGTTGGTGCCATGAAAAAATTGAGTTCGTTGGCAGATGCCTATAAAATAGAAGCCATCGCTATTGGTAATGGTACAGCATCACGCGAAACGGAACAATTGGTCAAACGTGTGCATTTTAAAAATGATGTGCAGGTATTTGTGGTAAGCGAAGCCGGTGCGAGTATTTATTCGGCATCCAAGATTGCCAGGGACGAATTTCCCAATTATGACGTGACGGTTCGTGGTTCGGTATCCATTGGGCGACGACTCCAAGACCCGCTGGCAGAACTCGTAAAAATAGATGCCAAATCCATAGGTGTCGGGCAATACCAGCATGATGTGGACCAGACAAAACTCAAAAAAGAACTCGATACCGTTGTGGAAAGCTGCGTGAATGCCGTAGGTGTCAACATCAATACCGCAAGTGTGAGCTTACTGAGTTATGTGTCGGGAATAGGTGTAAAACTTGCAGAAAATATTGTAGCTTACCGAAGTGATAATGGTGCGTTCAATTCCCGAAATGACATCAAAAACGTACCGCGATTGGGTGGTAAAGCGTTTGAACAAGGCGCAGGGTTTCTTCGGATAAAAAATCCGGAAAATCCGTTGGATGATTCGGCGGTGCATCCCGAAAGTTATAGCGTGGTTGAGAAAATAGCGAAAGATTTGGGTAAAAATGTCATTGAATTGATAGGAAATTCCACAGTACTTCAAAACATCGATTTAAAAAAATACTGTACAAATTCTGTAGGATTACCAACACTTCAGGATATTGTAAAGGAACTTGAAAAACCCGGTTTGGACATCAGGGAGCAAGCAAAAGTGTTTACGTTTAATCAAAATATCAAAACCATTAACGATGTTCAAGAAGGTCAATTATTGCCAGGCATTGTCAATAATGTGACCAACTTTGGCGCTTTTGTAGATATTGGCATCAAAGAAAGCGGTTTGATACACGTGTCTAATTTATCGGATAGTTTTGTGAGTGATGTGAATGCGCATATCAGTTTGCATCAGCAAGTCATTGTGAAAGTTTTGGAAGTCGATATTCCGAGAAAGCGTATTCAGCTTAAGCTTCATAAATAGCAATTCAATTTAAAATCATTCTATTAAAATAGCCGATTCAAATTATGTAACTTTACATAAAAATTGAACATTATGTTACAAAAATCGATAGAAAAAGCCTTAAACGACCAAATACGCATTGAAGCAGAATCATCTCAAATTTATTTGGCCATGGCATGCTGGGCAGAAGTAAAAGGCTTGGAAGGCGTTGCCGGTTTTATGTACAACCAGTCCAACGAAGAGCGTGACCACATGCTGAAACTCGTAAAATTTGTCAACGAGCGCGGCGGACATGCACAGGTTTCTGAATTAAAAGCGCCAAATATCACATTCAAATCTTTCAAAGAAATGTTTGAAAAATTGTTTGAGCATGAAGTGTTTGTTTCTTCAAGCATCAATGAATTGGTTCATATCACGTTACAAGAAAAAGATTATGCTACGCACAACTTTTTGCAATGGTATGTAGCCGAGCAAATTGAAGAAGAAGCTGTAGCAAGAACCATTCTTGATAAAATAAATATGATAGGCGATGATAAAGGTGGATTGTATTTGTTTGACCGTGATATTTTGCAATTAACAGTCACATCTGCCGCTGCAATTTCTCCTCCGCAAAATTAATTTATTCATCTTATTTAGATTTAATAAAAATTAATTACTTTTGCCTCAAGCAATTTGAGCGTATTTGTTTTGGGCAAAAAGAAGGATAAAAAAGAACTTAAAAAAGCAGTAAAAAAGCTTAGGGCTGCCGGAATTAACATTCCGGATAAAGTGAAAAGCAGTTGCTGTGAAAAGTATAAAAAAGGCGAGCAAAAGCGTTGCGGCAAGTGTCCTTGTTTTGACTTATTGAAGAAAGTTGCTTAATACTTAAAAGTCCTGCTAACCACAGGTTTTTTATGCCGAATTCCTGCTGGCGTTGATATTCCCGAATAATGAGCGTGTTACCAATTTTTCATACACTTCTATTTCATTAGTATCAGGCTCTTTCGATTTTTTAAGCTCCTGTATTTTCTTTAAAGCAAACTGCTGTATGGTTAACAACGGCAGTACGATAGATTCTCTCACGTCAATGGATGCTTTTCCGGCAGGTTCTTCTTCCATCAAAGTCTTGTAGCCGGTAAGCTTTAATATCAATCGTTTGGTAGTTTGATATTCTTCATAAATAATAGCCCAGAATGAACCAAATTCAGGATCGTCTGCCATGTATTTTGTTAAGCCAAAAAACGATTTTGATAATGCCATCATACTGTTTTCAATCAAGGTTTTAAAAAATTTTGAATCGTTATAAAGCCGAACCACTTTGTCAAACTCGTTACGGTCTTCATAGTATTTCAACGCTGTTCCCACTCCAAAAAACCCCGGAACGTTTTGCTTTAGCTGGCTCCAGCTGCCCACAAACGGAATAGCTCTTAAATCTTCAAACACCAAAGTATCCGATTTGCTCCGTTTTGAAGGCCGGCTGCCTATATTGGCTTTTGCATAATATTTTAAGGTACTTATATGCTCCAGATACGGCAAAAACATCGGGTGGTTTTTAAAATCCACATACGCTTTATGGCTTAAATATGCCAGATTATCCATCACGTTTACATTTTGTTGTGACATTGCCGTATTGGTTTCCAAACGATTGTCAATCCCCGAACTTATAAGCTGCTCAAGATTGTACTGTGATGAATCCAGTGTGCCAAAATTGGAACTTATGGTTTGTCCCTGTACAGTAAGCTGCACTTCTTTATCTTCAATCGTAGGGCCGAGCGACGCGTAAAACTGATGTGTTTTTCCGCCGCCTCGTGATGGCGGACCACCGCGGCCATCAAAGAAGATGACGGTAATACCATATTTTTTTGAAATTGCCGTAAGACGTTCTTTAGCTTTAAAAATCCCCCGGTTTGCCATCAAATAGCCGCCGTCTTTGGTGCCGTCGCTAAAACCGAGCATAATGGTTTGTTTGTTACCTCGCTGTTTGAGATGGGTTCGGTAATTTTTATTTTGATACAGCTGCTCCATAACCAAATGTGCGTTTTCGAGGTCGTCAATAGTTTCAAACAGCGGTCCTATGTCTATTGTGAGCCGGTCATTGAAAGCCACAAGCTTTAACATGGCAAACAACTGCATAACATTTAATGCCGATTGATTATTGCTGATGATATACCTGTTACAGGCTTGCTCGCCGTTTGAATCCTGAATGGTACGTATGGTTTTAATGGTTTCGAGGGTTGTGACAACATTTTCATCTTCAAAACCTGAAATATCAACGGTGCCTTCAACTTCCGAAAGTATTTTAATTTGTTTGTCTGCGGATAAGTTGTTAAAATTTTCAGGAAAAATCCCGCTTCCGGAAGCAATTAGACTATCAACCAACTGCGTAAATACCGAATGATGCGTGCGGCTGTCCTGACGGATATCGAGCGTTGCAAAATGATACCCGAACAAGTATATTTTATTTATGAGGCTGTTCAGTTCAGTTAAAAACAACGATTGATGATCTTTGATAATCGTGTTTTTAATACTTTCCAGTTCTGAAACAAAAGTGTCTTTATCAATACTGTGTTTTGCCTGCGGATGGATGCCGCTTTCATAGAGTTGCCGTTCTAAAGCAGCTATCTTATCTTCCACACCTTGAAATGTGAGGCGGCGTTTAAGTTTTCGCAGGTCTTTATAATAATTTTTAAGAATGGTTTGTTTAAGCCGTACGGCAACTTTCAAGGTAATTTGAGGCGTTACAAACGGATTGCCGTCACGGTCGCCGCCGGGCCAAAACCCGATGTTTAAAATATCATTTTGAACAGGATTACCATCAAAAATGTTTTGCTGTATGTAGTCAAATATTTTCCCGAAAGAATGATAAAATACATTTTCCAAATACCAGATAAGGCTTACGGCTTCGTCATACGGCGTAGGTTTTTGATGTTTAAAAAACGGTGTTTTGCCTAATTGTGCGAGCAAATCGTTAATCATCAAGAGGTCATTTTTCTTTATGGCTTCGGTTAAATCTGTGATAATCCCCAAAACGGCTCCCGGATAAAATTGTGTGGGATGTGCCGTGAGTACAATACGCACTTTAAATTCTTTTAAGTATTCTTTTAGTTTTTCGGGGTCCGATAGTTCTTTAAGGCTTCTTAAGGTTCCTATGCCATCCATATTATTTACAATCGGGAATGATGCGTCTTCAATAGCATCAAACAAAACCACCTGCCGTTCTATGTATTGTATAAACCGGAACATCAGGTTGATTTGGCTTTCTTTGCTTCGTCGTCCCTGATATTTCTTAAAAAACGTTTCAACAATGGTTGTTGGGTCATCGCCCTGTTCAAATCCCTTTTTGCAGGTGTCATGAAACAGTGGCAGCAATGCGCCGGTTTTGGTAATGGTATCAAAAGGCAGTGTCATAAAGATACTATTGTATATCTGGTATCTTGACAAGACGTTTTGTTGAAATCTGACGAGTTTGGGTTGTGTAGCCATACGGTAGAGCTTTGCTATAAAAGTACTAAAGCTATGGCAAAGACACTTACTGTTTTGAAAGTTTTATGAAAAATTCAGTATTCCGGTTTAAAAATAAAAGGGTTCAAATTTTTGAACCCTTTTTCATAATTATTATTGATGCAATCATTACTTACTCAACATTACCAAATCACTGCATACAATTTCTGTGATGTAGCGTTTACCGTCTTTGGTGTCATAGCTTCTTGAGCTTAATTTTCCTTCAATGGCAATTTCTTTACCTTTGGTAATGTAGCTTTCCACTACTTTTACCAAACCGCCTTTTACGACAATGTTGTGCCAGTCTGTACGTTCTACTTTTTGACCGTTTTTGTCTTTGTAGCTGTCGTCTGTTGCTAAAGAAAATTTTGCCAGTTTGTTACCGTCATCAAATGTTACGATTTCCGGGTCTTGCCCTAAACGTCCAATCAACTGTACTTTGTTTCTAAGTGTGCTCATAATTTCTAAATTTTAATGCCTGCCCGACGCAGGCGGGTTAAACAGTTAATACTATCGAGACTTCCTAACGGCAGTCAGGTTCTTATGTTTCGACAAGGCAAAGATGTTGCGATTTCCAAATGTTATTCGGTTAACTTACATTTGTTTTCGTTTGTAAATGTTTGTAGTCGTTTGTAAACGAATATATTATTGAATTTTAATAAATTGCAAATATTTAAAAATAGGTTGTATGTTGTAAATTAGGTGTTACCTGCAAGCTAAAAACAACGAGCGTCAACGATAAATTTGTACCTTTGTAAATCAAATTGTTTGAAACAAATTAGAAAATGGCAAAAAAGAACCAATCAGAAAGATTAACTAATCAACACAAACTATCGCAAGGTGTGGTTGGAATATTTGGAGACGGAGCAAAATCACACGACATAACGATTGGTAAAATATCACGCCTTGTTATTGAACAACTTAAAAAGGAATATCCTCAATTATCTTTTCGTTACAGAACGAGTGTCAAAAAAGAAGAAATAAACGAAGCCCTACAAAAAGTTGATAAAGATTTAGGGCAAACTCTTTTTGTTTCAAATTCAAGCATAAAACCCGATGGAGGTATAATTGAAGTAAAAGACGACAATGACAATTGGAGAATAGTTTTAGTTTCGGAAGCTAAACATCAGGGAAAAGACATTGAAAACATCCTAACAGGAAAATTAGTAGGAACAGCCAACAATCAAGACTTAATGGCTGCTGGTAATGCGATAGAAAGGTCGCATAAAAACATATCCGAAATTGGCAACTTTATGCTATCCGAATCCCATTTCCCTTATATTTTATTTTTGGAAGGTTCAAATTTTCTAACAGAAACAATTTCAATTAAAAGACCTGATGGAAGGGTTGTAACTTTAGAATACAATTCCGGAATGTTAAATAGATTAGACAGGCTGACTTCTGCAAATTATGGGATGCCGATTAACACCAATCTATGCAAAAATAGATTTGTCAAGCATAAGGACAAAACAATTATGCTTCAAGCAACTTCAATCTATGCACAAGGAAAAGGAGAAAAATGGGATGCTCAAATGATGTTTGAGATTATGGTTGAGATTTCTAAAACATCTCTTCAAGTTTTAGGCAGTGATTTGTTTAATCAGATAACCGAAAGTAAATAGAGATTGACAATGGCAAGAAATGCAACAAATAAATTACTGCAACAAGCAAAAAAATCAAAAAGCGATGAGTTTTATACTCAGCTTTCTGATATAGAGAGCGAGTTACAACACTATAAAAATCACTTTAGAGATAAAGTAGTTTATTGTAATTGTGATGACCCTACAATTAGTAATTTTTTCAAGTACTTTGCATTAAATTTCAAGGAATTAGGTCTTAAAAAATTAATCGCATCTTGCTACAGAGAACAAGAAATGGACTTGTTCAATTCCTATAAAACCGAAAATGGTTCTTTTTATGAATATACAGGAACTGATGAAGAAAAAATTACACCAACTTCAAAAGATATTGTTTATTTCAATGGAGATGGAGATTTTCGCAGCTCAGAAAGTATTGAACTACTCAAACAATCTGATATAGTTGTTACTAATCCGCCTTTCTCTTTATTTAGAGAATTTGTAGCCCAATTAGTCAAATATGAAAAAGAATTTTTGATAATTGGTAATATTAATGCCATAACATACAAAGAAATATTTAAACTAATCAAAGAAAACAAAGCGTGGTTGGGAATAAATCTTGGTAGAGGAATTTCAGGTTTTATTGTTCCAGAGCATTATGAACTTTATGGAACAGAAACTCAAATAGACAGTTTAGGGAATAGAATAGTTTCACCAAATAATTGCTTATGGCTAACTAATTTGGATACATCTAAACGACACGAAGATATTGAGCTTACAAAAAAGTATTACGGCAACGAATCCGATTATCCTAAATATGATAACTATAATGGAATCAATGTAGATAAAACTCAAAACATTCCAATGGACTACGATGGGTTTATGGGAGTACCTATAACATTCTTACATAAATTTAATCCTGACCAATTTGAAATAATAAAATTCAGAAAGGGAAATGATGAAAAAGATTTATCAATAAACGGAAAGTGTCCATATTTTAGAATTATAATTAGGAATAAAAGAATAAGAAAAGTATCACAAAAAACAGATAGCCAGCAGGTGACATCGGCTTTGCAAGAGAGCGGGTTAAATGCTTCGTACCAAACTTTTCGCTAAATTTATAGTTCGGTTCTCCGATTGAGCGTTAGTGCTAAAATCCGCTCCCTCGCCAAGCTGCATTCCAAGATTAAATCAAAATATTTTAAGCTAAAAATTTATTTAATTC
>CAYVUB010000022.1:1343-41329 GCA_964454675.1 uncultured Flavobacteriaceae bacterium | reverse complement strand
TGACCAAGAGCGTAACTGATTCCTATATTATTGGCTTTGCCAAAACCGAGATTTTCTTTTTGAGACAGTAAAACAACATCAGGGTAGTTATTTTCTATAAAATTAACAGTATTGTCTGAAGAGCAGTTGTCCACTACAATAATTTTCACCAGAATTGTAGAAAGAATAACACTATCTAAACAATTTTTGATCCAATTGTTTTGAATGCCATTGTGTGTTACAATAATTGAATAAATCATAAAAAATAACTTTTGCTCGCTTTTAAATTTATCATATAAAAACTCTTTTGATTTTTACCATTAATTTTTTTAATCTGGGGTATCTATTTAAAAAAAGTTTAAGATGGTCTTCAAACGTATATTTAATTTCATTTATTGAATTTGATAATTCGTTTATAACCATGTCTTTATTTTTATAACTTTCAGGCAGCACACCCATTAGTTTTTTAGTAGTTTGTTTTGTAAAAGAAAATGATTTAACTATAAAAAGTATGGTTTTTCCCATTGAATAAGCATCCGAAAAATTACCATCCCCGTATCGATATTTTGACCCTAAGCCAAAAGGAATAATTGAATTTTTATCGCCAATATCAACAGCCCATCCAAAATCAATAATATACAATTGTCTTTTACCTTTCTTGTCTCTAAATATTAAGTTTTCGGGACGAATATCTCTATGCGATATATTATGAACAGCAAGTAATTTTACAATTTTATAACCATCACCTATACAAATTTTGATGTTTTTCTTAGTCCAAAACCCAGAGGTTTTATAAGCCAAAGCAATTGAAATTCCTTCAATTTTTTCCATTTGTATTATTCCATAATCATCAAATATGTTATGTGATATGTATTTTGGAACATAATTACTTTCAGCTAATTTTTTTAAATATTTTACCTCATTAAGAATTATTTCCTTTGAAGCAATTTTCGTAATAATGTCCTCTTTTTCATAAACTTCAGAAAAAAACACTTGATTTTCATAACGACATTGAGATTGAGCGATTTTCCTACCATAATCAACAACATTGATTTTATTAATTTGAGTAAACAAACTATTGTAAAATACTGTCTTATCTTCTGCAACAGTATATGAATATTGCTTCTCCTTAAAAAAAACATCTAAAAGTTCCTTAGCCTTATCTTGTGGCAACTGTTTATTATATGATACATTAATTGATGCTGCCAGTTTTTCAAGTTTGATGTGATAATCATCTTTCACAGCTGGTTTTTGTACATAAGCATGGTATAACAGCGAATAAAAATGATTTGTATTATCCGGGACATAAATAATGTCTTTAAATACCTTTTTGGTCTTTAGAATTTCCAATTGCCATTTAATATCATAATAATCATCCCCGATATATCTAAAATCAAAAGGAATATCATAATTATCTATATTGATAATATGATGCACCCTATAACTTAAA
This sequence comes from uncultured Flavobacteriaceae bacterium, assembly GCA_964454675.1. GTDB lineage: Bacteria > Bacteroidota > Bacteroidia > Flavobacteriales > Flavobacteriaceae > CAYVUB01. The sequence continues at coordinate 39,900 of CAYVUB010000022.1, read as the reverse complement.
TCAGGATAAACAGGCTTTGCATTAGTTAAATATTTTATATAATTCAAATCTTCAACCAATAAATCAATATCACCGTGACCTTCAAGAGTATATTCGGCAGGTAAGCATTCAAAGTTTCTCATCACAACATAATCAATTGTATTATTCAGAACATAAAATAATTGGCTGATATTTTGAAAACCATCTACTCCGGTACAATTATCACTATAAATACTTTCTTCAACAGAATAGTCCGGATATTCAGCATTAAAATCTTTTATGTTTTTTCCGAGAAGCAGCGTTATATCTTTATTACTTTCAAACACATTGTCTGATGTGTGTATTTTATGTCCTCCTCCTGTGATTCTCCTTAATTCTTGCTTTAAATCAAAAACATTGATATTTACTTTTCGATTTCCGCTTGAAGTTTGCCTGTTTTCGTATTCAGGGCTTTCATCTTCATAAACAACTAAAAAAAACTCATTATCGCCACAATGTTCTATTTTTTTTTCTAAAAGCTCATCATACTTTTCAGAAGATAAATGTTTTTGCGAGTGAGAATAAAAAACACGAAGATTATTAATAAAACAATTTTTATCCCACTGCATTTTAAAAATTCTTTTTATTGTAAAAGAACTTCGCAATTTTTGAAAAATTACTTCTTTTTGGCTTATTGCATTTGACCAAATAATAAGAGTATGTGTTTCAAATTGATTTATTCCCATTGATGTTTCTTTAATACAAGCGGCATATCTGAAAAAGAAAATCTCCCGTATCCAAATATGTCTTTTTCAAGTACTGTCAGTTTAGAAACATTAACAATATGATCATATAATATTGACCCTCTCCGTAGAGAAATATTTATATCATATACTCCTGCTCGTATATTTAAAGCATCTCTGACAATACATTTATTTAATTTTATCTCATCGGCTTTTATATCGAAAACGCCGTTTACGTCATTTGAATCAAAAGCTAAAACTCTACTTTCGTTTTCATCAAAAACAGCTGCTCTCAAAGTATAAGATGTATCTATTTTACTTGAAATTTCAAACTGAAAAGACAGATTATCCCCCATATAACACTCTAAAGAAGGTGTATCATTTATTAATATCTTAAAATTAGAAATTTTTACATCTGTATAATCTGCTTTATGAAAGTCAAAATTAAAAGTTTCTACCTCACAGCTGCTAATTTCTTTATATTTCAGCAATGCACCATTAACATCCCCTTCATAAGCCACCATCCCATTCTCCAAAACAATTCCCCTCGTACACAAACTCTTTACTGCCGCCATATTATGACTCACAAACAACACCGTTCTCCCGTCGGTTTTACTAATGTCCTGCATTTTACCAATAGCTTTTTTCTGAAATTCGGCATCGCCTACCGCCAGCACTTCATCAATGACCAAAATATCGGGTTCTAAAAACGCTGCTACCGCAAATGCCAGCCGTACCCGCATCCCGCTGCTATACCGCTTTACAGGCGTATCAATATAACGCTCACAACCGCTAAAATCGATAATCTCGGCTTCTTTAGCTTTGATTTCGGCTTTGGTCATCCCCAAAATCGCTCCATTTAAATAAATATTCTCTCTTCCGGTAAGTTCAGGATGAAAACCCGTACCTACTTCCAGTAAAGAAGCTATACGTCCTTTGGTTTTGATTTCGCCCGTTGTAGGGCTGGTTACCCGTGACAGTATTTTAAGCAAGGTAGATTTTCCTGCACCGTTTTTTCCTATAATCCCCAATACTTCGCCTCGCCGTACTTCAAAATTTATGTCTTGTAGTGCCCACACATAATCACTGTTACCTTTGGAACTGCGGTCGTTGGTTTCGCCTATTTTTAAATACGGGTCTTCCTTGCCTCTTACCTTATACCACCAACGGTTAAGGTCGTGGCTTAACGTACCTGTACCTACCGTGCCCAAACGGTATTGCTTGCTGATATTTTCGGCTTTTAGTATAATATCATTTGACTTCGTACCCAAAATTCGTTATTTGTTATTTGTTATTCGTAAATCCTAAATCGTTATTCTTTCATATATTAAAGTCCCTTTCAGGGATTTAAAGAATTAAACAGTATCTATAAACGATTTCTCCGTTTTGTTAAAAATAATGATTCCCACTAAAAACATAACGATACTTACAATTAATGTATACCCTATACCCTGCCAGCTAAATTGACCCGTATCCAGCAGCATATAACGAAACCCCTCAACAATTTGCGATACAGGATTATAGATGACAATATTAGCGACCCATTCCGGGAATTTTTTTTGAGCCTCAGCCAAAGGATACGGCACTGCCGACATGTACATTAACAAACTCACGCCAAACCCGACCACAACAGTCATATCCCGGTATTTGGTGGTCATAGACGATATAATCATCCCCAGACCCAAACCCAGTAAAGCCATCATAAGAATAAATACAGGGAACAATAACAGCGTACTGTTAGGCTGAACCATGACACCCGTACTCACATAATACACATAAAACCCGATAAAAATGCCCAACTGTATTATAAACTTGAGCAAATTGGAAATAGTTATGGACATCGGCATAATGACCCTGGGAAAATACACTTTCCCGAAGATATTCTCATTTTTCTTAAACGTATCACTGGTTCCTGTAAGACATTCTTTAAAATAGTTCCATGCAGTAATACCAGCAAGATTAAATAAAAACGGCGGTATGCCTCCTGTGCTGATGTTTCCCAGATTATTAAACACCAGAGTAAATATCACTGATGTAAACAACGGCTGAATAACATACCATAATGGCCCCAAAATGGTTTGCTTATAAACGGTAACAATATCACGCTTTACAAACAGTATTAATAAATCCCGGTAACGCCAAATTTCTTTGAAATTTAGGTCGATAAGACGGTTTTTGGAAGAAATGGTATATAACCAATCATCTTGATGTGATGTACTCAAAATTAACAGCTTTTAATTTTCAGGCTAATATATGAAATCGTACTATAATTAAGAATGGATAGTGAATAATTAATAGTTAGTAACAATCACTTAATATAATACCTCTCAGAATAATAATAATAATAATAATAATAATAAAAGAATGTTGACAAGGAAGTCTAATGATAATCAAATCAAAAGTGGAAAGAAAAAAGAAGTAAACCTTAAATATAAGAAACCAGTAGAGCTAACAAATGTTTCTAAGTATTAGGCAGATGTTTTTGGGGAATAGGTTAAAGAGTTAATCATAGCAAACACTTCATCATAAGGCAAACCTTCATACTCGCAAAACTCACGTATAGTCACAGACTGATGCGGCTTCTTGTCAAAGGCATCCTTAATTGTGAGCAACAGGCGTCGTGCCGTATCTTGGCTTATACCTTTTATAATCGCTACATCCTTGGTATGTATAACTATCGTTTTCATAAAAAATAAATATTCTACTCGTCTTCAATTCTGTGGTTCCCATAATGTTTTCATTTTTAAGGTTATTGGTTGTTGTTTAATCAGTTAGTTAAATACTCAAAAACGAAATTAACATAAACCATCAATTATAAAAAACAAACTTATTAACAATTTACTAGTATTTTAGGGCTATCAAAAAACAACAAAAGCAAACATAAATAACTACAAATCATTAAATTAAAAACAATTTAATATCAAAACAAACCATAACTAATCAAATCATATTTGGTATAAATTTCACACTGTTAATAACCTCACTATCATTAAAACCTCAAAACCATCAACATATAGAAAAAATCAAATTAAATAGTTGTAATATCTTACAAACTAAAATCCTTAAAGTGCCACACATTTACAGACCCAGCTCTTAGTGTCTGATGTCAGTTCGAGTGTTTTTTTGTGAAATGGAATGAAACAAAAAATGCCTGCCTCGAGCGTAGTCGAGAGGTCGAGAACCAAGCCTATTTAATAAAGTTCTAAATATAATACAAAGAGGTAATTAGCGCAAGCGCATTTAGTCCCGTAGATGTCCCGTAGATGTCTCGTACATAAGCCGTATAAGACTGTCACTATCTTAAGCCTAAAAACCCGAAAAAGTACTAAAAACCCGATAAATCCGAAATATACCCAAATAACCACATAAATAATCATAACTATAAAATTACCTCAATAACAACACAACGCGCTGTTTATCAAAATATAACGAAAAATTTAGTAAATGCCGAAAAATAAAAATCACTAGTAATCTACGCCAATACCTTTGTCTCATCAGTTCAAAAATAGCGGCTGTATGTATTGAAATTTTTAAGTAGGAGCTCATACTTAAGCGCGCCCTTCAAACAGTTGCTATTTACTGATAACAATGAGTTTAATAACAGTATGTCACAAAAACATACATAATATTTTAAAAAAAATGGCGAAATATAAAAGCCTGTTTAAAGTACGAGGTACTTTAGACGATGTAAACTTCTACAAAACAGAAGAAGGTTACCGCTTAAGAACAAAAGGCGGTGTGGACGGTAATAGGATTAAGAATGATCCTAATTTTGAAAGAACACGTGAAAACAATAACGAATTTGGCAGCAGTGCCAGTAGCGGAAAACTGTTAAGACGTGCTATACAAGATTTAGTTTCCAATGCGAAAGACAGCAAACTATCGTCTCGGCTAACCCAATCGATGATAAAGGTCAAAAATGAAGATCTAACGTCAGCAAGAGGGCAACGAAATGTAGCAATAGGCATCTTGACACCTGAGGGCAAAACACATCTTAAAGAATTTGACTTCAACAGAAAGTCAGTGATTCAAGAAGTGTTACTCAAAGATTTTAGTTTAGATACCACTACAGGTGAGATAGTTATTAGTGATTTAATCCCAGCACAACATTTACAAATTCCTGAGGGTGCAACACATATCTCACTTAATGCTGGTTTTCTTAATTTGGATTTCCAAACTAAAGCAAAAGAGCTACAATTAAGTAACGTAGTCAACCTGCCTATCAATGCAACCACCACAACGGTTACATTAACTCCTACTGCTCCACCAGCAGGAACTGGGCAAAGTTTCTACTTATTAAAAGTAGCATTCTTCCAAGAAGTCAATGGCACTCAATACCCACTAAAAAATGGGTCGTTCAATGCCTTGCAAATTGTTGAAGTGTTATAACCCTTTGGGTGTAGTTAGTGTATAAAAGGCGGACACGAAAGTGTTCGCTTTTTTTGTATTAGAAATAAAAATCCACAAGCCAAGAGAATCTCTCAGTGAAACTCTGCGCATCTAATCGTGTCTCTGTGAAATATCTTGATTAAGATAACCAAACCCTCCGTCTCATTTCCATGGCATTTCAATGAGCCACCTCCCTTTATCTAAAGACGGCCGAGCGTTAAAAAATAGCCCGGTGGTCTCCCCGAACCGTCGGGGTTAGCGAAGGAGCGAGCTGGCGTATGGATAAGTATCCTCATTGTAGAAGAAAGAGGCGTTTGAAAGACTAAACTTCAACTGAAAACTGCCTACTGAAGACTGAAGACTGCCTACTGCTCCACAAACCAATCCCAAGTCACTTTTAAGCCTTCTCGTACCGTAAACTCAGGCTGGTAGCCCAACAAACGTTCTGCTTTGCTTATGTCAGCCAACGAATCACGAACATCGCCTTGACGGTCTGGGCCATATATAGCATTGACATCAGACTTTGCAGCTTGCTTCAAGGTGTTCCATAATTCGTTGACACTAATGTTTTCACCACAAGCCACATTAAACACTTGGTTTTTGGCAGTTTCTGGAGCAAAAAAGCCTTTTACATTGGCTTGCACCGCATTATCTACAAAGGTAAAATCACGAGTTTGCTCACCATCACCATTTATTTTTGGCGAGGTACCATCTTTCAACGCCTGCATAAATAAAGGAATCACGGCAGCATACGCACCATTAGGACTTTGCTTGGGACCAAACACATTAAAATAACGTAAGCCAACCACGTCTGTACCGTATGTTTTCCCAAACACATCGGCATACAATTCGTTGACATATTTAGTCACGGCATACGGCGACAAAGGTTTCCCTATGTTATCCTCAACTTTGGGCAAGGTCTTGCTATCACCATAGGTAGAGCTTGATGCCGCATAAACCATCCGCTTAACATTGGGATGTTCTTTTAGGGCAATCATCATATTCAGAAACCCTGTAATATTAACCGCATTGGTCGTGGCAGGATCGTTGATAGAACGCGGCACGCTTCCCAAAGCTGCCTGATGCGATACATAATCCATATCTTTCATGGCAATACGGCAGGTATCCAAATCACGAATATCACCTTCTAACAATTGAAAAGCAGGGTGCGATAGAAACTCCGTAAGATTCTCACGATAGCCGTTAGAAAAATTATCCAATACCCGTACTTTTTTAGCGTTGTTGTTCAATAAATAGGCAACGAGATTACTTCCAATAAACCCAGCACCTCCTGTGATAAGGAAACTGTGGTTTGCTATGTTGTTTGTGCGTTGGTTCACCGGTTATGAGTTATGAGTTAATATATAGCATAGAAAATATAGATAATAGACGGATGTTATTCTTATATGGCACACATGCTTGGGCTTGATTCTATAATCTCTTTTCTTTATTGCTGTTCCATTTGCTATCAAGCTGAATACTGAAAGAAACTGCGACTTCGACTGAAAACGAATCACAAACGCGCATCCACATCAGCCTCTGGCAATAACGACTTCACATCAAATATAACACCGTCTGTAGCTTTCAGTCCCTGAATGTCCAACCGCAAAAATTCTTCGTGCGATACAGCCAGAACAATACCGTCATACGCTTGTTGCAAATCATTGGCCTGACATATCAGATGTATTCCGTATTCATGCTGTACTTCTTCGGCAGAAGCCCATGGGTCGTAAACATCAACATTAATATCGTATGTTTGAAACTCTTCAATAATATCAATAACCCGTGAGTTGCGTATATCGGGGCAATTCTCTTTAAAGGTAATGCCCAATACCAACACATTGGAACCTTTTATGGTAGCGCCTTTTTTAATCATCATTTTGACCGTTTCCTGCGCTACATAACTTCCCATACTGTCGTTCATTTTACGGCCTGCAAGGATAATTTCGGGGTTATAACCGCTTTCAATGGCTTTTTGTGCCAGATAATACGGGTCAACACCTATACAGTGGCCACCTACCAATCCCGGTGAAAATTTGATAAAATTCCACTTGGTACCTGCGGCTTCCAGCACGGCTTTGGTATCAATATCCAAGAGCCTGAAAATCTTTGAAAGCTCATTCACAAACGCAATATTGATATCGCGCTGAGAGTTTTCAATCACTTTTGCTGCTTCGGCAACTTTTATAGAAGGTGCTTTATGGGTACCCGCAGTGATAATGGATTTGTACAAATTATCAACAATGTCAGCCACTTCGGGCGTTGAGCCGGAAGTCACTTTAAGTATTTTTGTTACGGTATGGGTTTTATCACCCGGATTGATACGCTCGGGCGAATACCCTGCGTAAAAACCGGTATTAAACACCAATCCCGACTGTGCTTCAAGAATAGGCACGCAAATGTCTTCTGTAACGCCCGGATATACCGTAGATTCATAAATAACGATATCGCCCTTTTTCAAAACTTTTCCTACGGTTTCACTGGCTTTTACCAAAGGCGTAAACACCGGTTTGTTTAGCGCATCGGTAGGTGTTGGCACTGTGATGATATAGATATTGGATGCTTGTAAGTCCTGCGGATTTGTTGTTACAAAAAGTCCGACAGATGCTTGTTTATCTGTAGTAACAACAGCCTGTAATTCTTTAGTATCGACCTCAAGGGTTCTGTCAATACCTGCATTTAGTTCGTCTATACGTTTTTGATGGATATCAAACCCGGTTACGGGATATTTTTTTGCAAATTCGACCGCCAGCGGCAAGCCTACGTAGCCTAATCCCACAACGGTAATGTTATAATGTTTATTCATTATCAGTTAACTAATGATTGTAAAATATAGTTCAAATCTAAAGAAAAACGCCAGTTCTGCACATACTTTTTATTGATTTCTACCTTATCTGCCCAAATAATCGTCCTATTGTAGGTTTTGGGGTCAGGTTGCAGTGCCAGAATGGCTTCTTCGTTTTTATACTTTAATGTTGCCGGGCCTGTAATACCTGGTTTTACCTGTAAAATAATACGGTCATCACCTTGAAGCGCATCGGCAAATCCTTCAACATCAGGACGAGGTCCTACAAAGCTCATGCTGCCGGCAATGACATTGAACAGTTGCGGCAGCTCATCAAGTTTACTATGCCGTAAAAACTTCCCGAAAACCGTTGCACTTTGCTCCAAATGCCCTAAATGATGCAATCCTTTTTTAAGAGTACGTATCTTATATATTTTAAAAATAGCGGCGTGCTGCCCTACCCGGTTTTGAGAAAATAACCCCCATTGCCGGGTATCGACAGTGGCAATTACAATCAAAATGACGATAGGCAGTATCAAAAACGGCAGCAAAAACAAGCTCAGTACAATATCAAAAAGACGTTTTAGAAAAGCTTGGTTTTTGGTAATCACCTTTTAAATTTTAAATACTCTTTAAAAACTTAACCACACGTTTCCACACCGGTTTTTTACTTCGGCTTTCATGATACGCATTACCGTAAACTCCGTAGCCGTAACCATAGCCATAACCATAACCATAACCATAGCCGTAATTATGATTGGTTTTATGCTTGTAGAAGTTTAATACAAAGCTGATATTTTTAACTTCACCCATTTTATGCTTGGCATTGATAAGCGACAGCATACCTTTTTTGGTATAATCCAGACGTATCATAAATATGGTGGCATCGGCATATTGTGTAAGCTCTAAAGCATCGGTTACCAGTCCTAACGGCGGTGTATCGAGTACTATCATATCATAATCTTTCCGCAATTGAACCATCAATTCTTTCATATAATCACTCATAAGCAATTCTGATGGGTTTGGCGGCACAGGTCCCGACGGCACTACGGTAAGATTATCAATATGAGAAATGTGCTTTACTTCGTCAAAGGAACTTTCTCCTATAAGATAATTGACGATTCCTTTATCATTGGTAATTTCAAAATCACCGAAAATTTTAGGTTTACGCAAATCGAGTCCTAATAATACCGTCTTTTTTCCTGATAAGGCATACACCGTGGCAATATTGATAGAACAAAAGGTTTTTCCTTCACCACTTACAGACGATGTTACCATAAGCGTTTTTCCTTGTTCATCTTTACCTTGTTTTTTGTAGATAAACTGCAAACTGGAACGTATAGAACGGAACGACTCTGATACTGCCGATTTTGGTTTTTCAAATACTACCAGATTGTTTTTATAGTTATACTTACCTATAAGTCCCAGAATAGGAATGTTTGACAGGCGTTCAACCTCATCAGAACCGTGAATGGTGTTATCCAATAAAAAGATGACAAAAATGAGAAACATGGGGATAAAGAAGCCCATCATCAGTGCCATCATATAATTTAAGGACTTATTGGGGCCAATAGGACCGTTACCTATGTCTTTTGCTTCATCAATAGCGGTAATGTCTGAAACGTTGGCAGCTTTTACAATGGCGGCTTCACCGCGTTTTGCCAGATAAATATCGTAAGCCTGCTGGCTGATATTCATCTTACGCTCAATTTTTAAATATTGCTGCTGGTCTTCGGGCAAGCCGCTTAACTGTGCTTCCAGCGTGGCTATACCTCTGGCAATCGTATTTAATTGCTGGCGGATAGTGGTTTTTGTTGCTTCAATAGTTTCCAGAAGTACATTTTTTTCTGAATCTAACTGGCGGTCGATATCCTTAAACAGGATATTACCTTCTTTGACCGTGTATTCCAGATTTTGACGTTCTATTGCCAAAGCGGTTATCCTGGCAACACTTCCTGTAATGTTATTTTCTGTAATCCCTACCGATGTGGGCGCAGCAATCTTGGTATAGTCTGTTTTGGTACGCAAATAATTTTCGAGCGAGGCAAGATAATTGAGCTTGGTTTGTTCTTCTTCACGTTTAAAATCCAAATCTCTAAGCTTGGCAGATACTTGGGTCATTTCTTCATTAACATTAAAAACCTTATTCTTTTTCCGGAATTCATTCATCTCATCGGTCACTTCTTTCAGGTTATCATTAACCGCTGCAAGGCTACTGTCAATAAACCTAATGGTATTGGTTGCATATAGGTTTTTACGCTCTAATTCGGTCTTACTTAAAATAGCCGTAGTGGCATTGAGATAATCCACAATTTTGGCTTTATTGGTACCTGCCAATGACAACTGCAATACCGATTGCGATTGTGAAAACGGACTGATGCTAACAGCTTTTTGATACGAATTTACAACACCGTCAAAGTTTGAAAACTGCACAAAAAATTCAGATCCGGGACGAAGCACATGGCCTTCACGCCGGGTGATGGTCGCATTAAAAAACGGCAAATTTACGGTTTGCCCTAATTTGTATGCTTGTTTAAATTTTCCCTGAGGCACTTGTACCGGATAGCGGTCTTTATCGGCATAACGCTGTACCTGCTTGGTAGTTGCCTCACCAAAATCAGCAAACACTTCAAACGTACCCGCATCAATAAAACGAATACCAACAGGCTGCCCCAATAATTGGCCTTTGGTTTTATCCAGAGTTACCACAAAAGGCGCATTTTTATAAATGTCTTCCAAACGATACTTCCCCTGAACCAGATAGATCATGTAATACTGTAATGAATCGACTACCTTTTCATTGTGATTACGGGTTTTTATGGTGGTCATCACCTTACCAACCTTACCCGAAACGCCGCCCCAGTTAAAAGAAATACTTGTATTGGCTGTAAAAAACGGATTCTGTTCGCTTTCAACAGATACTAATGAATCGAGCTTATAAACATTCTGTTTTCTTACATTAATCAAATAGGCTATAATCAAGGCAATCCCTACACTGGCAAATACCAGTTTCCAAAGGTTAAGTGCCTTGAACAGGTACCCTTTAAAATCGAAGGTTGAACCTCTGGGTTCAATGTACTCTATATCGTGCTCATCGTTCATTTTTAAAACAGATTACAGACGGTTAATTAGTAATAAAGTTGTTGAAAAAATCCCTATCATCGATACAATAGTAGTAAGTGTTTCACGTCCGGTAGTACCTGTACCCCAGGTTTTTTGCTTTAAGGGTTTTACATAAATCATATCATTAGGCTGTATGTAATAATACGGGGATTTCATCACGTTGACATCGGTCAAATCCAAATGATGTATTTGCTGTCCTTGTGGATATTGCCGTATAATCAACACATCTTTTCTGTTGCCGGTAACGGGAATTTCACCAACATTGGCAATGGCTTCATAAATATTAACCCGTTCCTGAAACAAGACTTTGGTTCCCGGACTTCCTAATTCGCCTACTGCTGTATAACGCAGCCCCGATAACTTTACAGTTACAAAAATATTGGCGGTTTCTTTAAATTGTTCTGCCAGAAGCTTTTCTTCAATCTTCTTTTCTATTTCTTCGGTAGTATAGCCCAATACATTGATGGTGCCCATTTCCGGAATACGTATATTGCCATGTACATCTATTGTAAATCCATCAAAATAAGCTCGCTCACTGGAACCGGCAGTAAGATTTTCATCTCCTGTAGGATTAAAGATACTTACCTTGTCTTGATCTAAGACTTTAACACGCACACTCAAAATATCATTGATTTGCACTCTGTAAGGTTTTTGTTGTTCCACCATAAGCTGCAAAGTATCGGCTGCAGAAGTGTCTTTGTTTTGCATATAAACGAGGTCTTTATGCGGAATACAGGAAGTAAAAAAACTACTGATAATCAGAATTAATAGTAATGCAGTATGTTTCATATAAAACTTGCTTGTTATTTGACAAATATAGGGTATCACTATGAATATCAAAATTATTATTTGCGTTTTTAGTTTTTAGTAGTGAGTATTGGGAAGTATTGGTTAATGGTGTAATTGTTAATGGACTGAAAACTGCACTTCGACACGCTCAGCGACCACAACTGAAAACTGTGACGTAAACTGAAAACTATTACATAAAATTGCCATTGATTTACGTTATTTGCACCATGAACTATCTAACCGTTGAACAAATATCCAAATCGTATGGCGAAGTAACGCTGTTTAACAACCTGTCATTCAGTATTCATAAGAACGATAAAATTGCGTTTGTGGCAAAAAACGGCAGCGGCAAAACCTCGATTCTCAATATATTATCGGGTGCCGATAGTCCCGATTCCGGACAGGTGATTTTCAGAAACGGGCTGCGTTTATCCTTTTTACCGCAAGCCCCGCAATTTGACGAATCGCTGACAATTGAACAGACGATTTTCAATTCCGATTTGCCTATACTAAAGGTTATCGAGCAATACGAAAAAGCCTTGCAGCATCCCGAAAATGAAACGGCTTACCAACGTGCTTTTGAAGCCATGGATACTTTGAATGCCTGGGAATTTGAAGTACAGTTCAAGCAAATCCTCTTTCAGTTGAAACTTCAGGATTTACAGCAAAAAATCAAAAATCTTTCGGGCGGACAAAAAAAACGGCTGGCACTGGCAAAAGCCCTTATCAATAATCCCGATTTACTAATTCTCGATGAGCCTACCAACCACCTCGACCTCGAAATGATTGAATGGCTGGAACAGTATTTTGCAAAAGCCCAAATGACCCTGTTTATGGTCACACACGACCGTTATTTTCTGGAACGTGTATGCAATGAAATCATAGAGCTGGATCAAGGAAAATTATATACCTACAAAGGAAATTATTCTTATTATTTAGAACAAAAAGAAGCCCGCATTACCAACGAAGCTGTCGAAACCGGCAAAGCCAAACAACTCTTTAAAAAGGAACTGGAATGGATGCGCCGGCAACCCAAAGCCCGTACTACAAAATCAAAATCGCGTATTGACGATTTTCACACTATAAAAACCAGGGCACAACAACGCCGCAATGACCACCAAGTGCAACTGGACATCAATATGGAACGCCTGGGCAGCAAGATTGTAGAGTTCCATAACGTATCAAAAGCATTTAACAATTTAATCATTCTTAAAAATTTTGATTATGTGTTCAAAAAAGGAGAACGCATTGGCATTATTGGTAAAAACGGCACCGGAAAATCAACATTCCTTAACATGCTTACCAAACATATCACACCCGATACAGGAAAAATAGTTGTCGGCGATACTGTAAAATTGGGCTATTATACACAAGCCGGCTTACACATCAAACCTGAGCAAAAAGTTATTGATGTTATCAGGGAATTTGGCGACTATATCCCACTCGCCAAAGGCAGGCAGATAAGCGCACAGCAATTACTGGAGCGGTTTTTATTTGACCGTAAAAAACAATATGATTTTGTCGAAAAACTGAGTGGCGGCGAACAAAAACGCTTGTATTTGTGCACGATACTGATTCAAAATCCTAATTTTTTGATTCTTGACGAGCCTACCAACGATTTGGATATCGTTACCTTAAACGTACTTGAAGAATTTCTTCTGGATTTCCCGGGATGTCTGCTGGTAGTATCGCACGACCGCTATTTTATGGATAAAATCACAGACCATCTGTTTGTATTTAAAGGAGACGGCGTGGTTGAAGATTTCCCCGGAAATTACACCGATTACCGGGAATACGAAGCCTCTGCACCACCGGAAGAAACCGTAAAACCCGAAACAAATGCAGCACAAAAGCAGAACGATGCCAGCAAACTTTCGTATAACGAACAAAAAGAATTAAAATCATTAGAAAGCAAAATACGTGCACTGGAACTCGATAAAAAAGCCTTGGAAACAAAATTTAACGATGCTTCATTATCACAGGAAGCCATTGAAAAACTATCTTTAGACTTGCAAAACCTGATGACCGATATTGAACAAAAAGAAGCCCGGTGGTTTGAGCTTTCGGAAAAATTTGAGGAATAATATTAAGAACAAAGAGCAAAGAATAAAGACTTAGCCTTTCGTAATAAATACTACTAAAAAGAACTGAAAACTGCACTTCGACACGCTCAGCGACCACGACTGAAAACTGTGACTGAAAACTGAAAACTCACAAAATGTACTACCAAATTCTACATTATATCAGATTTATGATAACATCGACCAACCGGCATGGAGTACATTCGCCTTTTGTGTATAACTTGGTAACCAAATGCTTTAATGACAAAACAAACTACGGTAGTTATTCAGAATTAAAACACTACCTAAATGCATTATTGCAAAACAACCAACAGCTTGCTGTTACAGATTTTGGCGCAGGCTCACGATTAAAAGCCGCCACTACACGAAGCGTTAAAAGTATCTGCAAAACATCGGGAACACCATTGCGCAGAGCCAAATTACTATTCAGACTTGTACAGTATTTCAAACCCAAAACTATCTTAGAATTGGGCACATCTCTGGGCATTGCCACACACGCTATGGCACTCGGCAATCCGCAGGCAAACATTACAAGTATAGAAGGCTGCCCTAATATTTCGGCATTTACAAAAAAACAATTACAACAGTTTAAAATTACCAATGCGACTCTTGAAAACGGTACTTTTAAATCGGTTTTAAAAACGTTAAACGAACCACAATGGGATATGGTGTTTTTTGACGGGCATCACAATAAAGAGGCAACCTTAAGCTATTTTGAAACTTTGCTGCACACGGCACATAATGAAAGTTTGTTTATTTTTGATGATATTTACTGGTCAAAAGACATGGCGCAGGCATGGAACATTATAAAACAGCATCCAAAAGTTACCGTAACCGTCGATACATTTTACTGGGGCTTGGTATTTTTCAGAAAAGAGCAGGTTAAAGAGCATTTTATCGTCAGAGTTTAAAAGAGTGCAAAATTATTGTAACAACTTGTTGTAAATGTCGTCTTATCTGTCATCATTCAGAATAATTTTAAGTTCTGAAAAAAAGCAAAACATCCTTATATAATTTTAAATTTCAACAACTTATGAGCAACGTTATCACTATCAGAAACATCACAAGAGATTTTCAATTAGGACAAGAAACGGTTCATGTGTTAAAAGGCATCGATTTAGATATCGAGCGAGGTGATTATGTGGCTATTATGGGACCATCAGGCTCAGGAAAATCTACTTTAATGAATCTTTTAGGATGTTTGGACACACCTACCGGCGGCAGTTACGTGCTTAACGGAAAAGATGTAAGCCAAATGAGTGATGACGAGCTTGCCGAAATACGCAACAAAGAAATAGGCTTTGTGTTTCAAACATTCAACCTGCTGCCTCGTACTACGGCACTGGACAATGTGGCACTGCCAATGATATATGCCGGAGCGACCAAAAAAGAACGTGTGGAACGCGCCCAAAAAGTTTTGACAGATGTAGGTCTGGCAGACCGTATGGATCATCATCCCAACCAACTTTCGGGCGGACAGCGCCAGCGTGTAGCCGTAGGCAGGGCTTTGGTAAACAAGCCTTCCATTATTCTTGCCGATGAGCCTACCGGAAACCTGGATTCAAAAACATCATTAGAGATTCTTCAGTTGTTTGATGACATTCATAAAGCAGGAAACACCGTGATTGTGGTAACTCACGAAGAAGACGTTGCCGAACGTGCACAGCGTATCATCCGCCTTCGGGACGGTTTGGTTGAAAGTGACACCCGGACTAAATAATCTTTAGTTTCCAGTCGCAGTCGCAGTTTTCAGTTATTCGGTATCTATTTTTCAGTTTTAAAAAACTCTGTGTATCTCCGTGATTCTCAATGTAACTCTGTGATACAGAAAACATCAATGTATATCGACTTCCCGCTTCTTGAAAAAATCCATAACTTTGAACATTCATGATGAACCATGACTAATGATAACACCTTGATTCAAAACCCATGAAAATATACACCAAAACAGGCGATAAAGGCACAACCGCATTATTTGGCGGCACACGAGTACCAAAACACCATATACGTATAGAAAGTTATGGCACTGTAGATGAACTTAACTCATATATAGGGCTTATTCGTGATCAAGACATTGCATTGCATTACAAAAATGTGTTGATGCAGGTTCAAGACCGATTATTTACGATAGGCGCTATTTTGGCTACCGATCCGGAAAAAGCAACCCTCAAAAACGGGAAAGACCGTTTAAACATTCCTAAAATATCCGCACAAGATATTCAAACTTTGGAACAGGAAATGGATACTATGAATGATGCCTTACCACCTATGACACATTTTGTATTACCCGGAGGTCATCAAACCGTGTCATTCTGTCATATTGCACGCTGTGTATGCCGTAGAGCCGAACGTTTGGCATCGGCACTTAATGATTTAGAACCCTTTCAACCCGAAACATTGATGTATTTAAACCGTCTTTCTGACTATCTGTTTGTATTGGCACGGAAGTTGTCTTATGACCTGCAAGCCGAAGAAATCAAATGGATTCCGAAAAAGGAGTCATAAACCAATTTTTCAGCTTTTAAACAATATTTTTATTCCATTTAACATACTGAATATCAATATGTTTTTAACGCTCTTTTAATTTATGATTAAATAATTCATTTTTTTCTTGTCTTTTTGAACTAAAAATTTATTTTTGCACAAAATTTAAACCGAATAACAAATGTATTGGACATTAGAATTAGCATCGTATTTAAGTGATGCACCTTGGCCTGCAACTAAAGACGAATTAATAGATTACGCTATCCGTACGGGAGCGCCTTTAGAAGTTGTTGAAAATTTGCAAGCTATTGAAGACGAAGGAGATTCTTACGATTCAATCGAAGAAATCTGGTCAGATTATCCAACAGATGAAGATTACCTCTGGAACGAGGACGAATATTAATACATCAAAAAGAATTGTTAAAAAGTCTCATTATGAGGCTTTTTTTATTGATTTTTTTATACATAACGTATCTTTGGTAGCCTTAAAAAAGCAATCCAAATACAAATAACAAACAATAGCGGTTGAAATCTATCAACCCATCAACTTAAAATATAAAACCATGAGTTTTTTAAATTCAGTATTAAAGGCATTTGTTGGCGATAAGTCCAAACAAGACGTCAAAGCCATTATGCCTATTGTCAACCAAATCAAAACCTTTGAAAGCGCTTTAGAAAGCTTGTCAAATGATGAGCTACGAGCCAAAACCGCTTATTTTAAAGCTAAAATTGCCGAAGCCCGCCAACCGTTTAACGAAACGATTGAAACCCTTCAAAAAGAAGCCGAAGCTGCCGAAGATATTGACCAACGTGAAGATATTTATCTGCAAATAGACCGTATTAAAGACGATATCTACGAAGTAACCGAAAAAGTATTGAACGATATTTTACCGGAAGCCTTTGCCGTGGTTAAAGAAACCGCTAAGCGTTTTAAAGATAACACCAGCATTACGGTCACCGCCAATGCTTTTGACCGTGAGATTTCAGGAAGCAAAAGTTATGTAACACTTGATGGCGAAAAAGCTATTTGGGCAAACTCTTGGGATGCCGCCGGTAAAGCCATTACCTGGGATATGGTGCATTATGATGTACAGCTTATTGGTGGTATTGCACTGCATCAGGGTAAAATTGCCGAAATGCAAACTGGTGAAGGTAAAACCCTTGTGGCTACCTTGCCTATGTATCTTAATGCGCTTGCCGGAAAAGGCGTGCATCTGGTAACCGTAAACGACTATCTGGCAAAACGTGATAGTGCGTGGATGGCACCACTGTTCCAGTTTCACGGTTTGACCATTGATTGTATTGACCACCATCAGCCAAACTCTGAAGCACGTAAAAAAGCCTATAATGCCGATATTACTTATGGTACCAATAACGAGTTTGGTTTTGATTACCTGCGTGATAACATGGCACACACACCGGAAGATTTAGTACAGCGTCCGCACCATTACGCTATTGTGGATGAGGTGGATTCGGTTTTGGTCGATGATGCACGTACACCATTGATTATTTCCGGTCCGACACCTAAAGGTGAGCTTCACGAGTTTAATGAATTAAAACCGAAAGTAGATGACATTACCGCAGTACAACGTCACTATTTGACAGGTGTTTTAGCGGAAGCAAAAAAACTGATTGCCGAAGGTGATACCAAAGAAGGCGGTGTTAAATTATTGAGAGTGTATCGTGGTATTCCAAAAAATAAAGCGCTTATTAAGTTTTTGAGTGAAGAAGGTATCAAACAATTGCTTCAAAAAACCGAAAACACTTATATGCAGGATAACAACCGCGAAATGCCAAAGATTGACGCGGAATTGTACTATGTAATTGATGAAAAAAATAATCAGGTGGAATTGACCGATAAAGGTGTGGAATTTCTTTCCGGGAAAGAAGACCCTAACTTTTTCGTAATGCCCGAAATTGGGATAGAAATTGCAAAAATCGAAGCCCAGAACCTTTCCAAAGAAAAAGAAGCCGAAGCAAAAGAAGATTTGTATCGGGACTTCGGCATCAAATCTGAACGTATCCATACCTTGAGTCAATTGCTGAAAGCTTATGCCCTGTTTGAAAAAGACACTCAATATGTGGTAATGGACAACAAGGTGATGATTGTGGATGAGCAAACAGGCCGTATTATGGATGGCCGCCGTTATAGCGACGGTTTGCATCAAGCGATTGAAGCCAAGGAAAATGTAAAAATTGAAGCCGCCACCCAAACCTTTGCTACGGTAACACTTCAGAACTATTTCCGTATGTACAAAAAACTGTCCGGTATGACCGGTACAGCGGTAACGGAAGCCGGTGAGTTCTGGGAAATATATAAACTGGATGTGGTGGAGATTCCAACCAATCGTCCAATTTCCCGCCAGGACAGAGAAGATTTGGTATATAAAACCAAACGTGAAAAATACAACGCTGTGATCGATGAAGTTACAAAGCTATCACAAGAAGGCCGCCCGGTATTGATTGGTACAACATCCGTAGAAATCAGTGAATTGTTGGGCAAAATGCTGACCTTACGCAAAGTACCTCACAACGTTTTGAATGCCAAAATGCACAAAAAAGAAGCCGACATTGTTGCCGAAGCCGGACAATCCGGTCAGGTGACAATTGCTACCAATATGGCAGGTCGTGGTACGGATATCAAGCTGAGTGATGCCGTCAAAAAAGCCGGAGGTTTGGCCATTGTAGGTACAGAACGTCACGATTCACGCCGTGTGGACAGGCAGTTGCGTGGTCGTTCGGGTCGTCAGGGTGATCCGGGAAGTTCACAGTTTTATGTGTCTCTTGAAGATAATTTAATGCGACTTTTCGGTAGCGAGCGTATTGCGAAAATGATGGACAGAATGGGCTTGAAAGAAGGCGAAGTAATTCAACATTCCATGATTTCAAAATCTATAGAACGTGCACAGAAAAAAGTAGAAGAAAACAACTTTGGTGTGCGTAAGCGTTTGTTGGAATATGACGATGTGATGAATGCACAACGTGAAGTGGTTTACAAACGTCGCCGTCACGCTTTGCACGGTGAACGTTTACGTGTGGATTTGGCAAATATGATTTATGACACATCTGAAGGTATTGCAGATGCCAATAAAAATGCCAACGACTTCAAGAATTTCGAGTTTGAACTGATTCGTTATTTCTCGATGAGTTCGCCAATTACCGAGCAGGAATTCAATAAATTATCGGCTATGGAAATTGCCGGTAAAGTGTATAAAGCAGCCTTTGCTCATTACAGGGAAAAAATGCAGCGTAATGCCGATCTGGCATTCCCTGTAATCAAAAACGTCTATGAAACCCAACGTGACAAATTCCAGCGTATCGTGGTGCCTTTTACGGATGGCATCAAGAGTTTACAGGTAGTTACAGACCTTGAAAAAGCGTATGAAACCAAAGGTAAAGAGTTGATTAGCGATTTTGAAAAAAATATCACGCTTGCCATCGTTGACGATGCGTGGAAAACGCATTTACGCAAAATGGACGAGTTGAAACAATCGGTACAATTAGCGGTACACGAACAAAAAGACCCGTTGTTGATTTACAAATTTGAAGCGTTTGAATTGTTTAAAGAAATGATTGACCAGGTGAACAAAGATGTGATTTCATTTTTGTTTAAAGGCGAATTACCAACCGAAAACACCAATGCCATTCAAGAAGCGAGACAACCGCGCCGCAACGACAAGCTGGAAACCCAAAAAGACGACATCCCGAATATGGATGAACGTGCCGCACAAAGCCGTGCTGCCGGCAACACACAACGCCGCCCGGAAGTTGTAGAAACCATTGTACGCGACAAACCAAAAATAGGCCGTAACGACAAAGTAACCATCAAAAACGTGATGAGTGGTGAAAGCCGAAGCGTCAAATACAAGCAAGCCGAACCTTTATTGGCAAAAGGCGAATGGGTTTTGGTGGAAGAATAACCTAATTCCTTTGAAAAAAGGAATCTCGTATAATATAATCCTGATGGTCAACACTATCAGGATTTTTGCGTTTATTTGACTTTTATCAAAAAATAAGCTAACTTCGTTCCTGCCGGCAGGTAACTGCCACTAAAAGTAATTAAACCCGCCTTTTAGATTAACGTTGTGTTCAAGTTTTCAACAGACTTTATATAAACAAATTGACTTAACAAAAAACAACCAAAAATGAAACAACCAAAAATCCTATTAGCATTACTATTACTAATAAATATAACAATATTTGCACAAGTAAAACCTACAAAAATCCTTATTAACAATGTAGAAATATTTAACGGTAAAGACAGTAAAACCTTAAAAGGCAATGTACTTATAGAAAACAATATCATTACGGAAATTTCTACTAATGCCATTCCTACAGACCGAAGCGGATCAACACAAATTATTGAAGGGCAAGGTAAATTTTTAATGCCTGGCTTAATAGATGCACACGTTCATTTATTATTTGAAAGCGTGCCTCAAATGCAAGCCATGATGAGTGATTATGCCATGCTTAATCTACTGGCAGCCAAAGCATCTGAAAAACAATTATTAAGAGGATTTACTACGGTAAGAGATTTAGGCGGTGGCTCAATAACATTGGCAAAAGCTATTGATATGGGTTTGGTAGCTGGCCCAAGAGTCTATTCCAGTGGGGCATTTATTTCGCAAACAGGTGGACACGGAGATTTTGGATTACCAACCGATGTACCTCGTAAAATAGGAGAACTTTCGTATGCAGAAAGAAACGGAATGGTTGCCGTGGCAGATGGCGCCGACAATGTATTAATGCGAACCAGAGAACAATTACGTCAAGGTGCAACACAAATAAAATTAATGGCAGGTGGAGGCATATCATCCGACTATGACCCACTTGATGTAGCCCAATATACTGACGCAGAGTTCAAGGCAGCCGTATCAGCAGCTGAGAATTGGGGAACGTATGTAACCGTTCATGCCTACACACCATTGGCCATAAAAACAGCCATTAACGCAGGTGTAAAATGTATAGACCACGGTCAGCTTGCCGATGAAGAAACTGTAAAACTAATGGCAGAAAAAGAAATTTGGTGGAGCTTACAACCATTTTTAGAAACTGGCTCATCCAGATTTGCTGAAGGTTCGGCTAACCGTCTAAAACAAATTGAAATGAATAAAGGAACAGATAAAGCGTATGAATTGGCTAAAAAATATAAGATTAAAACAGCTTGGGGAACCGACATATTATTCGACCCAAAAGCAGCCTCACAACAAGGAAGCAAATTATCTGCAATGACACGGTGGTTTACACCGTTTGAAATTCTAAAAATGGCAACTTCCACCAATGCGGAATTATTAAGAATGAGTGGAAAAAGAAACCCCTACCAAAAAGGTAAATTAGGAGAAATTACAGAAGGTGCCTATGCCGATTTAATTTTGGTGGATGGGAATCCTTTAGAAAACATAAAATTAGTAGAAGACCCCGAAACCTATTTTTTGCTCATCATAAAAGACGGAACAATTTATAAAAACACCTTGGACAAATAAACCTGCATACAACACGAACTGCGCATAATGGCAGGCGAAGTGCTTCTATCAAAGTTTGTACTTGAGACAGTTAATCGCTTAAAAATCATCATTTTCGGACAGCTGCAAGCCGTCAAACAAAACTAAAAAAATCCTGATGCTGTAAACTATCGGGATGTTTATTAGTGATTTTATATCATAAAAAATACTCTGCCTTAAAAATTATTAAGATGAAAATTAAAACAAAAGTTCTATTACTTCTTACATTCAGTATTTTTTTGATGTCCGGTGTATTCTACCTTTCTAAAACCGTAAATAAAGAAACCGAAAATCGAATTATAGAAACCCTGAATACAGAACTGCACAGCCTGCCAAGTGATATCCAAAATCTAACCATAAAAAAGAAACGTCCCTTTAACAATGACCATTATATAGTAACTTTTGAATCTTCAAAAACAGAAATTCTCAGTTGGGCTAAACGTAATAAAAAAATACAAAAATCATCTTTTATGACAGATGGAGTACGTCATTATATTTATTTTTCCAAAGAATATCATTTTCATATTTCAATCATAAATACTATTGTGAAAATAGAGGTCAAAATATTTTAGAAACCCCCGAAAAGTTCACCATAATAAATCCGGCATATTGTTGCATTTTTGTATTTTTCGGCACAATGAAAACACCAGATAAAACCATACAAAACAGAGGCAAGGAAATTACCGGAACCTATTTTAAGTTTCTGGACAAACACATTTCTGAAGTCGTTTCCGGACAAGTAACGGAGTTCATGGAAATCAACCACATTGCCGCTGCGCTGTTTGTTTCGCACAAGCATTTAACCGATACCGTTCAAAAGGAAACCGGAAATCATCCCTGTCATTTTTATGACCTGAAAATCATAGAGCAAGCCCAAATTATGCTCACAGAAACCGATTTATCCATTTCCGAAATAGCAAGAAGACTTACTTATGACCCGTCAAACTTCTCAAAATTCTTCAAAAAATTTACAGAAAAAACGCCCGGGCAATTCAGAAAAGAAAACAAAAAATAAGCACTTTTTAAAAGTCCCGAAAAGTTCACCATAATAAAACACATTGTAATACAGACCTTTGCTTTATTATTAATCAATAAACAGTTTATTATGGCAAGAAATGATTTAAACGGAAAAGTAGTTCTTATTGCAGGCGGCGCAAAAAATTTAGGCGGATTATTAAGCCGTGATTTTGCCGCCAAAGGAGCTAAAGTTGCTATTCATTACAACAGTAACAGCACAAAAGCCGAGGCAGAAAAAACTTTGGCAGACATTACTAATGCAGGCGGAGAAGCATTTTTGTTTCAGGCAGATTTGACAGATGTAAAAAACATCACCAAACTTTTTGATGCTGCCATCGAAAAATTCGGAGGGATTGACATTGCAATCAATACCGTAGGTAAAGTATTGAAAAAGCCTTTTGCAGATACTACCGAAAAAGAATACGACAGTATGAGTGACATCAATTCTAAAGTGGCTTATTTCTTCATTCAGGAAGCTGGTAAAAAGCTGAACGATAACGGAAAAATCAACACTATTGTAACTTCGTTACTGGCTGCGTTTACGGGATATTATTCGACGTATGCAGGAGCAAAAGCACCTGTTGAGCATTTTACCAGAGCCGCTTCAAAAGAATTTGGTTCACGTGGAATTTCCGTAACAGCAGTTGCGCCCGGACCAATGGACACACCTTTCTTCTACGGACAGGAAAGTGATGATGCTGTTGCTTATCACAAACAAGCATCTGATTTGGGAGGTTTAACCAATATCAAAGACATTGCTCCGCTTGTTGAATTTTTGGTAACAGACGGTTGGTGGATTACGGGACAAACCATTTTTGCAAATGGCGGCTATACAACAAGATAATTGATTTTAGATTGACGAATTACGATTTTGGAGTTATAAAGAATCATGAATATTAATTAATGAATTATGAGTTATAATTTATAAATTGCATAATAGAAACTTTTAAAATCGTAATTCGTAATTAACCAAATGCTATGATTATAAAAATACTCAATTCAATTCTGATTCTTTTTGCTGTGTTTATGGGAACAAAACACGGTTGGAATATGCTGATGGCAAAACCCGAAATGCTGGAAATGTTCGGTAAATGGAATTTCAGTAAAAATGTTGTTGTGATAAACGGACTCGTTACTTTGATTGCTTCGGCTTTAATTCTGTTCCCAAAAACGTTTGTATGGGGAAATTTCCTTATGGCAGCAGGAATTCTGATGATTATTTGTTTACAGTTATTAAACAAAGATTTGAAAGGAGTAGCCATAGAAATTCCGTTTTTATTATTGAATTTGGTCATTATTTATTTACAGCATCCTTTAAAGAATACATCATTTTGATACTTAAACTACACATATTGGTATGTATCGTTTTCTTTAATTGTTCCGCTTTCGGGCAATCAAACAAAACGCAGACAACCGAAATTAAAAACACTATGGATACATCACTTCTTACAAACCAAGCGGTAAAAAATGCTGTTGATGCTTTGCAAAACGGCGATAAAAAACGATGGTTTTCATACTTTACAGACACTGCGGTTTTTACCGATGATGGCAGAACTCTTGATTTTAAATCGTTTTTTGAAAATGCTTTCAGTAAAAATGAAAAGTTTTTAAGCATTGACAAAGTTGAAAACAACGGAAAAGATATTTACGGGGATTTTTATGCCGGACAATGGGGAACGTTTAGGGTCTATTTCAAATTCCATCAAAATGAAGAAGGAAAATTCACCCGTCTGGATATAGGACAAGCACCAAAATAGAAATCATTTACCGAAAGATTTGGGATTTACAGCAGTAATCTTTAGGTTGAGCAAAGCTATCCCATATAATAAAATTGCTATTTTCTTCAAAATAACCTATATTCACTCATCCAAAGCGTCTGTTTACTCATTGCAGCTTTATGGATGCTTTTTTTGATTGTAGATTTGATAAAAACAAAATATTATAATTATGAACACACCATTTACACTTATCAAAAAATCAGGCTTATTTATAGCCTTTATGATTGCGTCGCTGGCTTTTAATACCACTTATGCGCAATCTGAAAGAACCGTTAAAGGTACCATCAGCGATGAAAAAGGACCTTTAGAAAGCACCAGTATTGTTTTAAAAGGCACTAAAACAGGAGTTGCAACCAACGACAAAGGAGAATTTACATTTCCGACAACCTTAAAAACAGGCGACATCTTACTGATAAGCCATTTGGGCTATGAAACTTTAGAGATAAAAATTAAAGATGACACAACCTTTTTAAGACTGGTTTTAACCGAAGATCTGCTCGAATTTATGGGTGCCTTAAATGCCGACAAACCCTATAAATCCAAGCGGTCAAAGTAATGCCTCATAGCTTCGTTTCAACACAAACATTGCTATATATAGGTTTCTTCATACTTGCATTCCAATGTTTTGCACAAAAATCTGATTTTGAACATATCAATTTTCAAAGAGCAGACAACATTGCTTTGGAATGCAAAAATGAAGGTCTTGATAATTTGCCCGGATTGGCGCACAAACTTACTTCACAGCTTACCACAGATGCCGAACGTTTCAGAGCCATTTACAAATGGGTTTGTAACAATATCGCCAATGATTACCGCCTGTATGAAAAAAACATGCGAAAACGGCACCGGTTTAAAAACGACAGCATCAAACTTAAAAACTGGAATGAGCGTTTTAGAAAACTATCTTTTAAAACATTACTGGAAGACAAAAGAACCATTTGCACAGGTTATGCCTATTTGGTAAAAGAGCTTTCAAAACTGGCAAATATCAATTGCGAAATTGTAAATGGCTACGGCAAAACAAGTACGACACCTGTTGACCGGCTCAATGTACCCAATCACTCTTGGAACGCGGTTGAACTCAACGGAAAATGGTATTTGTGCGACCCAACCTGGGCAAGCGGCATACCAAACGCTTCTAACTTTTTTGAGTTTAACTATAATGACGGCTTCTTTTTGGCAGACCCGAAACTCTTTGCCGTCAACCATTATCCTGTGGATTCAACCTGGTTTTTGTTGGATAGTAATCCACCTACTTTTAAAGATTTTTTAGATGCGCCTATTATTTACGGTAAAACCTACACCAATCTTAGTGCTTACTATGAACCAACAAAAATGCACAATGAGCTAAAGAAAAACGAAACCGTGACCTTCAAATGCCAGCTTCTTAAAACTGTGGCAACTAAAGATGTGACGCTTTTGGTTGATAATGGTAACGATAGTAAAAAAATACACCCAAAAATCATCACCATAACCAATAATACCCTGACTATTGAATATGCTTTTGAACGCACGGGCTTTTATGATGTGCATCTTTATATTGGCTTGGATTTGATTGCGACGCATACGGTTAGGGTGAAGGGTTGAAATTCCTATTTGCTTTTGTCATAAATATTTGTAATTTAGTATATAAACAAGCTATTCCCGAATTAAATGAGAGCAACTATTGTATTAATTTTTTTACTTTTTATTTCCAATTTAATTTATCCGCAACACAATGATGCTAAAGAATATGGTTTTAAAGGGAACATAGAAAAAACCATTACCAAAACATACAAAAACTTAGAAAAAATAGCTGATAATCAATGGAAAATAGACAGCTCTAAACTAATAGCTACAGATGAGCGTTTTTTTGATGAAAACAATAATATAAAAAAGGGAAACATAAAAAGCTATTCAAAAGATAAAATCCACGAATTCAAATATCTTTTTGAAGGAGAAGGAAATCAACGTAAAAGGTATTTATATGATAATAAAGAAAATATATTGAGTATGGGAAAATACCATTGGATAGACCAATTAAACTTTATTTATATTAATGAATCTTCAACTCTGCTTTCAAAATTTAATACAACACTTAACAAAGAATTTAGAGATTATATAAGTGAAAATTTTTATTATAAAATAAATGAAGATAGCACTCAAACACTTATAGAACACACCAAATACATATCTGATTTTGACAATTCGGGAGTAAGGTATATAGAAACATACCTAAACGGAAAAGTGGAACATTCAACATTGAATTTAATTGTCATTAAGCAAGATAAACATAGGAATCATATTGAATATGCTTATTTGAACAACAACTTGACTCTTGACAGTTATGTTGTAAGAGAGTTCTTTTACAGAGAATGAAAATCATTGCTGATTTAATCCAATACCGAGATTAGCTTTGCTGAACCTAAAGGTTTCTTGTTTTAATTTTAAAATAAACTTTAGACTTGAACCATTTTAACATAAATTAGGCATTTGAAGTCCGAGATTCCTGTCTTCACAGGAATTTGACTTCGCTAAACTTCGCATTGACCACAATGGTTTTACCACTGTTCATATCGCCTGTAGAAAATGAAGACGTTGTATTGTTTTTGTTTTTCGGATGTTTAAATTTTGAGCGATTGCCTTTGTACTGCAAATTATAGTTGGTTTTTGGCAATACTAAAATCGCTTCGCTGTTTTCCAATATCACATTGAGATTATTGAACGTATCCAAAATATTCGCGATTTGCAACGCACCAAAGCTACCATCAATCACTGCATTGCCCGATAAATTATTAATGGTCACATTGGACGATGTGGCACCCAGCACCATACGGTTCACTTTATGAATCATCGCATTTTCCACATAATTGAGCTTCAATTCACCTGAATTCCAGTTGTCAATCAACACCGGTGAATAAGAAACATTGATGGAAGTCCGGCTTCCATCAATGTCGTTAGCTGTTAAAGTACCGTGCGAAATTGCGCCTTTGGCATTGGTAATGACCGAGGCAAACTTGAGTTCGCCGTGCCGCACATTCATCTGCAATTTTGCCTTTTTAGGCATTTTTATCTTGATTGTTTTTTTGACTTTGGTATTGATTTTACTTTCCAAAGACTTTGCTAAACTTTCTTCTCTTTCGGCTAAGGCTTTTTGACGATCTGCTAAAGATTTTTTACGATCTTCCAAAGCTTTGCCTCGTTCCTTCATAGCTTCGCCTCTTTCTTCCATTGCTTTAGCGCGTTCTTCCATTTCTTTTCCGAATTTTTCGCCCCAGGCTTCCATTTTAGGCTCATATTCTTTCTCCCACTTTTCACCAAAATCTTTACCCCAAGCTTTCATTTTTTCTTTGTACTCTTTACCATACTTGGTCTCGTACTCTTTGCTCCATTTTTCCAAATAGGCTTCACCGTCTTTTTTATAAGCTTCATAGTCAAAATTGACTACTCCAATACCTTGAGGCAATTCAGGAAGTTCCGGCATAGCGGGCATTGTTGGCATCTCAGGAAGTTCCGGCATTGCCGGTATCGTAGGAATTGCTGGCATTTCCGGTAAATCTGCCAGACTAAATTGCAATTCTTTCAAGGCTTTCAAACCTGACAAATCATAACCATACGCCCAGGAATTTTGCGAACCTTTTGATTCAATGG
Source organism: uncultured Flavobacteriaceae bacterium (assembly GCA_964454675.1). Classification (GTDB taxonomy): domain Bacteria; phylum Bacteroidota; class Bacteroidia; order Flavobacteriales; family Flavobacteriaceae; genus CAYVUB01. Next base: position 11,622 of record CAYVUB010000022.1, on the reverse strand, counting down.
TTACTTCGTTTCCTGAACCGCTTACGCTTACATTCCATCCTTCTAAAACCTTTTGCAAGTCTTCTTTTGATACTTTTTCGCCATCAATATAGGCTTCAATTTCAACCACATTTTTGTTCCAGGTATCTACTTCAATATTGGTATGACTGGTATTCAAATTGATGGTTACATCACCAGTCACATTAACAGATTTTGATAGTTTATTGAGCTTTTGCGCTGTGACACTCAGTGAGGTCATGAGTAAAAACATCAGTAATTTTATAGTTTTCATTTTATTGTTTTTTTAGATGTCATTCTGAAGCGTTTCTTCAGAAATGTTCAATTGATTTAATTGTTCTTTCAATCGATACAATAAGTTTAAACGCCATTTTAAGTTATCGATAAGCGCACTTACGGTAAGCTCGTTAGGTCCGTTTTCGGTTAATTCAAACGTTAAACGTTTGTACTCCTTATTGAGTTCTTCCAGTTGCGCGATATAACCATCAAAAACTTCTTTGTTGTCTTTAGTCAGTTTCACTTTTGACAATTCAAGATTGATATTGGCTATATAATAATCTTCAACTTTTTTCAAATCGGGCGATATATCACCTAAGGATTTTAAAGTCACAACCTCTTGTTTTGGTTCTACAACATCAATAGGCGATTCAAAAAACTGATACGCTCCAAAACTCAAACCAAAAAGCACTACCAAACTTGCCGCTATCTTATAAATAATGAAGCGATTCTGGTGCTTTTTTACTGGGAATTCCGCTTCTAACTTTTCAAAAAAGCGGTCTTCATGACCTTGAGGCATTTTTTGTTTGGATGCTTTTTGGTCGTCTTCAAACAATTTTCTAATGTCTTGTGCCATAATTTACAGGTTTTAACAATTCTTGTAATTTCTGTTTTCCTCTTGACAGCTGCGTGCGTGATGCAATTTCGCTTATGTTTAAAATTTCTGCTATTTCCTGATGGTCATAGCCTTCAATTAAATACAGCATCACAACATACCTATAAGTGTCGGGAAGCTTTTCAATACATCCTTTAACGGTATTTAAACTTATCGTATCATCTGCCAACCATTCGTTATTATTAGCCTCATCAACGACCTTAAGGTGCACCTCATTCAATGGCAGCATTAACTGCTTTTTTGATTTAAGTACGTCAAGACTCTTATTAATAACGATACGTTTTAACCATGCCCCAAAAGTTACTTCGCCATTAAACTGATGAAGTTTACCAAACGCTCTTATAAAAGATTCCTGCACTACATCTTCTGCTTCAGCGGCATCTTTTACAAATCGCATAGCTACAACATACATACTATCACAATACTGACGGTATAATTGCATTTGAGCCAAACGGTTGTTTTGCCTGCATTTTTCAATGATATCAATTTGAAACATGCTTTAGTTTACTCTTGGTTATTAGTTAAGTTCGCCATAAAGACGATTAAAAAATTGTGATGTTGCAAGTTTTGGTGTTTTTTTTGAAAAAATTAATATCAACTTACCGTAAAACTACGTTATGGACTTAAAATAAATTATCTTTATCGTCACTTTTAATCATTGAATTACTAACTATGAATACGTTTTTAAAGCGTCTTATGATTGTCCTGGCAATAACTGCCTTGGGTTTATTTGCCTATTCTTATTTTGTTGAAAATATTTTTGCGCCTCGTGCCAGCCCAAAAGATACCGTAAGGTTTGAATTGAATGATTTGGAATTGGAAATTTTTTACAATCGTCCGTCAAAAAAAGGGCGTGAAGTATTTGGTGCTTTGGTGCCTTTTAATGAAGTATGGCGTACCGGTGCCAACGAAGCCACAACATTTACCACCAACAAAAGTTTGATGGTTGACGGTATGGAATTACCTGCCGGCACTTACACCTTATGGACGGTACCCAAAGATTCTGTATGGCAGGTAATGTTTAACACCTTGCAATATCCGTGGGGCGTTGACGAGCAGATGAAACCCATGCGCGACCCTAAATATGACATTATGGAATTTGAAGTTCCTGTAAAACACCTGGATGATGTGGTTGAACAGTTTACCATTGCCTTCGATAATACTACCGACAGATTAAAACTTACCATGGCATGGGATTTAACAAAAGTAGAAGTACCTATGGAAGTGCTTAGACTTTGATAGCATTGAAACCTTAAAACTGTCGTTTTGAAACATAAAAAACCAAAACAGTCTGCATTACAGGAAAAGGATGGAATTTCCGAATCGGGAATTACCAATATTGCTGCTGTGGATGCTCTTAAAAACAAACGACAGCTGCAGCCATCATCTGATGATTTGGTGCAAGACATTTTAAAGGGTAACATTACCGCATTAAGCCGTGCCATTACACTGGTTGAAAGCACCAACAGCAAGCATCTGGAAAAAGCCAATACTATCATCAGGCAGTGCTTACCGTATGCCGATAATTCACTGCGCATAGGCATTACAGGTGTTCCGGGTGTTGGCAAAAGCACGTTTATTGAAGCCTTTGGCGGCTATATAGCAACTTTAGGTAAAAAAGTAGCGGTACTGGCAGTTGACCCAAGCAGCACGCTGAGCAAAGGTTCTATCCTGGGTGATAAAACCCGTATGGAAGATTTGGTAAAAAACCCGAATGTGTATATACGTCCATCGGCATCGGGAACATCGCTCGGCGGCGTAGCGCGTAAAACCCGTGAAACCATTATACTTTGTGAAGCGGCAGGTTACGACACTATTATTATAGAAACCGTTGGTGTGGGTCAAAGTGAAACAGCTGTTCACAGTATGGTCGATTTCTTTTTACTGTTGAAACTTGCCGGTGCCGGTGACGAATTGCAAGGTATAAAAAGAGGTATTATGGAAATGGCCGATGCCATAGTTATCAATAAAGCCGATGGCGATAATGTAAAAGCCGCAAAACTTGCCAAAACCGAATTTAACAGAGCCTTGCATTTGTATCCGTTAAAAGATTCCGGATGGCAACCCAAAATTACCCTTGCAAGCGCCTTAAAAAAAGAAGGTGTTGACGATGTCTGGAAAATGATTCAGGATTATGTAAAGCTCGTGAAGGATTCAAGCTATTTTGAGCAACACCGCAAGGAACAAAATAAATTCTGGCTATTGCAAACCATTGAAGACCGCTTAAAATCTGAGTTTTTTGATAATCCGGAAGTCACATCCGAATTAAAAAAACAGATTAAACTTATTGAAGATGGCAAAACAACACCGTTTGCCGCCGCAGAAATGCTTTTAAAACTTAAGTAAACCAACCGCCACCGTATGAAAGTACCAAAATCAATCAATAATTTCAGAAGAAAATTCATGTACGTGTTAACACGCAATTTAGGCAATGACCGTATTGAAAATTTTAGTGAAATAGATGTTTTAAAGGTAAAACGTATTTTAATAAGCAGACCAAACCACCGTTTGGGCAATATGCTTTTGGTAACGCCATTGGTACAAGAACTGGTAACAACCTTCCCAAACTGTAAAATAGATATTTTTAGCAAAGGCGGCATAACACCTGTTATTTTTGAAAATTATCCGCAGGTTGACCGCATTATACCATTACCAAAAAAGCCGCTCAACGAGCCTGTCAACTATTTAAAAGTTTGGGTAAAGCTCAGGAAACATTCGTATGATTTGGTTATAAATGCCGATATAAAATCATCATCGGGAAGGCTGGCAACTAAATTTTCAAGGTCAAAAATGAAACTTTATGGAAATAGTACCGATGACACACCGGATATGCCTAAAGATTATGTTCACTTTGCAAAACGTCCCATATATAACCTGAGAAACATCCTTTTTGAATCGGGAATTACCAAAGAATTAAACACGAATCCTATTCCTGTGCCGGACATTAAACTGACAGAAAAGGAAATAAACAACGGCAAAAAAATCTTAAATTCTCTAATTTCTAATCCTGAAAAAGGGACTATCTGCATATTTACGTTTGCCACAGGCGCAAAATGCCACTCAAAAGAATGGTGGCTTGATTTTCACAACACCTTAACCTCATCTTTTCCTGATTATAACATTTTTGAAATGCTGCCGGTTGAAAACGTCTCACAGGTAGATTTTAAAGCCAAATCATTTTACAGCAAGGACATCCGTGAAATTGCATCGGTATTTCACGCTTCGACCATTTTTATTGGTGCCGATAGCGGTATGATGCATCTTGCAAGTGCATCGGGCGTTACAACCGTTGGGTTATTTAATGTGACAAATCCTGTAAAATACGAGCCTTACAATGGCAACAGCCTGGCTATAAATACGACGGAAACCGGTAATGAAAAACTAATGTCTGTTGTTAAGGCTATTCTTTCCAAAAATTAGTTTTATACCATTGCACTTGTGCTTTTACACCTTCCAGCAATGTGGTTGACGGATTGTAATTAAGTAGTTTCCGGGCTTTATCGATGTTAGCTTTTGTGCGTAGCTGGTCGCCGGCACGTTTGGCAATAACATTGAGTTTTATAGGCTTCCCGATAACCTGCTCAACGGCTTCAATACCTTCTTTGGTAGTATGTTCTACTTCGGTACCGAGATTAAAAATCTGTCCGTCGGCAACAGCTTCGCTGCCTATAACGCTTACCACACCGTCAACAATATCACCTACATACGTGAAACTTCTTAAGTGCGCATCGCTGCCTTCAAATAACGGGAATGCTTTATCATGTAATCCCAGTTCTATCAATTTGGTGTACATTTTTTCGGGACGCTCACGTGGTCCTATTACCGAATACAATCTGAGCGAACACGCTTTAAATTTGGCTTCCCTGCTTTTTTGAAGCACCAATTGTTCGGCTGCCAGTTTGGTAACACCATAATGTGATGCCGGCTCGGGTGCAATATCTTCTGTAAATGTTGCTTCCAATCCGTAAATAGATGAAGTGCCAATATTGACAAACAGTTTTAACCCGGAACATTGCAAGGCATAATCCACAAGATTTTTTGTGGCAATCACATTATTACTGAAATAGTCTTCAAAAGTTGACGTTGATGAAATTCCCGGTTGTGCCGCAAAATGAAAAATATAATCGACATCTGTAGGTAATACCGTTGCCAGATTGCCATCCCGAAGGTCTTTTTTTATAATTTCAATACCTTTATCGGTCAGTGATTTGGCGTTGAGTTCTTTTAAACCAACACTATAATACGGCGAAAAATTATCGACTCCTATAACTTCATGACCTAATGAATGTAAACGTTCTGCTGTGTGCGAACCGATAAATCCGGCAGCTCCGGTAACAAGTATTTTCATTTTACAGTATTAAATTATTTTAAAGGTATAAATGTAGTTATTAATTTTTATTCTTATCAAATATGTATTTTGTTCTTATAAAACCAAACAGTTTGTAAAACCCAAAACCGTTTACCGCGCCAAAGGCAAGTCCGCATATAATATCCAGCGGATAATGCACACCCACATAAATTCTGCTGTAAGCCACAAAAGCGCTCCAAAGCAACAGTATAAAAATCAGGTTTTTAAAATACGGACGCAGCAATAATCCTCCAAAAACCGCTGCCGCCATTGAGTTGGATGAGTGCCCCGAGAAGAATCCGTATTTTCCGCAGCGTTCGGCTATAAACCGTATGTGCTCCATAACGCCTTCGGTACGGCAAGGGCGCAAACGTTCAAATGCGCTTTTAAAAATATTGGTGGCTTGGTCTGTAAACGTAATCATCAAAACAATCATTATGACAGACAGAAACATTACTTTAAGTCCCATTTTACGGTATATGAGAATCAGCAATAAGAGATATAACGGCGAGAAGGTAAATCTATCTGTAACTGCGAGCCAAAATGAATCCCATGCAGGTGTTCCTAAATTGTTTAAAAAAATCAACAGCTCTGCATCGTACTGTATGAGCTTATCAATCATTGTATCTTAAAATTTCTCTGTCGTAAAAATCAGTGGCTTGCTGAATTAAAGATTCCATTTCAGATGCCAGTTCTTTTTCATCTTCTTCGTCAAATTCTTCAAACCATTCTACGTCATCATTTTCCAGATTTATGATAAACCGTGGAAACTCTGTATGGATGATATAAATGGCTTCGGGAAAATCGGTATTATCGCCTAAAATAAACTTTGGTAAGGTCATACTAAGGGTTTTTATGTTGTGAAATTAATCTTTTTGTTAAATAACGGAATCTAATATACAACATTATTGCGGCACTTGTGAGTCCGGCTGTCAATCCTATCCAAATTCCCAAACTGCCATAGGCATCTTGTTTTCCCAAATAAAAACTGATAGGAAACCCTATAACCCAATAAGCAATAAAAGTAATAACCGTCGGGATTTTTACATCCTGCAAGCCTCTCAATGCGCCAAGCACAATTACCTGTAAGCTGTCACTAAGCTGAAACACCGCCGCAGCCAAAAGCAATACTGCGGCAATACTGACTACTTCTGAGGTATCGGCAAAATTTGCGGCATCATCAAGATTGACATAAATTTTAGGAAGTGATTGATGAAATATCAGAAATAAAACCGCAAAAACAGTTGCAAACATCATTCCCAATAAAAATATGGAAAATGCTATACGGCGCAACTCTGTAAAGTTTTTCAACCCTTTTTGATTGCCTACACGTATCATGGCGGTAACGCTCAAACCCATCGCAAACATAAAGGTCATGGATGCCATATTAAGTGCAATTTGATTTGCCGCCTGCGGATTTTTCCCTAAGGTACCGCTCAGCCAGATTGCTGCCGTAAAAACCGCCACTTCAAAAAACATCTGCATAGCACTTGGCAAACCGAGTTTTACAAGTTTTTTAATCATTACAGATTCTAAAACAAAAATCTTGATGTTGGTTATATAGTGTTTTGATTTTTCCCTGCCGCGCAAAAGCCACCATAAAAAAACAACCATCAAAATACGGCATATTAAAGTTCCTATGGCAGCACCAAGTATTCCCATTTTAGGGAACCCGAAAGTTCCAAAAATAAGCAGATAGTTAAGAATAACATTAAGAACATTTGTGAGGATTATGGCATACATCGGGTATTTTGTGAGCGACATACCGTCACTAAACTGTTTAAACGCCTGGAAAATTACCAATGGCACCAATGACAATGCTACAAAATCCAGATACGGTATTGCCAGCGCAACAACCTCCACAGGCTGGTTCATCACATGCATTAAAGGTTTGGCTAACAATACTGTAAAAAAAAGAGCAATACCCATCACAATACACAATACCAATCCGCTTTTAAATACCGATTTCACTTTGCCAAAATCATTTTCGGCATCGGCTTCTGCCACCAATGGTGTTATGGCTGTAGAAAACCCTATACCCAGTGACATGGCAACAAAAATAAAACTGTTGCCCAACGACACTGCAGCAAGCTCTGCCGCACCAAGCTGACCAACCATTATATTATCAACCAATCCTACAAGCGTATGCCCCAGCATACCCATAATTACGGGCGTTGCCAGATTTAAATTGTATTTGAATTCTTTGGTGTATTGTTTAAACAAAGCTGCTATTTAAACCTGCAAATTTAATGGATTGCTCATCCAAAATAACATCTTGCAGGTTATTTATTTATGAATAGTATAATACGCATATTAAAATTGTTAATAACTTGATAGTCAAATATTATAAATAAAAAAAGTAATCCATTATTTTTACGTGTCTTTTTTTTAAAAAAATTGGTTTTTGGTTAAAAAAACAGACACCTGAGACTTTAAGATATTATTTTAGAGGGATTTAAAAATTTATTTTTAAAGGTTTCAAATTAAAAGGGGATTTATGTCCCCTTTTTCTTTTTAAGCTGAATGCTTAAATTAGCTTAAAAATTTAAAAATATGATACGATTATTTTTGCTTATCTTTCTTTTTTTCAACACAATATGTCATTCACAATCCATTGAAAAACAAATTTTACCATTTTTAAATGATATTGTAACGCAATTTCCCAATGTGAGAGACGTTGCTATTTCAAAAGAACAAGACGAAATTGTATTTTCTGCGCAAAGTTATATGAGTGACATTTCGGCATTGGTAAGTATAAAAAGAGAAGAAAATGGCTGGAGTAAACCTGAAATTATTTCTTTTTCGGGGCAGTATTTTGATTTGGAGCCTTACTTTTCAAGTGACGGGCTTTCACTCTATTTTGCATCAAACAGACCGCTTGATGCTATCTCAACAGAAGTAAAAGATTTTGATATTTGGTATGTAACAAGACCTTCAAAAACTGATAAATGGTCGCAACCTGTTAATATGGGTGCGCCAATAAATACAGCTATGGATGAGTTTTACCCTGTTGTCACAAATTCCAAAAACATCTATTTTACTTTGGATAATCCGGAATTGAAACAAAAAGATAACATTTATGTAAGCGAATTTAAAAACGGTGTTTATACAAATCCAAAATCTGTAGGTACCGGTGTCAATTCTGAAGGTTATGAGTTTAATGCTTTTGTATCGCCTGATGAATCTTTTATGATTTACACGTGTTATAACCGTGAAGGAGGCTTTGGAAGTGGCGATTTGTACATTAGTTATAGAGATGATAATGGCGAATGGACGGCTTCAAAAAACATGGGAGAAACCATTAATGGTGACAAAATGGACTATTGTCCGTTTGTAGATGTGAACACCAAAACACTATATTTTACAAGTAAGCGAAATGCTATCGCACCGGATTTTAAAACGAAATCATCAACCGAAACTTTAATGAAAACTTTTGAAAGTTACGAAAATGGCTTGAGCAGGTTATATCAGGTTGATATTAGTGGGTTTTTTCGAGAATAACTGATTTTTTTTAAAAAACATTAAGGCATTAAGAAGCATTAAGAATTACTTAATGAACATCTTAATTTCCTTAATTTCTTAATGGTAAAAATTAAATTATGAGTTGTATTACAAATTAGAAACCTCTTTTTTAGCCTGTTCAAATTCCGCCATCATATCCTCTACAATTTGTTTGACAGGTTTAATATCATGAATTAATCCTGCAATTTGACCAATTTCCAACTCGCCTTCCACTAAATCGCCCTCAAACATACCGCGTTTGGCACGAGCACGGCCTAATAAGGTTTTTAAATCTTCAACTGTAGGCGAGGTTTTATAAAGTTCCTGCAAATCGTTATAAAACTTGTTTTTTATCAATCTCACCGGTGCTAATTCTTTCAAAGTTAAATGCGTGTCGCCTTCCCGGGCATCCACAACCACTTGTTTAAAAGCCTGATGCGCTGATGATTCCTTACTGGCAACGAAACGACTACCAACCTGAACGCCATCGGCACCTAAAATCATAGCCGCCAGCATCGCTTTGCCTGTTGCAATACCACCGGCAGCAATCAACGGAATATCCAACTGTTCTTTAACCATAGGAATCAACGTCAATGTTGTGGTTTCTTCTCTGCCGTTATGTCCTCCGGCTTCAAAACCTTCAGCAACGACAGCATCAACGCCGGCTTCCTGAGCTTTTAATGCAAATTTCACGCTGCTTACCACATGTACAACCGTAATACCGCGTTCTTTCAACCATGCAGTCCATGTTTTTGGATTTCCGGCAGATGTAAATACAATTTTGACATCTTCTTCAACAATGATGTCCATGATGTATTCAATATTCGGATACAACATCGGGACATTCACACCAAAGGGTTTATCGGTTGCCTGCTTACATTTTTGGATGTGTTCACGTAATACTTCCGGATACATGGAACCTGCACCGATTAGCCCTAAAATACCTGAATTACTTGCCGCCGACGCCAACCGCCAGCCGCTGTTCCAAATCATTCCGGCTTGTATGATTGGATATTGAATATTAAAGAGCGACGTGATTTTATTTGGCATTTATTTTTTTATTAATTTGAATGTTTTTGATTGTGTTGCCGATTGAATTTTCAACAGGTACAAGCCCGATGCCATGGTTGATGTATCAATAGTATCATAAGCTGTAAGGATTACTTTTTCCAGAATAAGATTCCCAAGCACATCAAATAGGATGATTGATGCATTTTCAGATTGTGACGGTAACTTGATATGCAACCTGTCATTTACCGGATTTGGAAAAACCTTAATCTCAAAAATTTCGGCTTCCTGTAACGATAATCCAATGTCTAACGCTAATTGCAGATTTGGAATCCCGTAACCCAAAAAGAAATCGGGCGTGGTATATTGTGATGCAGACATTCGCACATAGTTTTTAATGTCTTCTGCTGTGGCGTTGGGTAATGCTTGCCACAAACTTGCAATACCACCAGCCAGAATAGGCGAACTAAACGACGTTCCGCTATTGTTCACAATCGTATTATTCTCTGAAATTACGAATGCACTGGCGCCTC
>CAYVUB010000022.1:0-1243 GCA_964454675.1 uncultured Flavobacteriaceae bacterium | reverse complement strand
CCGCTATTGTTCACAATCGTATTATTCTCTGAAATTACGAATGCACTGGCGCCTCTGGCGGCAACATCGGGTTTTTGTGTGGGCTGCGTGGCATTCCCTCTTGAACTGAATGATGCGTAAACACCATCGGCATTTACGGCACCTACCGATAATACACCTGCTGCATCGGCCGGTGCGCCAACAATTTCCCAACTTCCATTACCGGAATTTCCCGCAGATGTAACCAATAACATTCCTTTTTCATTAGCAATAGTGGCACCGCGAGTGATAAAAGCCGTTAAGCCGTTCATATCATTTGGCGTATAATTGTAATTAGGATTATCATACGTGGTGTAGCCCAATGAGGTGTTGATGATATGTACGCCAAGACTATCGGCACGTTCTGCAGCTTCAACCCAATAGCTTTCTTCAACAGGATTTTCTGATGCGGCATCTTCACTTCTGAATAAATAATAAAACGCATCGGGTGCTGTACCTACGTACTCATCCTGAACATATCCTGCCATGGTGCTCAATACTCGTGTGCCATGAGAATTGCCGGTGTATTCATAAATATTGGATGTCCTGTTTACAAAATCATAACCGCCTAAAAGCTTGTTATTGTCCCGCAAACGCTGAAATGCTCCCATGGTATTCACATTTGGAAATCCGGCATCAATTACGGCAATTGTGATACCTTCGCCTGTATAATCTGAAAGATGCAGTACATCGGCACTTATCATTTGCACCTGGTTGGATGCAGAACCATAATTGAAATTGACCAAAGCTTCTTCTCCATTTTGCTTATTGGTTTGATGTGCTGCACGGGATTCGGTGTTTAATGATTTATCGGCAAATTCAATTGAAGCAACAAAACCCAAATCTGATAATACATTGACAGCTTCTTCACTACCACGAACGTGTACCGCATTGAACCATTTGGATTTTGCCAAAACCGTGATACCCGCTTGCTGTTTGATTTGGGCAATATAGCTTTCATTGACAGGCACATCACGTTCATCAATAGCGATACCATGTGCATTTTTTCTATTGATGGCTTGCTGCGAAAGAATGGTTTGCGGATTTTGAACAGAAAAAGTGACGTTTTCCTTATCGGTCAAATAAATCCATGCATCTTCTTGTGAATAGGTTATGAACTGGCATAGCACGAAACTAAGGAAGAGTAATTTCTTATTCATATATGCAAGAATTCGGGTTAATTTTCCTGCAATTTAAGAAATTACTCCCGAACCAACTAATTCAT
>CAYVUB010000021.1:32038-46646 GCA_964454675.1 uncultured Flavobacteriaceae bacterium | reverse complement strand
CTTGTAATTGTAATACAGATAATGACTGTAGCGTAAGTACTGAAAGACGTACCAATTCTTGTGGTGGTTTTGATGATGATACTCCAAAAAATCATTAACTATAAAGAAAGGGGATTCCCTTCTCATTAATTTAGAAGCAAAAAGAGACTATATATGTTTGCAAATAAATAAAAATGAAAATAAAAACGCTGATTATCGGTTTATCTCTATCGTCTGCTATGGGTTATGCTCAAAAAATGACTGATAAAACGTTTGTCATTGAAGGAAAAATAGATACTTTAGCTTATTCTAAATATTATGTTTCTTACAATAAAAATGGAATTCGTATTACGGATAGTTTACAATTAGATTTTAATAAAGAGTTTAAATATTCGGGTAATATCTCAGAACCAACAAGTTTTACTTTAGAAGTAAAAAATATTTACGAGACTAATATGGTTGGTAATCTTTATGTATATAATTTTTGGATTGAACCGGGAGCCAAAATGAATTTTATTGGAGGAAAATTCAAATTGACTGCTTCTCAATATGAATTACAGGGTTCAAAAATAAACGAGTTAAATAAACTTTATTTAAGAAAAATATGGGAGTTTTGGGAAAAAGATCCTGACAGTTTTAAACAGAAATCAAAGCAATATATGAAACAGTTTATTGCGGAAAATAAAGATTCATATTACAGTTTAAATTTGTTATATTCAATGATAAGAAATAGTTCAGAGGACGAAGATTATGTTGATGATATAGTTAAAAAAATAGCTCCCGAATTACAACAAACTTATTTGTATAAAGATGTTCAGAACAAATTAACATTTAAAGTTGGCAGAAAACTTCCCGATTACATTCTGTTTGATACAAAAAATAAAGAACAATCTCTATACCCGTTTAAAGGGAAAATTATCTTGGTTGATTTTTGGGCAAGTTGGTGCGGACCTTGTCGAAAACTGCACCCTCATCTACGGGAAATGTATGATTTATACCGTTCAAAAGGCTTTGAAATTGTCAGTATTTCATTAGATGAAAATAAAGAAAGATGGCTGAAAGCTGTTAGTCAGGATGGTATGAATTGGACAAGCCTGTCGGATTTGAAAGGCATGAAAAAAGGGATTTCAAAAGATTTTTTAATAACATCTATTCCTCAAAGTTTCTTGATAGATACGAACGGAACTATACTTGCAAAAGTATCAGGGTTTGATGAAAAAACCTTGTCTGCTAAATTGAAAGAACTTTTGCCTTAAAAACCTCGTAAAAGCCAAAAGTACTATTGTCAAAAATTATCCAACGTTTTTTCTATCAGTTTAAAACAATCATTCAAAGATAAGTATCTTCACATTTTCAAATAAAAATCTTTTGTAAGATTTATATAATCCTGAGTGTATTGATGGCGTGTGGTTTCTATTATGAGATGAGAAACCTGGACAGTCGTTTTATGAAACGAAAATGATATAAGACTACGCTTTATAGGCGCTTCGGTTGTGCCTTTAACGTGCAGTATTTGCTGCGGAAATAACCCAAAACGTGCAGCAGTTGTTATAAAATAATCTTCTTCGGAATAAGGGATAACCACAGAAAAAATACCGTCTTCTGACAGTAATTTTGAAACACTTTCCAGCAAATGTTCAAAAGGCATTGCATCATTAAATCGTGCCAAATCTCGCTGTTTATCATCACTTTTGTAAGTGTCTGAATAAAACGGCGGATTTGAAATTATCAAATCGTACCGCTCGTCAATATCTTCTGTAAATTCTTTCAGCGAAGCATGATAACAGAATAATCTGTCTGACCATGCCGAATTTTCAAAGTTTTCTACGCATTGCTCATAAGCAGCAGCATCTATTTCTAAGGCATCAATAACCCCGGCATCCGACCGCTGTGCCAGCATCAAACTTAAAATTCCTGTGCCGGCACCAATATCCAAAACCGCAAACGGATGATACGTTATGGGTGTCCATGCACCAAGCAATACAGCATCTGTGCCTGTTTTCATGGCGCACCGGTCTTGGTGAATAGTAAATTCTTTAAATTTAAAACTTTTGTTCATATTGTTAAAGCCCTTCCTTTGGGAAGGATTTAGGCTGGGCTTACAAATAAAGCTCAATCAGCCCTTCCGGGGTTTCCATGGTAATGACTTTGGTTGTTTTATTGACGTTTTTAATAAAATCATCATTCATCGGGATAAGGATTTCCGTGCCATTACGGTCAATTTCAAAAAGTGCCTGAGCGGTGCTGTCGTTTATGGATTTTATAATCCCGACAGTACCAAAATTGACATCTTCTACCGTAAAGCCAATAACTTCATGAAAATAGAATTTACCATCATCAAGTTTTGGTAAAAATTCGAGTGGTAAATACAAATCGCATTTTAATAGTGCATCGGCATCCTGCTCGGTATCGACATCTTCAAATTTTACACGTAATAATTCAGATTTGTGAAATTGTGAAGATTCTATAAAAAAAGGCACGAGATTTTGACGCAGTTCAATAAAAACAGATTCCAAACCTTCGTAAAATTCGGGTTCATCGGTGTCGAGTTTAATAAGGACTTCGCCTTTAAAACTGTACTTTTTTATGATTTTACCTATGTAAAAGCAATCTTTTTTTTGCATTGAAAATTTATTTTTTATTTCCGTGTAAACGGAAAACTTTAAACGGATAGTTCATAAGATTCCCTTTTTCAAGGGAATGTGCAAACTATGTTGCAACAAAAAACTCCGATATTTCTACCGGAGTTTAAAAGTATAAAAAATTACTGTTTTTATGCTTCTTCGCCTTTGTCTTCAGCTTCTGTTTCAGCAACCGGAGTTTCTTCAACAGCTACATCTTCAACAACTGCTTCTTCGCTTTCAGCTACAACTTCTTCAGTAACAGTTTCTGCTTCTGCCTCAGCTTGTGCGGCTTCTGCTTCACGTTTAGCATTAACTTCTTTTTCAGCTTCTAAAGCTTTTGCTTTTTCATCAGCTTTCGCTTTTGCCAAGCGGTCTTTTTTAGCGTCAACCAGACCTGCTTTTTGGTTTAACCAATCTTCAAATTTGGCTTCGGCTTGCTCTTGAGTTAAAGCGCCTTTTCTAACACCGCCTGCAAGGTGGTTCTTTAATAAAGCACCTTTGTAAGATAAAATTGCTCTTGCAGTATCAGTTGGCTGTGCACCATTCTGTAACCACTTTACAGCACCATCTACATTTAAGTCAATAGTTGCAGGGTTTGTATTTGGATTGTAAGCACCTAATTTTTCTAAGTATTTACCATCTCTTTTTGCGCGTGAATCTGCAGCAACAATCCAGAAATAAGGTTTGCCTTTTTTTCCGTGTCTTTGTAATCTAATTTTTACTGGCATATAAAATTAATTTGTAAGGTTCTCGACCTTTGTTATTAATGAGGGCGCAAAGATACTATATTTTTTTAATTACAAATCATTTTAAGATAAATAAAACTTTATTGTAATTTTATTATACTTTTAAGGCTTCAAAAACGTTATTTTTTATTTAATTAGCGGTTCAATTTGTTGGAAACAAAACATAAAGTAATGAGAAAAATTGCTACACTTTTTATAACTTTCTTAATGTTAGCGAGTTGTGGGGATGAGGTTGAATTTAGTACACCGGCATTTCAGGCAAATAAAAATTATGAGCTTTGGAGGGCTAAATATTTTAATGCGAGTTTAAATGAAGGTGGAGGTGTTACCATTACCGCAGGAAATAATATTGAAACGTTTACTATTGTGCTGCCGTCTTCCAATCCGGGAACATATCTGGTGAGTGATACAAGTGCAGGACGCGCAGATTTTGTTGATTTTTCTCAAACAGAATATTCAACAGCTAATACGCCCGACCCAAGTGTAACAGTATATCCCGAAGTAGGCGAAATTATCATTGAAAATTTTGACACAGCCAATAATACAATCACAGGGACATTCCGGTTTATTGCCTTTTCAAGTGACGGTTTAGAATCTGTAGGATTTAATGAAGGCGTGTTTTATAAGATAAGAGTTCAGTAAAATAACATTTTAAAATAGTTTAAACGCAGCCATTATGGTTGCGTTTTTTATTGATAAATGTTCATAACTTTCATTTTAAAAAAGCGATAAGTTTATGTATTTTTAAACTCTTTTCTTTTCAGAAAAATCAACTAAATTATAAACGAATGTTTCTCCCTTTCAGGGAGACTAAGAGAGGCTTATGTACTTAATCTTTGATACCGAAACCACAGGATTGCCAAAACGCTGGGATGCGCCTGTAACAGATGTTGACAACTGGCCAAGATGTGTCCAGATAGCGTGGCAGCTGCATGATGCTATGGGTAACTGTATAGAACATCAGGATTATTTGGTGCGTCCGGACGGATTTAACATTCCGTATGATGCAGAGAAAGTCCATGGTATTTCTACCGAGTTGGCACAGCAGCAAGGTATTTCACTGTCTGAAGTTTTAGAAAAATTCAATGAGGTTTTAAGCAAAACCAAATTTATTGTTGGTCATAATGTAGGCTTCGATTTGAATATCATGGGAGCCGAATTTCATAGAGAATCTGCCCAAAGCAAACTGTTGAATCTTCCGGTTTTGGATACCTGTACAGAAGATACTGCTGTTTTGTGTAAACTTCCCGGAGGTCGCGGCGGTAAGTTTAAGCTGCCGACACTTACAGAATTACACAACGTTTTATTTGATATTCCTTTTGATGAAGCTCATAATGCTACTGCCGATGTAGAAGCAACTACACGCTGTTTTCTTGAGCTCATACGTCGTGAAGAATTTACCGGGGAACAATTGGATGTCGCCGGAAACTATTTTGAAAATTTCCAAACAGAAAATCCGGGTACAATTCAGCTCATAGGTTTTAAGCACATCAACCTTAAGCAAGAGAGCGATAAGATAAAAAAACGGCTCGAATCGCTTCAGGAAACAACCGGAGTTTCAAAAGACGATATTGCTCAAAACATTAAAAAGCTTAAAGATGCCGACTTTGTGCATTTGCATAACCATTCACAGTTTTCGGTGCTGCAATCTACCATAAGCATCAAAGATTTGGTAGCGGCAACCATAAAAAACAACATGCCTGCGGTGGCCTTAACAGACCATGCCAATATGATGGGTGCATTTCTTTTTGTCAAAGAACTTACAGCATATAATAAAACTGTAAAAGCCAAAAATGATGAAGCTATAGCCAAAGGCGGGCAGCCTGTAGCCCGTGAAATTAAACCTGTTATAGGCTGCGAATTTTTTGTTTGTGATAACCATGCCGATAAAACCCGGAAAGACAACGGTTATCAGGCGGTTTTTCTGGCAAAAAACAAACAAGGGTATCACAATCTTGCAAAACTGTCATCACTGGCTTATACCGAAGGCTTTTATTACGTGCCCAGAATAGACAAAAAAATTATTGAAACCTATAAAAAAGACCTTATTGTTTTAACCGGAAACCTGTATGGCGAAGTGCCGAGCAAACTGTTAAACGTAGGTGAAAATCAGGCAGAAGAAGCATTGCTGTGGTGGAAAGAACAATTTGGCGATGATTTGTACATTGAATTGATGCGCCACAATCAGGAAGATGAAAACCGCGTCAACCAAATGCTTTTAAACTTTTCAAAAAAGCATGACATCAAGGTTGTCGCAACCAATAACACCTACTATATAGCTCAGGAAAATGCCAATGCACATGATATTTTATTATGTGTAAAAGATGGCGAAAAGCAGGCAACACCGGTTGGTCGCGGTCGTGGATACCGCTACGGACTTCCAAATCGGGAGTATTATTTTAAAACTTCCGACCAGATGAAAGAATTGTTTAAGGATATTCCCGAAGCAATTTTTAATACAACCGAAATCATCAACAAAATCGAAAGCTATCAGTTGGCAAGAGAAGTGCTGCTGCCAAAATTTGATATTCCCGAAACGTTTAAAAATCCCGAAGATGCTGTTGACGGCGGAAAACGTGGCGAAAACGACTACCTGAAGCACATTACCTACAAAGGCGCAGAAAAACGCTATCCGGATATGACTCCCAAAATCAAAGAACGCATTGATTTTGAACTCGAAGTTATTAAAAAAACAGGCTATCCGGGATACTTTTTAATTGTTGAAGATTTTATCCGTGAAGCCCGTAATATGGGAGTGTCGGTTGGTCCCGGCCGAGGTTCGGCGGCAGGTTCTGTTGTGGCATATTGCTTGTGGATTACCAATATAGACCCAATTAAGTACGATTTGCTTTTTGAGCGTTTTCTCAATCCCGACCGCGTGAGTATGCCCGATATAGATATTGATTTTGATGACGAAGGCAGAGGTCAGGTTATGGATTATGTGATAAAAAAATACGGAAGAAGCCAGGTGGCACAAATCATCACGTATGGTACTATGGCGGCAAAATCATCAATACGGGATACCGCCCGTGTGCTCGATTTACCTTTGTTTGATGCCGATAGAATAGCCAAGCTTATTCCAACAATGTCAAAACTTAATAAAATATTTGACATGGACGAAAAAGCTCTTAACAGTACGTTTCGTCAGGAAGATTTAGAAAAAGTCAATCAACTGCTCAACATATCCGAAGGTGAAGACCTTGAAGCCCAAACCGTCAACCAAGCCAGAATTTTAGAAGGTTCGGTAAGGAATACCGGTATTCATGCCTGCGGAGTTATCATCACGCCAAGTGATATTACAGATTTTGTTCCGGTAACAACTGCCAAAGATTCAGAATTATACGTCACGCAGTTTGACAACTCTGTCGTGGAAGATGCCGGACTGTTAAAAATGGATTTCCTCGGATTAAAAACATTAACGCTTATTAAAGATACTGTCAAAATTGTTAAAGCCAGACACGGCATTCTTTTAGATCCCGATAATTTTCCTTTGGATGACGAAAAAACTTACGAGCTCTTTCAAAAGGGTGAAACCGTTGGGATTTTCCAGTACGAATCACCCGGAATGCAAAAACACCTTAAAGATTTAAAACCTACCGTTTTTGACGATCTGATTGCGATGAATGCGCTCTATCGTCCGGGACCAATGGAGTACATTCCGAGCTTTATCAAACGTAAACACGGTGATGAGCCCATCGTTTATGACCTTCCGGATATGGAAGACAATCTGAAGGAAACCTACGGGATTACAGTATATCAGGAGCAGGTGATGTTACTGTCGCAACGTTTGGCAAACTTTTCAAAAGGTGATGCCGATGTGCTTAGGAAAGCTATGGGTAAAAAAGTATTTGCCCTGCTCGAAAAATTAAAACCTCAGTTTCTGGATGGTGGCGAAGCCAATGGGCATCCAAGGGAAATATTAGAAAAAATATGGAAAGACTGGGAAGCATTTGCAAGTTATGCGTTCAATAAATCGCACTCTACCTGTTACGCATGGATAGCCTATCAAACGGCTTACTTAAAAGCGCATTATCCTGCAGAATATATGGCGGCAGTGTTGTCAAATAATATGAACGACATCAAGCAGGTCACATTTTTTATGGAAGAATGTAAGCGCATGAAGCTGAATGTTTTGGGGCCTGATGTTAATGAGTCGTATTATAAATTTTCGGTAAATAAAGACAATGCCGTCCGTTTTGGAATGGGAGCTGTTAAAGGCGTGGGCTATGGTGCGGTAGCCACTATTGTCGAAAACAGAAAAAAAGACGGTCATTACAAGTCTATTTTTGACTTTGCCAAGCGTATCGATTTGCGTGCCGCCAATAAAAAAGCATTCGAAAACCTGGCTTTGGCAGGTGGGTTTGACTGTTTTGCCAAAACACACAGAGCGCAATATTTTCATGATGAAGGCGATGGCATTACATTTTTGGAAAAAGCCATACGTTATGGCAGCAAACATCAGGAAAATGAAAATTCGGCACAGGTGAGCTTGTTTGGTGACACCAGCGATGTGCAAATTGCCGAGCCGCAAGTGCCGCCTTGTGAAGAATGGGGCACGATGGAAAAATTAGCCCGTGAAAAAGAAGTGGTCGGGATTTACATTTCGGGACATCCGCTGGATGATTTTAAGATTGAAATGGATACATTTTGCAGTGCCGGTTTAAGTGTGTTTAACCATTTGAATCAATATATTGGCAGAGATATGAGTTTTGGCGGTGTTGTGACCGATGTGCAGCATCGCGTGAGCAAAATGGGAAAAGGTTGGGCATCGTTTACCGTTGAAGATTATACGGATAGTTTTGAGTTCAGAATTTACGGCGAAGAGTATTTGAAGTTTCGTCATTTTCTGGTAAAAAGCTCGTTTGTATATGTAAAAGTATTTATCAAAGAAGGCTGGAAAAACAAAGATAGCAATCAAATAGGCGAGCCAAGATTACAATTTTCAAATTTTATGCTGCTTCATGATGTTATGGAAACCTATGCAAAAAAACTATCAATACAAGTAAATTTACAACAATTACAGCCCGGATTCATACAAAGTCTGCACGAATTAATACAACTGCATAAAGGCGATACCACGATTAATTTTATTGTGTATGACAATGATGAGCAATTAAAACTTACCATGCCCGGCAGAAAGCAAAAAGTGAAAATATCACACGAACTGTTATATGAATTATTGAATTATGATGTGTATTATAAGTTGAATTAGTTTCATTTTTTTGCCAAATGCTTGGTTTCAACAAACTTTCTTTACTTTTGTGTAAATTATCCTACATGTTTATTAACAATTTGAGCAGGTTTATGAAGTTCGGCAGAGATTATTATTTGATTTTTTTCCATTGTTGTTTTCTGTTTTTTATAGCTTCGTCCGAGGCATATTCCCAAGACAAAAAATCAGTCAAGTTAAAAGAGATAGACAGTTTGTTGTCATTGTCAGGTCAGGCTCAGGCCGAGGTGGATGTTTATAATAGTTTAAAATATGCCTTAGAAGCAAAATCATTAAGTGAAGAATATAATTATTCTGAAGGCAGGGCTAAATCCTATTTTTTTAAGTGCTCAGGCTTTATCATCAATGGGAGGTTATGACAAAGTTTTAGAATTTTTGTCAAAGTGTGAAGAAGAAAAATATACAGGAGAAACCCCTTTGATGTTATCAGAAGTTTACAGGGTACGTGGCAGGACATATATTTTGATGGGTTTTCATGACTGGGCTATAAAAGAGTTTAAAAAAGGTTTGGACCATATCAAAAAAACAAAAGACTCTAAACTCATCGATTTATACTCATCACTGAATTACGAAAACCTAAGTGATGCCTATCGGTCAAAAGGTCTTTGGGATTCGTTATATTATTATGTGGTCAAAAACAAAGCCATACTCGACCGTTGGGATGAAGCATCGGTTTCATTAAATCTCGTTAGTATGTATGGATTGATGGGGGAGTATTATGCAGAATCACAAAAATATGATTCTGCAATGGTTCATTTCAATAAATCAATCTCTGTTGCCCGCAAGCATAAAGTTCCTTATACTTCTGCCGTATTGCGTTATATGGGAAATATGGAATTGGAAAGAGGTAATCCCGACGTGGCTCTTACATATTATACGAAAGCAAAGAATAATCTTGACACGACCGGCATAAAGAACAACGAACTTTCTTTGGTATATAAAGCTTTTGTGTCTGCTTATGAAGCCAAAAGCAATATAGATTCAGCGGGTTATTATAGAAACAAAGCTGTATTAGTGGACAATGAATTGGCAAACGAAACGGTCATGGCATCAAAAAAAGCTCTTGATATTATTCTTAAAGAAGAGAGAAAGAATAAAAAAGAGGAAACTGTCAAAACCTTTGCAATAGTTGGAGTAATCCTTTTAATAATATGTTTGGGCTTGCTGTTTTATATATTAAAGTATCGGCAGAAATCACAGTTATTATCTGAAAAAGAGGAAGAAGCGTTTCAATTAAAGCAAAAGGTGAATGACGCATTTACAGATGTGCTGGCACTGGCAACAAATAATGACCCTGCATTCTTTATAAGATTTGGAGAAGTTTACCCGGAATTTGTTCAGGAGCTGACCCAGAGGCATCCCGATTTAAGCAATACCGAAATTTCCCTTTGCGCAATGATTTTTTTGAATTTCAGCTCAAAAGAAATTGCAAAATATACATTTTTGGAACATCGCTCTGTTCAAACCAAAAAAAACCGCTTGAGGAGAAAATTATCCTTGTCCCCGGATATCGATTTACATCAATATTTTCATTCTTTTTAATCACAATTAATTTTTCGACATAAAAATTGCCTGTCCATTTCTTTTTGAGCAGGAAGTACCCAAAAACTATTTTTGACTAGTTTCAATTATCGAAAAGTTTTATTGCAGTTTATGTGCTGTAAATCAATGCATTTAAATCATGTTGTATCTATGTTGTATGCGGATTTTTGTTCGCCGGAATAAACTTTTTTTCATTTGCTAAAAAATAAATAGAATTATATACACAAACCCCAAGTGTTTGCAGATTATTGGTCTATTCAATAAAGTTTGGTGTAATGAATATATTGACAACGTTTCTAATGTAAATTATTATAAAACAATGTGTTAGTGTTCAGTTGACATCTGTTTTTATATGTTAGTATTCGGGTTTTTATATGTCAGTATTCGGAAATTTAGATATTACCCTTTATAAGAATCCTTTGTGTAGGGATTAAATTTGTGTGCTTTTGAAAATGAGTAAATTTTAAAATAAACTATAGATAATAATGGAACACAATCACTTTCTAAAAAAAATCCTCTCAATTTTATGTTTTGCAATGTTTTTTTCAGATTCTTTGGCAGAAAATTTCCCCGGAGTTTATGAGGAAAAAAAACACATTGCTTTTGGCGACCGTATTGAAGACTTTGGAGGTGAAATATCCGCTCAGGTTACATGGACGGTCTTTTATACAAATGAAAATAAGCAGATAGCATCGGGCAGAGGCGCTTCACTCACTCAGGTTGTTTATGAAAAGCCGGGAGTTTATCTTGTTGAGATTAATGAAAATATAGCTTACGACCCTAACGGGTGCGCTCATAATCATTTACCCGGAAAAATACTTTTGGAGGTCAGCCCGTTAAAAATGGTATTTGACTTTAAAACGGTTAAACTGTCAAAAAATATAACCGGAAACCAAGCTGCAAACGGAACTACTCTTACAGTAAATGCCATGTTCGCTTCCTACGATAACAGCACAGCAGTTTATACACAAAATTTTAAAACCGCCGGAGTAAAGACTTCTGTTGCCGGAAAACTGAAAAACGGACAGGCAACGCTTCAGCAAGGCACAAACACGCTCGAATTCCAATTGGAGGGACAAGCCACCAAAGGCACCTATATTATGATAGATTTTATCGATATTAATGGTGTAACACAATCGTATAGTTTAGCAAACAAAATACTATAATTTTATAATTTATGGATAATATTCTTACTCGTTTTTTACGGAAAATAAAATTTTTAGCAGTTGTTCTGCTCTTTACATATAGTTGCCAGATAAACGCACAGTGTGGAACACCCGTAGTAGGATGTCCCGGTACTGATTTTGGAAACTTTGGTTTTAATTCCAATACAGATGCGGCAACCATCGAATACGATAACTTTACATCTACTTTTCACACTACGGTAGTAAGAGATGCTAACGGAAACTTTCAGGTTTGGGGTGAGCAAATAGGTCACGGTGCTACTACGACTACCGCGTCCAATTTATTAGACCCAACAGAAATTAATACTACAAACTTCCCCGGATTTACAGGGACGCCTTTAAAGGCAAGCTTGGGAGGTAACGGTAACAATAATGTACAGGGTGTTTTGCTTACTACTACCGGACTTCACGTATGGGGAGAAACAGGTATTGTAGTTGCTGCCTCACTTACGACCAACTGGAGAATGCAGCTTATATCGCCAACCGGCAGTAACGCATCCGGTTTACCTGCCGGAGTAACGCCTGCACAGGTGAAAATGATGTTTGTAACTTTTCAAACCATCGCTATTACCACTTGTAACTGAGAGGCTTATGTGCTTTCACAAAATGCAAACCTTAACCAAGGTGGCGGCACTACAACTTGGGTAAGAGTACAAGATGACTCAAATAATGATCTCACAGGTGTAGTGGCTTTAAGAGGTGCGCCTAATGTTTTGTTTGCCTTAAAAAGCGACAACACGTTATGGACCTGGGGACGAAGCTATTTAGGTAATAGTAGTGACATATTGGCGAGAAACCGTGCTACACAAATGGCAGCTCCTGTGGCAGGTATTGATGTCAAAATGATATCGGCTACTAATACAGGTACAGGGAATTCTTCTTATCCTACTTATTATGTACTGGCAAAAGATGGAAATCTCTATGCTATGGGACGTAATAATGTTTACCAAGTTGGTGATTGGCCGGCGAATACAAATAGTCATAGAATTACATGGCAACAGCCAAGATACACGTCTGCTGCCGGACCGGTAATGAACAATATCAAATGGATCAGCCCTAATGAACATGACCAGGGTAACGCAGCCATAAATGTTATTACTAATGGTGCAGCGCTTTATAACTGGGGAGTTAATACAAGTGACCGTTATATGTTGGGACGCGGTACTACTGCAAATGTACATCCGGGGATTCCAAATGGTCCTTTAACAGATGATATTCTGGCAGTAGAAACAGGAGGTCATACCACGATGATTACAATGAAATGTACCGAAAACTTTGGTTACGTTGGGCATCGTGTAAGAGGTAGTATGGGTAACGGTTCGAGTGCAGATGTTAATGAACAAAACTTCACTTTTGCTACCGCAGCTGTACAGATATGCGGTGCCGAAACTATCCCGGCGGTATTTACGGTTACCGTAGATGCCAATTCTGATGGTACCATCTGTGTGGATGGCGAAGTAAGGCTTGTTCCGGATATTCCCGGCGGAACTTTTACCTTATTGTCAGGCCCGGGTGTCTTGACACCTACCGCCAATGAAGCTGTTCTGACATTTACAAGTTCCGGTAGCGTAACAGTAGAATATGCGGTTTCAGGAGATTGCGGACCGGTAACGGTTTCGGTAGCCATCGAAGCGGTTGATTGTACTGAGGCAGACCTTGAAGTTACAAAAACAGTTAACCCTTCAAGTGCAAGCGTAGGAGATACGGTTGTGTTTTCCATAGAAGTAGAAAATTTAGGACCATACAGAGCAAAAGAAGTTCAGGTAACAGATCTTTTGCCTGCCGGATATACTTACGTAAGTCATACAACGTCAGTAGGTTCTTATGATGCTATTACAGGTTTGTGGGATGATTTTTATATGATAGACGGAAGTACAGCTATTTTAACGGTTACAGCTACGGTAAATGCTAACGGACCTTATCCTAATACAGCTGAGGCAACTTCCGGAACACCTGACCCGGATTTAACTAATAACGAAGATACTGCAGCAGTAACCATTCCGACAGCTGATTTATCTATTGAAAAAACAGTAAGCAACGATACGCCAAACATCGGCGATACAGTTACCTTTACTTTAGAAGTAATCAATAATGGTTTTTCTAATGCGGAAAACGTAGAAATCAGTGATGTTATACCAAGCGGATATACCGTAGAAACAATCAATAATGGCGGTGTGAACACAGCCGGAACGATTGTTTGGATAATAGGAAACCTTGCTAATGGGGCGAGTACAACAGTAAGTTTTACAGCAACAGTAAACGCAACCGGAGATTATCAAAATACAGCAACAGTATCATCAGATACCCCTGATTCTGATTTGACTAACAATGAAGATACGGTTACAACAACGCCTGTAACACCAAACACCACTTACGCAGAAAACGACATCAATAATACATATGCAAATATGCCGGTAAGTGGAAGTGTGGCTACAAATGACTTCGATACCGAAGGACATAATCAAACCTACACACCAATAGACAATACCGATGCAGATGGGAACCATTTGGTGCTTAACTCAGATGGAACCTATACGTTTACACCGGGAACTGATTTTACAGGAACGTTGGTTTACACTTATACGGTTTGTGATGACGGCACACCTCAAGCATGCGACACCGCAACACTAACTATCGAAGTATTACCGTTGCCAACACCGGCAGACAACACGGTAACAGCCAATAATGATACCGCAACTACCGAAGAAGGTCAGGCTGTGAACATCAATGTAATTGCCAACGACTTTGATATGGAAGGCGATACCTTTACGGTAACTTCCAACACGCAACCGGCAAACGGAACAGTAGTAAACAACGGCGACGGAACATTTACTTATACGCCAAATACAGGTTTTACAGGAGTTGACACATTCACTTATACGATATGTGATAACGGCACACCTCAAGCATGCGACACCGCAACAGTAGCCATTACGGTTTTACCTGATAACGGAGTGAATGATACGTATGCCAATGACGATGCGTTCAACGGTAATCAAGGAACTCCTGTTACAGGAAATGTATTAACCAATGATGTTGATCCTGAAGGCGATACCCAAATAGTATCAAGCAATACCCAACCGGCAAACGGAGTAGTAGTAATGAATCCTACAACAGGTGAATTTACTTATACACCAAATGATCCTAACTTTGCAGGAACAGACCAGTTTACCTATACGGTTTGTGACAATGGTACACCACAGGCTTGTGACACCGCAACGGTTTACATTACAGTAAATCCTGTAACGCCTGAGCTGACCCTGTTCAAGACGGGTGTTTATGTTGACACCAACGGTGACGGCA
>CAYVUB010000021.1:0-31938 GCA_964454675.1 uncultured Flavobacteriaceae bacterium | reverse complement strand
AGTGACAAACACAGGAAATGTTTCAATTAGTGATATTGTTATCAGTGATCCGTTGTTTGAAGCGCCAAATCCTGTTGTGATACCTGTATATGTGTCAGGGGATACTAACGGTAATAATATTCTTGATGTTAATGAAGTATGGCTTTACAATGCAGCCTATGTGATTAC
Organism: uncultured Flavobacteriaceae bacterium; assembly: GCA_964454675.1. Taxonomy (GTDB): domain Bacteria; phylum Bacteroidota; class Bacteroidia; order Flavobacteriales; family Flavobacteriaceae; genus CAYVUB01. Next base: position 31,770 of record CAYVUB010000021.1, on the reverse strand, counting down.
TCAGGAAGATATTAATGTTGGTCAAGTGTTGAATATTGCCTTTGTGGATGGAAAAGATCCAAAAGGTGGAGATGTATTTGATGAGTCGGAAGACCCAACCCCGTTTGTGCCGTGCAATCCTGAAGTTGAAACTTGTGATCCTACTACGATTGTAGTTTTAGAGCAGTTACCGGGTATTTCGTTAACCAAAGAAGGTTATTTCAATGATGAAAACGCTGATGGATATGCCCAAACAGGAGAAACAATAACCTATACGTTTATAGTAACCAATACAGGTAATACAACCTTGAACAATGTTGCTGTTTCAGAACAGGAATTTAGCGGTCATGGTGCTGCCCCTCAGATTTCGTTTGTGAGCTCATCTCAAGGTTCTTCAGAAGGTACATTATTGATAGGCGAATCTGCGGTTTACACAGCTACTTATGCCATAGTAGGCGGAGATTTGGCAGACGGGGCTATTTCAAATCAGGCAATAGCTACAGCTGTAAGCCCTAATAATGAAATTGTTTCTGACTTGTCGGATGACCCTAATAACTTTGAGAATATTGATGCCGATAATGATGGAGACCCTGATGATATAACAACAGTTGAATTACCTGACGGATGCAGAATAATAGTGAATAATGCTGTTTCGCCAAATAATGACGGAATTAATGATACTTTCAGAATTCAGGGAATCGATTGTTATCCGGATAATACCGTTGAGATTTACAACCGTTGGGGAGTAGAAGTGTTTAAAACCTCAGGTTACAATAATGCCGACAAAGTGTTTAATGGCTATTCCAATGGAAGAGTAACCGTTAATGCCGATAAAGGCTTACCGTCGGGAACCTACTGGTATGTGTTAACCTACAAGGATTTATCGGGGCAGTCAAAACAAAAAACAGGTTATTTATACATTCAAAACAATTAAAGCTAAATATTCAGAGTGTTTTAATTTTTTAAGACACTCTGATAAAATCTTCAGAATATGAAAAAAATAGTATGTATCGCTTTACTACTGGTTTGTTACCACGGAATTGCACAACAAGATGCACAGTACACACACTATATGTATAATACAATAAACATTAATCCGGCTTATGCAGGATCCCGGGGCGTTATGAGTGTTTTTGGATTACACCGTACACAATGGGTAGGTCTGGATGGTGCGCCGTCAACAAACGCTTTTTCAATTAACACGCCTATTAGTAATAGTAATTTGGGTGTTGGATTATCTTTTGTAAATGACAGGATTGGACCTACTGATGAAAATGCTATTTCAGCGGATATTTCTTATACTGTACAAACTTCAGAACGTTTTAAGTTATCCTTCGGAATTAAAGGGACAGCCAATTTATTTAGTTTAAATCCCGGTAAACTAAATATGGAAAACCAGGCAGATCCTCAGTTTCAGAATTTGAATAATGAGTTTACGCCCAATGTTGGTGCCGGAGTTTATTTTCATTCAGACAGAACTTATATAGGCTTATCAGTTCCTAATTTTTTTGAAACCACACGCTATAGCAATAACGAAATTGCAATAAACCGTGAACGGATGCATTTTTATTTGATAGGCGGTCATGTTTTTGATTTGAACCATACCCTTAAATTCAAACCGGCATTTTTGGCAAAAGCAGTTGAAGGTGCACCATTGCAACTCGATGTTTCCGGTAACTTTTTGTTTAACGAGAAATTTGTCCTTGGTGCAGCATGGCGATGGGATGCCGCAGTAAGTGCTATGGCAGGATTTCAGGTAACCGAAGGATTGTTCATAGGTTATGGATACGACCACGAGACCACCAAATTGAGACATTTTAATTCGGGATCGCACGAAGTGTTTTTGAGATTTGAATTGTTTAGTAGTGATAACCGAATCGTTTCACCCCGATTTTTCTAATTCCTTGAATCATGAGAATAAATTATATACACACCTTATTGTTGAGTTTATGCTTTGTTAACGGCTATTCGCAAGAGCGTGCTGCCAGTAAAGCCGAGAAAAAATATGACAACTATGCCTATATTGATGCTATTGAAACTTATGAACGGATAGCCAATAAAGGGTATAAAAATCAGGAAATACTGCAAAATCTGGGTAATGCCTATTATTTTAATGCAAAACTCGAAGAATCTGCCAAATGGTATGCAGAATTGTTTGAAATGACCGAAGATTTGGATCAGGAATACTTTTTTCGTTATGCACAATCACTAAAAGCAATTGGCAATTATGAAAAAGCCGACCAGATGATGGCAAAATTCTATCAGAAAAACCAAAGTGATTCAAGAGGAATTCTTGCCAACAGTCAAAAGGATTATTTGCAGGAAATAAAGAATAATTCGGGGCGTTACCAGATAGAAGATGCCGGCATTAATTCTGTATATTCAGATTATGGAAGCTCATATTACGGCGACAAATTAATCTTTGCATCTGCCAGAGATACCGGAAGCATTGCAAAGAGAAAACACTCGTGGACAGGTCAATCCTTCACGCGTTTGTATGCTTCAACCATAAAAGAAGACGGTTCTCTTGAGAGCCCGGAAAAGTTTGCAAACGAAATCAACACCCGTTTTCATGAGGCAACACCTGTTTTTACAAAAGACCTTAAAACGGTTTATTTTACCCGTAATAACTTTAATCAGGGCAAAAAGGGAACGGACAGTAACAAAGTGACATTACTTAAAATTTACCGTTCCACAAAAACCGAAGACGGTAAATGGGGAGAAGCAGAAGAACTGCCTTTTAACAGTGACGAGTACCAAACAGCGCATCCGGCACTTAGCACGGACGAAAAAACCTTATACTTTGCATCAGATATGCCGGGTACTTTAGGTAAGTCAGATTTGTTTAAAGCAGCTATAAATCCCGATGGTAGTTTTGGTACGCCTGTCAATCTGGGCGCAACGGTTAATACAGAAGGCAGAGAAACTTTTCCCTTTATATCCGGTAAAAACGAATTGTATTTTTCATCAGATGGTCATCCCGGTTTAGGAGGATTAGACATTTTTGTATCACAGATTAAAGAAGACGAGACGTTGCAAGAACCTGTAAATATTGGTGAGCCGGCTAATAGTTCGTTTGATGATTTTGGTTATGTAATCAATCATCAAAACAAAAGAGGCTTTTTGACATCCAACAGACAAAATGGTGTGGGTAATGATGATATTTATAAATTCATTGAAAATAATGAATTGGTGCTTGTATGTATTCAAAAGCTGTCCGGTATTGTAACCAATGAAGAAACCGGAGAAATTTTGCCCAATGCAAAACTTACATTACTGGACGATAAATTCAATGTATTAAAAGAAACTACAAGCGATGCACAGGGACTTTATGATTTTGGCGAAGTAGATTGCAATGTCAGGTTTTATGTAAGAGCCGAAAAACAAGACTACAATGCCAGAGAATTATCGGTTGTAACACCCAATGAAAATGGCGCGACCGAGCTTCCGGTAACATTGCAACCAACCAAGAAACCTATAAAAATAGGTGACGATTTGGCAAAAATATACGGCATTACAATAATTTATTTTGATTTGGATAAATCAAACATACGTCCCGATGCCGCAATAGAACTATCTAAAATACTGGACGCTTTAAACGAATATCCGAGTATGAAAATCGACATCCGTTCACATACGGACAGCCGTTCATCGCACAAGTACAACGAATCGCTTTCAGACAGACGGGCAAAATCGACTATGGCTTGGTTAATTTCTAAAGGCATCGATAAATCACGTCTTACAGCCAAAGGATATGGAGAAACCCAATTGGTAAACCACTGTGCAGATGGTGTAAAATGTTCGGAAGAAGAACACCAATTAAACAGAAGAAGTGAGTTTATAGTTACAGATTTATAATAAAAAGCATCTCGTTATTTTAATTTTTGTGTTGCTGTTTTGAGCTGTGTTATGCTTTTTTATCAATACGATACAGATTGATATCAAGCATATAATCACAACCAATCTTGTTATAATTAAAACAAATCACAAGCTTGTACGATTTGGCAAAATTTTTGATTAATTTTGTACACTAAAATTTAAGTAAAACAATTAAAGAATAACGATATTATGGCATTAGAAATAACAGATGCAACGTTTGAAGAAACGGTATTAAAAAGCAGTAAACCGGTAATGGTTGATTTTTGGGCGGCATGGTGCGGCCCTTGCAGAATGGTAGGTCCTATCATTGACCAGATAAGTCAGGAGTACGAAGGTAAAGCAGTAGTGGGTAAAGTAGATGTAGATGCAAATCAGGAATTTGCGGCTAAGTATGGTGTGCGTAATATCCCTACGGTTTTAGTATTCCAAAATGGTGAAGTAGTTGGGAGACAAGTAGGTGTTGCCCCAAAAAATGCTTATACAGATGCAATAGATTCGCTTTTGTAATTAAACACGAAGTTTTAGGTTAACCCTTTTAGTTCTGAAATATCAGGATTGAAGGGTTTTTTTATTGGATAAATGTTAAGAGCTTGTTTAAAATTATTTTGACAATTCTTTTATGCCTTTTTTCGGCTACAAATTCGTTAAATTTTAAAACGATAGCTCTGCTATCCTTTGAAAATTTGCCTCTTTTCACTCAAAAAAAGCCTATAAAATTTCTTAAAAAATAATTTTAAACAAACTCTAAGGTAAACGTAGTGCCGTGATTGGGTTGCGAATCTACTTTGATAGTACAATCAATGGCTTTTGCCAAATCGCGAATTAAATGTAGCCCCAAACCGGATTTGATACCAACAACTTCATTTTCATCATACAGAGCCTTAAATTGTTCCTGGGTTGCTCCGGGACCGTTATCGGTAATAGAGAGAACCGTTTTCTCATTCTGTTGAAACGCTTTCCAGATAATCTGCGGGTTTTGGATGGTGGTAAACGCATTGATGGCATTGCTGGTCAGGTTTCTGATGATGGTTTTCAGGTAATTTTCATCGGTAAAAACTTCAATAGCATCAGGATTGTGGTATTCAAATCTTATGCTTTGGTAACCCGAAAACACTTTTTTGGTGTCTTCAAACAGTTGATTGACCGTGATTTTTTTAGGTTCGGGCTTGAAGTTTTCCATTTGTCCTTTGCTCCAAAGCAGTAAGTCTTCCATAGAATGAAGGAGGTTTTTGGCAGAACTGAAAATTTGCGTACCTACCGTCTTTTTATCTTCTTCAGAGATGTCTTCGGGTGCTTCCTGCTGCAAGGTAAGAAAACTGACCAGAGAAGCAACAGGATGACGCAGGTCGTGACTGAGTATGCCGAAAAAACGGGATTTAACACGGTTTGCTTCGTCTAATTCACTGTTGAGCAAAACCAGCTTTTCATTGTTTTTCTTTCGCTGACGGTTTTGGTAGAACAACAATCCTCCTATAACGGCAAGCCCGGCAAGTCCGCCCATATACAACCATTTTTGTTTGCGGTTGGTTTCAAGTGTAGCATCACGGATAGCGATTTCTTTTTCATTGACCAAGCGGATAGAATCCTGCTGTTTTTCAAAGACATAGTTCATTTCCAGACGGGTAATCTCCTTGGTATTTTCCTCATTGAATACTGAGTCTTTGTAAATAACGTGTTCTTTGAATGCCTTATATGCTTTGCCTGTATCTCCCAAAAGTTCATAAGCTATGGAGAGGGATTTTTGTGCGTCCTGATATTCGTATAACGCTCTGAGTGCTTTAAACTCCGCAACCGCTTCTTCTATATAAGAAATAGCGGTTTGAATAAACTCTCTTCTGCCGGCAGACGATATAACTGTCTGTGGGAGCGACCCGGATGTATCTGTAAGTATGCGTATATAAAGTTTGCCGATACTGAGCATATTAGTTGCAATCATCTGTTTACTTTCTATTTCACGGCTTATTTCTAATGACTTATGGTGGTATTCCAAGCTTTTGGAGTAGTCACTTTGGTCATTATATGCAGACCCCAAATTACTATACGAAATTACCATTCCGTATTTGTGTCCGATTTCTTCTTCTATTTTCAGGGAACTGTAAAGGTTTTCCAATGCTTTAGGATAATTACCCTGTTGTTGATACACACCTCCAATATTGTTGTATGTACTGGCTATTCCGGAATTATCTCCTATTTCTTCTTGGATTTTCAGCGAAGCAAGGTGGTATTCCAGAGCTTTAGGATAATTGCCCTGTTGTTGATACACACCTCCAATATTACCCTGACTTTTGGTTATTCCCCATTTATCTCCAATTTCTTCCTTTATTTTCAACGACACCAAAAAGCCTTCCAACGCTTTAGGATAATTGCCCTGCATCGCATATACAATCCCTATACTGTTGTAAGAATCGGATACACCTTTCTTGTCTCCCGTTTCTTCATATCTTTTCAGAGCATTATGATAACTTTGCAATGCTTTGAAGTAATCGTTCCGGTCACGATACACATTGCCTATATTAAGAGCAGAAGAGGCTGTTCCCTGCTTGTCTCCAATTTCTTCACGTATTTTTAGCGAAGCCAAATAGTTTTCCAATGCCTTAGGGTTGTTGCCTTGACTCAAACAGACATTTCCAATACCGTTGTAAGCATCTGCAATTCCTTTTTTAAACTTGCTTTTTTCAGCAAGTTGCAAGGCTTCTTCAGCATATTTTCCTGCCTGCCCGTAATCACTCATCAAATATGTGGTTCTACTGAGATTATTGAGTATGTTAACTCTAACCGAATCTACTTTGGCATTCGCAAACTCTACTTTTAAAGAATCTATCCGTTGCTGTCCTTGTTTTTGGGCAAAAAGAAAATCTGTCTGGAAAAACAGGAAAGCGGTAAAGATATATTTGAGGTAAAGAGTCATCAGGTTATACTTTAGTTTATATCTGTTTCACACTATCCCTAAAGTTTCGTCCCACCGGCAGGGTTACGCCGTTTTTCATCTGTATGCCGTTTGCTCCTGTACTTTCCACAAACTGTTTCTGAACGGCAAAACTGCGGTGGATACGCACAAACGACCTAAAACGGTTATCATCCAGCAACGACCCAAATCCGAACAATATGGTATATTCTTTAACCAGTGTTACAATACGGGTATAGTTCTGCATCGCTTCAACATACACAATTTCTGTAACGGGAATCAATACTTTGCGGTAATTTTCCGTTACCCGTATCGTTCCGTTTTGCGTTTGGCTGATAAGGTCAAAACCGACGGCTTTATTTTTAATTTCCACATAGCTTGCCACACGCTCTGTCATTTGCAGGAATCGTTGCGGGTCTATAGGTTTTGACAGGAAATCCAACGTGTCTAAGGCAAAAGCTTCCATAGCATATTCGGTATGGTTGCTTACAAAAACACAGGCGGTGGTTTCTTTTGCTTTTTCCCGAAGCTGTAAGCCTGACATCTCCGGCATATCAATGTCTAAGAACAGCACATCTACTTTGTTTTGTTCCAAAAAAGCAAGTGCCTCTTCGGGCGAACTAAACACACCGGCTATATCAAACCTGCCCGACCTTTTGGCATAAGATTGCAGTTCAATCCTGCCTATCAGCTCGTCATCTACTATTATACAGCTAAACTTTGTCATACACAGGGCAATTTACGATAAAACAGCTGTTTGAACAATATTTTTTGTTGTTCGTCCAAACAATCAGGTTGTCCGTCATTGTTTTTTGGCAGATTATTTTTTAAAAATAAACTTTGGTTATAAATACATAAATCTTATCACTTATGAAAAAAAATTTACAAATCAGTATCGCTTTTGCCCTGTTATTAGTATGCGTAAAAGCACAGGCACAAACAGACGGAACGCTCGACACGTCTTTTAATGTCGGGACTTTTAGTAGTTTTACTTCATTACAGTCAACTGCTGTACAGCCTGACGGAAAAATTTTGGTCGGAGGAGATTTTACAACCTATAACGGGCAGACTCAAAGACGTATTGCCCGTCTGAATGCAGGCGGAAGTTTAGATACGTCTTTTAACATTGGAGAAGGATTTGTCGGAAATGATGAAGCTAATTATACTTATCATATTAACGCAATCGCCATACAGCCCGATGGAAAAATTCTGGCTGTAGGATATTTTAATAAATATGATAATCAAAATCGAAATAGCATTGTTCGTCTAAATACCGACGGAAGTCTGGATACTTCTTTTAACATCGGAACAGGATTTAACACTGATGCTATGTCAATTGCTTTACAACCTGACGGAAAAATTTTAGTGGGAGGAGTATTTACAAGCTATAACGGTATAAGCCGAAACGGAATTGTACGTTTGAGCACAGATGGTACTCTTGATACTTCCTTTGCCGTCGGAACAGGATTTGACGATTTTTATGGTTCTCCTTTTATTACGTCTCTTGCTATACAGCCCGATGGAAAAATTCTGGCAGGTGGCTGGTTTGACACATATAACGGACAATCTGTAAACAAAATTGCACGTTTGAACACAGACGGAACGCTTGACACTTCTTTTAACATTGGAGTAGGATTTGTTGATGATGCTTTTGTTGATGATATTGCTATACAACCCGATGGCAAAATTTTGGCTGGAGGAGGTTTTACATCCTATAACGGACAAACCGTAAACCGAATTACTCGCCTTAACCTGGACGGAAGTTTAGACAGTTCCTTTAATATCGGAACAGGGTTTAATAATCGGGTTCGTATAATTGCTTTACAGCCTGACGGAAAAATTCTGGTAGGTGGCTTGTTTGTAAGCTATAACGGACAAACTATAAACAGAATTTCACGCCTGAATGTGGACGGAAGTTTAGACACTTCATTTGAAACAGGAACAGGATTTGGTGGAGGTACTATTAGAACAACAACCTTACAACCTGACGGAAAAATTCTGGTTACAGGAGACTTTACATCATATAATGGTCAAACGGTAGACCGTATTGCTCGTTTGCATAATGATGTTCCTGCACAATCTCAATGCCCTGTTGATGTTGAATTGACTTCCCAAGCGGAGGTTAATGCTTTTTTTGTTGATTATCCGAACTGTACAGAGATTGAAGGTTATCTGCTTATAGGGAGCTGGGACGAAGATTCTGATATTACAGATTTATCGCCTTTAAACAGCCTCATTTCTGTGGGGGGAGAGATTATGATTTATGGAAATCCTCAATTAACCACGCTTTCGGGATTGAACAACCTGACTTTTGCAAAGGGACTTTGGATTGAGGTTAATCCACAAATAAATTCCCTTTCAGCATTAAACAATCTGACTTCTGTGGGAGAAGAAGGATTTATAATTTATCAAAGTGCCTTAACTTCACTTTCAGGGTTAGAAAATCTGACTTCTGTGGGAGCATACTTTGCTCTTTACAATAATGATGTTTTAACCTCACTTTCGGGAGTAGAGAATTTGACTTCTGTAGGTTGGGCAATCGGTATCGGAGGAAATGCCCTATTAACCGATATATCCGCTTTGCAGAATGTAGATTTCGCAAATATAGACGAAGATGAATGGTATGGTTTAGATATTTATGACAATCCTTTGCTCGAAGTCTGTAATCTGCCTAATTTCTGTACCTATCTGCAAGAAGGAGGAGAAAATTGGATAGAGGGTAATGCTGGAGATTGTATCACAGAAGAAGCGGTGTTAAATGCCTGTTCTTTGAGTATTGATGATAATGAGATAAGCAAAATAACAATTTATCCAAACCCTGCAACAACTATGGCATATCTGTCAAACCTTCCGGAAAGTTCAGATATAAAAGTGGTGGATATTACAGGAAAGGTAGTGATAGATACTTTTAAAACCACAGGAACAACATCAATACGCACAGAAAATTTAAACAGCGGTGTTTATTTTGTTCAAATTAAAAACAACGATAATGTAACAGTCAAAAAACTGATAGTGAACAGAAATTAAAAATAAAGTGTGATTTTTTTCGTTGAAAGCTCTCGTCTTGTGTTAAGGCGGGAGTTTTCTTTTTTGTTCCCTGTTATTCTTACCGTTCCGATAGCTGTCGGAATACAGTGAAGTTTGTCATTCCGATTGTAGTGCAGTGCAACGGAACGAAACAGAGGAATCCCAACGAAGTGGTTCAGCGAAGCTAATCTAAAAAAAGAGAATTTGAAGTGAGCGCTTCAACTGTGTTCAGTGTGATAAATTTGATTTTTTGCAGGCAGAATAAGTTTATCATGGATGTTTCTTTGCTTTAGTCTAAAAGAAATGATAAAAGGTTTGCCATAATGGTAAACCTTTTTTTATTTTAGATGAAAATTTAAGAATATGACCAAAAACACAAAAATACAAGACGCCATTGACAGTAAATTGATTGAAGAGCGCAAGGTTTTCCTTTGGGGACAAGTGGATGATAAATCGGCAAAACATGTAATTGACCGCTTGATGTATCTGGATGCTTTAGAAACCAAAGACATTCATTTATACATCAATAGCCCCGGCGGTTATGTGACGTCCGGTTTTGCAATTTATGATTGTATCACATCCTTAAAAAGTGATGTATCTACCATTTGTACCGGTTTTGCGGCTTCAATGGGTTCCATTTTATTATCCGTTGGAAAAAAAGGAAAACGTTATATACAACCGCATGCGCGCGTAATGATTCATCAGCCAAGCGGTGGCGCACGCGGGCAGGCGAGCGATATTGAAATTACCGCTCAGGAAATTATCAAAACCAAAGAGCTGAGTGCAAAACTATTGGCCGAAAACTGTGGTCAAGCCATTGAAAAAGTGATGAAAGACTTTAACCGTGACCACTGGATGAGCGCTGAAGAATCTGTGGCTTATGGTATTGTTGATAAAGTGATGTAAATTACGATTTACGATTAAATAATTCCTCCCCTTTAGGGAGGTTAGGTGGGGCTTATGAACTTACAAACAGAACTCAATAAAACCGGCGGATTTAAAAACCTCGAATTACTTGCCAAGCAAGTAGTTGAAGGTTTTATTGCCGGAATGCACAAAAGTCCGTTTCATGGGTTTTCGGCAGAATTTGCCGAGCATAAAATTTACAATCAAGGCGAAAGTACCAAACACATTGACTGGAAATTATATGCCAAAACAGATAAATTATTCACCAAGCGTTACGACGAAGAAACCAACCTGCGTTGCCATTTAATCATTGACAACAGCAGTTCCATGCACTATCCGCAGATAAAAGACTTTTCAATACATCATTTGAACAAAATAGGGTTTTCGGCCCTGGCATCGGCATCCTTGATGCATATTTTAAAAAAGCAGCGTGATGCCGTGGGATTAAGTATTTACAGTGATGCCTATGATTTTTATGCGCCCGAAAAAGGAAGCGAGCGTCATCATCAAATGTTATTGGCACAGTTGGGCAATATGGTGGTTTTAAAACCCATTAATAAAAAGACGGAAACCTATGCGTATTTGCATCAAATAGCTGAGAATATTCACAGACGATCGTTGATTTTCTTTTTTACCGATATGTTTCAAACAGCTACAGATAATGAGCAATTGTTTGAAGCGCTCAGGCATTTAAAACATAATAAACATGAAGTGGTTTTGTTCCATGTGATGGATAAAGAAAAGGAATTGTATTTTGATTTTGACAATACGCCCAAGCGCTTTATAGATGTTGAAACGGGCGAGTTTATCAATTTGTATCCCGATATGATAAAAGAAAGCTATGAATCGTCGGTGGCTGATTATTTTAATACCATCCGGTTAAAATGCGGGCAATACCAAATAAAATATGTGGAAGCCGATATCAATAAATCCTTTGATAAAATATTGACAACCTACATGGTAGAGCGCGGCAAGTTTAAGTAACCGATTATTTTTTTAAAAAACGTTCAAAAAGTTTGCGATATAAAAAATGAGATGTATATTTGCAACCGCAATAATGCAACGGTCTGGTAGTTCAGTTGGTTAGAATGCCGCCCTGTCACGGCGGAGGTCGCGGGTTCGAGTCCCGTCCAGACCGCAATCCCAAAGTATCGGGATGCTAAAGCTCCAAAAAATTGGAGCTTTTTTTAGCAATAAGATTAGTTGTGTTGTTTTTATCTTGACGATAGTTGAGATAAAATGGTAGAAAGCTGAAGCAATTCAGTTTGAACCGATGGAAAGCTTTCCTTTTTCATTATTAAATCAAAATAGTTTGTTTGGTTTAAAGAAATTGGGATGCTTTTTTGCTTTTCATCGATAAAATCATACATTTCATCGGATTTATTTCTTTTTATGAATCCTTTTCATCTACTTTTACATTCCTTCTTAAGCCCCAAATACTTATCAAGGTAATTTTTAATCCATTCTTTAAGGCAATTTTTGTCACTGTTAAGACTTCCCTCAAAGTTTTATACAATTTTTGAGTATTTTTTATATCCTCAAAAAAAATTAATAATCCATTCCCTTCCCTCAATCGGCATTTTTTTTAATGCCTAAGCTATTATTAATTTAACTAACAACTAACGTTGGCAATTGTATAACCCTAAATCTAACAACAATGAAAACTTTAAAAATTACTTTATTATTGGCATTATTCCTGTCGGTTTCAAGTCAAAGTGATAAAACACCCGCAGACAACGAAAACGTAATTAATTACAAAGCAAAACAAGCTGAGCATGTATTGATTGCACACGCAAGACCAGGCGTTAAGCTACCGGGTCAAAGATAATATTCAGTTTTTTATATATTATAGAAGCCTTCACCGTTTTAGTGAGGGCTTTTTGGGTTGTATGAATTATTTTAAATACTTTACTCAAAAAATCCTACATTTGAGTTTACCTTAACTCAATTTAGCTCGTGTTTAAAATAGTCGCTTTTTTCTTTTTTATACTTGGCAGTATTTCTTTTGCTAATGCTCAAAAATCAAATAGCACAGTCAATCTTAAAAAGATTAAGGATTTGATAGATGATTCGGGCAACAGGAATATCTCTCTCGAAGAACGGTTAAGTTATGCACAGTTTGCCGTTAAACTTGCCAGAGAAACCAAGAATGACTCTGTAATACTTAAGGCAAATAGAGCATTGTCTTTTGTGAATGTACATCTTGGTAATTATGATGTTTTTAGAGATATCAATTATGAAAATATTAAACTTTCCAAACAATTAAACGATTCATTGGCGTTGGCGGTAACCAATCAAAATTTGGGGTTTTATTACCATATAAACGTGGTAAATGACAGCGCATATTATTACTATTCAAACGCATCCAAACTGTATGACAAATTAAATGATATAAGAGGTCTTGGCGAAGTACTTATGGGTATTGCCGGTATTCAGGAATTTGAAAAAGACTATTTGGGCAGTGAAGAAAACACGATAAGAGCCATCGAGTTAATGCAGCAGCTTCCAAAAGATAATGACACGTATTACAGCTTATGGTTGTTAAACAGTTCGTTAGGGAATATTTCATTAAAACTAAAAGCTTTTGATAAGGCACTGGATTACCACCAAAAAGCCCTTGATTTTTCTAATAAAATAGAAGATGGGCTGCTCTCAAAATTATCAACCCAAAATAGTGTTGCTTTTACATATAAAGAAAAAGGCGATTTAAAAACCGCTTTAAAACTCTATGAAGATGTATTGTATACAGAAAATTTTTACCGGATAGATCCTGCTTTTTATGCTTTGGTTTTGGACAACGTGACATTTACCAAATTTTTATTGAAAGACTACAATAAAGACGAACTGGAAACATCGTTTCAAAGAGCTTACAAGATTAGCGACAGCCTGCAGGATGTACATAATAAAATATACGTGTCTATTGACATGGCAAAATTTTATCAAGCCGAAAAAGTCCGTGACAGTGCATTAAAATATGCAGGAATATCGTACCAGCTTTCAAAAGAAACCGCAATAAACGATATGCTTTTGGAAAACATGATGCTGCTTTCTCAACTGACAGATGGCGATGAAGGCAAGAAATATCTTATGCAACACATCAAACTCAGCGATAGTTTGGTAAATAATGAGCGTGTATTCAGAAATAAATATGCGAGGATAAAATTTGAAACCGAACAAATAGAACTTGAAAACGAACGTATATCCAGAGAGCGTTTTTGGCTGCTGATGATTTCACTTGTATTGATACTTGCCATAGTCTTATTATATGTGGTTATCACACAAAGAGCCCGAAATAAAGAGTTGAAGTTTATCCAGGACCAGCAAAAAACCAATGAAGAGATTTATAACCTTATGCTCTCACAGCAAGACAAGGTTGATGAAGCCCGTGCCAAAGAAAAAATACGCATATCACAAGAACTTCATGACGGTATTCTGGGACGTTTATTCGGAACACGTTTAAGCCTGGACAGCTTGAATTTTGTTGAAGGAAAAGACGCCGTTTTTAACAGGGCTAATTATATCAAGGAATTGAAGCTTATTGAAGAAGATATTCGTAAAATTTCGCACGATTTGAATACTGATTTTGTGTCGGGTTCCGGATTTATGGACATTCTTACAGAGCTTATTGAAACCCAAACTCAGGCTTATAAACTCAAACACGAGTTTCATTATACAGATGATATCAATTGGGAAACAGTACCAAACAAAACCAAAATCAGCATCTACAGAATCATACAGGAATCTATGCAAAATATTTACAAACATGCCAATGCAAGTGTTGTAAAAATTAGTATTCAACAAAAAAATAACGTAATTTGCCTGTCAATTAATGATGATGGCGACGGATTTGTAGTGAGTAAAAGCAAAAAAGGCATCGGACTTAAAAACATCCACTCGCGGGTTAATGAAATTAAAGGCGATGTGCATTTTGATTCACAACTTAATTCAGGAACTACCATAACCATCAGCATACCTTATGTAAATTAACCGTAATGAGTGAGCTTATAAAAATATTAATGATAGATGATCATCCTATGATTATTGAAGGATATCAAAACACGTTAATGGCAACAAAAAAAGACAATCAAATTCTGGTCATTGATACCGCCAATAATTGTGATACTGCTATGGCTTTTATGAGAAAAGCCAAAAACTCAATACCGTATGACGTGATTTTTTTTGACATCAGCCTGCCGGCTTCTAAAGACGGAAAAATCACTTCGGGAGAAGACCTGGCAGAAATAGCAAGAAACATTATGCCCAATGCAAAAATAATTATCCTCACGATGTTTAATGAATCCTACAGAATTCACAACATTATCAAAAAAATAAATCCCGACGGTTTTTTAATAAAAAGCGATTTAACGTCCATGGAACTTGCCGAAGCTTTCCGGCATATTCTCACATCGCCGCCATATTACAGCAGTACCGTAAGCGGCTATTTAAAAAAAGCAGTAGCCGATAATATTTATCTGGATGAGCATAGCCGGAAAATACTTCATTTACTGTCACAAGGCATCAAAACCCGAAGCCTTATAGAATACGTTGACCTCTCGATGAGCGCCATTGAAAAACGCAAAAAACAAATGAAATTATTGTTTTCTGTTGAAGACGGCAAAGACGAAACCTTGATTATTGAAGCCCGAAACAGAGGTTATTTATAAAAAAACTGTTAAAATTTAAGGTTTTATTCTTTTTAAAAACGCTCAAACCCATTGTAAAATAAGGAAAGTACGGTTTTTCCGCATCAAGTTTACGGTTTTTCCGTAATTTTTTTTAAAACCACAGATGTATATTTGCTTATCAACATAAATTAATTAATCCCTCTAAGTAATTTGTTGAATTAATAGCAAAAAAGGAATTAACCGGGTAGTTTACTATCCGGTTTTTTTGTGAATGCATTTAAATCACTTCTAATACTAAAAAATAAGATGCTTATAATTCCAGAATACTCTGATAAAAATTCCCAGATATACAACCGAAACCACAAACTTTAGTAAGGTACCAACCACAAATCCTATAAAAGAACCAAAAGCAGCTTTCATAGCTTTTGAAGAGTTTGAGTTATTGATAAGTTCGCCAACAAGCGCACCAATAAACGGCCAGATAATTATACCAAAAATTCCAAAAACAGGAAAAAAAAGCGATACAACAAGTCCGATACCGGTACCAATCATCCCGTATTTGCTACCGCCAAATTTCTTGGTGCCCACAGCAGGAATCACATAATCAAGCACCACGACCAGTACAGCTACCAGTAATGTAATACCCAAAACAACCCAGTCATTGGGCACAGCTTTTGTTAAATAAAGCAGCAGCAAGCCCAGCCAGCTTAACGGCGGTCCCGGAAGTACCGGTAAAACACTCCCCAGAATGCCAACAATCATAAACAAAAACCCAATAATGGTAAGCGCTATATCCATATCTTTTTTGGTTATAGGTCAAAGATACACAGAAAATGTTACAGTTATTTTGACAAATAGGCAACTCAAATGGCATATCCTGTTTTGGTATCCAAAAAAATTGTACTTTTCGGCTTCAGTCGTATTAAAATGAAGCTATTATTTACCATTATGTTTTTTGTGATGCTGGTGTCTTGTGATTATTTCAAGACAAAAAAAGTCTATCCCCAAGATATTCTGGAAGAAGAATTGCAAGCTATCAACTGGAATGATGTTGATGAATACCCAACCTTTGCAACCTGCGATTCTGCCGCAGTAAATTCCGCTAAAAAAGAATGTTTTGAACGTACACTCCATGAGTTTTTAAGTGCAAATTTATCACAACAAAACATTGTAGTAACACAGGATGTTAATGATACGGTTGTACTAAAAATTTATATTGATAAAGATGGTGGTTTTATGGTAAAATCTATTGAAAGCCGTGAATCTACCAGAAATCAAATACCAAAGTTAGACAGTATTTTACGCAGTAGTTTTGACTCGCTGCCTCAAATTTATCCCGCTATCAAACGCAGTCAGCACGTGGCAACAGAGTTCAGTTTGCCGGTAGTGGTTGATATTAAGTAACTACAACCTTAGTTTATAACCAAGTGTAAAATCTACCGGAAAATTCCCTTGATTGTCTATAAACGCAGCAAACAACTGGTTGTAGCCAAAGGTTATCAGGCTGTTTTCGCTTACCCGGTATTCGGCACCTATACCAAATACAAACGGCACGTCAAAAGCGGTTTCGTTCAAATTTTCAACAATTAAATTCTCGTTTTCGTCAAGATATGCCTGCTTGCTTTTTGAAAAATTGACCGTTGCGAATTTTGTATCGGCATAGAAACCAAATTTTTCACAATTAATGATTCTGAAGCGATAGCCTAACGATATTTCGGTTGTGCTGTATTCAAAATCATCATTTTTAAAAGTTGAGCGTAACTGTAAAAACCCCGAATGTTTGCTGTTATTAGATGGTAAAACTTCAAGTTCTGCACCTATTACGGGTGTTTTTATATTGTCGGGATTTTTAACAAACGGACTGTTGCTGATACCGCCAAAAACTCCCAAACGAAGCTCGGCAGTTCCTTCTTTTTCTACAAGAATGTATTGTGCGTCAACAGATTTGTTATACGTGTCAAAAAAATGCGTTAAGCTGCTTAAAGTCAGGTTAACATCATCAGTTGAAATGGTATTTGAAGTACTGTTTTTCAATACTGTTTTAAATTCTTCCTGATAGTCGTTATTTTGATTCCGGGTGTTTTTAAGCTCGGTAATCGTGCCGTCGGCAGTTCGTATAAAATACCGGTAGCGGTTGTCTATCACATTCCACAGCAAATCTATTTGCCCTTCAACCTGGGTTTTAAGCTGGAGCGTTTCGCCGTTTACTGTGTAGGTTTCCTGTGCGGTTAAAGTTGAAAAACTAAGTAGAAAGCAAATAATGAATGCTGATTTTTTCATAGGAATCGGGATTTCAAATTCAGGTAAAACTAACAAAAATAAATGACAATCATGTTAATTGAATTTTCTGCGAAGGCGGAAATCTTATGGTTTATAGTATCAGTTCTAACATATATTCGATTTATTCAGAATAAAAATGAGATGTGATATTTTTACAGATTTCTGTTTACGCTATAAGTTCTTGACTTCCATTTATATCCCGTAAAAACGGATAAAACCGCTACATAAGTTGAAAAAAACGGATAAATGAAAAACCCGAAAAGATACATTTTGAGGATTGCCTTACATTCAAAAAAGTGTGCCGATTTGTTTATCAAAATCAAATCGGAAATGAATTTTGAAAGCATAACAGAAACTAAAATCTTATAACTGCTTATGCCTGTAATGGTTGTAATTGCTAAGCAAATTAGCAATGCATTCATCAGCAATACGATAATTCCCGTAAGTTTCCCGAAATGATTTTGATACGCACCGGTTTTTGATGTCCAGCGGATGCGTTGCGCCAGCAAACTTTTAAAATCGGGTTGAGGTTTTGTGGTTACAATGACGCTTTTAGATTTTAAATAATGTACGCCTGCAATATTATTTTTGACGGCTTTTTCCAATAAAAACACATCATCGCCACCGGCAATATGTGTGTTCCCTTCAAAACCGTCAAGTGCATAAAACAGTGATTTTTTATAAGCCAGATTGGCGCCATTGGATAAAAAAGGCTGTTTGATGCCAAAACCGCCTACCGTTGCGCCCTGTAAACTCAAGATGTCAAGCAGCTGAAAACGCTCAATAAAATTTTCCGGATTTTTATAGATTACCGGCATGGCAATCAACTCTGGCTGTTGTTGTAAAATATAAGCGTTAATGCTGTGCAGCCATTGTTTTGGCAATATACAATCGGCATCGGTGGTAACTATCCAGTCGTATTTTGCTTGTGTTATGGCAGTGGTTATGGCGTCTTTTTTTGGGGAATTGGTTTTCCGGATATTCGGTATAATCTTGATGTCATCTCGAACGTGAGTGAGAAATCGCATAATCTGATCAATTGACCCATCATCAGATTCATCATCCACAAAAATGATTTCGTACAACTCTTTAGGGTAATTTAATTGTGAAATGGATTGCAGTAATTCCGGTAAATTTTCAGCTTCATTTCTAAAGGGAATAATCACAGAAAATGTTGTTTTTGGTACAGCATCGGTGTTTTTTGTCGTAAGAATTTTATCAAAACCTATAATGAAACTTATGATAAGTATTAGGTAAATTGCAGTAATAATGATGGATACAGCTATCATATAACATCATTTTTAACAAGTTTAAATTGAAGTACATAATAACTTCCTATAATACTTGGCAGTACAAAATTAAGCAGCCACATCAGGGTCATGATGCATAAAATACGCAGTTCGTCAATGCCTGCCAATGAAAACACAAACACGGCAACACTACTTTTTATAACCACATCAAATAGTAATAGTGTTGGGATTACAGACGATAAAACATATATGGAGCTAATTAAAATCATGGCTTCAAAATAACTTAGTGTTATACCAAACATTTTCAGCAAAAAATAAAGTTGAAACGAAAAAATAAGGTAGCGTATAATTGAATAAAAAACCGCCGATAATAGGATTCTGTTCGGAATTTTTGTTATGAAAGAGTTTAGTTTTTCAATTGAAAACCCTTTGATTTTAAATGATTTTCGCATGGAAATCCATAAAAAAACTATCAAAAGTGCAATTAAAAACAGTGCTAAATAAACCATTGAATTTGTTGAAATATCCAAATGATAATTAGGTATTAAAAAAAGCAAACCAATACTGCCAAACAACAATGTCACACCCATTTGCATCATATTTCCAATTAAATTCAACAGCAAAATACGCTTTCTTAATTTTGACGATACATAAAGTGCTTTGGCACCGTATTCGCCAATACGGTTAGGCGTTAAAAGCGATGCGGTCAATGCGCCTAAACTTTGTTCTAAGGATTTTTTGAATGAAATAGGATTTGCAACAGAAACCAAAGTTTGCCATTTTAAAATTTCAAAAAACCAGTTAAAACTACTTAAAATCAGTAAAAAAATCATGTTTTTGATTGAAAACACCTTATTTTCTATCAAAAAACAAGAAAAATCATGAAAGTTTAAACTGTCGTTTTGAAACAGTTTTTTGAAAATAACATAAAATGCAACAACAACAATGCTTAATTTAATGAGCACAACCAAGAATTGTTTAGTTTTGTAGGATAACGCATTGAGCATAGCCGCAAATTTAAATATAATCAAATGAACAAACTACAACAATATTTGCTTTTTGGATTGCTGCTTTTAACTTGTTTTCAAGCCGTTTCGCAACGCGAAACCGAACTGTGGAAAGCGCAAATTTCTCTCGGAATCAATAATCCTGTTGAAAATGACCAAACCGGTGATTATACGTCAAAGACTGTTAATTTTCCTACGGTAAATTTGGGTATTCAGCACATGTTTTTACCACAATGGGGAGCAAAACTCGATTTCGGGTTCAACCGCTCGTCAAATAATGATGAGTCGCCGGATTTTAAACTGAATTACACACGGCTTAATGCTCAGATAGTTTATAATTTTTCGGAGATTTTGACATTTTTGCCTGAGCGTATTTCTTTAGTTGGTCATGCCGGTCCGGGTGTGAGTTTTACAAAGCCATTAGGGGGTTTTAGTGAAAATAAATATACATATCTCAATGTTTTAGGCGGATTTGAAGTGCATTATGCTTTATCAGAAACCATGTCTGTTTATGCCGATGCCGGGTATGCGTTATCACTTTCGGGAGCAGAAAAATATGATGTAAATGTGCATGGTTATTCATTTAATGGCGATTTGATATATCTGTCTTTTGGTGTGTCGTTTTCATTAAGCGGTTGTCAATATTGTTAATA
The DNA here is from genome assembly GCA_964454675.1 of uncultured Flavobacteriaceae bacterium. Lineage (GTDB taxonomy): Bacteria > Bacteroidota > Bacteroidia > Flavobacteriales > Flavobacteriaceae > CAYVUB01. The sequence continues at coordinate 11,259 of CAYVUB010000021.1, read as the reverse complement.
ATGGCAAAAGAAAAAATCATATTAGGTATCGATCCCGGAACCACCATTATGGGTTTCGGACTCATAAAAGTTGTAGGAAAAACCATGAGCTTCATGCAGCTTAACGAGCTTGACCTCAAAAAATATGACGACCATTATTTAAAGCTAAAACTCATTTTTGAGCGTACTATTGAGTTAATCGATACGCATCATCCCGATGAAATAGCCATTGAAGCGCCATTTTTTGGTAAAAACGTGCAAAGTATGCTCAAGCTTGGCAGAGCACAAGGAGTCGCTATGGCTGCGGGTTTAAGCAGGGAAATCCCAATTACCGAATATTCACCCAAAAAGATAAAAATGGCAATCACCGGAAACGGAAATGCCAGCAAAGAGCAAGTGGCAAAAATGCTTCAAAGTTTATTGGGATTGAAAACTTTACCAAAAAACTTAGACGCTACCGATGGTTTGGCGGCTGCGGTTTGCCATTTTTATAATGAAGGAAAAGTAGAAGGCAAAAAAAGCTACACAGGATGGGCGAGTTTTGTGAAACAAAATTTGCCTCCTAACCCCCAAAGGGGGAATAATATTGTTGTTAGTATGAAAAAGAAAAACGACAATGATGTCAAAAAATAAATCAGTTGCTGCATTGGATGTCGTTTTAAATTCCTCCCTTTTGGTTAGGTTAGGTGGAGCTATCTACATTCATATCCCATTTTGCAAGCAAGCCTGTCACTATTGTGATTTTCATTTTTCGACGTCTTTAAAAAAGAAAAGCGAATTGGTTGCGGCATTGGTTAAAGAGTTGGCGTTACGAAAAGACGAATTTCAGAATATTACTGTTGAAACCATCTATTTTGGTGGTGGAACACCAAGTTTATTGACGATTGACGAATTGCGATTGTTGATTGATGAAGTGTATAAAAATTATAACGTCGTTGAAAATCCCGAAATCACTTTAGAAGCAAATCCCGATGATTTAACCCTCGATTTGTCATTCCGAGGAACGAGGAATCTCTTTGAAGACCTAAAAGCAATTGGAATTAACCGCCTTTCCATAGGTGTCCAATCGTTTTTTGAAGACGATTTAAAACTGATGAACCGTGCGCATAATGCTGATGAAGCTAAAAAATGCCTTGAAAATGCCTCACATTTTTTTGATAATATTTCTATCGATTTGATTTATGGCATTCCGGGTTTAACCAATGAAAATTGGATTAAAAATATCGAAACGGCTTTATCGTTTAACATCCCGCATATTTCAAGTTATGCCTTGACAGTTGAGCCCAAAACGGCTTTGGAATCGTTTATTAAAAAAGGGATTATAAAAAATGTAGATGATAATTTGGCACAAGAGCAATTTCATCTATTGATTGAAAAATTAGAAACGTCAGGATTTGTACATTATGAATTGTCAAACTTTGGCAAACCTAACTATTTCAGCAAGAACAATTCTGCCTATTGGCAAGGAAAACCCTATATTGGTATTGGTCCGTCGGCACATTCATTTAATGGAAATCAACGCGGCTGGAACGTTCGGAATAATTCCAAATACATACAATCATTAGAAAAAAACCGGCTTCCTATTGAAATAGAAACCTTGACAACCATAGACAAATACAATGAATATGTAATGACAGGTTTACGAACCATTTGGGGTGTTTCTTTAGAAAGAATTGAAAAAGAATTTGGAAAAGAATTTTTATCGTATCTTCTAAAACAATCCGAAAAATTTATTGCTAATGGTTTACTCTTTATCAGTGAAAATGTTTTGCGAACAACTCAAAAAGGAAAGTTTCTTTGTGACGGAATAGCAAGTAATTTGTTTTTGTTAAATTTGGAATAAGTTTAACCGTAAGGTTCGCAAAGAATTACGCAAAGGTCGCTAATGTTAGTATGAGAGAAAATAAATTGTCAAAAATCGTGTTTGATTGTGCTTTGAAAGTACATCAAAGTTTAGGCCCGGGACTTTTGGAAAGTGCTTATGAGGAATGCTTATTTTATGAATTAAAAAAAACAGCAATTAAATGTTGAAAACAAAAGGCATTACCGTTGATTTATGAAGAAGTTAGATTAGATATTGGTTATAGAATTGATATCATCGTTGAAAATAAATTAATATTAAAGATAAACCCGGTTGAAAGCTTGAATGATGTTCATTTTGCTCAGCTTTTAACTTATTTAAAACTTAACGATTGTAAGCTTGGTTTGCTAATAAATTTTAATGTAAACTTGATAAAGAACGGAATTAAACGAGTAGTTAATAACCTTTAAAATCTTGGCGAACTTTGCGTAATTCTTTGCGCCCTTTGCGGTTAAAAAAATATGAAAGCAATAATAAATAATTTTCAAATAGATTTGTCAAAACCTTTGGATATATCCATTCCGTTGAGAGCCTCAAAGCAAAACGTCAACGCATGGTATCTCAATGAGCCAAGCATCGAGCCGGTGGTAATGGGTGACTGGACAGCAAGTGTTGAAAAAGGCGCGTCGGTCAATTTTAATACCATTGTGTTCAATCCGCATGCGCACGGCACACATACAGAATGTGCAGGTCATGTTACCAAAGAAGTGTATTCGGTTAATCAGCATTTAAAACAGTTTTTTTTTCTTGCAGAAGTCATTACCATTGCGCCGAGCAAGCAGCATGACGATTTTGTAATAACCAAAAAACAGTTGCAATTTGCTCTAAAAGATAAACATCCCGAAGCGGTTGTTATCCGGACGATTCCCAATACCAAGGAAAAATTGTCACATCAGTATTCAAACACCAACCCGCCGTATTTACTTGAAGAAGCCGCTGTTTTTTTAAGAGACATCAACGTAAAACATTTACTGATTGATTTACCGAGTGTCGATAAAGAAAAAGACGAAGGCAAATTGCTGGCACATAAAGCTTTTTGGAATATATCAAGAAAAATGAGGTTGGATGCTACCATTACCGAATTTATTTTTGTTGACAATAGTATTGACGACGGTTCTTATTTTTTGAATTTACAAATAGCACCATTTGAAAATGACGCATCACCAAGTAAACCAATACTATATAAAATTATAGACTAAATGAAACTGCTTATTAAAATAGAAGAACTATTCATGCTCTTATTAGGAATATTTTTATTCAGTCAATTAAATTATGCTTGGTGGTGGTTTTTGGTTTTAATTTTAACTCCCGATATTGGAATGTTGGGATACATCATTAATTCAAAAACAGGCGCAATGACATACAATGTGTTTCATCATAAAGGATTGGCTGTTTTACTGTATTTGGCAGGAATATATTTTGAAAGTCAGCCATTGCAGTTAAGCGGTATTATCTTGTTTTCTCATGCCTCTTTGGATAGGTTGTTGGGCTACGGACTTAAATATGAAAAAGGTTTTAAGTACACTCATTTGGGTGAAATATAATATATCATGAACATCGAGCAAATAAGAGACTATTGTTTGAGTAAAAAAGCCACTACAGAAGATTTTCCGTTTGATGAAGATACATTGGTATTTAAAGTCCTGGGAAAAATGTTTGCCCTTACATCCTTAAAAAAATGGGAAGAAGGCGATTATTCTATCAATTTAAAATGCGATCCCGATTATGCCGAAGAACTTCGTGCCGAATACGACAGCATCAATGCAGGTTATCACATGAGCAAAAAACATTGGAATACCGTAAATGTTCATAACGGCGAGCTAAGTATTCCATTTGTTCTTCAGCTTATTGACCATTCATATAATATGGTTGTCAAAGGAATGCCTAAAAAAATGCGTGATTTATTAGTATAACTTCTTTTGTGTGATATTTCATACAAAATGTAGTCTAATGATTACAAATTATTGAAAATCAAATATTTATAGTAGTATTCTCGTTTGTTTTTTATATCTTTATACCACTCCACAAATTTTTAATAGTGTTTTTTGTTTTCCCCAAAATTAAAGGTTGCCCCAGCACAATGTAGTATTTTATTTATTCAATATACTAACCTTAATTTTATTTTAATTATGAAAACAACCAATCTTTTTATCACATTAATAGGTTTATTGATGTGCTTTAATGTTTCAATGAATGCTCAAGAGAATGCTAAACCAATGTATATTACGGTCACGACAATGCATTGGAACATGGATGATGAAAACCTTAAGATGGACGAATGGAAAGCCGTTGAAAAAGAGTTTTTAGATAAAATCGTTATAAAAAACGAACACATTTTATCAGCATCTTTTTACCTGCACAGATTTACAGCTGACAACACAGAGTTATTATATGTGCAATCATTTGCTTCATGGGATGCCATTGACAAAGCATCCGATAGAAATGCTGAGCTGTCTCGTGAAGCTTGGCCAAATGAAGCCGATGCAATGGCGTATTTCAAAAAACGAAATGCCTACTATGCACCTCAACACTCTGATGAGATTTATGCCGTTATGCCACATGTCAAACCATTAGCTGGAAATCCGGAAAAAAACATGGTTTGCTATGTGCGAAAAGGGCATTTTAATTTTAAAGGTGATACAGGAACTGAAGAAGAGTTCAATGCTTTAGGTAATGAATATACTGAAAATGTGACATATAAAAATGAGTACATCAAAGGATATTATACCTATGCTCATGCTTGGGGTGCTGATAGAACAGAATCTATAGAAGTCTATTTCTTGGATTCTTTAGCAGATATAGAAAAAATGAATGAAAGAGAACGAGAACTTTTTGAAGCTCACTGGAAAGATGAAGCATCAAGAAAGGCTATGGAAGAAAAAGGGCGAAAGTATTTTGATAATCGTCATGGCGACTACATTTATACCTTTGTAGCCGGATTGGCAAAATAATAAGGAAACAGCATGAATTAAAAGGATGTCTTTTGGCATCCTTTTTTATTTTACATACTTTTGCAACTTTAAAATAAGTATTCAAATTATGAGCGTTTTACAAACATTACAAGACAGAAGCAGCAACACCTGCGAATTATGTACCGCCGTTACAGGTTTAAAAGCCTATACCATTCCGCCATCATTAAACGAATCGGTTGATAACAGCTTACTGGTTTGCAATACCTGTTTTAGCCAGATTGAAAAACAAGCCGATATGGATGCAAACCATTGGCGCTGCTTGAACGACAGTATGTGGAATGAGCATGTTGCCGTACAGATTATGTCATGGCGTATGCTGCAACGCCTTAGAAATGAAGGCTGGCCAAAAGATTTGCTGGATATGATGTATCTTGATGATGAAGCATTGGCATTGGCTCGAGCTACCGGTGAAGACCAGGATGAAAACAGTAAAATAATCCATCGTGATGTGAATGGTGTTGTGCTGCAAGGCGGCGATTCGGTGGTGTTGATTAAAGATTTAAAAGTGAAAGGTTCCAGCATGGTTGCCAAGCAAGGAACGGCTGTGAGAAACATCCGTTTAGACCACGAAAATGCCGAATATATAGAAGGTAAAGTTGACGGGCAGCAAATTGTGATTATCACAAAATATGTCAAGAAGCTGTAATTTTTACGTAGTAATAATAAATACTAAAAGCTTTCAAAAATAATTGGAAGCTTTTTTGTTTGTATTATTTTGAGGCTAAAATCCTAAAAATATACATGTTATCGGTATTTTTTTCATCAAATCGACGCTCGTCTATTTCTTACGGTTGTTTGTCGAAAAAATCGTAACTCTCAAAAAAATAATGACACCTTTACATCAAATCCCCATTTATATCTATTGTTTAATTATTTTAAAACCTGCTATTATGAATTTAGAAATCACAAACCACAACAACTACTTTAAAGTTAAAGGAATTCTTGACCGTAACAACATTCACATCTTTCAAAAAGAGTTTAGGCACATTTTTGATAAATTCAATGCGCTTACTGTAAATATTGAAAATGTTGAGCATATTGACCGTTATGGCGTTAATGCCATCGCACAGCTTCACAACGAATCTATTACCAAAGGCAAAAGTTTGTCCATCATTGGTATGGGTTGCGACGATTTGTACGAGCATTTTAAAACCGAAGAAACCGCTGCTTAATTACAACGCATTTTTTTGATGTTTAAAAAAAGCATCGGCTTGCAGTTGCATCAATTCACGTGCTTTTTTGCGTTTGTATTGGTACAGTTCGTCTTCTTGGGCAATATTGTCATAGACTTTATTATTGATGCTTAAATCTGTTTTTAACAAGATATTACGCTCGTTAACCTTTTGTTCGACCCAAGTTTTTATGGCGGTTTCAGCATCTTCAAGTTTGTGGTCATATTCGCCTTTTGGCGATAATAACTTGGCAAAAATAGGTGAGGTTTCTATCGCCAGAAACAGCAGAAATATAAAAAACGATGGCAGCCAAGGCAAAGTTCCCAAAGCATTGACACGTGCCATCAATCCGTCAAAACCATCAATAATAGGTTGTGTTGAGGTTACTTGCGAATCATAATTGGTTTTAAGTTGGGCAATTTGTGCTTCTGTGGCTTCAATTTTAGCTTTATTATCCGTTTTTAATTGCTGTAATTCGGCTAAAGCCGTATCGTGCTTGTCACGTTTTTCTTTATAGACCGGTCCTTTTCCTAAAAGTTTTGTGCCGGCAGTGCCTTCGGCTTCATTGATATAAATGTCATAAAGCGCGTTGACTTCCGCTTCTTTGGTTGCAATATCTGTTTGAAGTGTTTTGATGTTGTTCTGTAAGGCTTCTATATTAGGATTGAATTGCTCTGCAATTTGTGCTTTGTTTGCCAATGTCAATTCATTTTTTTGTTCCAATAACACCTGATTGATTTCTTTCTCAAAAATTTTTAATTCCAAAGGTTTTGAAATAACAACAGCAATAATAACAGCCAGAATAAGTCGTGGCGATGCCTGAATGATTTCGTCAAAAAAGGCATTTCTTTTTTTGATGGTAGAAACAATAAACCGGTCTAAATTAAAAATAAGCAAACCCCAAACCAACCCGAAAGCAATCGCGATGAACACATTGTCAAAAACGGTATAAAGCGCATAGCTTGCGGCAATAAATGCCATAACAGCAGTGAAAAACACGGTGGCACCAATGCCGGCATATTTATTTTGTTCGCCGTTGGCACAGGTGTCCAGAATATCAGTATCTGAACCGGAGCAAAGGATGAAGAATTTTTTTAGCATGATTGATTTGATTTTTGATTGATTGGTTATTAGAACGTAAAAAGTGCCTAATTGTTACAAAAGGTTGTGTTTTAATTTGTCACATCGGGCGCAGTCGAGATGTAAGTATCAAGAAAAGCCCCGAAGTTATCGAGGCTTAAGTTTATAGTTGATTTTTTAAAAACTATTCAAAGAGTTTTGGATAAGGTTCTGCTTTTTTCTTTTGTTCATCGCTAAGACGAAAGTAGATTTCATTCAGACGTTCAAAGTCCCGCTTTTTGATGATGCGTTTGTCTTTTGGCATGACGTTGAATCTTTTTGCAATAGCATTGTATTCCTGGATGTCTTTTTCGGTGATTTCTACTTTTGCAGGTTCTTCATTGGTTTCAATAAAAGTTATATCATTAACCTCTATTTTCCATGGAGAATCGGCGGGTTTTTCTTTGACAGAGAAATCGAGCATTTCGTTTTCATACATCTCTTTTGCTTCTTCTGTCGATTTTCCGGCGTATGGATTTGTCTTTGCTTTTGCTAAATTGAGTTTCTTTTGTGCTTCACTATTAGATGAACTTGTTTGAAAAACATTGCAACCTTCATGCAATATGGTAGTTATTTGATATGCAATGCTGAATTGAGCTTCATTTTCAGATATAATGCTGGCTTGTAAATACTTTCGTTTATCTTCAACAGACAGATGCTTGTTTAACTCATTAACCTTATCTGCCAGATTTTTTAAAGTCACAGGATTATTGTTTAAAAAGAGATTTTCGTTTTTGTCTATGTATATGTTGATGTCTTTGATAACTTTTTTGTCTTGATTCAAATACGTTTTTACATCATCCCAACTGCCGCCTTTTACCACGTGAACCTTATTGTTCTTTTCGGTTTTAACAGTAACATTGATATTGCCTTCAAGTGATTCGTTTTTGGTTTTGATGTCAAAAATCAAGAACGACTCATCGTTTTTCATCAATTCGAGATATGTTGCAGCTTCTGCGTTAAGGGTGTTGCCATTTATAGATATGGTAGGTTTTGAATAAAATTTAATTTTAAAGCTTTCAACAGGATTGTTGTTTGAAGACACTATTTTGAGATTTTTAAGCAAACCTTTATCTAAAGTGCAATCGTCACAAACAAGTTTTACATCATCGGTTAACTTCAATAGCGGTTTGTCAACAATATTGTGTGTTTTTTCAGGATATTCATACGGTCTATCTTCAACAATGCCTGATTCTGAGCGGAATGTAATTTTAGATATATTAGGGTTTAATATCTCTGAAATGGTTTCTAACAATGACATTTTAACGATTCCATCTGCTTCAATTTTTAATTCTGAAATTTTTCCATTGGTAATTTCTTTGAAGTCGGCGTTTAAATCTTCTAAACTTGTCAATTTTCCATTTAAAGTTAATTTCAATGGATCTTGGTTTAAAATTAAAACAGGAATAGAATCTTGTAAACTATCTTCTTGATGCCTAACAACTTCTTTTTTATTGCTGAAACCGTAAATGCTAAAGGCAATTAATGGAAGAAGGATTAAACTTCTCAGCCAGATGTTTCGTTGTGATGTGTGTGTTTTCATAACTGTAAATCGTTTTTTGATGGATGAATAATTGATGGCACTTGCCAGTTGATGTTTTGAAGCATTTGATGAGAATGCAATTAATAATTGTTGATAAGCCGATGGTTCAACGCCTTGATTAATGACGGCTTCATCAGCTAAAAATTCGTGATTGAGTTTTACGGCGTGTTTCAGAATATAAATTAATGGATGAAACCAAAACACAATCTGTAACAACTCTATCAAAAGCACATCAATACTGTGTTTTTGCTTGGCGTGCGTTTGCTCGTGAATCAAGACTTCCCTCGGAATTTGTTCCGTTTTATAGAGTTGTTTGTTTAAAAATATATAACTGAAAAATGAATGGGGTATGACCAAATCATTCAATAAAACATATATAAAGGACTGCGATTTATGCGTTTCGTTTTTACGGATTTTATTGAAAATGTGTGCTAAATTCAAGATAAACTTCGCACTGAAAAGTAAAACGCCCAAACCATAAATGCTCCATAAAATAATAGGTAAGTAGTTGACTACTTGTGGAACTTCTGCAATTTGTGATTCAAACATAGGTTCAAAGCCGGTTTGAAAATTTTCTGATGGCTGCATAGGTTCTACATATTCCGTAAAGGTGATAAACGGCACAGAAAAAGCGAATACCAAAGCCAATAAGAGATAGTAACGTTTAAAACGATGCATGTTTTGGTTTTCTAAAAACAGTTTGTAAAAAAGGACAAACAAGGCTAAGCAGATACTGAATTTTATAATATAAACGTCCATCTTATTTATTTTTTATCTCGTTGTCTATCAATGCTTTTAAATCTTCCAGTTCTTCTTTGGTTAAATTGGTTTCTTTAGTAAAAAAAGACGCAAACTGCGAGGCACTATCATTAAAAAAATGTTTGATGAGTCCGTTGACATGCTTTGAAAAATAGTCTTTCTTTTTTACCAAAGGATAATACTCACGAGAGTTTCCATATAAATTATAGCTTACAAAACCTTTGTCTGTCATGCGTTTAAGTAAGGTAGCAATGGTGGTTGTCGCAGGTTTCGGTTCCGGATAAGCCTCTAATAAATCTTTCATGAATGCTTTTTCAAGCACCCAAAGATGGTTCATGAGGTCTTCTTCTGTTTTTGTTAATCGCATTGTTCTACGTTATTAGAATTGTTTCTACAAATGTAGAATTAAAAATCATCTATCCAAATTTTTGATAACATTTTTTTACTAATTACAGTATCTTTGCCAAAAAATAGCATTTATCCCCTAAAATGAAGCATTACATTTTTACACTTTTAAGCAGTCTTTTTATAGGCATCTCTGTTCAGAGTCAGACAATTTCGCAGTTGATTAATGAAGTTAAATTGGACTCGTTAAGCCAAACCGTTAAAGAACTTACAGGTGAAATTCCAACAGTAGTTTATGGAAATACTGTAACAATCATCAACCGTCAGCATGCAAATAATGATGTGGCTGCCAATTATATCAAACAAAAGTTTGAACAATTGGACAATATCAGTATTACCGACCAGGCGTTCAATACTACCGGGCGCAACATCATTGCCACACAATTGGGCAAAACCAATCCGGAAAATATTTACATAGTTTGTGCGCATTATGATTCCGTTGCCGATTATTGCGCCGATGATAATGCCAGCGGTACGGCAGCCGTATTGGAAATAGCAAGAATACTTTCCACACAATGTACCGATAATACCATTGTGTATGCGCTTTGGGATGAAGAAGAAATTGGACTTCGTGGTGCTAATTTTTATGCCAATCAAGCAGCATCAAACGGTGACAATATTCTGGGAGTTTTGAATATTGACATGATGGGTTATGATGGCGATGACGATAATGATTTTGATATAGATGTACGCAATATCGCTAACTCTATTGCGATGAAAGATGATATTATTTCGGTTTTAAACACACCGGAATATGATTTTACGCTTAATGTAAATGTGGTAAACCCCGGAACAGCAGCCAGCGATCATTCAAGGTTTTGGGCAAATGGATTTTCGGCGGTTTTGGTTGGTGAATCCTGGGAAAACAATGACCAGACACCATATTATCATACATCTGGCGATAGATTTGCAACCTTAAATTTGCCGTACTATCACGAATTGACCAAACTGATTTTTGCTTATATGGCAACCAAAGCCGGACTCATGGCTGTGGACAATACCGTAATACAAACAAGCACAACACTTACGGCAAATCAAGAAGGCGCATCGTACCAATGGTATAATTGTGATACCGGTTTGCCAATTGACGGTGCTGCCAATAGGTCATTTACACCCAATAGCACCGGAAATTATTCAGTTAAAGTTACTTCAGGAAGTTGCACAGAAACCAGTGCCTGCTTTTTTTTTGACGTTTTAGGATTGCCAACTTTTAATGCATCTGAGGTTAAAGTGTTTCCAAATCCTGTAAAGGATATCCTGAAAATTGAAACGTCTGTAAACAGCTTTAAAGCCATTCGCCTATTTGACATTTCGGGAAAATTACTATTGCAAAACGAATCAGACTCAAACAATATAAATTTGAATGTTGCCACATTGCCAAACGGCGTTTATTTTTTGACAATAAAAATGTCTGACAAATCCGGTACTTATAAGATTGTGAAGGAGTAA
>CAYVUB010000020.1:33120-47519 GCA_964454675.1 uncultured Flavobacteriaceae bacterium | reverse complement strand
TTTTCGGAAAAAATATGAATTTATTTAGAAATGCAAACTAAAGGCAAAACGTTAGTGGCAATTAAACAACCGCACTCACGAAACAATAAAAATATCAGTAACTTAACAACAAAGAAAATGAAAAAAGTAGCTTTATTATCATTAGGGATTTTTGTATTGACCGCTTGCAATAACCAAAAGAACAATTCTTCGGAGAATGCAGAAGAACAGACTGCAACGGAACAATCAACCATTGGTGGAGATAAAGATGAGCACGGTTGCCTTACTGCATCAGGAGAAACTTGGAGTGAGATTAAACAGGGTTGTGTACAGATTTTTGACATCGGACAACGCTTAAACCCTATTGAAGTAAATAATGAAGAAGCCGTTATAAGTGCTTTTGTATTGTTCAATGACGACAAATCAAAACTTGAATTATTTTTACCAAATGAAAAGGGAACAACTATTTTAAATAAAGCCGAAGGTAACGTTTACGAAAACGATTCCTTAAAGTTTGACACTAAAGATTCCACTTTGTACATCAACAATGAAAAAAAATATAAAGCAAAATGATAAAAAAAATAGAAAATAATCAGAAAATCGGCAACTCACATATAAAAATACTATATCCAGGAGTTGCAATTGAAGATTCAAAAGACAGCGGATTAGGAAGTATCGGAAGAATTGACCACGCCAATATAACAGGTCCAACCACCATCAAAATGCACCCACATATAAACGATGACATTCTTTCTTATTTTCGTACAGGACACGCTGTACATACGGATTCAGAAGGCTTTCAGGCAACTGTTTCGAGAAATAAATTGATGTTGATGAAAGCAGGTAAACTCTTTTATCACGAAGAAACTATGCCCGAGCCTTTGGAAGGACTTCAGATATTTATCCGTCCAAAATCCAAAGACTTGAAACCCGAAGTTATTTTTCAAGACTTGCCCGAGACAGACAGTATTGATATTTGGAGATTACTTGCTTCGCCCACAGAACAAACACCATTGCAGTTTTCAAGCGAAACGTGGATATACGACACAAAACTAACAAACGGAAAAACAATTGGATTGCCTGAACTGCCAAAAGACGGACTGACGGGGTTGCTTTACGTTTTTCAGGGAAATGTTGCGTTGAACAATAGTATTAATCTTCTTAAAGGCGAATCCGTAATATTCAAAAATGAACAAATTGAGACAAACGCTTTGGAAACATCAGAATTAGTTTTGTTCATTATAGACGAAAACGCTGAATACTATGATGGAGGAATGTATAGCGGAAACCAAAAATAAAACAAGGTAATATTAAAAAATGCAAATTGACAAAAACAACATATTAGTAGTAGGTCGAGATCCACAAACCTTGCAAGGCGTAGTAGATATGCTGAAAGAAAACGGATACGATGCACACGGTGAAAGCATTGATGAAAACGCTTTAGAAGCCTTCAATAAATACGATTTTGATGGTGTATTGTTAGGGGGCGGTGTAGATTCACAAAGTAGAGAAGTGCTTGTGCCTGCATTTTTAAATAAAAATCCGAAAGTAAAGATAGCCAGCGGTCATCCGTGGCAAGCCTTGGAGGCATTACGAGAAGCTTTTACGGAGCATTAGGTAGATTGCTTTTAATCATTCCTAATGCTTTTTAAGTGTAAATTATAACGAAACACATACTTTCGAGATTTTGAAAGAGATAACATAAAGATTGGGATAGCGATAAATTTTGAGAATTAAACAATTTAAATATTATGAATAAGGATACCATTGAATATTCAAAAAATAAAGACATTACGATACTTTGGACGCCTTCCAAATGTATTCACGCAGGTATTTGTGTAAAATCATTGCCTACGGTTTACAACCCTAAAGGAAAACCTTGGATAACACCCGAAGATGCAAATGTAGAGGATTTGAAAGCACAAATAGACAGATGCCCAACAGGAGCGTTACAATACAGATTAAACAAAGAGGACTAAACATTTTATAAATCTTCAAAAATAATTATTATGGAATATTACGATAATCTCATAGAAGCAATCAACGGACTAAAAGAACAGGGCTATGTGGAAGATTTCAATCTCAAACAAAATTGTTTAGAATGTCGCAATGGGCAATATAAAGTATTTCACAACGAATTTGAAATAGATAAATATCAACGTTTCGAAGGCGATACCGACCCAAGTGAATCTTCGATTATTTATGCCATTTCTTCACCAAAATATGATTTAAAAGGTATTTTGATAAACGGATACGGCATTTATTCAGAACCCATTACCGATGAAATGCTGGCTAAGTTGAAATAAAAACAATTCAATCCTAAAAATCTAATTCGATATTTTTAGATTCAAAAAATTCGGAAATTGTTTTATTTATCGTTGATGAAAACTACACCAATTTTATTAAAGTAATGTACAGCGAAAACAACATTAACTGCCACTAACAAGGTATTGCCAAAAGCAGGGCTGAAATCTAAAATTCAACATTAGTGCTTTCTATCCGCAAAAACCATTTTTTATTTGCTGAAAAAATGTTAATTAGCAAACAAAAAATGGTTTTGCTAACTGCGGTGCTAAGTTCAACTTTAGTACATTCTTCTCCCCGCCTTCGGCAATACCCTGCCCGTTATAGGGCATTTTAACTGACACTCTGTACAAAATGAACAATTCAATATACATAAGACGAAAAGGCAAAATTTATCTTGACAAAGGCGACAACACTTTGCCAGACGACTATATTTTCAATCTGTTGAAAAACATAGAAAGCCTTGGATTTACGCTTTCACCTGAACTTGTCGAAGTAGTTAAAACTCTTTCAGTTGAAAGACTGAAAATATTTTACAGACAGCTAATTGCAGACTTAAAAGAAAACGTTGGTGCTTATGTAGAGTTTAAGCCAATGTATCCTAACTTTCCCGAACAGGTAAAACAAGCAAGCGAAGAAGAACTTTACACAAACGCATTTTGGCACTATTTAGGTGATTGGATTGGCAGAAGAATTTTACCAAATTACGAGAAAAAACAAAGAGAACCATTAAAAGATAAGGTTAATTTAAAAGCTATTGAACTTGGCAACAAAGACGACTTTAATTCTATTCTCACAAGGCTTTTAAGTGCAAAAACTTCTGTTTCAGAAACCGACAAAAAAGATATTGAATGGTTCATAAAGACATACAGCAGCAAAATTTTTGACCTCACGCCATCTGAAATTCCACTTAGAGAAAATGTTGCCTTTTATATTGGTTGTTTGCTGACAAACAACATTGAAGCTGAACCGCAAATTAAACAGCACGTTAAAACAGCAACTGACGTATTAAGAATTGCCGTTGCCATTTCTGACGGAGATATAAGTTTGGCTGAAAACACTAAATTCACAGGCATTTCCAAACGGAACAGAAAACTGCTCTTGCAAACGCTTGAAAAAATTGGTCGTATTACCGAAGATATGCTACGCAACAAAAACAGGTGGAAACGTTTGGGCGAAAAACTGCACCCTTTTGAATATAAAAAGCAATTCCCAAAGTGCTTTGAAGCATTTGACATCATACGAAATGACAAACCATTTGAAACGTTTAACAGCAAAGTTGAAAAATCACTTATCCAAAAAGACATTGCACTTACAAGCAGCTTGCTAAAAGCAAGAGCAGGAGAATTTGCCAGACGATTAGACAATTTAATACGGTTGTCTAACAATGCTGAAAGTTTGCTTTCTGAATTTCAGAAAGTTGCTTCAAGTGTTTCAACACCTGTTTTATTGCAGGTAAAAACACATTTCAGCGAGAGAAATAAAGCAAGAGAATTGAGAGTATTTTTCCCAAAAGGAAATGTTGGAAAAGCCAAAGCAATTGACAACAACTTACCTGCAATAGATGAAAAGATTTGCAAAGAAATTGTTTCAATTTGCGATGAAACACTCATTGAAAAATTCAAGAACTACAAACCGCTTGGAAAGGTATTTCTTGATGAAAATCTCAAAAATTATACTGTTCCATTTGCACAACGTTCCGCCTCAAAAGCACTAAAAACCATTTCAAGAGGAAGCAAAATTGATTTACCGATTGGCGAAACTATTCGTTTTTTCATTTATTGGAAAGACGGAAACAACCGAACAGATTTAGATTTGTCTGCACTTGCCTTAGACACAGAAAGTGGCTACAAAATGGAAATTGCATATTATAATCTCAAAGAAATTGGTGGTTATCATAGTGGCGACATTACATCAGCACCAGAAGGAGCATCGGAGTTTATAGACATTGAAATTTCAAAGTGTCTGAAACAAGGAATAAGATACGTTCTAATGAGTGTAAACTCTTACACTAATCAACTTTACTGCGATTTACCTATTTGTTTTGCAGGTTTTATGCTAAGACAATTTCCCAATAGCGGTGAAATTTATGACCCATTGACAGTTGAAAATAAATTTGACTTAACGGCAAACACAAGAATTGCAATTCCATTGATTATTGACCTTTATGAAAGAAAAGTAATTTGGACAGACCTTTCATTAAAAGGCAATCCATCAACTAACAATAATGTTCATAACAACCTTTCATCAACGACTATAATCAATAAATCAATGACAACATTAGTAAAACCAAATTTGTATGACTTGCTGACATTGCACATAAAAGCAAGAGGAGAAAAGACATTGGATATTAAAGAAGCAAATACTATCTTTGCGACAAACAAAGGTATTAAACCTTCCGACATTGACATTTTGGTGTCGGAGTATTTATAAAAATCTTGAGGGCTATTTAGTTGCTTCCTTCTAATCCATTGAAACCAGCGACTAAACTTTCCCTCTTTTTTATTTAGAACAGACTATGAAAGAAAAACGCCCTATAGCACGGGTTTTGCAAGATTGCGGGTTAAAGTCTTAATTTCAAGTTTTTTCATATTTTTGAAGTTCAGTAATAACTGAAAGTTTAGACTTTTTTAGTCCGCAACTTCACAAAGCCCAACTGGTAAAGGTGCTGACATTACCAACAAATATCACGCAGACAAATGGAAAGTTTTAAAAGAGCATTGGTCGGAATTATTTGACAATTCGGTAGAATGGAGTTAAAATTAATAGACTTGATATTTTGAGTGAAACCCAAAACATAGAATACAAATAGAAGTAGCCAATGGATAATTTTGAAGAATATTTAAGACAAGGCGAACCAAACAAAGTAGAAAAGGCAAAAGTTTGGAAAACGGCTATCGGCTTGCAACAAATTGACGGCTTAAAACCGTCTGATTATTTGATAGCAACTGCCAAACAAAACATTGAGGGCGACATCACCATTGAAGAAGTAAAACAGCGAATTGACAGTTATTACAAACAGCAACCAACCCAAACAGACGAAGACCGCACCGAAGAAGCCGACAAAGTTTCGGCACGCATTGCCGAAATGCTGGGCGAACAAACATTTACGTTTTCGCCCATAGAATACTTAAATATTCATCGCAGGTTGTTTCAGGGTATATACAAATTTGCAGGTAAAATCCGTGATTACAACATTACCAAACAAGAATGGGTACTCAATGGCGAAACGGTTTTGTATGGCAGTGCCGAGAGTTTAAAAGCCACGCTGGAATACGATTTTGAGCGGGAAAAACAGTTTAGCTACAAAGGGTTAAGCCAGCAGGAAACCATAGAACATATAGCACAATTCATTTCTTACTTGTGGCAAATCCACGTTTTTGGCGAGGGCAACACACGAACAACAGCCATTTTTTTGATAAAATACCTGCGTACATTCGGCTTTAAAGTAAACAACGAATTATTCGAGCAACATTCGTGGTATTTTCGCAATGCGTTGGTAAGAGCCAATTACAAAAACCACACAAAGAACATTCACGCTACAAATGAATTTTTACTGCGTTTTTTCGGAAACCTGTTGCTTGGAGAAAACAACACGCTGCAAAACCGGGAAATGCACGTTCATTACGCTGACACTGTAAAAACGCAAAATGACACTGTAAAACCGGAAGATGACACTGTAAATGACACTGTATTTTCTTTGATAAAGCAAAATAAGAGCATAACAGCAACTGAAATTAGCGAACGATTGAATATGAGTTTAAGCACTGTAAGACGAAAAATCAAAGACCTTAAAGAGCAGGAAATAATAGAACGTATCGGAAGCGATAAAACAGGTTATTGGAAAATAATTGAAAAATGAAATCAGCCCACGCATTTGGTAGCACATCCCGAAAAAATCGGGAAGAGCTGCCAAGCAAACGCACCACGACAGACCAAATGAACGGACAACTAACATATAGACAAGAAGGGCGAACCGCTAACATCGTATTGGCAATAGGCGGGCTGACGTGCTTCGTATCAACGCCTGTGCTAAAAATCCCACCCATCGCCAATACGCGGCACACACAGCACTCATATTATGACAAAGACACTGCTTAACATATTAGTATTCATTTCGACAATTTCAATTGCGGTTGGTCAATCAAGTTTTTATGACAAACTTGCTGACTCAACTTTGACGTTGACAAAACAAATCGTTCGTTACGACCCAACATATTTTCAGCTTGACTATCCAAATGGTGACGTTCCACAAGACAAAGGTGTATGCACAGACGTTGTAATTAGAGCTTACAGAAAATTTGGAATTGATTTACAAAAAGAGGTTCACGAAGACATGAAATCAAACTTTTCAAAATATCCAAAAAATTGGGGACTATCTAAGCCTGACAAAAATATTGACCATAGACGAGTTCCTAACTTAATGACATTTTTTACCAGACATGGGGCGACAAAACCAATTACGACCAACTCAAAGGACTATTTGCCAGGCGACATTGTATGTTGGAATCTTGGCGGTTCAGTGACACATATTGGAATAGTAGTGAAAAAGAAATCCGCAGACGGACAAAGGCATTTAATCGTTCATAACATTGGCGGTGGACAGGTCATAGAAGACTGTTTGTTTAACTTCAAAATAATTGGACATTATAGATATGAAAAGTGAAAGAAATACGAGTGCTAACACAAACTGTGTAAAAAACCAAACAATTTAGGTTAATTTTTTTGCATAATCATCTTGATATAACGTTCCATTTTTTATTACTCAAGCTCTTCGCTTGGGTTTTGTGTTTGTGAGCAGATTCAACTAAAAACGATAGCCCAGAGTAAATCCGCCTTTTCCAATAATCGATTCATCATAATCATTGGAATTAAATAGGTTTCTTCCTATTCCAAAGTTGAGCTCAAACGTTACGTTACGTTTAGACACCCATTTTCCTCCAACACCAATACCTAAAGCAAAATCTGTTACAAATTTATACCCGCTTCCCATGTATTCATCATTACTGTTAAACTTTTCATAGTATCTCTCTGCATTGTTTAGCATCCCAAATCCTTCCACAAAAAAACCTCCGGCATATTTATTTCCAAAATAAAATCTATAATAAGGTGATACATAATATTTTATAGTGTCAGAAGCATCATCACTTATAGGTAA
The DNA here is from genome assembly GCA_964454675.1 of uncultured Flavobacteriaceae bacterium. Taxonomy (GTDB): domain Bacteria; phylum Bacteroidota; class Bacteroidia; order Flavobacteriales; family Flavobacteriaceae; genus CAYVUB01. Next base: position 40,078 of record CAYVUB010000020.1, on the reverse strand, counting down.
AAACACCGAAACTCCCAATCCGGATTCGTCATTGAGTAAATACTCATAACCTACTTCAAAACCACCCAAAATAAGAAATAAAGCGTTTAATTTAATTTCATTTGTACGTTGTACGTTATTGTCGGCGGCGGTTTCCTGAGCTTCGTTTGTTTGTGTGTCGTTCTGAGCGTTAACTGTTGTTGAAATGGAAAAAATAAGGAGACAGAATAAAATTAGGCTTTTCATTAATAGTAAAATTAGGTTATAATATATTTTAGGATGCAATAATAGTAAAAAGGTTGCGTACGAAAATACTTATTTTAAAAAAACGCTTTCAACTGCACCGTTCCGGTATGGATGGTTTTAGAAGTTTCGGTTTTACGCCCGAAATAATTCAAATTCAAATCTAAAAACTTGGTCAACTTTTTTTGTGCCAATAAACTCCAAGTAAAGTTTTTGCCGGGCTGTAAGCCTTCCATCATCTGGTATGAAACGGGCGTATTAGGATTGCCTTCAAAATCGTTATCAAAAAAATTGAGCTCGCCGGTCAATCCTATTTTTTGCACATTGTTGTAGGTAAACGATATGCCGTAATTATTTTGCAGCAGGCTTTCCATATCACCCAGGGTATTGTCTTTGGACGTGTATTGGTAAAACACATCAAAACGCGCGTTTTCATTGAATAAATAGGACAACTTGGGTTGAAACCGCAGCTCGTCAATGTTGTAATTACGATTGGCAAAATTCTCGCTCAAACTTTCGTTAACCTCAACAACCGACAGCAAATTGACCAGCCAGCTTTTGGCAAACTTATGGTTAAAATTAAGCTGATGACTGTTGAGTGTATTTTCCTGAAATCCTATGGAAAGCAGTGTTTTATTGGTATTGCTCAAATAGGTATATGAAGTTGTATAATGCTGTTTGCCTCGGTTAAAAAACAACACGTTACGTACGCTTTTACTTAATGCAAGCTGATTGTCATCGTCTGACGAAAACGGATTCAAATCAAAACCATTGCCTTCTCTTCTTATTTTTCTGTCAATTAAATACGAGGTCTGGTTGTAAAAATGCGACCAGAACTTTTTGAACGTATTATCGCTCACAGACCATTGCTGCGGATTGATGGTAATGGTCTGGCTCAACCGGTTTTGATGCGTTTTTACAAATACCTGATTAGGTAAAAGCACCCGTATAAAAGCGCCTTCATCCTGAAATTGTGCTACTTCAAACTCATTCAACTCTTGAATGCCATTGTTGTTGTAATCTATCCACATGTAGTTACCTTGTCCGGGTTCGACAGCTACATACGTAAAATCCTGTTGCGGCAAAGTACCGGAATTGGTTTCAAAAACCGTATTCCAAAACACCACCTGATCAAAAAACTGCTGGTTGTAATTTAAACGGGAATTGAGCGATTGCTCGTTATTTGCAGTATCTTCGGCAGATTTCAGGGTTCTGTAATTCACAAAAACACTTAAATCTGTTCGTTCGTTCCGGATGATTTTTGAATTGATATAATAGTTGTTTGAGGTGTTGACTTTTACCAATTCGTTATTGCGCAAACTGTCGTTCACACGGTAGCGATACCCAATTTCGGCAAAAACCTTGGTGCTGTCGCCAAAACCATAAAACACATCATACGATTTAAAACGCTGGCTCAATGCCGTGAGATTATTGGTTGCTGTTTCACGCTGTTCATTATCTTCAAGAGCTAATTTAGTACCAATCCATTGCTTTTTAAAGCTGTAGGTTGCTCTGTTAAAAGACCTTAAAAATGTGGATGTTGACACATTACTTTCGCTGTTTAAAATACTCGAATTACTGAAAATATTCCAGCGGTTGAGCGTTAAATTTGCCGTTGCATTATGCTTGTTTCCGTTGAAATTTTCAGAGAAATTAAGGTATTCAAACTTGTAAGACGCAAATCCTTTTTTAGGATGAAATAGCTCTAATCCGGCAGAAAGCAGGTTTTGATTCCCAAGCGGATTTTCCAGATTCCAGTCGCGGTTAAACTCGGCATAATACAACCGTTCGATGGTTTTAAAATTTTTCTGAATCATATCGGCATCCACAATTGCCGAAACGTTCCACAGGCTGTCGGTTTTAACCAAATCATGCTTTACACGCAATTTTCCTGCAAAACCATCATTATTGTTGTCATCAAGACTTGAAAACAGGTTTAAATCGTTCTTACTTCCGGCAGCTTCAAAATAAATACTGGTACGTTGGGTAGGTGTGTAGGTGCCGTTAACAACCGCTATTTGTAATTGGGTTGGCGCTGTCAACTGTACCACCGGCGCATAGTTTCCCTGCGGAATTCCCGCAACGGGTGCAACATATTCGTAAATACTTGTCACGACATTGCTGTTGACAATTACATAATCGCCTTGATTGGCACCTACCAATGTAAATTTCACGCTGTACAACTCATCACCGGGATTGTTTGAAAACACAAACGCTTCGACACCGTCAATGAGTTCTTTTTTGTACAAAATGCGGTTTTCATTATACGCTTCGGGTACTGCCGACGGCGCGGTCATTAGGCTTCTGTTGTCGCCGGCACCGGCAAGAATCTGCACCTGTTCTGACGATAAATTTTGCTGTAAGGGCTGGTTTTTAGCATCGGTTTCAGAATATACGGATGCACTGAGCTTGAATTTTCCGGTTTCATAACTGCCGCCGCCAAATACCGTAAATCGTGAAAAATTACGTTCGCTAAACTGATAATCGACCGTAATACGCATTTCGGAAGTAATAGGAAATGTTGAATTGAAAATGATTTCGCCGGCATTGTAATCAATGATGTAATCTTTGGTTTCGCCACGCTGCAAAGGCAAACCGTTAACATAAACCGTTTCGCTTCCGGAAACAATCAACACAAATAATTCGTTATTGGGACCGCGCAATTTGTATGGGCCCTGATTGCCTTCCTGCGCTGTAAACCGGCTTGTGGTAAACTGCCCGCGCACCAAAGCTCCCGAAGCAAAGAGATTGGTTCTTGAATCTTCGCCGCCAAGGGTGGCATTGACCATTAAACCTTGTACACGCTTGGTAAAATTGCCAAAGTACGAACCGGTATTTTGCAGGTCGATATCGCCTGCCCGTATGCTCCATTTTTCGCTCAGCAACTCGATAAATACCTGGTCAAACTCATCCAGACGTTGGGAATAACCACTTTCCTGCAAGGGAATATTGGCATCCTGGATGGACGCTCTGAGTGATACTTTATCGCTTAATTTTCCCGAAATCTGAAGGTCGAGTTCACTGTTTAATACCGAATTTTGATTGTTGCCAATCGTCACGCCGCGCGAGATGCTTCCCGATGTTGTCAAACCGTCAAATGGTGTGAAATTATTGGTTACGGTAGATTGCGAAAACTTGTACAATTGTTGTGTGTCATCGGTGTTTTGCACGATAATTTTTTCGTCAAGCTGCGTGTATCTGCGTGTTAAAAAATCGGGGAATTGCAGGTAATCAATTGTTATGGAATCAGTATCTACCGGTTTTTTAAAAATGAGCAGTGCTTTTGAAAAATCGACCGTGTAATAAGATGTGTCCAATTCTACATCATTTTTTGTTTTTACCTTAAACCTGATGGAATTGATGCTTACGGTATCAACTTGAACGGTGTCTTTTACCGCCACTTTCTTTGTTTTGAAACCGGATGACGGCTCTTGTGCCGAAGCCCAAAAACTCAACAAAACAATAATGAATGTGACGGTGATTTTCATTAAAAATAGTTTGCCTAAAAGTAAAATACATCTTTTAAGTAAACTACTTATTGTGAAAAATATTTCTTTTTAATCCGGATAGTTGCTTAAGGTAAGCCCAACAGCAAGATTCCTGTCAAAATGTTTAGGGTTTGCTACACCTAAGCGTTTTAAAAAATCGCTCATTAACATTAAGTTATCGTTATTGTTTCTATCCAACGACATCAAGATAGAACCATCCTTTTTCATTGGTGTATAAACCGCCGTCGTTGTATTTGATTGATACAAAGGCTAATGGTGTTTTGGTCACAGAATCTGCTACAATAATTTTTTGAGAAACACATTGTGTCCATTGGATGAAAAGCACTGTAAATAGTATGAGTCTAATCATGATTTAAATAATTAGAGGATACATTTTGTTTTTTTAGAATGTATTTCTAATATCAGCCTGATTTTAAGATGTTTTTTAAAGTAAAAAACAAAACGAAAGACAAAATGATGGATAATACCAAATACCCAAAAGCAATTTTCAATGTTTCTTGGTCATTTTCAAACTGTATTAATCCATAGAACATCAATAATGCAAAGGAAATTAAAACAGTACTAACAATAACCAGAATAACCTTTAATGATACGTGTAGCTTTTTCATTTTTTATAGTTTAATGTTTTTTAAGTCGCAATGCGCACCAATTCAATCAATTAATGTAATTCCTAAAACAAATATAAAAAAGTATTTAGAAAAAGTATCCATTTTTAATTATGTCAAAAACACTCTGTGGCTATTTCATATCCAATTAAGGCAACTGCAACCCACCCGACATATCTTCGAACGATATTTTTAACAACAGGTCAAACAGTTGACCAAGATGCTCCTTGAGTAAATAGCGTGACATAAGCATTATATAGTCCTTCTATCGAATATGCGGCAGATATTGTGTACCAAACACATTGATACCATGATGCATTACTTGCATTTTCAACATCACGAATGTAAAAAGAAAAAAAATGAAACACAAAAATTTCCAGTGCTTTTTTTATACAAAGCACTGGAAACAAAAATCTTACACATAAAATCTATTGATTTTACTGGACTTTTAAAGAAAACTACAACAAAAATAATTTTGTTGATTTAAGATATTTAACGCTAAAACTTTAACGTCGCTCCCACTAAAAAATTAGTTGTTGCCTGCGGATAATAGCCCGCGCCTTCAATAGTTGTTACAACGCCCGGCACCGAAAAATCATCATCATAAGTGTAATAATACCCGTTGGATACATATTTTACGCCAAAAATATTGTTGACCAAGGCTGAAAACACGATCGATTTGAAAAAAGTGGACGTGTGAGATTCCTCGTTTCCCCGGAATGACAGATTGTAAGTCACACTCAAATCATTCACAAAATAAGCATCCAGCTTTGACGCTTGAGAATCTGTATTGCCCATGTATTGCGTGCCGACATATTTGCTTAAAAACGACAGTTGCAGTCCTGCAAACGGTTGGTATGTAAATGCATTGGCTGCTACTATTCCCGGTGAAAACGAAATGTTGGTTTTCCCCAGATTGACCAACTCGCCGTCTATTGGAACTATGGTTTCTTTGTTTTTGTTTGAGCTTAGTGTGATGTTGGGTTGTACAGAAAATTTATCGGTGATTTTTACAGCCGCTTCAAGCTCTAATCCTAAACGGTAACTTTCGCCACTATTGGTTCTTATAGGATTCCCAACACCATCAATGCCACCAGTTAACACCAACTGTTCGTTGTACAACATATAATAAACATTGGCATTAAAAAGGAATTTATCGGACGTGTGACGCAAGCCCAACTCAAAGTCGTTTAACTGTTCCGGCTTGACATTTTCATTGTTCTCAAAATCATCTCTGCTCGGTTCTCTGTTGGCACGGGCATACGACAAATACAAACTGTTTTTGTTGTTTAACTGATAGGTAACTCCGGCTTTAGGATTGAAAAAACCATAGTTTTCATCTACATTAAACGGATTTCCGTTTGAGGCAATTCCCGTGGTTTTGTAATCTACCAATCGCAATTGTAAATCACCGTACAAACTCACTTTTTCATTCAGTTTGAACGTCGCTTTTGAGAAGATACTGAAATCATTTTTTGTGCCGTTTCCTTCATAATAGCGGTCTCTGATACTGCTGTTGCTTGCGTATTCTGCCCAGATAATTTCTCCAAAATGGTCGCCGTCATAATGACTGTATGAACCACCAAACGTGAGATTCATTGTATCATCTTTATAATTGGCATTGGCATTTACAACATAAAAATCATTGTCCAACCAACGGCGGCGAATGAGGTCTGTAACATCAACGGTTTCACCACCAATAACTAATGGTGTTAAATTGTAATCGGCAAAATCTTCATCTTCACGGTATTGTTCAAAATAACCGCGGCCATACGTATAGTTTAAACCCAGCGTTGTTGACCAGCTGTTGCTGTAGCGTTCTACCCAGTGCAACTGGTAATGGTCTTGGCTGTAATTATCGACTTCATTGTCATAAAACCGGATGGTTCCGTCGTTGTCTGTGTACATTCCGGCAGAGTTGAAGGTTCTGTCGTTTGCCAGAGTTTCGGCATCAATACCGTTCCAGGATTGATACGTCACTTCTTTCCCTCCAAAAGTTATGGCTTTTATCAGCCTGCTGTCATCTACATAAGAACCTTGCAAAAAGTACGATTTCAAATCGGTTGATGCTCTGTCAATATATCCGTCAGAATTGATCTGTGATAATCGTCCGGAAATCTCGAAGTGATTATTGAGTTTTCCTGTGCTAAATTTCACGGTATGCTTACGTGTATTAAAACTTCCGAAGGAATTGGAAATTTCTGCACTTGCGTCTTCAGAAACGGCATCGGTAAGCACATTGACACTGGCACCAAAAGCTCCTGAGCCATTGGTAGAAGTCCCAACGCCACGCTGTAATTGCAAACTTTCAACCGATGATGCAAAGTCGCCCAGATTTACCCAAAATGTTCCGAGTGATTCGGCATCATTGTAAGGAATACCATTAATGGTAATGTTGGTTGATTGTGCATTGATACCTCTTACACGAATTCCGGTATAACCTATTCCGGCACCGGCATCACTTGTGGTAACAACCGATGGCAGAAAATTTAAAAGCATGGGAATATCCTGACCAAGATTGCGTTTTTCGAGGTCTGCTTTGGTAACATTTGAATGTGTAATGGGCGATGTTGCATTGACACGAACAGCCTTGACGATGACTTCGTCGAGTTTTTCAATTTT
>CAYVUB010000020.1:0-33020 GCA_964454675.1 uncultured Flavobacteriaceae bacterium | reverse complement strand
ATGTTGCATTGACACGAACAGCCTTGACGATGACTTCGTCGAGTTTTTCAATTTTGGTAGTGTCTTGCTGGGTTTGTTGTGAAAAAACAACAGTTGATACCAACAAAAAAAGAAATACTAAAATAGATGATTTCGTCTTTTGATGACGAGATTCCTGCCGAAGTTTATCTTGAGCGTAGCCGAAAGGCAGGAATGACAGTAATTTGAATAAAGTTTTCATTACGATTAAGAAATTTAATCGAATAAAAAGAGGTTATTATTCTTCGGTTAATAAATAAAATAATTTGAAAATGAGATGCCTCGACAAGCTCGGCATGACATAAAATCCCTAAACAGCATTACCTGTTCCAGGTTCATTGGGTATGATCTCAGCCTTTTAAAGTTATGAGTTTGAAGTTATGAGTTATGAGTTTTTGACTGCATACTGACAACGGCATACTGCGAACTAAAAAAAGCACCCCTTTTTGAGAACAAGGCAAAGATAGAAATGAATTACGATTTATGAATTACGATTTACGATTTTTTTCTTTAAATGAATTTCTCGCAATCCCGAAGCTTCGGGAGCAAATACGCAAAGATTAAAAAACTGAATACTGAAAAACTCAATCTATTTCAGGTGGTTTTCTATTGGATTTAATATCAGATTGTTTGCGTTTGGCTTTAAGTCGTTTTTTGATGACCGCTTTTGGAATTTTGGTAGGAACACGCTCTTTTTGTACTTGTAATCCTTCATGAATAAGTTGCAAAAAACGCTTTATTGCCAGTTCCTTGTTTTTATGTTGGCTTCTGCTTTCGTCACATTGAAGCAGTAATACATTATCTTTGGTCAATCGGTTGTTAATGGTTTGTTTTAAAAGTTCTTTTTCGTCATCAGACAAACCCGATGATGCGTCTAAATCAAAACTAAGCTCAACTTTTGACGCCACTTTATTGACATTTTGTCCGCCGGCACCCGAGCTTCTTACAGCTTTAAACTGTAGCTCAGATTGTAAAATTTCATCATTCATTCTTTATTATAAAAAATTAAAAACGTCATTAGCACATACTGCTTACTGCAACTGCAAACTGCAAACTATTTTATTTGATGTGTGGGCTTGAGTAAATCTGTAACCGTTTTTACCGGATTGAATGTTATTAAAGGTACTTCAACAAAAACGGTGTTCCAGTATGCCATGCTGCCATTCCAAAGTCCGGGAAGTTCCAAAGCTTTAATGTCTGTGTTTTCTTTTGTTTTTGGGGTAATAAAAGCTGTTTTTGGGTCAACATATTTTTGAAGGTCAAATATTTCGCCTTTATAGTTTTTAATGCCGCAAACCAAATCAACCGGATTAAAGTGCGATGCGTTTTTTAGCAGTTCCTTTTGAAGTTTGTTTTTCCTGTCAATCTGTGCCGATTCTACAATTTGCAATGAAATCGTTCCGCTTTCATCTTTTACCCAAAATGGTCCGCCGCCGGGCTCGCCTTCATTTTTTACCATGCCGCATACTCTTATGGGGCGATTGAGCTTTTCTTTCAGGTAATCTATCTGATATTTTTTAGAATATTTTTCAAACTCGATGCTTACTTTGACATTTAGTTTGTTAGATAAAAATTCGGCAATTTTTATAACATCGCTTTCAGAAATATCTTCGTTCTCAAGAGTTTTCAAATGATTGAATGTCCGGTTTTGCAATTGAAGCAGCAATCCTGCCAGCATTTTTTTGTATTCGGCAACGTCTTTTTCATATTTGTAAACTACCACATTATCAATATTTTTCACAAAAATAATATCAGCGTCAATAACATTCAAATTGCTTAAAAGCGCACCATGACCCGACGGTCTGAAAAGTAATGAGCCGTCTTTTTCTCTGTAAATCTCATTTTTTAAAGTGACCGAAACAGAATCGGTTGATTCTTTTTGGTATGAAAACGAAATATGAAATTTTGTATTCGTTTTACGCTCTACGATGGCTTGAATGCGTTTAAACTCTTCATCAAAAATATGCTCGTGCTTTTCAGAAACAGTAAAATGAAGTCTTGCTTCGTTATTGCTTGAGGCATACAATGCTGCTTCAAACAGATGCTCTTCAAAAGCGGTTGCGGTATGGTCTTTATACTCGTGAAACGGCAGTAATCCTTTGGGATAAAACCCAAAATTTAGTTTGTCGGTATCGAGCATGGTTTTGACAAAAAGCAATTTTTGTTTGTCGTTTGAAAAGCTTTTGTAATCGGGATAAAAATGGTCTAATTTTTCAATAACCAGCTTATAAAATGGAAGTTTTTCAATTCCTATAAGAAAAAGCGATAAATCTGTTTCTTTGTTTCGGTTGATGTATGAATTGATGGTTTCGTTTTCGGGATTATAGTCTTCAATGAACTTAAAAAGCGTTTTAAACATTCTGGTTGCTGCACCCGAAGCCGGTACAAACTTGTGGATTGAAACGGTATTGCGTTTACTGTCAAAATAATTAATAAACGCTTGTTTTTCGGTATCAGAATAAGCGTTTATACCGTTGTCTATGGTTGCCACGGCTGTAAGGTTTATAAAAGGCAGCCCTGCTTTTAAAATATCCAACTGGGTATTTATTGCAGCTAATGTTGTGCCTTTTTGCTCAATCTGGCGTATGTCGGTTTCTGTAAACTTCACGATCGTGTTATTAATGTATCAATATGTTTTACCGCTGTGTCAAATCGGTTTTTCATAGAACCTTTAAGCAGTATGTATGGTTTGTTGTTGGCAATTAAAGCTTGTTCAAAAGCCCGGAACATTTCGTTGCGGTCATTGGGTTTATCTCTTATGTTATCGGCTTTCCAAGGCAGGTCAATATAAGTCAAAAAATACAAATCATACGTATGTTTCAACGCATATTTATGTAGAATATCGGGACATTTTTTGTAATAAAATTCTGAATAGACTTTTGTTTCCAGCAGGTTTGTATCGCAAACCAATACCTTGTTTGCTTTTAAAATCATACGGTTTTCAAGCTGTAGTTGTCCAATGGCAATCGGCATAACATCATCGTAAGTAAGCGTTTGATTTTTTGCAATTTTAGCTTCGGCATAAGTACGTGAAAATTCGGGAACCCAAACTGTATCAAAGTGTTTTGCAAGGCGTTCTGCGAGCACCGATTTTCCTGTTGATTCCGGGCCAAATAAAACGACTCTTAAGCAGTCTGATGCTTGCTGTCTAAGCTTTTCTTCCATTGTAAATAGCCTTGAACGGCCAGTATTGTAAAAATCAAATATTGCAAAGATAAGATTCCTAATCCACGATACGCATACAACGGAATGGTAATCAGGTCGGCAATAATCCAAAGTGTCCAATTTTCCAGTTTTTTATTGGCCATATACCACATAGCCGTAAAGAATATCCCGGAAGTTAAAATGTCAACATAATTTACAAATTCCAGCGTATAATCATAGGCTTTGTACACACCGTAAGTGACAATCATTGTTACAATAAACAGGAAGAATCCTATTGTTTTTTCTTTAGTATTTGTTCTTGAAATTGGAACGGCATACTGATTTCCTTTTTTCCGAGACCAGTTCCACCAGCCGTAAAAACTCATGACAGAATAGTAAATATTGATAATCACATCACCCAGATACCCTGCTTTGTACAGTAAATAAACCGAAATAATTGTTGCCACCAATCCTGTGGGATACACGAGAATACGCTCTTTTTTGGCATACCAGACACTTAAAATCCCGAAAACAAAGGCGATAATTTCAAGAACTATGAGTATTGCCGGTGTCGTTCTGTAAGGCTCAAGGAAAAAATCAGAAATGTGGTTCATAATCGTGTCGGTCAGATTTTACAATCTTCATATAGAGTAAACCACGTTCTATAAGTTCAAAAGCTTCTTTGATTTCGATGGTTAAAATCCGCATCACATCATCATAATCGCCATAAACTTGTGTGCTCAAAGGGTTTTCCAATACTTTTAAGTTGGAAGCTCTCAGCTTTTTTATAAAATGGATAATTGCAGGTTCATAATCGTCGTGCAATGGTGTCAAGGTTAATTCTACGGATATTTTCATTGAAAATTCTATTTTCATTCCCTCGAAGGAGGGAATCTCTTGTTATTATAATTCATTCATTTAAAAACTTCTCGACTCCGCTTGAAGTGACGAAATTGTTAAATTGCTTTCAATTCCTCAAAAAAGCCTTCATCGTCTTCAAAAGCAGTTCCTATGACTACTAAATCTGCACCCGAATCATAAGCCATTTGCATTTGTGTTTTTGATTTGATGCCGCCGCCAACAATCAATGGAATTTGCAAATTTTGCTTTACAGAACTGATAATTTCCGGATTTACCGGATGCAAAGCACCACTTCCCGCTTCCAGATATATCAATTTCATCCCTAAGAGTTCACCGGCTTTTGCGGTATCAACAATAGCTTGAATATCATCTCTTTTTAATGGTTGTGTTTGGGTAACTTTTTCAACTGATGTTGTTTTTCCGTTTTCAATCAGTACATATCCTGTTGGGATGACTTCCAAATTCATTTTACGCAATTTTGAAATGGCTTTTACGTGTTTGCCTATCAAATAATCGGGATTTCTTCCGGATATTAACGATAAAAACAATAACGCATCTGCTTGATTGGTCAATTGTGTCACATCACCCGGAAATAATACAATTGGCAATGTTGTGTGTTTTTTAATTTCAATTACTAAAGCTTCAGTTACATCAGCTTCTACATAACTTCCTCCAACAAAAATATGGGTTGCAATGGATGCATTAACCTTGTGGATAAAACCCGGCAATGTATCCATCAGCATTTTATCCGGATCGATTAAAACTGCCAATAATTTTTCGCCTTTGGATACTGAATTTATGATATTTTGGTAGTAGCTTTTCAAATATTTCTCGCTAAGGCGCAAAGGCACTAAGTCTTTTTTCTTTTGTCTTTTGTCTTGGCTCTTGATTCTTTTGTCTTGGTTCTTGGCTCTTGGTTCTTCATTCTTACGTTTCATTCACAACATAAGCGCAGGTAAATCCTTCAAACTCTAAAAAACGGGTGTTGTACCGGTATTTTTTACCTTCATAATCAATCCACGCTACGGTTTCGTCGTCATTCAACATAAACGGAATGACCATAAAATGCTCTCTGAACAACATTCCGGGTGTTGCAAATAACTTGTAAAGTGATTCTTTGATGCCCCAAATGACCGTGAGCTTTTTAATATAATCATCGGCCGCTTCATCTAAGTAATAAAACTCATAATCCACAAATTTATGAGCAATAACGCCAATTTTATCCCGTTGCTTTTCAATATCAATACCTACTTCATTGTCACTTACAATCACTGCCGAAAACGTAAACGAATGTGTAATGGATATATGTTTTCCGTCTTTTAAATGCGGTTTTCCGTTTTCATCATAAAACAAATCAAAATCGGTATAACCAAATTCTGTCAGCAAATATCTCACACTCAAAAAACCCCGTTGATGCAACTCGCTTTTCATACCCAAAACGCGCTCTAAACTTTGGGGCTTTAATGCGATTGGCTGAAACAAAGCCTCGTAAGATTCGGTAATTTTCCAAATTTTAACAGTAGTTTTTAAATCGGGCTGAATAGTTTTGTATAGAGGCATTTAATATTCTGAAAGTTAATACTTATCTTTGCAGTCACAAATTTACAGACAAATATACAATTATGAAATGCCATAGCCAAAATTACACTTTTAACTGTAATATAAACTTGGCATTGCGTCTGACATTAGAAAATCAAATAAAAAATAACAGATGAATACAAAAACAATTCCGTACGTAGCGTATAAAGTAAAAGATATGTCACTTGCAGCTTGGGGACGTAAAGAAATTGAACTGGCAGAAGCCGAAATGCCGGGACTTATGAGTTTACGTGAAGAGTATAAAGACTCACAACCACTTAAAGGTGCACGTATTGCAGGATGTTTGCACATGACCATCCAAACGGCTGTATTAATTGAAACCCTTAAAGCTCTTGGCGCAGAAGTGACCTGGAGTTCTTGTAATATATTTTCAACCCAAGACCAGGCTGCCGCTGCCATTGCTGCTGCCGGAATTCCGGTATATGCATGGAAAGGTATGAACGAAGAGGAATTTGACTGGTGTATTGAGCAAACCTTGTTTTTTGGAGAAGACCGTAAACCGTTAAATATGATTTTGGATGATGGTGGCGATTTGACCAATATGGTTTTTGACCGTTATCCTGAATTGGTTGCAGGCATCAATGGTTTATCTGAAGAAACCACAACAGGCGTTCACAGATTGTATGAGCGTATGAAAAACGGTACCTTATTGATGCCTGCTATCAATGTGAACGATTCTGTGACCAAAAGCAAATTTGACAACAAATACGGTTGTAAAGAAAGTGCCGTTGACGCTGTGCGCCGTGCAACCGATGTGATGCTTGCCGGAAAACGTGTGGTTGTTTGTGGCTATGGCGATGTAGGTAAAGGTACAGCCGCATCATTTAAAGGTGCCGGAAGTATTGTGACTGTTACCGAAATTGACCCGATTTGTGCGCTTCAAGCTGCTATGGACGGATTTGAAGTAAAACGTTTGGAGACCGTTATCAAAACTGCCGATATTGTTATTACAACAACAGGAAACAAAGATATTGTCCAAAGCCGTCATTTTGAAGCGATGAAAGACAAAACCATTGTGTGTAACATTGGGCATTTTGACAACGAAATAGATATGGCCTGGCTCAACAAAAACCATGGCAATACCAAAGTAGAAATCAAACCGCAGGTTGACAAATACACTATTAACGGTAAAGATGTATTGATTTTAGCAGAAGGTCGTTTGGTGAATTTAGGCTGTGCTACAGGCCATCCAAGTTTTGTGATGAGTAACTCGTTCACCAACCAAACCTTGGCACAAATTGAATTGTGGACTAACCGTGATGCTTACGAAAACCAAGTGTATATGTTACCAAAACATTTAGATGAAAAAGTAGCGCGTTTACACTTAGAAAAAATAGGTGTGGAACTTACCGAACTTCGCAATGACCAGGCAGACTATATTGGTGTAGCTGTTGAAGGGCCGTTTAAACCGGAATATTACAGATATTAATTTTTAAAATATATCATCTAAAATGAAAGCATCAAGGTAATTTCTTGGTGCTTTTTTTGTTTTTGCCTCTTAAAGAAATGGAGAAACAAAGCAGGTTTTAGTTTTTAATCCTTGAAGATTAAATTCTTTAATAAATAATTGTTTACAAAATTATCTATGATGTTTGAAAGCATTAATTCACCACTATTAACAGTGTTTGTTATGCCGTCTTTCAAAGGACCGCAACCTCTCAGATATTCAGTATAATCTATATAAGTATTTTCAATAATGGTAAGGTTTGAAAGCACTTTTTTGTTTAATTCTTCAGTATTAATATAGATGCCAGGGTTTGAATCATTTTGGGTATAGCTTAAATTATGAAACGAGAAAAATGCATCTTTTTTAAGTAAATTTTTTTCTATATCTAAATTGGATTCCAAATCTAAAATAGTATCCGGTTTCATTGAGAAAAATGAAGCATAACTTTTCTCTGAATTTTGAGAATGTATGGTTGTATTTGTGACCAAAGCACATATAAAACAAACGATAAGTTTCATATACAGTTCTTTTTAAAATTTATTTCATTGCTGTCTGATAAAATTAAAAAAATACTTTTAAGAAACACTATTTTTTCTCATATTTGTAGCACGATGACACACTTTTGGAGCAATTTATTAGCACATCTTCAATTTCTTATCAAAAGAAATCCTGAGTGAATCAGCATAATTATTATTCTTGTTTTCACAGGAATCTGATAATTTCATATATTTATGTAAATTTTAATGCTGTGTTTGTGCGATGCAAAAGAATTTTTCAATTCATCTTCATAACTCATCATTCATAACTAATAACTTAAAAAAATGCCATTCTATCATACATTAGGAAGTATTCCGCCCAAGCGGCACATTCAATTTCGCAAACCGGACGGCACATTGTACAGCGAGCAGCTTTTTGGCACTATCGGGTTTGACGGCATGTACACCAACAGCTATCACGAGCAGCGGCCTACACAGGTTATTGCTATCAAAAAGCAGTACAGCGTTGCACCAAAAATAGCCAAAGCAAATTCTATTCAATCGTATCGTTTCCGTGGATTTCAGGTTGCCCCCGAAAACGATTATCTCGACAGCCGTAAAACCGTGTTGACCAACAGCGATTGCAGCATCATTCTGGCAGCACCCAAGCAGTCCACCAACGATTATTTCTATAAAAATACCGATGCCGATGAGCTTATTTTTATCCACAAAGGCACAGGAAAATTACGCACACATCTTGGTAATCTCGATTTTAAATATGGTGATTATCTGCTTGTTCCAAGAGGTATTATTTACAAAATAGATTTTGACACCCAAGATAATAGGTTGTTTATTGTAGAATCCCGCCGCCCGATTTACACACCAAAACGTTACCGCAACTGGTTTGGGCAATTGCTGGAACATTCGCCGTTTTGTGAGCGCGATATACGCAAACCACAAGAACTGGAAACCTATAATGAAACAGGCGAGTTTCTCATTAAAGTAAAAAAACAGGACGATATTTTTGAAATGGTGTATGTGTCGCATCCGTTTGATGTAGTTGGTTATGACGGTTATAACTATCCGTATGCGTTTTCCATTCACGATTTTGAACCCATAACAGGCCGCATTCACCAACCGCCGCCGGTACATCAAACTTTTGAAACCGATGCGTTTGTGGTATGTAGCTTTGTACCGCGTTTGTATGATTATCATCCGTTAAGCATTCCGGCGCCATACAATCATAGCAATATTGACAGTGATGAGGTGTTGTATTATGTTGACGGCGATTTTATGAGCCGTAATGATGTAGATGCGGGACATATCTCGTTGCATCCTGCGGGTATTCCGCACGGGCCGCATCCCGGAGCTGTAGAGCGCAGCATCGGCAAAGTAAAAACCGATGAGCTGGCTGTGATGGTCGATACGTTCAAACCGCTTAAAATAACAGAAGAAGCCTTAAAAATAGCCGATGAAGATTATTTTAAATCATGGCTTTAGCCCCTAAATCCCCAAAGGGGACTTTTGAGAGGTAATTTAAAATTAGAGTATAATTAAAACTTAAAATCTGCCCGGTTTTGAGTTTCTTCCCTTTGGGAAGGTTAGGATGGGCTACTATTATGAGCAAACAAATAACATCCGTAAATTACGGTTTAGAAAAAATTTTTGAAGGCGCACAGGATTTCCTGCCTTTATTAGGCACCGATTATGTAGAATTTTATGTGGGCAATGCCAAGCAGGCCGCCCATTTTTATAAAACAGCGTTCGGCTTTCAGTCGTATGCCTACAAAGGCTTGGAAACGGGTTCACGT
This sequence comes from uncultured Flavobacteriaceae bacterium, assembly GCA_964454675.1. Classification (GTDB taxonomy): domain Bacteria; phylum Bacteroidota; class Bacteroidia; order Flavobacteriales; family Flavobacteriaceae; genus CAYVUB01. The sequence goes on along the minus strand of CAYVUB010000020.1, from coordinate 23,664 downwards.
GATGAGGTGAGCTATGTGTTAAAACAGGACAAAATACGTTTGGTTTTAACAACACCACTCAATAGCAAATCGCCAATCAACAATCATATTGTAAAACATGGTGATGGCGTAAAAGTGGTGGCACTTTGGGTTGAAGATGCTCGAAGCGCTTATGAAGAAACCACTAAACGAGGAGCCAAATCATACATGGAACCAACGGTAGAAACCGATGAATTTGGTGAAGTGGTAAGAGCAGGAATTTATACCTATGGCGAAACCGTCCACATGTTTGTAGAACGAAAAAACTACAAAGGTCAATTTTTGCCGGGATTTAAAGAATGGAAGTCAGATTACAATCCGGAACCGGCAGGTTTGAAATACATTGACCACATGGTAGGAAATGTTGGTTGGGGCGAAATGAATACCTGGGTAAAATGGTATGAAGACGTGATGGGCTTTGTCAATTTTTTATCGTTTGATGACAAGCAAATCCACACCGAATATTCGGCATTAATGAGTAAAGTGATGAGCAATGGCAATGGTCGTATCAAATTCCCGATCAATGAACCCGCCGAAGGAAAAAAACGTTCGCAAATTGAAGAATACCTCGATTTTTATGAAAGTCCGGGCGTACAACATATAGCCGTTGCTACAGATGATATCATCACCACCGTTTCAAAATTAAAATCAAGAGGTGTTGAGTTTTTATCAACGCCACCGGAAGAGTATTACAGAGCAGTTCCCGGACGGTTGGAAGAACACAGCCACGCCTTACGTGAAGATATTGAAACACTTAAAAGTTTGGGTATTATGATTGATGCCGATGAAGAAGGTTATTTACTGCAAATTTTTACCAAACCTGTTGAAGACCGCCCAACCTTATTTTTTGAAATCATACAACGTATGGGAGCACGAGGTTTTGGTGCCGGAAATTTTAAAGCCTTGTTTGAATCTATTGAGCGGGAGCAGGAATTACGTGGAACATTGTAAACAATAACAAATATTTAACGAATAATTATACTTAAAAACTCCTCATTAATTTGACGGAGTTTTTTTGTTTTAATACTTTTGGAACAGTAATTGCGATTTGGCTCAATAAACAGGCAATTTTAATTGCAATTATTCAATATGATTATGAAAAAAGCTCTCATTGTAATAATTACAAGCTTCTTAATTTTAAATAGTTATGCTCAAGACCAATCGTCTTTTCAAGCAGGTGAGTGGCTTAAATTTAAAATGAGCTACAGCGGATTCTTAAAAGCAGGTAATGCTACTCTGGAAATAAAAGATTCAAAGTTTGAAGGTAAACCTGTTTACCATGTGGTAGGCAAAGGCTGGACGACCGGTGCTATAAAATGGTTTTTTAAAGTAGATGACCGTTATGAAAGCTATTTTGATAAAGAAACAGGATTGCCGTACAGATTTATCAGAAAAATTGATGAAGGCGGCCACACCAAAGACGTTGAAATCCATTTCAATCACGAAACAAGAATAGCTCACGTTAACGATAAAAAACGCAAGAAGAAGCAAGATTACGTAACCGAAAAAGATGTTCAGGATATGGTTTCGGCATATTATTATCTGCGTAACAATTATAAAACCGAAACCATCAAAGTAGGTGAAATGGTAAGTTTAAATATGTTTTTTGATGAAGAAAATTACAATTTTAAACTCAAATTTTTAGGCAGGGAAACATTGGATACCGAATTTGGTAAAATAAAAACCTTAAAGTTCAGACCCTATGTAATGGCAGGCCGTGTATTTAAAGAAAACGAAAGCTTAACGCTGTGGGTAAGTGCAGATGATAATAAAATACCGTTGCGTATAAAGGCCGATTTGCGAGTAGGCTCATTAAGAGCTGACTTAGAAGCCTTTAAAGGCTTAAAACATTCATTTAAAGTAGAATTTTGATTAACTTGATAAAATGTCCAACCAGAAAAACTTTGACTTTATATTAGAGGAACTTCAGCAGAAGTACCAAGCTATAAATCAAGACACACACACACATTTAGAAGGCTTACTCTACAGTAAGCCTATCACATATTGGGATTATATACAAACAGATGCCTTGCTCAGTTTGCAAATTCAGCGTACCACATTACCGGACGAAATGGTGTTTATTGCCTATCATCAAATCAACGAATTGTTGTTTAAAATGATACTTTGGGAAATAGCTCAGGTGTCAGAAAGCAAAGACTTGACAACAAGCTTGTTTGAATCCAAATTAATGCGTGTGAGCCGTTATTTTGATATGCTTACCACATCATTCAATATCATGCGTGAAGGTATGGATGTAGAGCAATACATGAAATTCAGGAATACCTTAACACCGGCAAGCGGCTTTCAAAGCGCACAATACCGCTTGATTGAATTTGCATCCACAGAACTCATCAATTTAATCGATTACCGTTTTAGAGCAACGATAGACAGAAACACGCCATACACACATGCGTTTGAACATTTGTACTGGCAAGCCGCAGGAAAAGATTATGCTACCGGTAAAAAATCGACACTTTTAGTGAATTTTGAAAATCGCTACAAAGACGAGTTTTTGCGGTTTATGGAAAGCTATAATACTAAAAACCTGTGGACACGCTTTAAAGAGCTGCCGGAGCAAGACCGGCAAGATGCCGGTTTGGTAAAAGCCATGCGCCATTATGACTACACGGTAAATGTAACATGGGTTATGGCGCATTACAATGCCGCAAGACATTATATTGAAAGCGGCAGCGGTGGAGGAGAAGCAACAGGAGGAAGTGACTGGAAAAAATACATGCACCCTAAATATCAACGGCGGATTTTCTTCCCCGAATTATGGACTAAAGAAGAATTAGAAAATTGGGGAGCCAATTTATAAAACCAAACAACATTAATGCAACCAAAACACATACTATTAACCCTATTTACCGCTATTAGCATCTTTTCCTGTAAAGAAGAAAAAACAGACGAACCCGTAGAAGTTTACACAGAACCAAAAGAAATTATCGAATTTGGATTTAATCTTAACAACTATATAGTAAAAAGAGACACCATAAAACAAGGCGACAGCTTTGGCTCTATTTTGGCACGCCATAATATTGATTATACTAAAATCCACAACATCGCAGAAAGCGCAAAAGATTCTTACGATATAAGAAAATTGCAGATAGGAAAACCTTATACCTTGCTGTGTTCAAACGATTCACTGCAAATGCCAGAATGTTTCATTTACCAGCCCAACAATATAGACTATGTGGTGATACATTTTGCAGATTCAATAACGGCATATAGAGAAAGTAAACAAGTTACGGTTAAAGTCAGGGAAGCTTCGGGGACTATCACAAACTCGTTGTCGCAAACTATGGATTCGCAGGGATTGCCCTATCAGTTAATCAATGATATGTCAGATATTTATGCATGGACTATCAACTTTTTTAAAGTGCAAAAAGACGACAAATTCAAAATAGTTTACAGAGAACGTTATATTGAAGATTCTATTTATGTAGGATTAGAAAGTATTGATGCTGCTTATTTTCAGCATAAAGGAGAAGATTTTTATGCCTTTAAATTCATGGCAGACAGTGTCAATAAAAAATATGATTATTATGACGATAAGGCAAAAAGCATGAAAAAAGCCTTTTTAAAAGCACCGGTTCAGTTTAGCCGTATATCGTCACGTTACAACTTAAACCGGCGCATAGCATATTACGGTTATGCGTTAAGACCGCACAGAGGAACCGACTTTGCAGCACCTGTTGGCACACCTATTTTGGCAACTTCCAATGGAACAGTTATAGAATCAACTCAAAAAGGTGGAAACGGCAAATATGTAAAAATCAAGCACAACGACACTTATAGCACCCAATATTTACACATGAAAGCCCAAAACGTTAAAAAAGGGCAATACGTAAAACAAGGTGATGTTATCGGCTGGGTGGGAATGACCGGTAATACAAGCGGTCCGCATGTATGCTACCGTTTCTGGAAAAACGGAAAAGAAGTTGACCCGTTTAAAGAAAAGCTGCCGCAATCAGAAGAATTACCAAGTAATTTAAAAACCCCGTATCTGGAATTTATCAAACCGTTAAAAACACAATTAGACAATATTCCTTACAAATATCAAAACGAAACCGTTATCAAACAAGGAAAACAACAAGAGTTACAAATACAATAATTTAAGTAATGGCACTATCATCTGTAAATCCGACAACTACCGAAGCCTGGAAAAAACTTCAAGCGCATTTTGAAACCATAAAAGATGCACAGATGCCACGGTGGTTTGCGCAAAACCCCGACAGAGCAAATCAAATGACCATTGTATGGGATGATTTTTATGTGGATTTTTCAAAAAACAGGATAGATGAAACAGCATTGGAGCTATTGATAAAACTTGCCAATGAGACCAAATTAAAAGAAGCTGTTCAAAAACAATTTTCGGGTGATGTTATCAATGAAACCGAAAAGCGTGAAGTACTTCATACCGCACTTAGAGCCCCAAAAAGTGCAAACGTTTTTGTTGACGGTACAGATGTCATTCCCGAAATATACGAGGTAAAAGATAAGATTAAAACGTTTTCAGACGAAATAATCAACGGTACAAGAAAAGGTTACACAGGCAAGCCGTTTACAGATATTGTCAACATAGGTATTGGAGGTTCAGATCTTGGGCCTGCAATGGTTGTTGATGCCTTGCAGTATTACAAAAATCATCTCAATACACATTTTGTAAGTAATGTTGACGGCGACCATGTTAATGAAGTTTTGAAAAAACTCAACCCCGAAACCACATTGTTTGTAGTGGTATCAAAAACGTTTACCACACAAGAAACCTTGTCAAATGCCACTACCATACGCCACTGGTTTTTACAATCGGCAGCACAAGATGATGTGGCAAAACACTTTGTAGCGGTATCGACAAATATTGAAATGGTAAAAGGTTTTGGCATTGATGAAACAAATATTTTCCCGATGTGGAACTGGGTTGGAGGCCGTTTTTCATTATGGAGTGCCGTTGGGTTGTCAATAAGCCTGTCAATAGGATACAACCATTATGAAAATCTGCTTCTTGGCGCTCATAAAATGGACGAGCATTTTAAAAATGAAGATTTCAAAACCAATATTCCCGTCATACTTGCGCTTTTGAGTATATGGTACACCAATTTTTTTAAAGCCGAAAGCGAAGCAGTTATAGGGTATTCGCAATACCTGAATCAATTTGCCACCTATTTACAGCAAGCCATTATGGAAAGCAACGGAAAATGTGTTGACAGAAACGGTAATAAAGTTGACTACCAAACCTCAAGTATTGTTTGGGGCGAACCCGGAACCAATTCGCAGCATGCATTTTTTCAAATGATACATCAGGGGACAAAATTGATTCCTTCAGACTTTATCGGTTTTGTACAATCACTTCATGGCAATAAAGAACATCAGGATAAATTGATGTCCAATTTTATTGCGCAAACCGAAGCCTTGTTAAACGGAAAATCAGAACAGGAAGTTATTGAAGAATTACAAAAGCAACATCTTCCCGATGCCGAAATAAAAAGACTTACACCTTTTAAAATCTTTGAAGGCAATAAACCAACCACCACAATTCTCATAAAAAAACTAACACCCGAAAGTTTAGGAAAGCTTATTGCCTTGTATGAACATAAGATTTTTGTTCAGGGTGTTATCTGGAATATTTACAGTTATGACCAGTTTGGTGTTGAGCTTGGAAAACAACTTGCAAATACCATTCTAAAGGAATTTGAAGCATCATCTATTGTTGTTAATCATGATGCATCTACTCAAAATCTTTTAAAATACTACAAAGATTTAACATAATTACTGTTGAAAACTTATTGAAAACTTCTTTTCGTTAAAAATAACGCTCTTTAAATTGTTTTTAAATTTATAATGTTAACATTTCTTAACATTAGCGTAATAAATATTGTTTTATATCAGCTAATTTTGCGTAAAATTTATACCACGTTAGAGGTATTTTATGTTCAATAATTCAAATTGTAACTAAAAACTTAAAAAACAATCAAATGAAAAAAATTACAAAATTTTTATTTATGCCTGTAGTAATGCTGTTTGCTACAGTGGCTTTTTCACAAAGCACGGTAAAAGGGAAAGTGATAGACTCAGACATGAAAGCACCATTACCGGGCGCAAGTGTTGTTCAAAAAGGCACATCAAATGGTACAACTACAGATTTTGAAGGAGCTTTTACCCTTAACACTTCTTCAACTTCGGGTGTTATTGTTATCACTTATGTAGGTTATGGTACCATATCTGTTCCATTTAGCGGAAATCAAGATTTAGGAAATATCAACCTTTCAATAGACAACTCACTTGAAGAAGTCGTTGTTGTTGGTTCGGGGATTATTGACCTTGCCGAAGACAGGCAAACACCTATTGCGGTATCAACAATTACTGCCGCAGAAATCCAGACTAAAGCTGTAGGTAATGTGGAGTTTCCTGAGGTCATGAAAAATACGCCTTCGGTATATGTATCAAACCAGGCAGGTGGTTTTGGTGATTCGCAAATGTTTTTAAGAGGATTTGACCAGACCAATACGGCGTTCCTTTTAAACGGTCAGCCAATTAACGGTATGGAAGACGGCAGAATGTACTGGTCAAACTGGTCGGGAATGTCAGATGTTGCAAATGCTGTTCAGGTGCAAAGAGGTTTGGGTTCGTCAAAATTAGCCATTTCTTCTGTGGGTGGTACCGTAAATATTGTATCGAAAGCTGCCGGTAAAAAAGAAGGTGGTTTTGCAAGGCTTATGACAGGTAATGACAGTTATGGTAAAGCATCTGTTAGTTATGATTCAGGATTAAAAGGAAAATGGGCATATTCATTTTTAATTGACCACTGGCAAGGATTCAGAAAATGGGCAAACGGAACCGCCGGTCAAGGTCAAAACTATTTCTTTGGTATAGGCTATGTGCCAAATGATAATCATCAATTCAACTTTTTGGTTACCGGTGCACCGCAATGGCATGATCAAAACTTTTCGGTATCATTGGAAGATTACCAGCAATATGGTGTTAGACATAATAACAACTCAGGATTTCTTGATGGTGAGCGTTTTACTTTCAGAAGAAACTACTACCACAAACCGGTTGCCAATTTAAACTGGGACTGGAAAATAAATGAAAAGACAAACCTGTCATCTGTGCTTTATGCATCCTGGGGACGTGGCGGCGGAACAGGACCTTCGGGGCGTTCTGCAAATATCAACGCTGCAAGAAATGATATCAACGAGATTAATTTTGATCAGATAGTAGAAAGTAATATTGCCAATGCCAATGCAGACGGAGTAGGTGCTTTTGGAGGTTCGGCAATAAGAAGAATGTCTGTTAACAATCATAACTGGTATGGTTTCCTGACAAATTTAGAGTTTGAAGCTTCAGAAAATTTTTCTTTTAATGTAGGAGCAGATACACGATTGTACAAAGGCAGCCACTGGTATCAATTAAATAACCTGTTAGGTTTAAACGGTTATGCGGATAATTTTGGTTACGTTGGGCAAAGACCGGCTGATTATGTGATTTCAGAAACTTTTGAAGCAGACCCATGGGCTGCATTGTTTAAATCGGCAAAAGAAAGCCAAAGATTTAATTATGACTATTCAGAAAACATCAACTATATAGGTGGTTTTGGTCAGGCAGAATACAAAAATGACAGTTTCTCTGCCTTTGTACAAGGAGCAGTTTCTACCCAAAGCTATCAAAGAGAAGGCCGTGCTCAAGGTACAGCAATAGAAGGTGTTGATGGTCTTGGTAAATCAAAGAAAGTGAGTAAATTCGGGTATAATGTTAAAGGAGGTTTAGGTTATATATTAACTGAAGGTCATACAATATTTGCCAATGCAGGACATTATTCAAGACAGCCTTACCTTGATAACATATTTGACGATGTAAGAAATTCAAACTATATTGTTGAAGGTGCAAACGAAGTTGATAACGAAGAAATCACAGGTTTTGAAGCCGGTTATCGTTTTAAATCCAATGATTTTTCATTAGATATAAACGTATATCACACAACCTGGGGTAACCGTTTCGTTTCGGGCGGATTTATTCCCGGCAATCCAAGTTCATCAAACCCGGTTGAGCAAGTTGACAGATTCCAGCGTTTTACAGATGTTGCCCAAGTACATAAAGGTGTTGAGTTTGAAGCAAAATATAAATACTCAAACATTTTCATGATGCGTGCTTTTGGTAGTATCGGCAACTGGAAATATGACGGTAAAACACCGGTTCAAACACGCGATAATGAAACCAACGAATTGTTAGAAGAAAGTTCTGTTGATTTAACAGGTTCTAAAGTAGGTAATGCACCTCAGACATCATTTGGTTTTGGTTTTAAATATGATATTACCGAAAACTTTTCTATAGATACAGATTATAATGTTTATACAGATTTGTATGGTTTTGTTGATGCTTCAAATGTAATTAGCTCGGCATTGCGAGGCGAAGTTTATCAGGCAGAACGTTTACCGGCATACACGCTTTGGGATGCAGGCGTTTCTTACAAATTCAATTTTGGAACAAACAAGGTTACGGTAAGAGCCAATGTTTACAATCTGGCAAACGATATTTACCTTAATCAAAAAGATTCATTCGGGTATTTTTACGGTAACGGAAGAACCTGGAATGCAAGTATCAGATACGATTTTTAAATCATAAAAACACATAAAAAAGCCTGTCAAATTTTTTGACAGGCTTTTTTTATGTTGAGATTTGTTTACTTCCAGCGCAGGGTTTCCATAATGCGTTTTATGTCTTTTTTTAAATAATCGGCTGCAGGATAAATGGAATCAAAGTTGGGTTTTGAGTTAAAATATAATGAGCCGTTTAAAAAATGGTTGATGCTGTCTGTCACATAAAATTGCGATTGTGATGCCGCATTGCCGCCTACTTCATAAAACATTCCATAAACACGGTGTTCAGCATTTTCATAAAAATCGGCAGTAATTTCATCTGCTTTTACGGTATGTTCCTGCGTGAGGTTTTGCGAGTCTTTAATTAACGGAATCAGGTTAGCCTCTGTCACTTTTATATATGTTAAATAGATTGAGCCTTTTAACGCAGGATAATCTATATTGATGCCGTAAATGTTATTTATGGGGTCAACTTTTACATGTCTTATTTTTGAAGCCAGTTTATTTTTTTCAAAAGTAAACGGCAATGAGATATCTACTTCTGTATAGTCGGGCTCAGGATATTCCAGCCGCAGGTAGCCTTTAGGTTTTGGTACGTAATCTTCACCGCAGGACATCAACAGGCTTGCTATAAATGGTAAAACGAAGTATTTAGGTTTTATAATCATCAGGCAATGGTCATTTTTATTTGTTTTATACGCTTACGGTCTAAAACTTCTACAGTAAAAACGTAATTTTTGAAATTTATTTTACTGTTGCGTTTGGGGAAAACCCCGGATATTTCTAAGATAAATCCCGCTATGGTTTCGGCTTCTCCTTTATGGTTTTCAAAGTCCGATTCGTCTTCTATTTGTATAATTTTATAAAAATCTTTCAAAGGTGTTTTTCCGTCAAAAATATAAGTATGGTCATCAATTTTTGTGTAAATCAAATCGTCATCGTCAAACTCGTCGCTTATATCACCTACAATTTCTTCAATCACATCTTCAAGTGATACCAAACCCGATGTGCCGCCATACTCATCAACCACAACGGCAAGATGTACTTTTTTATTTTGAAATTCCAGCATTAAATCATCTAATTTTTTGTTTTCGGGCACAAAAAACGGATCGCGTATCAGGGTTGTCCAGTCAAAGGTTTTTTTATCGATATGCGGTATCAAATCTTTTACATACAAGATGCCGGCAACCGTGTCAATGGTATCTTTATAAACAGGAATACGCGAGTAGCCGTTGGTAATGATTTTTGGGATAATATCTGCAAACGGTTCTGTTATTTCAAGTCCGAAAATATCAATCCTTGGGCGCATTACCTGCTTGGTGTCGGTATTCCCGAATGATACAATTCCTTTAAGGATTTTATGTTCTTCTTGTGTGGTATCGGCGGTATCAGTAAGTTCCAGTGCGTGTGAAAGCTGGTCAACGTTTATGTTGGATTTCTGTTTGCTAAACCGGTTGTGGATGTTGATGTTAAAAGAGCGCATAGGCAGACTTAAAGGCGATAAAATAACATCCAAAACTTGAATAGGGCGCACCATAAACTGCGAAAACCTAACACGATGGTTACTGCCGTAAATCTTCGGGATTATTTTGGCAAACAGCAAAACAATAAATGCAGCAACACTTATTTCAATGATAAGTCTAAGCCAGCCCTGAGTAATATTCCGGAAGAAAAATTCGCCCAGATATATAAACAAAATGACAATGCCCACATTTAAAAAATTACTTGTAATAAGCAATGTGGCGGACAGTTTTTTAGGTTTTTCTAAAAGTTTTGAAATTCTTTTAAAGTTTTTTGATTTTTGTTCCAAACCTTTGCCCACATCGGTTTGGGTTAAAGAAAACAGCGCAGCTTCTGATGCAGAGATAAGCGCAGAGAAAATAAGCAGAACAATAAAAACAACACAGCCAATTATTAAATATGAGCTGTTAATAGGTTGTAACAGTAATAAACTCGTGGGTTCTGGGTCCAAAAGGTGAAAAAATTAGTTAAACATTTTCCTTTGTTTCAAGGAACTTATTAAAACGGCAGTCCGTCACTTCCTTCAGATGGTGGTTCGTTAACCGGATTGTTGCCTGCATGAGATTGCGATTGCGATGCAGCATCCTGACTGTCTTTTTTAGTGGTCAAAAATGTAAAATCTGTGCATTGAATTTCTGTCGAATAGCGTTCAATACCTTTATCATCCTGCCATTTTCGGGTTTTTATACGGCCTTCAACATAAATTCTGTCGCCTTTGCTAAGGTATTTTTCACAGATTTCAGCAGCTTTATTACGCACAACAATATTGTGCCATTCGGTATTGCTTATGCGCTCATTGGTTTGCTTGCTCACATAAGTTTCATTGGTTGCAAGCGGAAAACGGCCTACACAGTTTTTATCATCAAAATAATGCATTTTTACATCATCACCCAAATGCCCTATAAGCATTACTTTATTTAACGTACCAGACATAATTATAAAAATTAAAATGCAAAATTAGGCTTTTGCATTTACACTTTAAAGGTAATAAAAAAATGTGAGTTTATATGCCGAAATTAAATTCGTCAATAAAATTGCTTATCAGTATAGATGTCGGGTAGCTTTTTAAATCAGAGATATTAATGGCGTATGTATCAATTTTGTCAGTTTCGACAATCCAGAATTTGGTATGCAAATGCTGATGTGATAATTTATGAATTTTGTCGGTGTCATTATAAAGGTAAAGTTCAAAAGCCTTATTTTTTGTGTGCGATAACATTACAGGATGCCGTTTTATATTATCAAAAACGAGAAGTTTGTCACTTTCTATTAATGGAAATTGATACAGATTTTGCCAGATGCCCTTATGTGTTCGTTTTTCAAAAATAGTTTTTCCGTCGGATGAAATAAACACCAGAAAATTGAAGTATTTGACGGTAACTTTGGTTTTTTTATCCTTTACGGGAAGTTTATTGATTAGTTTTTTTTTAAATGCGACACACCCTGAATGTAGTGGGCATACATTACAATCGGGATTGCCGGGTTTGCATTGTATAGCGCCAAATTCCATAATAGCCTGATTATAATCGGCCGGATTGGCTATGTCCATAACAGATGCTGCCAGAGCTTTAAATTCTTTAATGCCTTTGGTTGAGTTTATGGCGGTATCAATCCCAAAATAGCGGGACAAAACCCTGTAAACATTACCATCAACCACGGCTGTAGCTTCATTAAAACAAATAGAGGCAATAGCGCTTGCGGTATAATCGCCCACGCCTTTAAGTTTTATCAGTTCTTTATAAGTACCGGGAAATTTACCATTCAAATTACCTGCAATATATTTTGCGGCAGCGTGTAAATTTCGGGCTCTGGAATAATAACCAAGTCCCTGCCAAAGTTTTAAAACGACAGTTTCATCGGCATTTGCCAAATCAAAAACAGTGGGAAATTTCTTAACAAAGGCTTCATAATAAGGTAATCCTTGTTTAATTTGGGTTTGTTGTAAAATTATTTCCGACAACCAAATATTGTAAGGGTTTTTAGTTTTTCGCCATGGTAATTCCCTTTTGTTTATTGAATACCAATTGGTTAAAGTATGGTTGAAATTCATCATATAGATTAGTTAGCTGCAAAAATAATTCTTTACAGGGTTAAATTTTAATTAATTAGGTTTGAAATATTGAAATTAAAATACCTATATTTGCATCCCTAATAATTAATAGATAACCCTTAATTTTTTTTAACATGACAAAAGCTGATATAGTAGCAAAAATTTCTGAGAAATTAGGAATGGAAAAAGGAGACGTTCAAGCAACAGTTGAATCTTTTATGGAAGAAGTAAAAGCGTCTTTAGAGAGTGGTAATAATGTGTATTTGAGAGGTTTTGGAAGTTTTATTGTGAAAACAAGAGCAGAAAAAACAGGAAGAAACATTTCAAAAAACACAACAATCAAAATTCCGGCTCACAACATTCCGGCATTCAAACCTGCAAAAGTATTTGTAGAAGGTGTTAAAACAGGCGTTGCTGTTTAATACGTAATCGAAACATTAACCTTTTAAAAAAACAACTGGATTTATGCCAAGTGGAAAAAAAAGAAAAAGGCACAAGGTAGCGACGCATAAGCGTAAAAAACGCGCTCGTGCTAATCGTCACAAAAAGAAAAAATAAAATTGAAAAAAGTAGTTTTTTAACTACTTTTTCAATTTTACAAACACGTTCTTTGATATGTAATTTACAATGAGCGCATATCGCACTTTGTAAATTCACCGGATTTAATCCCGATTGAGTTCGGGAATCCTGTGTCAAATAATTAGTATTAATCCATCTGTTCTGAATTATATTCAGAATGGAGTTAAATTAACATTATGAATAAAGAATTAATTATTCGTTCAAGTTCAGGTATTGTTGATTTTGCCTTATTAAAAGATGGAAAACTTATTGAATTACACAAAGAAGAAGAGAGTAACAATTTTGCAGTTGGCGATGTGTTTTTAGCCAAAATACGCAAATCTGTTCCGGGGCTGAACGCCGCATTTGTTAATGTAGGCTATGATAAAGATGCATTTTTGCACTATCATGATTTAGGACCTCAATTACCTTCACTTTTAAAATTCATTAAGCGTGTAAGCACAGGGAAACCTACCGATTTTTTACTTAAAAACTTTCAATTTGAAAAAGAAATTGATAAGGATGGCACCATAGCCGATGCCTTAAAAGCAAATCAATCTATTTTAGTTCAAATCGTAAAAGAACCTATCTCAACCAAAGGCCCACGCTTAAGCAGCGAGCTGTCTATTGCCGGCAGATATATAGTACTGGTGCCTTTTTCAGACCGCATTTCTATTTCTCAAAAAATAGAATCAAAAGAAGAAAAAGACAGACTAAAACGCTTGGTTAAAAGCATTACCCCAAAAGGGTTTGGTGTGATAGTACGTACGGTTGCAGAAGGCAAAAAAGTTGCCGAACTTGATAGCGATTTGCAAAACTTGCTGAACAGATGGACAGCAATGTGTAAAAAATTAAATAAAGCGCATCATCCAAGCAAAGTATTGGGCGAAATGAATAAAGCCTCGTCAATTTTAAGAGACATTTTTAACGATTCGTTTACCAGTATCATTGTTGATGATGAAGAGCTTTATGTACAAGTAAAAGATTATGTGCATCAAATTGCACCAAAAAAGGAGTCAATAGTTAAGTTCTACCAAAACGGTGTTCCCGTATTTGAAAAATACGGAATAGAACGCCAGATAAAAACTTCATTTGGTCGTACCGTCTCAATGGCAAAAGGCGCGTATATAGTAATAGAACATACCGAAGCACTTCACGTTATTGATGTAAACAGCGGTAATCGCTCTAACAAAGAAAAAAATCAAGAGGACACAGCATTAGAAGTCAATTTAATCTCTGCTTCAGAAATAGCCCGGCAATTGCGCCTGCGCGATATGGGAGGAATTATAGTGGTAGATTTTATTGATATGGCCGATCCTGAAAACCGCAAAAAACTTTACAATCATCTTCGTGATGAAATGAGTGATGATAAAGCCAAGCACAAAATATTACCACCCAGCAAGTTTGGTCTTGTGCAAATTACCAGGCAACGCGTACGTCCCGAACGTAACATTGAAACCACAGAAGAAAACCCCAACGGTATTGGTGATGACATTGAAGCACCAATAAAAGTAGTGCAGCGCATTACGCAAGACCTTGAGAGGATTTCAAAAAAAGACTATAAAAAGGTGACATTAAACACACATCCTTTTATAGCAGCCTTTTTAACAAAAGGTTTTCCGTCTATACGTTCCAAATGGTTTTTGGAACACAAAAAATGGGTGAAAATACAGCCCAGAGATGCTTACACATATCTTGAATACCATTTTGTAGATAAAAATGGTAAGGAAATCAAATAATATTTAAAAAGCCCTTTTCGTTCTGAAATTATAGAATGAAAGGGGCTTTTTATTTTTTAATATTAAGGTATTCAAAAGTAAAATAGCAGATTGTGTCTAAACTTAATTTGTGCCACTCGTTTAATAATGTTATTTTAGTATAAAAGTATGTGTTTATATATGTGCTTTTTTCATACATAAACATTGTTAAGATTGTAGTATTAACCAAATAACTCAAGAAACATGAACACAATTCTTCGTATTTTACTTACTGCTGTTGCAGTAATTATACTCGCAAATTTTTTGCCGGGTGTCACCATCGCAGGTTTTACATCGGCAATAATTGTAGCTGTTGTTTTGGCATTGCTTAATGGTATCGTAAAACCTGTTTTAGTGATATTGACACTGCCTATTACTATTATTACTTTGGGCTTGTTTTTGTTGGTCATCAACGCATGTATCATCTTGCTGGCAAACCATTTTGTAAGCGGTTTTACGGTAGATGGTTTCTGGATAGCCTTGCTTTTCAGCTTGCTGTTGTCGTTACTGCAATCAATCCTGTTTTCGGTTTTAAAAGACGACAAAAAGTAGCCTGAAACACAATAGACTAAAAATCTTGGTTGGGATGCAGAAATTATGTATTTTTGCATCCCGATTTTTTTAATAATTTCCGTGCTTTGCAGGAATAAAAATAAAGAGAGTTAGGGATAAGTAACATAGCCTAAAAGCCTTATTTAATCATAACATGAATATTACAAGAGAAAACATTGATGCATTAAATGCTGTTGTTAAAGTAGATATCGCAAAAGAAGATTACAGCGATAAAGTTGAAAAAATCCTTACAGATTACCGTAAATCGGCAAATATCCCCGGATTCAGAAAAGGTCAAGTACCAATGACATTAGTAAAAAAACAATACGGTAAAGCCGTATTGGTTGATGAAGTAAATAAGCTTTTACAAGATGCGCTTAATAAGTATTTGACAGAAGAAAAACTGGATGTTCTGGGAAATCCCTTGCCAAGACCGCAAGATAACCTTGATTGGGATGCAGAGTCGTTTTCATTTGAATTTGAATTAGGATTAGCACCTGCATTTGAAGTAGAGCTGAAAACCAAAAAGCCTATCACGCAATATAACATTATTGCCGATGATAAAATGATTGACAATCAGGTTGAGCGTATCAGAAAACAATTTGGTAAACTTATATCTCAGGATGCAGTTACCAAAGATTCTGACATTACGGCAACATTTGAAAATCAAGAAAAAAGCATCAGCAACAAAGCAACTTTCACGCTTGATAAAGTAAAAAGCAAAACGGCCGAAAAAGCTTTAACAGGCTCAAAAGCCGGTGATGTTATTACATTAAATACCAAAGGCTTGTTTCATGACGATCACGATTTGATGCACTACTTAAAAGTGCCGCATGATGATGTTCACGGGTTGGATATTGATATTACTGTAACCATCAATGAAACCAGCACAAGAGAATTGGCAGATTTAGACCAAGACTTGTTTGACAAACTATTTGGTAAAGATGTTGTGACTTCTGTAACCGAGATGAAAGCAAAAATCAAAGAAGATTCAGAAAAGCAATTTGCACAGCAAGCCGATCAAAAATTTTTAAACGATGTTACAGAATATCTGGTTGAAAACACAAAATTTGATTTACCTGCATTATTTTTACAAAAATGGATGCAAACCGCAGGCGAGGACCAAATAGATGCCGACCAGGCCAAAGACGAATACGAAAAGTCTGAAAAAAGCATGCGTTACCAGTTGATAGAAGGAAAATTGATTGAAAACCACAACCTTCAGGTAACGTTCGACCAAATGAAAGACTATTCAAAACAAATGATAAAAGCACAAATGGCGCAGTTTGGTCAAATGAATCCTACAGATGAAGAATTGGACAGCATCGCGTCACGCATCTTATCAAACAAAGATGAAATAAAACGCTTGTCAGAGCAGTTAATGAGTCAAAAATTATTAGACCTTTACAAAAAAGAAGTGAATTCAAAAGTAAAAGAAATCACTTATGACGATTTTGTAAAAGAATTTTACCACTAATAACCTCTTTTTTCAGACGTTATATTTACAGAAGTAATCTGAAAGAGGCAAAAAAATAATGATTATATTTATGGCGTAAAACAGAATAGGTTTTACGCCTTTTTTAATAAATAAATTTCGACATAAAGTATATGGATTACGCAAAAGAATTTGAAAAATTTGCCATAAAAGATCAAGGAATCAGCAGTACATACTATAACAAAATTATCAGCAGTATGTATCCTGTGGGATTAACCCCGAATATCATTGAAGAACGCCAGATGAACATCGCCATTTTTGACGTATTTTCACGTTTAATGATGGACAGAATCATCTTTATGGGAACCGCCATAAACGACCAGGTTGCAAACATTATACAGGCACAGTTGTTGTTTTTACAAAGTACAGATGCCAAAAAAGACATTCAAATTTATATCAATTCGCCGGGCGGAAGCGTTTACGCAGGATTAGGCATTTACGATACCATGCAAATCATAAGCCCCGATGTAGCGACAATATGTACCGGTATGGCAGCATCCATGGGTGCCGTATTGCTTTGCGCCGGAGCCAAAGGCAAGCGCAGCGGGCTTAAACACAGCCGCGTGATGATACACCAGCCGCTTGGCGGTGCGCAAGGACAGGCAAGCGATATAGAAATCACCGCCAGAGAAATACTGACACTTAAAGAAGAACTATACCAAATTATAAGCAAACATACAGGTCAGGATTATGACAAAGTGTATAACGACAGCGACCGTGATTACTGGATGAAAGCCGATAAAGCACTTGAATACGGAATGATTGATGAAGTATTGTCAAGAAAATAACCGGGTTTAAACTATAAACCATAATTTTGAACCTTAAACCTTGAATAAATAAAATGGCAAAAGAAGAATTGGAATGTTCGTTTTGTGGAAGAAAAAAATCTGAAACCAACCTGCTTATTGCGGGATTGGATGCCCATATATGTGACCGTTGTATTCAGCAGGCGCACGGTATTGTTCTGGAAGAATCCAAACAAAGCGGTAATTCTGAGTTGTCATCAGAGTTGATGCTCAAAAAACCGGTACAGATAAAAGCATTTCTTGACGAATACATTATAGGTCAGGAATACACAAAGAAAGTTATGTCTGTAGCAGTTTACAACCATTACAAACGCTTGCTGCAACCAACATCTGCCGATGATATTGAAATACAGAAAAGCAATATCATTATGGTAGGGCAAACAGGAACCGGCAAAACCTTAATAGCAAAAACTATAGCAAAAATGCTCAACGTGCCGCTTGCCATAGTGGATGCAACGGTATTGACAGAAGCCGGTTATGTAGGCGAAGATGTAGAAAGCATTTTGACGCGCCTGCTTCAAGCCGCCGATTATAACCTCGAAAAAGCCGAAAAAGGTATCGTATTTATTGATGAGATTGACAAAATTGCCCGTAAGAGCGACAATCCGTCCATAACCAGAGATGTATCAGGCGAAGGCGTACAGCAGGCATTATTAAAATTGCTGGAAGGTACTGTTGTTAACGTACCGCCAAAAGGTGGGCGCAAGCATCCCGATCAAAAATTCATCGAGGTCAATACAGAACATATCCTGTTCATTGCCGGTGGTGCTTTTGACGGTATTGAGCGCATGATTTCAAAACGCTTAAATATGCAAGCCGTTGGTTACAGTACTTTAAAAGAAGAAGACCATATAGATAAAGACAATCTGCTGCAATACATTATCCCTAAAGATTTAAAAGATTTTGGTTTGATACCGGAAATCATCGGGCGGCTACCCGTGCTAACCTATATGGATCCGTTAGATGAAAAAACCTTACGTGCCATATTGACCGAACCAAAAAACGCCATCATCAAACAATATCAGAAATTGTTTGAAATGGATGATATACAGTTTAAAATTACAGATGACGCTTTGGATTATATTGTAGAAAAAGCTGTGGAGTATAAACTTGGAGCAAGAGGATTACGTTCGCTTTGTGAAGAAATTTTGACCGATGCCATGTTTGAAATGCCAAGCAATAAAGAGAAAAAACTCAATGTTACCAGAGATTATGCCGAAAACAAGTTGAGCAAAAACACGATTAAAAAACTAAAAGCGGTTTCGTAGATTTTTCCACAAACCCCATAAAAAAATAAAGCCACTTTTCTTTTCAGGAAAGTGGTTTTTTATTTCGGATTAATAAAAAAATATTTGCTATAAATCGTATAATTCTTGAACCTATATCTGAGATTCCTTAAAGTGAAAATCAAAAATCAACAAGTGTTTTTTTGACTTTAACGGTGTAAATATAGAAGCTATTTTGTAAGATAAAAACTACTTGCCTGATTTTTAGATAAAGCAGCTTTTATACTCGTTTAAAAAAACAGAAATGTGTTTTTTTACGATAAAAAGCACATCTATCGATTAAGTGCAATGAGTTCGTCAATATAGGTTCTGGTGTTTGATAACCGCGGTATTTTATGCTGTCCGCCAAGTTTGTTTTGCTGCTTTAGCCAGTCGTAAAACAAGTGTTCTTTGGCAATGACAATTTTGGGTTTGTTGAGCGTGATGTTGTTGTAACGTTTGGCTTCATAGTCAGAGTTTAATGATTTTAACGCATTGTCCAGCAACTCATTAAAATAATCAATATCGTCTGGCGGCGTTTTAAATTCTATCAGCCATTCGTGTGCTCCTTTTTCTTTACCGCTCATAAAAACGGGTGCAGCCGTATATTCTATAATTTCACTTTTTGTCTTTTTGCACACTTTTTTCAAAGCATCTTCGGCATTTTCAATGATTAATTCTTCGCCAAACACATTAATATGATGTTTGGTACGCCCCGAAATTTTAATCCGGTACGGGCTAATGGATGTAAACCTTACGGTATCGCCTATTTTATAACGCCACAATCCGGCATTGGTGGTGATAACAACAGCATAATTTTTATTAAGCACAACCTTGTTTAAAGGGATGATGGTTTGCTCTTGGGTGCCATACGTATCCATTGGGATAAATTCATAAAAAATGCCGTAGTCGAGCATTAGCAGTAATTCGCTTGAATTATTCAAATCCTGAATGGCAAAAAAACCTTCGGAAGCATTGTAAATTTCATAAAAACGAAACTCCTTTTTAGGTAAAATAGCTTTATATTGTTCAATGTATGGCGTAAAGCTCACACCTCCATGGAAATATACTTCGAGATTAGGCCAAACTTCAAACAGGTTGGTTTTTTTTGTGGTTTCCAATACGTTGTTGAGCAATACCAGCATCCACGACGGTACGCCGGCAAGGCTTGTAACATTTTCTTTAATGGTCTCGTCAACAATAGCCTGCATTTTATATTCCCAATCGCTCATTAATGATACTTTGCTGCTTGGTGTACTGCTGAATTCGGCCCAAAACGGCATATTGTCAATCAAAATCGCCGAAAGGTCGCCAAACACTGTTCCGTTTTCTTTGTACAATTCCTTACTGCCGCCAAGACGTAAACTTTTTCCTGTAAACAATTGCGAATCTTCGTTATTGTTGAGGTACATGCACAGCAAATCCTTACCTGCGGCATAGTGGCAATCTTCTAACGATTCTGTACTTACCGGAATAAACTTGCTTTTTGAGCCGGTTGTGCCACTCGATTTTGCAAACCATTTTATAGGCGTTGGCCAAAAAATATTGGTTTCGCCTTTTCGGGAACGTTCTATATTGGTATGCATATCTTCATACGAGCTTACCGGTAAACGCTCAGAAAAGTCCTTGTAACTTTTAATGGAAGCAAAATCGTGCTGCTTGCCAATTTCGGTGTCTTTGGCAATGTATATAAGGTCTTGTAGTAATTCGTGCTGTACTTCGTGTGGGTATTTTAAAAATAATTCAATTTGATGAAACCGCTTTTTTAAAAACCACGAAGCAATAGAATTTACTAATGGAATAGACATATTTATGTATCTTTAAGTTTTTAAAATTAATACTTTTTTTGATGCAGTACCAAGGTGTTTTAACAAAAATGGAAACTGAGTTTGCACAACCTATTCAATACTATTTGGTGTTTGATACTGATTTTATAAATATGAATCAATTGCTGGACAAACGTATCACCATTCAGCATATTGGTTATCAATGTTTAAATTGCGGATTGAACAAGCCCATTTACCGGCAGGGATTTTGTAAAAGCTGTTTTTTTGACATTCCACAAGCGGCAGATTGGATTATGCGTCCGGAGTTGAGCACTGCGCATTTGGACAAAGAAGACCGCGATTTGGACTATGAAAAAAAAGTACAACTACAACCGCATATTGTGTATCTGGCAAATTCAAGCAATGTAAAAGTGGGTGTGACAAGAAAAAGCCAGATTCCCACACGATGGATTGACCAAGGCGCTCACGAAGCTATTGAAATTGTTGAAGTGCCCAACCGCTACCTTGCCGGTATCACCGAAGTTGCCTTAAAACAGTTTGTGAGCGATAAAACCAACTGGCGCGATATGCTGAAAAATGCTATTAAAGATGAAGATTTGACGGAATGGCGCGACCGGCTTAAACAATACATTCCGGATGAAGCTAAGGATTATTATATTGCTTCCAATAAAGAAACCAATCTGGAATTTCCGGTGTTGCAATACCCGCAAAAGCCCAATTCGTTAAACCTTGAAAAAACACCAAACTATACAGGCATTTTAAAAGGTATCAAAGGGCAATATTTAATTTTTGAAGATGAAACGGTTTTTAACGTTCGCGGTAGTGAAGGTTATTTGGTTGAGGTTGGGATTGTTGTCTAATAGTTGCTTGTTCTGTCTAAAAAAAATTCCAAGGCGATGTTTTATTGTTGTGTAGCGTATTTTATTCAATTGCAAATCTTATAGTTACTTCAGTTTCTACTTTAATCGGTTTAAATTCAATTTCGATGGGTTTATATTCCTCTTTACTTCTTTTAGCTGAATATCCCATCACAACTATTTCATTTAACTCTCCATCAAAATCACGTCCTTGATAATATTTGTCTGTTATAAATAATGCTTTTGTTACTTTCTGATTTAATGGTCTAACCAAATATTCAGCTTGGGTTTTAGCTTTTGCAACTGCAAGAGATTTTAGACTCAATTTTAGTTCTTCAATTTTAGAATATTCAGTTTTGTCCAAAGAAACATTTGATATTCCAACATCTTCAAGTCCAACAATTACTTTGCCTGCGGTTTGTGCGTCAAAAACCTTTAGTTTATAAGCTTTACTTTTCATAATATCTTTCTGCTTTAGAAAGTACTTTTTAAAGTTACTTGAAAGGTCGGATAGTGTTAATTGCTTTCGCAAGTCAATTCCAAGTTCTTTTAATTTGTCCGCCATTTTTTCTTCTAATTCTTCAACGGAAATTTTATTTCGCTCATCTTTCTCACGAATTAGAATGTCAAGATAAATTATGTCGGGTTTTATTAATGTGTCAACAATTGCTGTCGTTTCAAGGTACGGTTGGTCAATGAAGTTTTTAGTTTGTCCGAAAGCTATGTTTACGATAAAAATTATTCCGATTATTAAATGTATTCTTTTCATATGAGGTTTGTTTTTAATATGCTACACAACGTTTCGGGGCTTTGTGCAGTAGCGGATTATTTGTACTAAACTGACTTATGAAAACCCAAAGTACAAATGTAGCAAAAAGTTTCAAAGGAAAACTTAAACCGCTATTGCACAAAACCCTTGTTGTATGCAGGTGTTTTTAAGGTCTGAAATTCCACATTTGTATATGTTTTATTCCGTCTTTTAGTGGGAAAGCAACATCGTCAAGTGAAACCACCACCTTTTCATAATTATCAGCAATTTGTTCAAGTGGGCTGTATTCTCGATTTATTGTATTTTCGTCAACAAGCAAATAAGTGGCTTGTACATATAAAACGTTGTCGTCTTTTAACGCTACAAAATCAACTTCTTTGTAGTTTGTAACACCTGTATAAACTTTGTACCCTGCACGTTTTAAGATTAAATATACGATGTTTTCAAGTTTGTAACCAATACCATATCCAAAACCTGTATAGAGGTAATTTTTGTACGCCATATCATTGATATAATATTTAGCATTTCCCGAAATGGTATCTTTTCCTTTAACGTCGTAGCGTTCTGATTTATGCACTAAAAACGCATCTTCCAAATAGCCAATATAAGCCGAAATAGTATCATATGTTGTGTTACGCCGTAAACCTTTGAAATATTTTACAATGTTTGTTATGGATACCAAATTTGCCGCATTGTTTACCAAATACACAAAAACATCCTCCAAAAGTTTCGGCTCTTTTATGCTATATCGTTGAATAATATCACGAAAAAAAACGGTGTCTTTAACTGCTGAAACATAATTGCGTTTTGTTTCTTCATTTTGCAAGTGAAAAAGTTCGGGTAGTCCACCACTTTCCATATAATCAACAAAACTTTGTTTTGAATTGTCTTTTTGCAAAATACCACAATACTCCGTATAACTGAAAGGAAAAATCTCAAACTCTATATATCTACCACTTAAAAGCGTTGATAATTCGCCTGAAAGCATTTTTGAGTTAGAGCCCGAAATATAAATTTCGTATTCTTGGGTAAAATCTTGTGAATACGAATTTACAAAATGTTCCCAAGCCTCTATATTCTGAATTTCATCAATAAAAAGATAAATTTTGCCCTTAACTTTTAGTTCTTTTTTGTAGAATTTTACAAATTCGTCAAGGTCTTTGTAGGTTTTTAGAAAATCAAAATCAGTATATTCTCTGTTGATATATAATGTGTTGATTTTATTTACATCATTCTGTGTTAGCTTATTAAGTAACTGACGTAGGACATAACTTTTACCTGTCCGACGTTGTCCGACTAATACTTTTACCAATCTGTTACCCGAAAAACTGTAAATTTTTTCGACATAATCAGCACGATAATAACCAAGATTAGGGATATTTTCGCCCCAAAAATTATATTTTCTGATTTCACTAAAAAATTCTTTCATACCCTAAAATTTACCTCAAAGATATGATTTTTTCTTTTGTGGAAGACAAAAGTCAAAAAGATTTTAGGTTATGTTATACCCATTTTATTGTGTTTTTTCAAAGTTAATTTTTGTGGCTTCTTTTAGGGAGTTCAAATTTAGCATAATGTTCATACGAAGAACGTCCGCCCCCATTACGCCAAGCCGCTGTTATCGGCTGCCTT
>CAYVUB010000019.1:18485-51812 GCA_964454675.1 uncultured Flavobacteriaceae bacterium | reverse complement strand
ACATCATCGGTCATTGTTGCAGAAAACATGATGTTTTGCCGTTTTTCGGGCAGAATATCAAAAATATTGAGCAGCTGGTGTCTAAAGCCTAAATCGAGCATCACATCGACTTCATCAATAATCAATTTCTGAATCGATTTTAATTGCAGCACATGGCTTACCGCCAAATCAAACAATCGTCCCGGTGTTGCCACCAGAATATCCAATCCTTGGGCGACTTCCTGTTTTTGGGTATTGATGTTCACACCGCCATATACGCCAAGAACTCTTATATTGATATATTTTGCCAGTTTTTCAATTTCATCAACAACCTGCACCACCAATTCGCGCGTTGGCACTAAAATCAACACTCGGGGATTGTCTTGTGTCGAGTATTTTAAATGCCTCAAAACGGGAAGCATATAGGCAAAAGTTTTACCGGTTCCGGTTTGGGCAATCCCTACAACGTCACGTCCCGATGCTACAATATTGTAGGCTTCAGCTTGTATGGCGGTGGGTTTTGTAAATCCCAAATCGTCCAGAGCATTGTACAATGCGGTACTTAAATTTAAGTCTTGAAATGTCACTTCATTATATTTTGTGCTGCAAAGGTAACGGATTAATTTTTTATGGATATTGATAATCGTATTTGTTAATCATCGCTTTAATTCGGTAATTTTGTTGCAGACAATATTACATTGAGAACACACCGCATACATTCCGTTAAGGACATTCAAAAGTTTAAGAAGCAGTTGTTGTTTTGGGCGCAGCAGTTTGACGAAGCGGTATGGCTGGACTCAAACGGTTATCATCAACATTATGAATCGTACGATGCTGTTTTGGCAGTTGATGCTTTTACGTCTGTTAAAACGGATGCTTATCTGGCTTTTGACGATTTAAAAAACTATCAAACCGTTACCAAAGACTGGATTTTCGGGTATTTAACGTATGACTTGAAAAATAGTATAGAAGCACTCGATTCTCAAAATTTTGACGGATTAAATTTTCCTGATTTATATTTCTTTCAGCCTAAAAAATTGTTCCTGATAAAAGACAATACCGTTGAAATTCAGTATTTAAAAATGGTTGATGATGAGATTGAAACCGATTTGAAAGACATTGAAAACACGGTGCTTTATTCTGAAAGTATTCAAAATCCCATCAAGATTAAGCTCAGGATTCATAAAGACGATTATTTTAATAAAGTCAGTCAAATGTTGGCACATATTCATCGTGGTGATATATATGAAGCCAATTTTTGTCAGGAGTTTTATGCCGAAGATACCGTTATCAATCCGTTGGAAACCTATCAAAAGCTCAACAGGATTTCCAGACCGCCATTTGCCACGTTTTTTAAAATGTATGATAAATACCTTTTATCGGCATCGCCGGAACGTTACCTTAAAAAATCTGACAATACCATCATTTCCCAGCCCA
The DNA here is from genome assembly GCA_964454675.1 of uncultured Flavobacteriaceae bacterium. GTDB lineage: Bacteria > Bacteroidota > Bacteroidia > Flavobacteriales > Flavobacteriaceae > CAYVUB01. The sequence continues at coordinate 50,396 of CAYVUB010000019.1, read as the reverse complement.
TCAAAGGAACGGCAAAACGGTCAAAAAATTCAATTGAAGATAGACGTTTAAAGAATGAATTGGAACATAATTCAAAAGAACGCAGTGAAAATATCATGATTGTCGATTTGGTTAGAAATGATTTGTCACATACAGCAATTAAAGGTTCTGTAAAAGTTGAGGAACTTTGCAAAGTATATACTTTCAATCAGGTACATCAAATGATTTCGACTATTACTTCAAATATCAATCCGGCAACTCACCCTGTAGATGTGATAAAAAGTACGTTCCCAATGGGCAGTATGACCGGCGCGCCAAAAATTTCGGCTATGAAAATCATTGAAACTCTGGAAGAAACCAAGCGAGGTTTGTATTCCGGTGCGGTAGGCTATTTTTCACCCGAAGGCGATTTTGATTTTAACGTTATCATCCGAAGTATTTTGTACAATGCGACCAATAAATATGTATCGTATTCCGTGGGAAGTGCCATTACAGCAAAGAGCATTCCGCAAAGCGAATATGAAGAATGTTTGATTAAAGCCAAAGCCATGCGTGAGGTTTTAGAGAGTTAAGACATAAGGGAAAAGTTATAAGGCATAAGATATAAGATGGTGAGTATTAGTTAATATTGTAAGTTTGTGGTATGAAAAGCTACAGAGATTTAATTGTTTGGCAAAAATCAATGGAAATGGTAACCTTAGTATATAAATTGCTTGACAATTTTCCGGATAATGAAAAATTTGGGCTAATATCTCAATTAAAGAGAAGCTCAGTTTCAATTGCTTCAAATATTGCAGAAGGTTACGGTAGGAATTATTCAAAAGATTACGCCAGATTTTTACAGATAGCGAGAGGTTCTTTATATGAAATGCAGACACAATTACAAATTGCTGTAAATCTAAAATTTGTAAGTGAAGAAGATATAGAATCAATTGAAAATCTATCAATTGAAATTGAAAAAATGTTAAATACTTTAATTAAAAAAATTTCAAACTAATCCCTTATGCCTTATAACTTTTCCCTTATGCCTTTTGCCTCATTACATATGACAAATACCTTCCAAAACCACATCAGCCAGAACCTCGCTTTTTTAAACAAAAGTAAACTGCTCATTGCTATTTCCGGCGGATTGGACAGTGTGGCTTTGACCCATTTATGCAAAGAAGCAAAGCTTGATATAAGTTTGGCACATTGCAATTTTAACCTTCGTGGTGATGAAAGTGACGCTGATGAAGAGTTTGTGTTGCAATTGGCCGAAGATTGGGATTTGGAAGTGTTTATCGAAAGTTTTGATACTGAAATCTATGCCAAAGAGCACAAATTGTCCACGCAAATGGCAGCACGCGAGCTGCGTTATGATTGGTTTGCTTCTTTGGCGCAACAATTAGGGTTTGATTATATTCTCACGGCACATCACGCCGATGATACTTTGGAAACCATGCTGATAAATCTCACTCGCGGCACGGGATTGGATGGTTTGACAGGCATTCCCGAAGTGAATTTTAATATTGTGCGTCCATTGTTGCCGTTTTCAAGAGAAGCCATTGAAACGTATGCCAAAGCGCATAAATTAAAATGGCGTGAAGACAGCAGTAATGCTACAAACAAGTACGTTCGCAATCAATTGCGCCACGAGGTAATTCCGGTGTTGAAAACCATTAATCCACAGTTGCTTCAAAATATCGCAACAACGATTATCAATCTTCAAAGCTCACAACAAATTATTGAAGACGCCATTGTCAGGATTCAGAAAAAAGCAGTGACAATAGATAATGATGTTATCAAACTGAACATCAAAAAGTTGCAAAAACTTTCCAACCCAAAAGTGTATTTGTATGAATTGTTAAAGGATTTTAATTTTACCAATTGGGATGATGTGACCAATTTGTTAACGGCACAATCCGGGAAGCAGGTATTTTCTGAAACCCATCGATTATTGAAAGACAGAACCCATTTATTGTTGACAGAGCAAAGTTTTCAAGAAGAGGCTGAATCTATTCTTATTTCAGAAAAAGACACATCTGTAGAAACGCCATTTGGGACATTGTTTTTTGATGAAGCCGATGCCGTTTTTGAAAAAAAATCCAATCGTATTTTTGTTGATAAAGCACTTTTAAAGTATCCGTTAACATTGAGGAAATGGCAAGAAGGCGATTTTTTTTATCCGTTGGGAATGAAAGGGAAAAAGAAGCTGAGCAAGTATTTTAAAGATGAAAAACTGTCTTTGGTTGACAAAGAAAATGTTTGGGTATTGTGTTCGGGTGAGGCAATTGTTTGGGTTGTTGGTTTGCGGGCGGACGAACGGTTTAAGGTTTCCGGGCAAACAAAACAAATCTTAAATATTAGACACGAACCTGCCTGACGGTAGGCAGGTTACACTAATTTTCACTAATTGAAGTATTTAATGATAAAATTTACAGAAAAACAAAGATTTACGCAATGGTGGATTTGGTTAATTGTAATTACCGTTGGCATCATACCTGTTTCAGGAATAATAATTCAACTGATTCTTAAACAGCCTTTTGGAAACAATCCAATGTCCGATATGGGACTCATTATTTTTTCAATTCTCGTTTTGATATTTACCGGTTCTATCTTTTTTATAAAGTTGGAGACATTCATCGATAGAAGCGGTATTAAAATGAATTTTGTTCCTTTCCATAAAAAGAACGTAGCATGGCAAGAAATAAAAGCAGCCAACGTTGTGAATTATGGTTTTGTTGGCGGATACGGTATAAGATTAGGAAGTTCATACGGAACGGTTTATAATATAAAAGGAAAAATGGGACTTGCTATAGAATTGACAAATGGGAGCAAATTTCTTATTGGGACACAAAAACCCGAAGAGATGCGGCAAATTGTGAACAGATATTTTAAGAAATTAGAAACTATCGAATAAAATGACGTTACAAGGAAACATAGTTGATATACAAAACCGTCGGATTTTTAAAGGTGAAATCACCGTTCAGAACGGTAAAATATCAGCTATTGAAGAAAAGCGAAACAATGTAAACTCATATATTTTGCCGGGATTTGTTGATGCACACATCCATATCGAAAGTTCGATGCTCGTACCAAGTGAATTTGCCCGTTTGGCAGTGATGCACGGTACGGTTGCCACGGTTTCAGACCCACACGAAATAGCTAATGTTTTAGGAATTGACGGCGTTCATTTTATGATTGATAATGGTAAAAAAGTACCTTTCAAATTCAATTTTGGTGCGCCATCGTGTGTGCCAGCAACGTCATTTGAATCGGCCGGTGCCGTCATCGATTCCGAAGGCATTAAAACCTTACTGGAACATCCGGATATCAAATATCTGGCAGAAATGATGAATTATCCCGGCGTTATTTATGATGATGCCCAAGTTCATAAAAAAATAGCCTGGGCAAAACATTACAACAAGCCCGTTGATGGTCATGCGCCGGGTTTACGGGGCGATGATTTGTCGAAATATATCAATGCCGGAATTTCCACAGACCATGAATGTTTTACTTATGATGAAGCTCTTGAAAAACTTCAAAAAGGTATGAAGGTCATCATCCGTGAAGGCAGTGCCGCCAAAAATTTTGAAGCGTTGATTAATTTGTTGCCCGAACATTATGAAAATATGATGTTTTGCAGTGATGACAAGCATCCCGACGATTTGCTGCTGCATCATATCAATAATCTGTGTTCGCGGGCTATTGCAAAAGGTTTTGATGCATTTGATGTATTGCAGGCAGCTTGTGTGAATCCTGTTAAGCATTACAATCTGGATGTCGGATTGCTGCAAGTTGGCGATGCTGCCGATATGATTGTTGTTGAAGATTTGCAACAGTTTAAAACACTTCAAACCTATATTGACGGGCAGTTGGTTTTTGATAACGGATTGTCCAAAATACAGCCTGTTTCTTTTGAGATACTGAACAATTTTAACACCGATAAAAAAAGCGAAGCAGATTTCAGATTTGAATCAAAAGCAGACAAAATAAGAGTTATTGAAGCTTTGGAAGGACAATTAGTGACAAATGAAATCATTACCGAAAGTTTAATTTCAGATGGGAATTTGGTGTCAAATATTGAAGATGATATTTTAAAAATGACGGTTGTCAATCGGTACAACAATCAAAAACCTGCCATAGCGTTTATCAAAAATTTTGGATTAAAACAAGGCGCTATTGCAAGTTCGGTTGGTCATGATTCCCATAATATCATTGCTGTTGGCGTGAGTGATGAAGCCATTTGCAAAGCCGTCAATCTGATTATTGAACACAAAGGCGGTATTTGTGCAGTTTCCGATACCGGCGAAAAAGTATTGCCGTTGCCGGTTGCCGGTATTATGAGTGATAAAGACGGCATTACGATAGGGAAGGATTACGCCGAATTGGACCAAATGGCAAAACAAATGGGAAGCAGTTTGAAAGCACCTTATATGACCTTATCGTTTATGGCATTGCTGGTTATTCCGTCATTAAAATTGAGTGACAAAGGATTGTTTGATGGTAAAAATTTTAAATTTACTTCCCTTGAGATTCATTAGTTTTGTGGAAAATTGTGTTATTAAGTTATTCTTCAATCAGCAATCATAAATCATAAATCCCAAATTGTAAATCCTAATGCCAGTTATAGAACCCTCATACAAAGCCCCGTATCTTTTCAGAAAAGGATTTGTTTCCACCGTATTTTCAGGACTTGGAAGAACCGTTAAAGGTGTTGTGCAACAGCGTGAGCGTATCACGTTGCCCGATGGCGATTTTTTAGATTTAGATTGGAGTTATTCCGAAACAACTTCCGATAAAGTTATCATTTTATTGCACGGTTTGGAAGGTCATGCGCAGCGTCCGTACATAACCGGAACAGCAAAGCTTTTTAACAACAACGGTATGGATGCTGTTGCCGTAAATTTTCGAGGTTGCAGCAGCGAGCCAAATTTAAAATACTACTCATACCATTCAGGAGCGACAAATGATTTGGATGCCGTAATCCAACATATAATTGCAAACAAACAGTATTCAGAAATTTACATCAAAGGAGTGAGTCTTGGTGGGAATATCTTGCTCAAATATTTGGGTGAAGGCAATGTTATTCCGTCACAAGTAAAAGCCGGTATTGCGGTTTCGGTACCTTGCTATTTGGAAGGTTCGGCAAAAGAGCTGCATAGTTTTAAGAACAAATTATACCACGACCGTTTTAAGAAATATTTGGTGGATAAACTAAAGCTCAAACAGAAACAATTCCCGAATATGCTATCGGAAAAACGACTGAAAACCATTAAAACCCTTCGTGATTTTGACGAAATTTATACTGCTAAAGCCCACGGTTTTTTGAATGCGAAAGATTATTATACCAAAAGCAGTTGCTTGCAGTTTTTGCCAGATATAAAAGTACCGGCGCTTATCATCAATGCGCTGAACGATTCATTTTTATCCCCGGAATGTTATCCGGTAAAAGAAGCCAAAAACAATCCAAACCTATTTTTAGAAATGCCAAGACACGGTGGACACGTAGGTTTTATTGATAAAAAGAATGTGTATTACAACGAAAAGCAGGCGTTAAAGTTTGTAATTGAAGGAGGACTTTAATTTCTTAAAACTTCAAATATTCCTTTATCGGGTATATCCCATAAAACAGGTAACAGGAAATAGACAAACAAGGTAATTACTATTATTGAAATAACATTCATCACAAATCCTTTGCTTACCATATCGGGAATACGTAAATAACCTGCGCCAAAAACTACCGCATTGGGAGGCGTTGCCGCAGGAAGCATGAAACCGCATGATGCTGCCAGAGTCGCCCCAAACATTAATATAAACGGATGCATGTCAACCGCCAGTGCCATAGGCGCAAGAACAGGAAGCAGCATTGCCGTTGAAGCTGTATTTGATGTCACTTCCCCTGAGAAGTTGACGATGGCAATAATAAGCAGTAATATAACAAATGCCGATAATCCTGCCAGCAGCGACATCTGGCTGCTTATCCATACTGCCAGCCCGCTACTGTCAAATCCGTTTGCCAGTGCCATACCGCCGCCAAACAGCAGGATGATTCCCCACGGAAGTTTTACCATGTCGCTCCAGTTGAGTACTTGCTGTTTTTTATCTTTAGAAGGAATTAAAAACAGTACAATTGCAAAAATGATGGCAATAATGGCATCGTCCAGTTTTGGCATAATGCCGTTAAACAAAAATGAGCGCGTTATCCAGAAAAAGGCTGTGGTTGCAAATACAATCCCTACCATTTTTTCTTCATAGCTTATAGTGCCAAGATTTTTAAGTAATCGTTTTATTTCATCACTGCCGCCTTCAAATTCTATTTTATCAATCTTAAAAGCATAGCTTGAAAGGTATTTCCAGCATATAAAAAGTAATATCACGGCAACAGGAAACCCAATGACAAACCATTGAAGAAAGGTAATTTCATACCCGTAAGTTTCTGAGATGATACCCGCAAAAATCAAATTTGGCGGCGTACCTACAAGGGTTGCCATACCTCCAATAGAAGCACTGTAAGCAATGGAAAGCATTAAAGCTTTTCCAAAAACGGTATTTTCATTTATGGCAGTATCAGGGTTGTCTTTCAATTGGGAAATAATGGCAATACCTATAGGCAGCATCATTACCGCAGTAGCAGTGTTTGAAATCCACATGGAGATAAATCCGGTGGCAATCATAAACCCTAAAAGGATTTTTTTGGCATCAAGCCCGATAAAGTTAATGATATTTAGCGCAATACGTTTGTGTAAATTCCATTTTTCCAGAGCAATGGCAATCATAAATCCGCCCATAAACAAAAACACAAATTTATGCCCGAATGAACTTGTGGTTGTGCTTAAATCCAAACCTCCGGTAAGCGGAAACAAGACAATTGGCAGTAATGATGTTACCGCAATGGGCACAGCTTCTGTAATCCACCATACGGCAATCCAAAGTGTGGATGCCAGTACGGCACTGCCTTCGTCCGACAAGCCTTCGGGATTAAAAAATAAACGGGTTAAAACAAATAATAATGGGCCAAGAAAAAAACCGATGCGCTTTATGTTGTTCATTTTTTAATCAGATTAATGGCTCTAATGTACATATTTTTCAGAAAATTCTGTTACAACTTTATAAATCACTGTCATTTATAGCTTGTTTTGAAAACATTAAAAAGAAATTTTTGAAACTGCCCACTGATAACTGCGACTGTAAACTGAATTTTAGTTGATAATCCGAAAATTTTACTATTTTTAAGCAAATCAATACGATATGCTTAAAAAAGTATTTGGAAGTGCCGTGTTTGGAGTGGAGGCGACCACCATAACCGTCGAAGTCAATGTTGATAACGGTGTGGGTTATCATCTGGTAGGTTTGCCCGATAATGCCATTAAAGAAAGTAATTTCCGAATTGCCGCAGCGCTTCAAAATAACGGGTATAAAATTCCCGGTAAAAAAATCATCATCAATATGTCGCCTGCCGATATGCGCAAAGAAGGTTCTGCCTATGATTTAACGCTGGCAATCGGAATTTTATCGGCGACAGACCAGATAAAAGCAGACAATCTGGAAGATTTTTTAATTATGGGCGAGCTGTCTTTAGACGGGAGTTTACAACCCATAAAAGGTGCTTTGCCCATTGCCATAAAAGCCAAAGAAGAAGGTTATAAAGGCTTTATTTTGCCCATTCAAAATGCCAAAGAAGCCGCTATTGTGAGCGATTTGGAAGTCTATGGTGTAGAAAATATAAGCCAGGTTATCAATTATTTTGACAAACAAGAACCTTTGGAACGCACGGTTATCAATGTAAGAGAGGAGTTTTATAAAAGCCTCGATTACCCCGAATTTGATTTTTCAGACGTAAAAGGCCAGGAATCCATTAAACGTTGTATGGAAATTGCGGCTGCCGGCGGGCATAACATTATATTGATTGGTCCGCCGGGCGCAGGAAAAACCATGCTGGCAAAACGCTTGCCGAGTATTCTGCCACCTATGACACTTCGTGAAGCTTTGGAAACCACAAAAATCCATTCGGTTGCCGGACGTGTCAAAGAACATACAGGATTGATGGCACAACGTCCGTTCAGGAGCCCGCATCATACCATTTCAAATGTAGCATTGGTTGGCGGTGGCAGTTATCCGCAACCGGGCGAAATTTCGTTGTCACATAACGGCGTACTGTTTTTAGATGAACTGCCGGAGTTTAAACGTGAAGTTCTGGAAGTCATGCGGCAACCTCTTGAAGACCGGGAAGTGACAATTTCCAGAGCAAAATTCACTATCACGTATCCGTCGTCGTTTATGCTTGTTGCCAGTATGAACCCAAGTCCGGGAGGTTATTTTAACGACCCGAATGCACCCGTAACCTCATCGCCTGCAGAAATGCAGCGGTATTTGAGTAAAATTTCAGGACCTTTATTGGACAGAATTGATATTCATATTGAAGTTACGCCGGTACCGTTTGAAAAACTATCTGATAACAGAAAAGCAGAATCGTCGGTAGAGATTAGAAAACGCGTGACTGCTGCACGGGAAATTCAAACCGAACGCTTTGAAGACAACGACACCATACATTACAATGCGCAAATGAGCAGCAAATTGATTCGTGAGTATTGTAAATTGGACGATACTTCGTTGCAGTTGCTCAAAACGGCTATGGAACGTTTAAACTTATCCGCAAGAGCGTATGACCGCATTTTAAAAGTAGCACGAACCATTGCTGATTTGGAAGCATCCGAAAGCATCAATGGCACTCATATCAGCGAAGCCATTCAATACAGAAGCCTGGACAGGGAAGGCTGGCTGGGATGATAAATTCCTGCGAAAGCAGGAATCTTGTGATAGAAAAAAGAATTTAAACCACAAATTAACACCATGAAAGTCACACTATATTTAATCTCAGCATTGTTACTCGTTACCTGTAATTCTTCCGAAGAAAAAAAAACAACACAAAAAATAGTAGAAGCTGATATTCCGGTGCTAAATCCGGAACAAGCCAATCGTTTGGCAAAATTACCATTGTATTGCATAGAAACCGAATATCCTAACAAGCTTGGTCAGGTTATTGGCAGCGCAGATGATTTATTGTCGCCTAAAGCCTTACATCCTGCATTTTATGGTTGTTTTGACTGGCATTCATCGGTGCACGGGCATTGGACTTTGGTGAGCTTGCTGAAACAATTTCCGCAGTTGGAAGATGCAGAATTGATTAAAACCAAATTACTTCAAAACATTTCGGCAGAAAACATTAAGAAAGAAGTTGCTTATTTTGATAGTGTTCACAACAGTTCGTACGAGCGTACTTACGGCTGGGCGTGGCTGCTTAAACTTGCCGAAGAATTGCATACTTGGGATAATCCTTTGGCAAGAGAATTAGAACATAATTTGCAGCCACTTACAGATTTGATTGTAAACAAGTACATTGATTTTTTACCAAAACTGAATTATCCCATACGTGTAGGTGAACATACCAATATAGCATTCGGGATGTCGTTTGCGTATGATTATGCTCAGTCTGTGGGTAATGAAGTATTGAAAAATGCTGTTTCACAGAGAGCAAAAGATTTTTTTATGAATGACAAAGCTTGTCCGTTACAATGGGAACCAAGCGGTTATGATTTTTTATCGCCATGTTTGGAAGAAGCCGCATTGATGAGCCGGATACTTGGGTATAGCGAATTTAAAACATGGTTTGCTGAATTTTTACCGCAAATGACCAATGAAAATTTTACGTTTGAAGTTGGAAAAGTATCAGACAGGACTGATGGTAAGCTGGTGCATCTGGACGGTTTGAACTTTTCACGAGCCTGGAATTTGAATGTTATTGCACAAAATCTTCCGGAATATACTCATTTAAAAAACATAGCCAATATGCACATAAATTATTCATTGCCAAATATTATCGATGATGCTTACGAAGGTGGTCACTGGCTGGGCAGTTTTGCCATTTATGCTTTAAATACCGTTGATAAAAATTAAAAAAGTATGTATTTTAATGGGTAATGTTTTAAAGTTTTTAATACTTTTAAGCATCAGTCTGAATCTTACGAGAAGATTGTAAGCTATTAATCAACCCTAAAAATTATTAAAATGAAAAACACCTTGTTAGTAATCGCCGGATTTATTTTAGGCGCTTTGGCAACCTATTTTTTCTGTTGCCCGGATAGTGCCAAAGAAACTATTATTGCTCCAAAAGGGATTATTACTCCCGATGAAGCTAAAACCTTAGACCAGGCGTTCAATTCCCGTCACAGGCTCATTAGCGATTCTATCGTAAAACGACCGGACAATCGTTCGTCATGGTATGCCCTTGAAGATATGCGTAATTATTTAAATTATGCCGAAAATCAAGCCAAAGATTTAGGCTATACCATGAACGGTATTCGTGTGTATCTTGGGGCTTATCCCGATGAAAAAGACCAGGTAGGTTACACCACTATGTTTTTTGTACCTACAGGACACAAAGTAATGGCACAAGGCAGTATGTTGCTGTTTACAATGGATGACGATGACGGTGGTGGCGATGGTGGTGGCGATATTCCCGGAGGCAATGGGTTTAATGGTGGTGGTGATGGTCGGCCGCCATTTGCAAATTATCCGCAATAATTAATATATGGATGAGTTTTTAAGGCAAAATTATTATCTTTTAACTTATTCCGTTGAGGCTTTGGCAGCAGTAGCAGGTATTTTTTGCTATAAAAAATATAAAGATACTGCTGCCAAATACTTTATCTGTTTTTTGATATACACGTTTTTTGTTGATTTTTTTGGGTGGTATCCTGATTACTTTAAAATATTTGGTCTCGAACATTTAATAGAAGGCACTGTATTTCAAAGAAATCATTTGTGGTACACTGTTTTTTGGGTTACCGGAAGTGCATTTTTCTATTCCTTTTTTTTTATCAGGATTTTAAAAACAAAATTATTTAAGCGCATATTAACGTACTGTACATTGGCAGCCGTAGTTATAGTTCTTTTTCAGTTCATTTTTAATTTTGATAAATTCTATACCGGCAACATTACTACCTTATCGGTGGTTAGCCCTTTGGTCATTTTTGTTGCCGTTATTTTATATTTTATTGAAACATTACTGACCGATAAAATCCTTGATTTTTATAAGTCACTTTACTTTTATATAAGCAGTGTTTTGCTTATATGGTGGTTGATTATTACACCTGTGAGTTTTTTTGAAATCTATTTTTCATCTGCCGACTGGAATTTTGTATTCTTAAAATGGCAGATATATTTATTTGCCAATATGTTTATGTATTTAACCTTTACCTTTGCCTTAATTTTTTGTAAACCCGAAAATGATTAATTTTTTAAACATTTTATTACTTCAAGAACGTGCCGTGTCGACAGCAGCAGAACGCTATTTACTGGTGTATATGCTGTTTGTTTTAATTACCGTCACCACATTGGTGATTGTCTTTTTTATGGTATTCCAAAAACGGAAAAATAAATTGTTGGTGGACAAGTTCAAACAACAGCAAGCCTTTGAAGAAGAATTATCGCGCACCCAAACCGAAATACAAGAGCAAACACTCAAACATATAGGTTGGGAACTTCATGATAACGTAGGGCAGTTATTGGCTTATGCCACAATGCAGCTTAATTTGTTGTCTTTACAAGTAGATGATGTTTTAAAAGAAAAAGTGGATGATACTGCCAATGTTATTAAAGACAGTTTGAAAGAAGTGCGTGCACTGTCAAAATCATTAAATAATGATGTTATTTTAAACATTGGTTTTGAGCAGTCCATAACCAACGAACTCAACAGGTTGAAACGTATGAAATTTGCTTCGGCAGAAATGCATATTAAAGGGAATAAAGTTGAGATAGCAAATAAAAAGCACGAAATCATTATTTTCAGGATACTTCAGGAATTTTTTTCAAACTCGGTAAAATATTCTCAGGCAGAAAATCTTAAAGTACAGTTGGATTATCAGCCTCAAAGATTACTCATAGAAGCCTCAGACGATGGCAAAGGTTTTGATGTTGCAACCACCGAAAAAGGTTCGGGGCTTATAAACATGAAAAGCAGGGCAGAGCTCGTAGGTGCTGTATTCAGTATATGTTCAAAGCCAGGTGAAGGCGTAACGGTATGTATAGATTATCCTATTCTTTAGTTTCTTTTGCGTCAACCTCAACGGTTTTTGTTTTTTTGTAAATAGGAATCAGGTACGAAATATTGTAGCCAATACCAATCCCGAAACGAGTGCTGTCAAACGTTCTGTTATATCCCGGAATGTAAAGATTTTCAAAATTACCGGGTTCTTTTTCACTTACCAAAGCCTTAAACTGAACATTTGCACCCAAAAACAAATTGGGCAATACTTCGGCTTTCATACCCAAAATAAGCTCCAGCCATAAAGCCGATAATCCTTTAAATTCGGCAGCTTCTGTAATGGTGATGGGATTATTCCAGTAATGGTTTGTATTGTATATGGTATAGCTGTGTCGGGTTTGGTTAAAGGTGCTTGCGCCAACTCTAAACCCGCTGTAAATAAGATTTTCCATATCAAGCCAGTTTTTGTACAAATTGTAGTCAATACCGGCTTTAAAGTAGCTTCCTTTTGCGGTTGCGCTTAGGTAATCTGTAGTTAGTGTACGTTCTTCAATGCCAAGTTCACCGGCGATGTACAGGTTTTTTGTTAACCGGTAATCACCGTTAATCTCAAAACCTGTATAATCGTCATCAATAAATGAGCGTACAAGTTTGCTTAAATCGCCACCCAATCGCAGCCCATATTTTTCACTGCCTACAACAGAATCTTTTTTGGTTTTTGTAGTTGTATCGTTTTGTGAAAATGATGCCGCTGTATATAGCATCAACATAATATTAATGATAAATAATGATGTGTGCCGCATGTTGGTTTTCTACTGTCGGGTTAATAACTTGTGTGTTGTAAATCCAGTTGTTGCCGTCACTTTCATAGCTTATTTGTGTATCGTTAAAAATACTTTTATATCCGCAGGCTCTTGAGACATAAACAAACTCGGGTGTGTAGGTAATTTGGATAGTATCAGAGTTTGATTCGGTTGTGTCATCTTCATCGGTATCAAAATGGGTATCTTTTATCAGGATAAATCGTGTGCTTGTCAGTACACCTTCAGCATCAAACTTTAATGGTAAAATAACAGAATCAGTAGTAGTCGCTGCCAAAATAAGCTCGTCATTGTCTTCGCCGATGATTGATAATTGCCGTACTGATTTTCGGGCTTGTGGCGGACTTATGTCATAAAACCTGATGATAAGGTTGGGTGTTGTACCGGTCGTTTCGGCGCAAATATCATCACGTTCACAAGTCAAAAACGTTGCGGTTATGATTAACAATAACAGATATTTATAATACTTCATTTTTTTAACTTACTTAAGTTCCAAAAGTACAACATTTTCTACATGATGCGTTTGCGGAAACATATCAACCGGTTGTACTTTACTTACTTTATACATAGCGTCCATAAGTTGCAAATCTCTGGCTTGTGTGGCACTGTTGCAGCTTACATATACTATTTTTTTTGGGGCAATAGCAAGTAGTTGTTGTACAACGTCTTTGTGCATACCGTCTCTTGGCGGGTCGGTTATGATAACATCGGGTTTGCCGTGCTTGGCTATAAACTCACTGTTAAAAACGGTTTTCATATCGCCCACATAAAAATCAACGTTATTTATGCCGTTTAATTGTGCGTTTTCTTTTGCTGCCGTGATAGCATCGGGCACGGCTTCAACACCTATAACACGTTTTGCTTTTTTTGCCACAAACTGTGCAATGGTTCCTGTGCCGGTGTATAAATCGTACACGAGTTCGTCACCCTGCAAATCGGCAAAATTGCGTGTTACTTTGTACAATTCATAGGCTTGGGCAGAATTGGTCTGGTAAAAAGATTTGGCATTGATTTTAAACTGCAAACCTTCCATTTCTTCAAATATATGGTCGTTACCTTTGTAGCAAATAACATTTTGGTCGTAAATAGTGTCGTTTGCTTTAGAATTAATCACGTATTGCAATGAGGTTATCTGCGGAAATGTGTTATGCAGATGATTTAAAAGCAATTCTCTGTCGGATTTATCGTCTTTGTAAAACTGAATCAGCACCATAAGTTCGCCTGTTGATGTTGTACGAATCATCAAACTTCTTAAAAGGCCCGTTTGATTTCTGGTGTTGAAAAATTCCAGATTATGTTTAATTGCAAATGATTTGACCTCATTTCTTATAGCATTTGAAGGGTCTTCCTGCAACCAGCATTTTTTAATGTCGAGAATTTTGTCCCACATTCCGGGAATATGAAATCCCAGAGCATTTTTATCACCCAAATCATTTCCCGATTGGATTTCCTCTTGTGTTAACCAGCGGCTGTCGCTAAAGGAAAATTCCATTTTATTGCGGTAAAAATAATCACTGGCCGAACCCAGAATAGGCATTATATCCGGTAATTGCAGATGACCAATGCGCCTTAAGTTGTTTTCAATTTCCTGCTGCTTAAAATGCAGTTGATATTTATAGTCCATATCCTGCCATTTACAGCCGCCGCAGACCCCAAAATGCTCACATTTGGGCGTAGTACGCTTATCAGAATATTTATGAAACTTTACGGCTTTGCCTTCGTAATATGATTTACGTTTTTTAAATGTTTGCACATCTACAACATCACCGGGAACAACATTTGGCAAGAAAATAACAGCACCGTCGGGAGCTTTGGCTACGGCTTTACCTTTAGCACCGGCATCTAAAACTTCAATATGTTCAAAAATATAAGATTTGTTTTTTCTTCCCATGGCGCAAAAATAGTGAAATTGCAATTGAAGTTGAAATTGAAATTGAAGAGTTAAAAAATTAAAAGTTAAAAACGGATAAATCATAAGTTGGAATCTACTATTTTCAAATAATAGTTTTGTACAGTAAATTACTAATTTTTAAAAATTAGCAGTTTAATTTCATCGATGCCTTAAAATTTACTATTTTGCAGCCACTACAATAATTATAAACCTGTAGTGCATTATGAAATAAACATTAATTTATTGAAAACAAACGCAATATAAAAAGTAAGACTCCGTAGGAGTCAAATGTTTGTAATCCCGAACTTCGTTCGGGGAAATAAAATGAAATGAAGTCGGGTTTTGGCGCATATTTTTGTAGCGGAACGAAGTGTAGCACACAAAAATTGTGACAAAACTGTCTTTTGATAATGCACTACTTGTATTATAATATATCTATCTCCAAAAGATAAAATAATGTAGTTGTAATTTAAAAAATGACAATATGCAAGTTTTAGAGCAGCTAACTTCACAGCAGGCAATCGATTTGGAAAACCAGTATGGTGCGCATAACTATCATCCGTTACCGGTGGTTTTAAATAGAGGCGAAGGCGTTTACCTGTGGGATGTTGAAGGCAAACGGTATTATGATTTTTTGTCGGCATATTCTGCTGTAAATCAAGGTCATTGTCATCCTAAAATTGTTAGTGCATTGGTAAATCAGGCTCAGAAGCTTACATTAACATCACGGGCTTTTTACAACGATGTGCTTGGTAAATATGAAAAATTTGCCTGTAACTTTTTCGGTTTTGATAAATTATTGCCTATGAATACCGGTGCAGAAGCTGTGGAAACAGCTTTAAAAATAGCCAGAAAATGGGCTTACGAAGTAAAAGGTATTGAGCATAACGAAGCCGAAATTATAGTATGCCAGAATAATTTTCACGGAAGAACTACTACCATTATTTCGTTTTCAAATGATGCAAATGCCCGTAAAAACTTTGGGCCGTTTACAGACGGATTTATACGGGTTGCTTTTGATGATTTGCAGGAATTGGAAGCAGCATTGAAAAATAACCCTAATGTTGCAGGATTTTTGGTTGAGCCTATACAAGGCGAAGCCGGTGTTTATGTGCCAAGTGAAGGTTACCTTGCAAAAGCAAAAGCATTATGCGAGCAGTATAATGTGCTTTTTATTGCAGATGAAATACAAACCGGAATTGCCAGAACAGGAAAACTGCTGGCGGTTGACCATGAAAATGTAAAACCCGATATGTTGATTTTGGGCAAAGCATTGAGTGGAGGCGTATATCCTGTGAGTGCCGTGCTGGCAAATAACAACATTATGAATGTTATCAAACCGGGCAATCACGGCAGTACATTTGGCGGTAATCCTGTTGCGGCGGCAACTGCCATTGCAGCTTTAGAAGTGATAAGAGATGAAAAACTGGCTGAAAACGCAGAAGAAATGGGACAGCTTTTTAGAAGCGAACTTAACAAGTATATTGCAACAAGCAGCATAGCAACTTTGGTAAGAGGAAAAGGATTGCTTAATGCGGTTGTTATAAATGACAGTCAGGATAGTGATACCGCATGGAATATTTGTTTGGCACTGCGTGATAACGGTTTGCTTGCAAAACCTACACACGGTAATATTATCCGCTTTGCGCCGCCATTGGTTATGACAAAAGACCAGTTGCTGGACTGCGTGAGTATCATCATCAAAACCTTAAAACAATTTGAAAACTAAATTTCATGGAAGAAAAATCACAATTTGAAACATTTGAGCTTAATTTGTCTAATAATATACTTGGTATGTTGAAAGAAACAACCACTTGGAGCTATTTTTTATCTATAATAGGTTTCATAGGTATTGGATTTATGATATTAGGAGGTATTATTATGACTGCGGTTATGGGCACTATGGCAAATGAATTTAATCCTTATCAAAATATGGGTTTTAGTCCGGCATATATAGGTTTAATATATATTGTTATGGCAGCAATTTATTTTTTCCCAGTTCTGTACCTGTTTAATTTTTCAAGAAAAATGAGAACAGCATTGCGTACAAAAAACAATGATGATTTGACAGCGGCTTTTTCAAACTTAAAATCTCATTATAAATTTTTAGGCATTTTTACTATTGTTGTCATCAGTATTTATGTATTGATTTTGCTTTTTGCTATGATAGGTGCAGCAGCATTTTAATTTTTAGTTGATTAGTTTGATAATATAACTGATGACAATAATACTGATATTTACAATAACTAAAGCGATTTTTATGCGTTCGCTGTGCTTAAACTTTATAAAAATACTTGTCATTAAAAATAAAACAAACAACACGAGCGTATAGATAGCAGGATACATGGTAAAGGCAGCAGTAAATTCGCCTTTAAACAGTAATACCGCCGACCGCTGGAGTCCGCATCCCATACAGTCAAATCCTAAGATTTGTTTACTTAAGCATGGTAACATATAGTCTTCAGGTGCTGTCATTTGTGATAGCTTATACTGTAAAAGTATGAAAATTATTGTTGTGAAAATATGTGAATATTTAATAATCAATAAAGAATAATTCGTTATAAATCTTGTATTTTTGTTGAAATGTAATTTTAATTAATTGATATAAATGAATTTATCCCGATTAATCAGTATTCTTCTTATTGTTGCAGGCGCATTTGTGGCAATTTATGCGCAGGCAGGCGAAAAGCAAAATGTATATATTTTAATTTTGGGCATCGTGTTTTTGATGTTGGGAGTTTACCGTATTTCTAAAAATATTCCGGGTAAACACGAGCGGGAATCTGAAGATTCTGATAATGAGCAAACACCATGACATTTGCAGCAGGCGATAAAGTATCTGTACTTGATGAAGCTATTACCGGAAAGGTTATAAAAATAGTTTCAGATTCTGTTTTTATTGAAACAGATGACGGATTTGAACTGCAATTCCAACCTTTTGAATTGGTGAAACTTACGGATACTTTTTCTATAAAACCTCATGTTTTTTCAGAAACAACAGTAAGCGAAGTCATTTCAGAAAAAGAACAGACTTCAAAACGGGCATCGGTAAAAATAAAGCCTAAAGAACGCAATCTGCCTGTAATGGAAGTCGATTTGCATATTCATAAGCTGACCGATAAAGATAAGTATATGTCAAATTTTGAAATACTTAATCTGCAATTGGAAACAGCCGGACGTCAATTGGAATTTGCCATAAACAAGCGTATTCAGAAAATTGTGTTTATACATGGTGTTGGCGAAGGTGTTTTAAAAGCAGAACTGGAAACACTTTTCCGGCGGTATAACAATCTTAAATACTACGATGCCGAATATCAAAAATATGGTTTAGGCGCGACAGAAGTATATATTTTTCAGAATGTTAGATAACAACATTCCTTAACTTAATTCATATCGATAAAATACTCATAAGTTCCGAAATCTATTTCATCGGTACTTAAAATATCGAGGCTTATATTGATAATCTTAAAACTTAGCCTGTAATAACGTTTGTATGCATTAGGGGTTAAGGTGCCGCCCTCAAACTCTTCGGCAGCATTGGCATCCAGATAACGCGGAACATTAGAATCTATCGCAAAATCGTTTAAAGGATTACCATCTCCATTTTCATCTTCATAACGGGTAAGTATGCCATCGCCGTCATCGTCATTATCTAAATAATCGGGTATGCCATCACCATCAGTATCCTGAGCATTTGCAAGCCCGTGCTGTTCACTGTAATTGTGTTTTTCGTTGATAGTCAATATACCGTCATTATCGTCATCGGCATCCAAATAATCGGGTATGCCGTCACCATCGCTGTCTGTCGGGTTGGTTGCAGGGTTATTATCGCCATCCAGATTCAAATCTTCAACATGATTAGGGATACCGTCACCATCATCATCATAAAAAGTGGTAATTACCTGTACGATACCCGATGTGGCAAAATAATCGTTGGTAATATTTGTATTCGGGTCGGGAACTAACTGGCAAAGTAAATTAGCAGGATTGCCGTCATAAGTCCTGTAGTTAAATTTTACCGAGCTGTTATTGATGTTAAACTCGGTCGCATGCGGAGTTGTTGCAGGGCTAAACATCGCATTGGTAGTAGCATTACGAGGAAAAATCAAACTTAACGACTCATAGGGATCTGATTTTATTTTATATACCAAATATTCTGTTGTACTCAATTCACATAATGTCAATTCTTCGTCAAAATCCAGTTCGACATCCATAATATCACCGTCATTACAAGCTGTGATTAATGTAAAAAAGCAGAGTATATATAGTATTTTTTGCATTTCAAATGGGTTTGGCTACAAAAATAAGGCATTTGTCAATTTATAACGCAGCATCTGTAAAATAATTTTATTTTCAGCTATTTTTGCATTATGAAATGCCCAAAAATTATCAAATACTCCAATAACTTGGAGGAATGATATTATATTGAGGCATTGCACCTGTCTGCCGACAGGCAGGTATGGCCATTAATAAGTAATGAAAAAGAACAGATGAAATATGTATATTTTGATAATGCGGCAACAACGCCCATGAGAAACGAGGTAATTACCCGGATGGCCGATATCATGAAAAATAACTTCGGAAATGCCTCATCAACACATGCTTACGGAAGGTCGTCAAAGGCGTTAATTGAAAGCTCAAGAAAAACCATTGCTGCATTTTTGCAGTGTTCTGCTTCCGAAATCGTGTTTACATCCGGTGGTACCGAAGCTGATAATTTGATTCTCAGAAGTGCCGTAAAAGATTTGAAAGTTTCCCGGATTATCACTTCAAAAATTGAGCATCATGCAGTATTACATACTGTTGAAGCATTGGCAGAAGAATTTGGAACTGTAATAACTTATGTAAAACTCGATGCAAACGGCAATATTGATTTACAACATCTTGAACAGTTGCTTAAAGATTCAGAAACTAAAGATTTGGTTAGTTTGATGCATATCAATAATGAAATAGGGAATAAGCTGGATATTGATAACGTATCCCGATTATGCAAAACGTACAATGCGTTGTTTCATAGTGATACCGTACAATCGGTAGGACATTATCATATTAATCTTGAAGATACCCAAATAGATTTTTTGACTGCTGCCGCCCATAAATTTCACGGGCCAAAAGGTGTAGGATTTACATTTATCCGAAAAAATGCAGGGCTAAAAGCTTCTATTTATGGCGGTGAGCAAGAACGTGGTTATAGGGCAGGTACCGAAGCAATTCATAACATTGCCGGCATGGAAGAAGCCTTGAAGCTGGCTTATGCAAATCTTGAAACAGAACAGCAGTATATGCTTAATCTTAAAATGTATTTTGCCGAAAGATTACAAGCTTTAATTCCAAATGTGGCTTTTAACGGAAATCTTCCGGATGCTTCAAACAGTACATATAACATCCTCAACGTGCGGTTGCCTATAACTCCCGAAAAAGGTGCGATGCTTCATTTTCAATTAGATTTAAAAGGAATTGCCTGCTCAAAAGGTAGTGCGTGTCAAAGCGGCAGTAATCAAAACTCGCATGTATTGAGTGAAATTTTAACCGATGAGCAGTTGCTGCAACCTTCAGTTCGTTTTTCGTTCAGCTGTTTCAATACAAAAGACGAAGTAGATTATGTGGTTGATGTTTTGAAAGAATTTGTAGAAAAATAATTACACAATAACCAATTTTTCCTAATTTATCTGTGTAAATCCGTGAAATCTGTGAGAGAAAATAATAAGCTCACAGATGTCTCAGATTATCACAGATTATTTTTTTCTATTTATCTGTGCAAATCCGTGAAATCTGTGAGAGAAAATAATAAGCTCACAGATGACACAGACTACCACAGATTATTTTTTCCTACTTTATCTGTGTAAATCCGTGAAATCTGTGAGAGAAAAAAAGTAATCATCACAGATGACACAGATTATCACAGATTTTTATTTTATTATTTTTGTCTTACATGAAATGAGATATTTTAAATTTTAAGACTATGGATATTAATGACATCAGCTATAAAGTACGAGGAGCGATTTATGCCGTACATAATGAATTGGGACCAGGACTGCTTGAAAGCGTATATGAAACAGCATTAGCGTATGAACTTCAGACTATGGGGTTAAACACACAGATTCAAACAGGGATTCCGGTTAATTACAAAGGAATAAAACTGGAATTGGGTTTTAGGGCAGATATAGTTGTTGAAAATCAAATTATAATTGAAATAAAGTCTATAGAAACACTTCATGATGTACATAAAAAACAGTTGCTGACATATTTAAAACTTACAGAAAAAAAATTAGGCATACTTGTAAACTTTAATGTATCTACTTTAATTGATAAAGAAAGTTTGATTAGAATAATAAATTAGGGATTGTTCACAGAGCTGTCACAGATTATTTTTTCCTACTTTATCTGTGCAAATCCGTGAAATCCGTGAGAGAAAATAATAAGCTCACAGATGTCTCAGATTATCACAGATTATTTTTTCCTACTTTATCTGTGCAAATCCGTGAAATCTGTGAGAGAAAAACTAAAACTTCATAGCCAGCCGCACATTAAACACTCTTGGTGTTAAGTAATTTGGTATGGCATACTGGCGTTTGCTATACACATCACGCACCCATGTATTGGTAATGGAGTTTTGCACGTCAAACATATTAAAGACCTCAACACCAACGGTCAATTCTTTAAAATAGCGTTTCCATTTGGCATTGTACGTTTTTTTTCCGTCAACAACCACGTAAGAAAACCCGACATCGGCACGTTTGTAATCACGAAGTCTGTTCTGATACTGGTATGGATTGGCATAACTTGGCGAACCTCCGGGAACACCGGTGTTATAAACCAGATTCAGGTACATTTTTAACTCTGGAATGTTTGGTACATAATCCTGAAACAACACGCCAAACTTTAACCGCTGGTCGGTAGGACGTGCTATAAAACCTTGTTCATTAATATTTTCTTCGGTTTTAAGATACCCAAAGCTAAACCACGATTCGGTGCCTGGCACAAACTCACCATTAAGTCTCATATCCAAACCATAAGCGTAGGCTTCGGCATTATTATTGGCACGATACCTTATGCGCACATTTTCAACAGTGTAGGTGTTTACGTCAGACATGTGCTTATAATAGGCTTCGGTAATGAGTTTGAATGGTCTGTCCCACATTTTAAAACTGTATTCGTTACCAAAAACCAAGTGTACAGATTTTTGAGCTTTAACACCGGGTCTTACGACACCCGAAGAATCACGTAATTCTCTGTAAAACGGTGGCTGGTAATACAAACCGCCGGCAATACGGAATAACATGTCTTTTTTCCAGTTGGGTTTGATAGCAAATTGCCCACGCGGACTGAACACTGTTTGTGACGAACTTTCAATGCCGTTACCGCCAACTGTCCAGTGATGCGCTCTTACGCCAAAGTTGTAAAACACATCACTTTCTCCTAATGTTGAACGTTTGCTCCATTGTAAATATGCCTGAAAGCGGTCTATCTGTGCGTAATTTGTTGCACGTATATTTTGAAATGCTGTCAGCGGACCTTCAAACGGCTGGTAAGGTTGATGATTTGGGATATTAAAAACAGGCGGTCTTATTGAAAATCCTGCGCTGTCTATAACTTCCCATTCAACCAGTCTGTCGCGTATATCTTCGTGGGTATATTTTAACGACCATTCAAAAGTGTTGCCGTCAATCTGATAATCGCCTTTATGCTCTATGGTTGTGATGAGTGCATCGAGGTCGTTACGGGCATGTGTTAATTGAGAGCCGATACCTTCGCTAAATTCTACTTCGCCAAGATTTTGGTCACCAATGTTTGTATTGACTTCGCCTAAGCGGTATTGCGCCAGAATATCAAAATATTCTTCTTCTGTGGTGTGGTATGCAGAGCCTATAAGTTTTAAGGTTAGGTTGTCATTTACAAAATAATTGGCTTTTAATGCACCAAAATACGTTTGGTATTTATCTTTTTCCTGCCCGTTATAAAACACCAGTAATGCTATTGGGTCTTGTAATGTGCCAAAGTTTGTCTGGCGGTTTTGCGGTTGAAAATTATAGGTATTTGCTGAGATGTTTCCGAGAAAATTCAAATGAAACCTGTCTGATGCTTTGTAAGTAAGATAGGTTTGTGCATCGGCAAAAACAGGCTGCACAATGCCTTCGGTTTCCATGGAATTTAAAATTAAACTGTTATCTCTGTATCGCAACCCGATAATTCCCGAGAGTTTGGAATCTTTTGATACGGCTTCGGCGGCAATGCTTCCGCCAAGCAGGCTCAAATCGGCACTTATGCCAAACCGTATAGGATTTTTGTAGGTAATATCTAATACTGATGATAGCTTGTCACCGTATTTTGCCTGAAATCCTCCGGCAGAAAAATCGACATTTTGAACCAAATCGGTATTGACAAAACTCAAACCTTCTTGTTGTCCCGAGCGTACCAAAAACGGACGATATACTTCAATTTCATTAACATAAACAAGATTTTCGTCATAGTTTCCGCCGCGTACAGAATATTGTGTGCTCAATTCGTTTGAAATATTAACACCGGGCAAGGTTTTCAAGATATTTTCAACGCCGGGCTGTGCACCTTTTATTGTTCTGATTATTTCGGGCGAAATAGTGGTAACGCCTTCAACTGCTTTGCGCTGGCTGTTATTGACAACTACTACGGCAATTTGCTCGGCAGAAGTTTTCATTACGGGATTAAATTCTATTTCCTGACCGTTTTTCAGGTTGAAAGTGGTCACAATGCGTTTATAAGATACATGTGTGAACGCTACCGTAACGTTTGTATTTACCTGAATTTTCAATTCAAAAAAACCGTTGTCGTTGGAAGTTGTTCCGCTGTCATTGGTTTTAATGGTTACATTGGCAATGGGTGTATTGTTTTCGTCAAGAATGATTCCTTTTATGGTTGCGGTTTGCGAAAATCCTAAGAGTGATGCACAAAAAAGCAGGGTAAACAGTAGTAAGGTATTTGGTTTCAAAAGTCTGTTAGGTTTTATTTCCTGAAAAATGTTGCTTCAAATGTAGAACTATTTCCAACATTATCGGTAACAATCAGCTTCAATTCGTTTTTGGTATCGGTTACAATTTTATCATTGAAATCAAAAGTAAGTGTTTTTGTTTTGTACTCATATTCCATCAGGATAAATTTTCCGTTTATGGTTGCTCTGTAATTGCTAATGCCCGACAGAGCATCTTCAACTTTGAGCTTTAAATACCGTACACTGCTTATCCATTTTCCGTTTTGAAAATTAACAGGTGTAATTACCGGCGGCACAGTATCCAAAACCAAAGCATAAGTCCCCAACGCATTGGATGATGCTGTTATTGTGTTTTCTGTGCGTTTTGTTTTTAAATGGCTTGGCAGTTTTTTGTAACCCAAAAGTTCGGCAATATACAATTTGTCTTTGTCAGTATCCTGATAATGGCTTATATCGTAGGTGATAGTGATGTTTTTAAAAAGCGGTATTTCGTCTTTGTCCAGATATAATGTGTCATTATTAACTCTGAAATCGATAAGTGTATCGTCATAAAAACTATTGGCAGGAATGTAAACCGATACGTTTTTTTCTTTTAAATCTGTTGCCTGATGTGCAAAAATATAATGCCGGCGTTCTTCGGTTATTGGTTGTTTTGTAACGGTCAAAGCTGCTCCCGTAATAGGAATAGTAACCCAGGCATCATTGCCGTGAAAGTCTTTGATGCAAAATTTATATACCGATGATGTGCCTTCGTCTATCTGGACAAAACCATTGTTGTCAAGATTCTTGTACATGCTCAGGTTGTTTCCTTTTTCAACAAATAGTTTTTGAATGCGCGATTTTTTGGTCTTTAAAAACTGATAATCTATAAAACGGTTGATGTGCCTGCTTTCATCAAATGAAAACTTGTTGAAATCCATTTCAAATGTTTTGTTTCCGTTGAAAAAAGCTTCAAAACCGTTAACACCGTTTTGATTAGTAGCCAAATCCTGCTTGTCATAACTTACAACACCAAAACCGATAGTGCCGAGAGCCTTGATGTTTTCTACTTTATATTCATTGGTTTTGGTTGGGATAATGCGCAACTCGACACGGTCTTGTATATTGTTAACATGAGAGGTATCATCAAAGGTGTAAGCATATACGTTATGTACCAAAGGTGGTTGTGAGTCTTTGATTTCCAGGCCAAAAAGCAACGGGTTTATTGTGTGTTCGTTTTTATCCCGTATTTCAAAGTGTAAATGCGGCCCGCCCGAGCTGCCTGTATTTCCTGAGTAAGCAATGATTTCATCTTTTGAAACCGTAATGTCGTTTATGCCGAGAAAAATTTCGGCTTCGTACGATTCGTTTTTGTACTGTAAGGCTTTGATACATGCTTCGATTTTTGGCGAAAAACGCTGTAAATGCCCGTAAACAGACGTATAACCGTTAGGGTGCGTAATGTAAACAGCCTTGCCGTAACCATAGTGCTGAACTCTTATTCTGCTCACGTAACCTTCGGCAATTGCATAAATTTTCAAGCCTTCGCGCTGTTGGGTTTTAATGTCCAATCCCGAATGGAAATGATTGGTGCGCAACTCGCCAAACGTTCCCGATAAAATCAACGGGATGTCCAGCGGACTTCTGAAATAATCTTTAGGATATTCAACCTGTGCAAAGCAAAAAGAAGTAATAAAAAAAGAAATGACCAATAATCTCATAGACGTAAGTTGTTTTTACAGGATTGAATTTTTTGAATCATAAAATATTGATTGTTAATTTTGTATGATTGATAAATATGATGTGCTTTAAAAGCTAAAATATTAAAATGATTATGAAAAACAAAGTTTTATATAAAATGATTTGTAAGCATTTGCAGTAACAATAATTAATATTTTCAAAATTTATTGTAAAACAATTGTAATTATTAAATAGGTATGTTAACTTTGTTACATCAGTATTGTAATTTGTAGATGCGTAAAATTGAAGATATTGTTGATTCTTTAGAGAATAAAATAAGCAAGGTGTTGCATAAACAGGAAGTTTTAAAGCAAACCAATGCTAAACTATCGGAAGAATTGGCAAGTATTCAGCAAAAAGTTATTCAGCAGCAAGAAGAGTTGAGTACCTGGATTGAAAAATATGAAGCGCTTAAACTTGCAAATTCAATGTTGGGCAGTGATGAAAGTAAACGAGAGACAAAGCTCAAAATAAATACATTAATAAAAGACATAGATCATTGTATTGCACAATTATCTCAATAATGTACATAGTATTTGATGTCAGAACAGCTAAAAATCAAGCTATCTATAGCAAACAGAGTTTATCCTTTAACTATTGCACCGGAGCAGGAAGAAGGATTGCGAAAAGCTGCAAAGAAAATTGAAACTATGATAAGTCAGTTTGAGCAAAACTATTCGGTAAGAGATAAGCAGGATGTACTGGCAATGTGTGCCTTGCAGTTTGCCTCTCAACTCGAACAGAAATCGATAGATAAAGAGAATGTAAATGAAGAAGTTCAAAATAAATTATCAGCTTTGGACGAGCTTTTACATACATATTTAAACTCTTAGCGTTCTTTAAAATATAACAGGTTACTGCCTACATTAGTGATTTTTTTTGATAAACTCAACGTTAATTCTTTAAAAAGGGTGAGTTTAAGTTGTAAAATCGTGCTGCATTTATTGCAGATTTTTGATCAGCTTGTTAGCCCTAAACATGTTTTTAAGGAGTTTATACAAAATTCGAAGCTGATGTAGGCTTTTTTTTACATTAAAACTAAACTAAACAAAAACCATGGATACAATTTTAGTAATTGTTGGAGGCGTAATATTGGGCGCAATATTAGGCTATATAATAGCAAAAGTGTTGGAAAAAAATAATGCTTCAAAGCTTATAAAACGAGCAAAAACCGAAGCAGCCACAATTTTAAAACAAGCCAATATAGAAGGCGAATCTATTAAAAAAGATAAATTACTTCAGGCAAAAGAAAAATTTATTGAGCTTAAAGCAGAGCACGAAACAGTCATTTTAAACCGTGACAAAAAAATTGCCGAAGCCGAAAAGCGCATCAGAGACAAAGAATCTCAAGTGTCAAATGAGCTTGCAAAAAATAAAAAATTAAGTCAGGAAATAGAAGATAAAATCAAAGATTACGATTTTAAATTAGAATTTTTAGACAAGAAAAAAGAAGAAGTCGAAAAAGCACATAAAAGCCAAATACGGCAGTTGGAAGTCATTTCCGGGCTTTCTGCCGAAGAGGCTAAATCCCAGTTGGTAGAATCATTGAAAGGTGAAGCCAAATCTGACGCTATGGCTTATGTTCAGGAAACACTTGAAGAAGCCAAATTGACAGCGCAGCAGGAAGCTAAAAAAATCATCATCAACACCATTCAGCGTATAGGAACAGAAGAAGCCATTGATAATTGCGTGTCGGTTTTTAATATAGAATCTGATGATGTTAAAGGACGTATCATAGGTCGTGAAGGACGTAATATCAGAGCTATTGAAGCCGCCACAGGTGTCGAGATTATCGTTGACGACACGCCCGAAGCCATTATTTTATCATGCTTTGATTCCGTTAGAAGAGAAGTGGCTCGTTTATCGTTACACAAATTGGTAACCGACGGGCGTATCCATCCGGCAAAAATTGAAGAAGTTGTCGAGAAAACCCAAAAACAGATAGAGCAGGAAATCATTGAAGTTGGTAAACGTACCGTTATCGACTTAGGAATACACGGCTTACATCCCGAATTGATAAAATTGGTGGGACGTATGAAATACCGTTCGTCGTATGGTCAAAACCTGTTGCAGCATTCACGTGAAGTTGCTAAACTTTGCGGTGTGATGGCAGCAGAGCTTGGATTAAACCCCAAAATCGCCAAACGTGCGGGATTATTGCACGATATAGGAAAAGTGCCCGATTCTGAAGCCGATATGGAAACACCACACGCTATCCTTGGAATGCAATGGGCAGAAAAATATGGCGAAAAATCGGAAGTTACCAATGCCATAGGTGCGCATCACGATGAAATAGAAATGACCACATTATATGCGCCTATCATTCAGGTATGTGATGCTATTTCCGGAGCTCGTCCGGGTGCAAGACGACAAGTATTGGACTCATACATTCAGCGTTTGAAAGATTTGGAAGATACGGCATTTTCATTCAACGGTGTCAACAAAGCCTACGCTATACAAGCCGGCCGCGAGTTGCGTGTTATTGTAGAAAGCGAGCGTGTATCAGACGAGCAGGCAGCCAATTTATCATTCGAGATTTCACAAAAAATCCAAACCGATATGACCTATCCGGGACAAGTAAAAGTTACCGTGATACGTGAAACCCGGGCAGTGAATATTGCGAAGTAGGAGTTGGAAGTAAAAGTTGTGAGTTGTGAGTTGTGCGTAATGGTTATTAGTGTACGTTTCGCAATTAGCCAAATACCATTGACAAAAGTGCAACCATTTGTTTAGTAAGGTACGGGATTATGAAATTTTTTTTAACTCTTTTACTAATCGGATTTTTATTTTCAAATTGTTCAAATGACGATGACGTTTCTAACCAAATAATTGGGAATTGTAAATTAACAGAAGCTAAATTTTATGGGTTTGAAGGTGAAAACTCAATAAACTATTCTGCTGAAAATATTATTTATAGTTTTCAAACTAACGGAATCCTAATTGTATCCGGCGGTGAAAACGCAGGATATACAAATGGTGAATACGATTATTTTTTTGGTAAAGACCATTTAGGAGGCGGCAACAATGATCCAAAAGTTCTTTTGGTAAAAATAAATGAATCGAAATGGACTTACGATTTTTGATTGTTCCCTCTTTGGGTGTTAGGGAGCATTACCGTCTTGGATGAAAATCGTTTAAAACTTTCTGTAAATGCGACCTGTCCACATGCATATAGATTTCTGTGGTGGTAATGCTTTCATGACCAAGCATTAGTTGAATAGCACGTAA
Organism: uncultured Flavobacteriaceae bacterium; assembly: GCA_964454675.1. Taxonomy (GTDB): domain Bacteria; phylum Bacteroidota; class Bacteroidia; order Flavobacteriales; family Flavobacteriaceae; genus CAYVUB01. The sequence goes on along the minus strand of CAYVUB010000019.1, from coordinate 21,768 downwards.
ATCGGCGCCATTTTCTAGCAAATGTGTAGCAAACGAATGCCGGAATGTATGTGGCGAAATGGTTTTTTGTAACCCTGTTTTTTCTGCCAGTTGCCTGATGATGGTAAAAATCATTGCCCGTGTTAGCTGTCTGCCACGCCGGTTTAAAAATAAGGTATCGGTATGTTCGGGGGCAATTTTTACATGATTCCTGATGTCGTTTCTGTAGGTATTGATATAGTTTTGTGCCGATTTTACAATAGGTACAAACCGCTGCTTATCGCCTTTACCGGTTACTTTTATAAAACCTTCATCAAAAAACAAATCCGACAGTTTCAGGTTTGTTAGTTCGCTTACCCGCAAGCCGCAACTATATAAAGTTTCGAGCATGGCACGGTTGCGTTCGCCTTCGGGTTTGCTCAGGTCGATGGCTTTAATAAGGTTGTTTATATCATCTTCACTTAGTGTATCCGGAAGTTTTCTGCCTATTTTTGGCGACTCGATATGGTCTAACGGATTATCGGCACGGTAATCTTCAAACACCAAAAACCCGAAAAAACTGCGTAATCCTGAGATGATACGGGACTGAGACCGTGCATTTACCTGTTTTGAAATGTCATAGATAAATTCCTGAATGGTAGTGTGCAAAATGGTAACAGGCGAAACCGATATGTTGTGAAATTCCAGATAATCCATCAGTTTTTTAATGTCAAATTCATAATTATCGATGGAATTTTTTGACAAACCACGCTCAATTTTGAGGTAATGCTTATAGTCGGTAAGTGCGTTTTGCCATTTCATGCCTGTAAAAATAGCATATTTTTAACGATTTTTGAGCTGTTTTACCTACGTAGTTTGCCGTATTTTTCAATAATATTGTTAATAACTTATGTTTTATATTGTTGAAATTCAATTATTTAATTTTTTATGTTAATAAAATTGTTAATAACCTATTAATAATTTTTCATTATTTGAAAAAAAAGTATTTAGTTTGTGTTATCAATTTTAAAAACTTAAAGATTATGAAAAAACTATTTTTATTTGCTGCCGTGGCAGTTTTTGGATTTACAATGAATGCTCAAGAATTCAAAATAGGAGCATTTGCTGGTCTTCCTGTTGGAGATGCTGATGAAGTATATTCTCTTACTTTTGGAGCTGATGTATCAGCTTTATGGGAAGTTTCAGATGATTTTAAAGCCGGTGCTACTGTAGGATTGAGCGCCTCAACTGTAAAATCTGATTTTAGTGATTTTGTTGACACAGCAATGTTTCTTCCAATTTCAGTTTCAGGACGTTACAGCTTCTCAGATGCATTTGCGGCAGGTCTTGATTTAGGTTATGCTGTTGGAATCAGTGAAGGTAATGACGGTGGTTTTTACTATGCGCCAAGAGTACAATATGGTGTTTCTGATTCATTAGACATTGTTCTTGCTTACAGAGCTGTGAGCGTGGATGGTGGCTCTTTCAATTCACTTACTTTAGGAGTTGAATTCGGATTATAATAATCCCTAAATATCTATAAAAAAGGAAGCCATTTTGGTTTCCTTTTTTGTTATATGAAAAATTTATGTAATTTTGGCTCGCTAAAAAGCAATGAGTGTTTTTTAGCAAAAACCAAATCTAACATTTTAAAAACTTAAAAATTATGAAAAAATTATTACTATGCGCTGCTGTGGCAGTTTTTGGATTTACAATGAATGCTCAGGATGATACTGCTGCCGGGCAAACTTCAAAAGGTAAATGGTTAATTGAGGCCAATACCGGTTTTTCTGCCGGTGGTGGTGAAATAGGCTTGTTACAACACACTGCCAACACTGGTTTTGGTTTAGTATCTGTTAACGGTACTACTTTATGGTCAATAGGTACTGAAGGTGGTTATTTTGTAATGGATGACTTAGCCGTAAAAGCCGGTTTAGGTTATACCGATTATGACGGTACTTCAATTTTCTCTTATAAAGTAGGTGCTAAATACTATGTAACCGGTAAAATTCCTTTTCAGGTAGATGTAAACGGTTCCAGCATTAAAGATTTTGATGAAAATCCATTGTGGTTAGGAATCCAAGGTGGTTACGCTATCTTTTTAGGTGAGAATGTAAGTATCGAGCCGGGTTTAAGATATAGCTTGTCTTTAAATGACAAAGTTACTGACGAAAGTTTATTTGAAGTAAGAATAGGTTTTGCATTACATTTCTAATAAAATCATCTTATAAAACTTTTAAAAGCCACTTCATTATGAAGTGGCTTTTTTATACCTTCTTTTTTTGATATATTTACCTTATGAAGAAACTCATCATCATCAACGGACCAAATTTGAATTTACTTGGCACACGCGAGCCCGAAATTTACGGCAGCCTGTCATTTACCGAGTTCCTGCAAACCCTACGGTCAACTTATAAAGACGTACAATTGGACTATTTTCAATCCAATATTGAAGGCGAATTGATTGATAAAATTCAGGAAGTTGGTTTTACGTACGACGGCATTATTTTGAATGCGGCTGCTTACACCCATACCTCGGTAGGCATTGGTGATGCCGTAAAAGCTGTTAAAACGCCGGTAATTGAGGTGCATATTTCAAACACGTTTACCAGAGAGAAATTCCGTCACCAGTCATTTGTTTCACCAAATGCCAAAGGGATTATCATAGGTTTTGGATTGCAAAGTTATGAGCTGGCATTACAGAGTTTTTTAAAAGATTGAAAATGAGTTTTAAAACAGTTATAATTGCATTAGTTACAGTCTTTGCTTTCAGTAATTTAAAAGCACAAGATACTGCTGAAAGATTTGGCGTAAAAGGCGGATTGAACATCACGTTTTTTAATGTCGATGAAAACGGTTTGGGAACCTTTGCAACTTCAGAAACCGGATTTTACGGCGGTGTTTTTATAGAGTTTTCTGTGGACGATTTTTTAAAGATACAACCCGAAGCCTTGTACATTTCCGTTGGCGATTTCAATTTTTTGAACATTCCTGTTTATGCAAAATACGAAGTAGCAAACAATCTGTATTTGCTGGCAGGACCAAGTGTAAATTACTTTTTTGATTTTTTCAGTAATAAACTTAAAATAGGGGCAGACATTAGTTCAAGTTACAACATCACGCCTTCATTTGATGCTCATGTCAAATTTGCTTTAGGTCTTCAGGAATTAGCCCCGAATGGGTTGTTTTTTGGCTTAGGACTAAAAATTTAGAAGTTATACTGTTAATATCAATTTCAATATCAATATCAATTTCAATATCAATTTCAATATCAATTTCAAAATAAAATTGATTTATTCCGCCTTAAACTGTTTCATTTCTTCCA
>CAYVUB010000019.1:0-18385 GCA_964454675.1 uncultured Flavobacteriaceae bacterium | reverse complement strand
ATCAATTTCAAAATAAAATTGATTTATTCCGCCTTAAACTGTTTCATTTCTTCCAGCGGTTCAATGGCATTATAGTTTTTCCAGATAGACGCATCATATTTGGTGAGATTTTGATAGTTGACCTGTTTCTTTTCTTCGATATTATTGAAATCTGATGAAGTAATAGTTGAAAATGATAAGTTGAGATATTCCTTTTTATCAACAATGTTGCCTTCTATTTTTAAATCAAAGCTTACTTTGTCTTTATCGCCGCCGTTTTCAATAAATTTAAAAGGCCTGTGGGCATACACATACCGGCTTACTTCCTGATTTATATAGTACGGATAATAATACATGCCGGCAGTGTCTTTTTTGTAAATAACGCTGCCTTTGTTGATGTTTTCAACATATTTCACGCCAAACAAGAGTTTTAAATTCAGCTTATCGCCGGTTCTTCCTTCGGCAAAAGTATAGTCGGCTTTTAGGATACCGTAATCAGCTTCAGAAATATATAATGTGCCTTTGTATTTGGCTTTTTTCTTTTTGGGAGAAAACTTTACAACATATACAAAATTGTCCTGATAATAGATGACTTCTTCAAACGTATAAGTGTAAATAGACATGTCTGTAACAAAATTTAACATAGATTTTGAACCAAATTGATGCGCATTAAAAAAGCCTTGTGTTTTAAGTTTTCGGCTTATTAATAAGCTGTTATTGGTCGTGTCTTTCTTTTTACCATCATCTTTTAAGGATAAAGAATCTTCAATTTTAAACAAACCGCTTTTAAGTTTGTATGTTTTTTCAATGTCCAAATGCTTTAAAACAATGTCGGTGGTTTTCTTTTGAATGTCGTCAAAACTGTTTTGGTTTTTTACATCATGAAGTTTGGTGGCTTTGGTAACTTCCATTTTGGTTTGTGCATCATTCAAAATATAAAAATCACTCAATACGTCAGTAAAAGTTTGTGAAGGTTGTCTTGATGTCAAACTTTTTGATAACGAATCCAGTTGTTTGTTTGTTGACTCTAATTGAGATTTTTTAAATCCGCTTGATTTTTCAATTTCAATATCCATCTTATTTGGTTTGAAAAAAGCGGTTTCTCTTGTAAATACGGTGTGTTTTGAAAGTGATGGTGTATGATTTTTATCCAGATTGATTTTTACGTTTTTCATAATGCTGTCCACATTGGGTGGTTTGTTGCTTATGTAAACGGTACTTAACTGATTAGCGGCTTCTGTTAAATAAATAACATTGTTGCGGGCTTGAAGCTGTTCTACAGTAAGCGTTTCTTCTTTGTAGCCCATATAAAAAACGGTGAACGATTGTGATGCATCGAGTTTGTCAAGCTGAATGGTGAAAAATCCTTCGGCATTTGAAACAACGCCGTCATTAATGCCAAATTGAATCGTGGCAAATGCCAGGGTTTCTTTGGTTTTTGCGTCCAGAATTTGCCCGGTAACAGATTGTGCGCTTGTGGTTAAACTACTTGAAAATGAAAAAATAAAGAGCAATACAAACGTTAATTTGAGTTTCATAAGTGGATGTTTTTTGATTGATGACGAATGTTAAGACAATTTGTTACTTGGATGCATTAATAATTGTTCATTAATTGTTTTGTGTGGTGTTCTGTATGGTAAGCTGTCCACATGATAATCTCGCGAACCGGCATTTTTCCCATTAACGGATGTGGTAATACTAATTCGTCCAGATGTTTGTCTGTAAGTTTTCGGGTTTTGTATTGCAGTTTTTTGTTTTCCATCTGCAATCGTGACAAAATGTATTTCTTGTCACTCAGTGGTGGAGTTTTTAATATCTTTGAGTAAGGAGAAACCATTCCGCCGGCATTTTTAAGTTTTTCCAGATACCTGCTGACTACCGCATCATAATCACGAACTTCCCGATTGGTTTTTCCAAATTTAAACCTGATGATAAACTTAGGCATACTCAAAGCATTGTTAACAGGAATGATACTTTGTAGTAAATGTAAGGCTTGCTGCCCTGTAGTCCATTTGTTTTCGGGACCCGATTGCCATAATTCATCATCATGCTGTTCCAGCCATTCAAGAAGAATTTTATGCTTTTCGTCCAGCAGATTTACTATATCGTCTTTATTCATGTTAGGTGAAAAATTTGTGGCAAAAAGATATGAAATTTACCGGATAAAACGAACTTGAGCACAAGTTTTTTACAGCTGGCAGAAATTCCAGATAGCATCATGAGAAGGCGGCGGCGCAATGATGTCAAGATGTATATTGCTTACAGGATGAGAAAATGTCAGTTGCCTTGCATGCAAATGAATACTTCCGTCGGGATTACTTCTGTCGGCACCGTATTTCAAATCGCCTTTAATGATACAGCCTATGCTTGCCAGTTGTGACCGTATTTGATGGTGTCGCCCGGTTTCCAAGGCAATTTCTAAGAGGTAATAATTGTCAAGTTTTTTTAACAATTTATAATGTAAAATCGCTTTTTTGCTGTCGGGAACTTCCTTTAAATATGCGGTCGATTTATTGGTCTTCGGGTTTTTCTTTAACCAATGTATTAATGTGTCTTCTGTTTTTGGCGGTGTATTTTTTACAATGGCCCAATAGGTTTTTACAGCTGTTTTTTCTGAAAAAAGTTTGTTGAGTCTTGGCAGTGCTTTGCTGGTTTTTGCAAAAACGATAACACCTGTTGTCGGGCGGTCAAGTCTGTGTACAACACCCAGATATACGTTGCCGGGTTTGTTGTCTTTTTCTTTGATATACGCTTTGACAACATCGCTCAATGGTGTATCACCTGTTTTATCACCCTGCACAATATCGCCTGCACGTTTGTTGATAATTATCAAGTGATTGTCTTCATAAATCACTTGAAGATTATTTTTATTGGAAAGGATTTTATCTGCCTTGTTGGTCACAAAAATTATATAATAGTCATTTTACTGAAAACTGCGACTGAAAACCGAATATTAATATTGCTCATTATCATTAGGAAAATCAACCGATTTTACATCACTTACATATTGAGAAATGGCGTTGGTCATATCTTCATAAAGAGTCATATACCGGCGTAAAAACCTCGGGTTAAACTCGTGTGTCATCCCAATCATGTCATGAAGCACCAAAACCTGACCGTCAACACCGTTTCCTGCACCAATACCTATTACCGGAATGGTTAAACTTTGGGCAACTTCTTTGGCTAACTTTGCAGGTATTTTTTCAAGAACAATGGCAAAACATCCGGCTTTTTCGAGCATTAACGCATCTTCTTTGAGTTTTGCGGCTTCGGCTTCTTCTTTGGCTCTTACCGTATAAGTGCCAAATTTGTAAATGGATTGCGGTGTTAATCCTAAATGTCCCATAACGGGGATTCCGGCATGTAAAATACGTTTTACAGATTCTTTAATTTCAAGTCCGCCTTCAAGTTTCACGGCATGTCCGCCACTTTCTTTCATGATTCTTATAGCAGAACGCAAGGCTTCTTTAGGGTCGCTTTGATAGCTTCCAAAAGGTAAATCGACTACTACCAAAGCACGCTCAATAGCTCTCACAACGGCCGATGCATGGTATATCATCTGGTCTAATGTAATAGGCAGCGTGGTTTCATGACCCGCCATTACATTACTGGCCGAATCACCAACAAGTATGACATCAACACCTGCGCCATCCACAATTTTTGCCATGGTATAGTCATAAGCCGTAAGCATGGATATTTTTTCGCCTTTGGCTTTCATATCCACCAAAGTTTTGACGGTAACTCTTTTGTAATCGTTTTTTGCTACTGACATAGAAACAGAATTAATTTGTGTAAAAGTAAAAATTATATATCAAAAAACATTCATGTCTTGAAAAGAACCATGACAGCTTATTTCGACTCACTTCAACTTAGTTCGGTGACCACCGCTCAATACAAGTCGCTTTTAGAACCAAGAGCCAAGACTAAATATGTTTAGGAATAGGTTATTAATATTAAATGAAAAAGTCTTCCCTTTGGGGAAATGTCCGAAGGACAATGGGGCTTAACAATCGGCCATATTCACACCTATTGCCAATCCGCCTTCGCTGGTTTCTTTGTATTTTGAATTCATGTCTTTTGCGGTTTCCCACATGGTTTGCACCACTTTATCAAGGGGAACTTTGACATTTTTCGGGTCGGTGTCAATGGCTAATTCGGCAGCGTTAATGGCTTTGATGGCACCCATGGAGTTTCGTTCAATACATGGTATTTGCACCAAACCACCTATAGGGTCGCAGGTCAATCCCAAGTGGTGTTCCATGGCAATTTCTGCGGCAATCAATACTTGTTCCGGCGAGCCGCCCATCAATTCGGTTAAAGCACCTGCAGCCATAGCAGCCGATACTCCAATTTCTGCCTGACAGCCGCCCATTGCAGCCGATATGGTTGCACCTTTCTTGAAAATACTGCCAATTTCGCCTGCAACCAACAGGAATTTTTTGATATGCTCAAAATCTGCCTGATGGTTTTCAATCACCATATAATACATCAAAACCGCAGGAATAACACCGGCACTACCATTGGTAGGTGCTGTGACCACGCGGCCTAATGAGGCATTTACTTCATTGACACTTAACGCAAAACAACTTACCCATTTGAGTATTTGCCTGAATTTTACTTCGGTTTTTCTGATGGTTTCAAGCCATTCCTGCGGATTGGAATATGGTAAATCGCCTTTCAGTGTTTGATGTATGTCAAAAGCACGACGACGAACGTTCAAGCCACCGGGAAGATTACCTTCGGTATGGCAGCCTATATACATACATTCCAGCATGGTATTCCAGATGCGTTGCAGTTCAAAATTTATAGTTTCCGGTGTGCGTATCGATTTTTCATTTTCCATCACCACTTCCGAAATGGACATATTGAGTGTTTTGCAATAATCCAAAAGTTCTGTGCCTAATTGAACAGGATATGGAAAAGTATTGAAAATATCGACATTCTTCTTCGCATTTTTGCGCTCTTCCTTAACGACAAATCCGCCGCCGATAGAGTAGAAGGTTGATTTTGATTTTTTACCGTTAATAACCGCTGTAAAAATCATTCCGTTGGAGTGGAATGGTAAAAACTTTTTATTGAAGACAATATCTGTTTCCGGATTGAACGCTATCATTTTTTCATTATTGAATGCTAATGTTTTAGAATTTTTAATATCAATAATAGTCAATTCAATGCTTTCAGTAGGAATGGTTTCCGGATTGGCACCACTTAATCCCAGCATCACGGCATAATCGGTCGCATGGCCTTTTCCGGTTAATGACAATGAACCATATAAATCTACGGTAATACTTTCGACGTTATCAAACACGCTTTGTTCTTTTAATTCTTTAATCCACCGTTCGGCAGCGCGCCAGGGACCCAACGTATGGGAGCTTGAAGGTCCAACGCCTATTTTTAACATGTCAAAAACTGAAATACACTCCATTTACGCAAACGTTTTAGATATCGCAAATATAACGGCTTTATTTTGAAGAAATGTTATTTAACATAGATTCGGGATAAGAAATTATGTGGTTTCATTTTACGACCATTTTGGTGAGATGTAAATTTCATCTATCTTTGAAAGTTAGGTGCTTCAAAATACCTTATTTTTGTAAGCGCACTTTTTTAATAATAATTATGAGAAGATTCTTCTGTTTTATTTTATCACTTCCTTTATTGTCTGTCGGACAAGAAATTCCTGATAAAGACCTAACCTTTAATAATACAGGTTACGTAATAAATAATATATGGCATAACGATAGGGCGCATACGGTTGTTGTTCAGCCTGATAAAAAGATAATTGTTGGTGGACAAACATCACAGAGTTCTTTAGGAGCATCTTATGCGCTCGTTAGATATAATGAAGACGGAAGTCTTGACAGTTCTTTCGGAAATGAAGGTATTGCAACATCAGATGGAGGAAGTTGTGACTCTATGATACTTTTAGACGATGGAAAAATAATTATTGCAGGTCAGCGTAATACTAAAAACTTTGTTGCTCGACTTTTGCCGGATGGTAGTCCTGATGAAACTTTTGGTCAGGACGGAATATTTAATACAGGAAACAATTATACCAAAGTGAATGATATAGCAGTGCTTCCCGATGGAAGTATTCTTTGTGCAGGACAACAAGGTTATTCGAGTATTCAGTTGCAAGCGTTTAAATTGACCCCGGAAGGAGAGATAGATACTTTATTCGGCGACAATGGTTTTTTTAGAAGTTTTTTTGGATATGCTGCGGTTAATGTTAACGCAATATTGGTACAACCGGATGAAAAATTCATCATAGGAGGCTCTGTTATTCCTGATAACTATTACCCTAATTTGAATAATGAATTGTTGCTTGCTCGTTTCAATCCAAACGGAACACTTGATTCCAGTTTTGGTAATGGAGGCGTACAACTACACGTCTCATCTACGAGACGAGCCAATGACCTTGCTTTTACTTCTGATTTTAAAATTATCGCCGTGGGAGAAATAGATACCAATGCTTCAGGAACTTATGGTGATGTTGTGGTAACACGGTTTAATACTGATGGTAGCCTGGACGAAAGTTTTGGAGAACAAACCGGATTTACAAGAATAAGTGTTGATAGTTATGCAGAATATGCCGGTTCAGTAATTATTTCGCCTGATAATAAGATTTATTTAGGAGGTAGTTATTGGGATTGGAGTGTGTACCACATGGTAGTAAGATTTAACGAAGACGGCACACCCGATACTACATTTGGCAATAACGGGATTTATGAAACCAGTATCTTAACGTATCATGTCGGAGTACTTGATATGGCGTTTACACCAGATTACAAACTTGTTATGGTTGGATACGGAAATTTCAGCAATAACTTTGATTTCGTGACAATCCGGCTACTGTTGGATATAACATTATCTACAGAAAACATTGGTCTTATTCCAGAAATTTCACTTTTCCCAAATCCGGTTACAGATGTGTTAAACATAAAAGCCAAATCAAACATTGATACTATTCATATTTATGATATAGCGGGAAAACTTCTGTTTTCAAAACCAGTAAACCGTATCGAAGAATCATTGAATATTTCTCAATTTTCTTCCGGAAACATATCTGTTAACAATAAAACTTAATGACCAATCAGAAGCTTCAACTCAAAAAATAATCAAATTGTAAATACTATTCGTACAATTCAGATTTATCCCATTCCGAAACTTCGGAATCGGTTTTAATTTCAATTTCAATCCTGCCATCATGTCATATTTTTTGTCATGGCATAGTCATTGACATATACAAATCGTAAATTAAAAGTGTACAACATAACAAAAACAATAAATAAACATTATGAGTAAAATAATTGGAATAGATTTAGGAACGACCAACTCATGCGTTTCAGTAATGGAAGGTAACGAACCGGTTGTGATTACAAATGCTGAAGGGCGTAGAACGACACCATCGGTTATCGCTTTTGTTGAAGGTGGCGAAATTAAAGTTGGCGACCCTGCAAAACGTCAGGCAGTAACCAACCCGACCAAAACCGTTTATTCTATCAAACGTTTTATGGGTAACAAATATTCTGAGTCTAAAAAAGAAGCAGAACGCGTTCCTTACAAAGTAATTAAAGGCGATAACGATACGCCTCGTGTAGATATCGACGGTCGTTTATATACGCCTCAGGAATTATCGGCAATGATTCTTCAAAAAATGAAGAAAACCGCTGAAGAATTTTTAGACCAGGAAGTAACAGAAGCTGTGATTACTGTGCCAGCTTACTTTAACGACTCACAACGTCAGGCTACTAAAGAAGCAGGTGAAATTGCCGGCTTAAAAGTAAGACGTATTATCAATGAGCCAACTGCTGCGGCTTTGGCTTATGGTTTGGATAAAAAAGGTGTTGACCAGAAAATAGTGGTGTTTGACTTTGGTGGTGGAACACATGACGTGTCTATCCTTGAATTGGGTGACGGCGTTTTTGAAGTATTATCTACCGATGGTGATACACACTTAGGTGGTGATGATGTCGATCAGAAAATCATTGACTGGCTGGCCGATGAGTTCAATAAAGAAGAAGGTATCGATTTACGTAAAGACCCAATGGCTTTACAACGTTTAAAAGAAGCTGCCGAAAAAGCAAAAATTGAATTATCATCATCTGCACAAACAGAAATCAATTTACCGTATGTGACAGCCACTGCAAGCGGACCAAAACACTTGGTACGTTCATTGACACGCTCAAAATTTGAACAGTTAATTGACGATTTGGTAAAACGCACGATTGAACCATGTGCAAATGCATTAAAAGCTGCAGGATTATCAAAAAGTGATATTGACGAGATTATCTTAGTTGGTGGTTCAACACGTATTCCTGCGGTACAGGAAGAAGTTGAAAAATTCTTTGGTAAAAAACCGAGTAAAGGTGTTAACCCTGATGAGGTGGTTGCTATTGGTGCTGCTATTCAAGGTGGTGTTTTAACCGGTGATGTAAAAGACGTTCTATTGTTAGACGTAACGCCGTTATCACTTGGTATTGAAACTATGGGAAGCGTGATGACCAAATTAATTGAGGCCAACACAACCATCCCGACAAAAAAATCACAAGTATTTTCAACGGCGGCAGACAATCAGCCTTCTGTGGAAATCCACGTATTGCAAGGTGAGCGCCCAATGGCGTCCGATAATAAAACGATTGGTCGTTTTCACTTAGATGGTATTCCGCCGGCACAAAGAGGAACACCTCAAATTGAAGTGACTTTTGATATTGATGCCAATGGTATCATCAAAGTGTCTGCAACCGATAAAGCGACAAATAAAACTCAGGACATCCGTATTGAAGCGTCATCCGGTTTGACAGAAGAAGAAATCAAAAAGATGAAAGCAGAAGCAGAAGCCAATGCAGAATCTGATAAAAAAGCGAAAGAAACAGTTGACAAGTTGAACAATGCCGATGCGATGATTTTCCAAACAGAAAAGCAATTGAAAGAGTTTGGCGATAAATTATCGGCAGATAAGAAAGAGCCAATTGAGTCGGCTTTGGAAGAACTGAAAAAAGCTTACGATACTAAAGACATTGCTTTAATTGACCCGGCTTTAGAAAAAATCAACGAAGCCTGGAAAGTTGCCAGTGAAGAAATGTACAAAGCCCAGGCAGATTCACAACAAGCAGGAGCAGAGCCAACAAATAACGGTGAAGCACAAACCAGCGATGTTGAAGATGTGGACTTTGAGGAAGTGAAGTAATCAATTCCTGCGAAGGCAGGAATCTCGAGTAATAAACGCAATCATTAATTTGGTTGCGTTTTTTTATTTCACCACCCCAAAACTATGCACGCATAATATTTTATATATTTGTCTAAACAATTTTAAAATGGAAACAAAGCTTACACAACTTCTCAATATAAAATACCCCATTATACAGGCACCAATGTTTTTAGTGTCCAATACCGCTATGGTCAAAGAAGCCATGAAAAGTGGTATTGCAGGCTGTATCCCGGCGTTGAATTACAGAACACTTGAAGAATTAAAAACAGCCATTCATGAGTTGAAAGAAGCCAAAAAAGGAACACAAGGTGCTTTTGGGTTTAACCTGATTGTCAATAAATCCAATCCTAAGGCCGACAGGCAACTGGAAGTATTATGTGAAGAAGGTTGTGATTTTATTTTGACCTCATTAGGAAATCCAAAAGCAACAATAGAAGCCGCACACAAAGCAGGTATCAAAGTATTTTGCGATGTAACCGATTTTCATTTTGCCAAAAAGGTAGAGCAGTTGGGAGCCGATGCTGCCGTTGCTGTCAATAACGAAGCCGGCGGGCATCGCGGTAATATTTCGCCCGAAGAATTGATAAAACTCTTAAAATCAAACGTGTCAATTCCTGTAATTTCTGCCGGTGGAGTAGGCTGCAAAGCCGATTTGGATACAATGCTCAGCTACGGTGCCGATGGCGTTTCTGTAGGAAGTCCGTTTATTGCATCGGTAGAAGCAACGGTAACACAAGAGTACAAGCAGGCATGCATTGATTACGGTGCTAAAGATATTGTCATGACCGAGCGTATTTCGGGCACGCCGTGTACGGTTATCAACACGCCGTATGTTCAGAAAATAGGCACCAAACAAACGTGGTTGGAATCGGTATTGAACAAAAGCAAAAAACTCAAAAAATGGGTCAAAATGATTCGTTTTAGTATTGGTATGAAAGCTACCGAAAAAGCCGCCACCGAAGCCACCTATAAAACCGTTTGGGTTGCCGGCCCAAGTATTGAATATACCAAAACCGTTTTGCCGGTAAAAGATATTGTGACTAATCTTATACAATAAAACGTGAATTAAACAGGGTTTTGTACCTTTACAAAAATCAATGATACCAATGCAATTATCTAAAGAAGCTGTTATAAAACACGCCAATTCGGTATGTAAAAATACCCTTATGGAAACCTTAAACATTGAATTTGTGGACTATGGCGATGATTTTATAGTGGCAAGAATGCCTGTTAATTCAAGGGTGTATCAGCCCGATGGTGTGCTTCATGGCGGTGCTACCGCAGCTTTGGCAGAAAGCGTAGGAAGTTTTGCAGCGCATATTTTTTTGAATGTACAGGAAGTTTTTGTGAGAGGTATCGAGATTTCTGCCAATCATTTAAAAAGCGTTACCGAAGGTTATGTGTATGCAAAATCGACGTTTATCCACAAAGGAAAAACTACGCAACTTCACGAAATTCGTGTAACCGACGACCACGGCAATCTGGTGTCGTTATGTAAGCTCACAACCATTACGTTGCCTAAAAGAAAGTAAAATGACTTCAAGTTATTTTTTTGAAGCAGTTCAAAATCAGTATAATAAAAACTTGCCGTTTGTCGTTTTCAGAAATCCAAATGAAACGGTTGTAAAATGCTATTTGCAAAAGGATGCAGTAGTTTATAAAACGACCGGATTTACCGAAAGCGGTTTTGTTTTTGTACCTTTTGATGGTGATGCCGTTATAATGCCTTCGGAAAAATGCGATATTCTGACAATTATAAATGTTGATTTGAATGCTGATATAGAAAGTAAAAACAGTACAGTTTTACTTTCAAATGAAGATGATAAGTTATCTCATATACAATTAGTTAAAAAAGGAATTGATGCAATACAAACCGATGCTTTTCAAAAATTGGTATTGTCAAGAAAGGAAGCGGTTAGTATTGAAAGTCTAAATGCTATCAAAATTTTCCAAAAATTAGTATCGGCATACGATAACGCTTTTGTGTATTGCTGGTTTCATCCCGAAATAGGCTTGTGGCTTGGGGCAACACCCGAAACATTGGTGTCTATCGACGGAAAACGGCTGACCACCATGTCACTTGCCGGAACACAAAAATACTCAGGAACACTCGATGTTGTCTGGACACAAAAAGAACTTAGGGAACAACAATTGGTGACAGATTTTATCCTGAATCAATTAAAATTATCAAATCTTGCCATTCAGGCATCAAATTTTAAACCCGAAACCGTCAAAGCCGGGAATGTGGTACATTTAAGAACGTCTATTTCGGCAATTGTAAACGACGCAGATTTCAATTTCAAGCAATTACTATATCATTTACATCCAACACCGGCAGTTTGCGGTTTGCCAAAACAAGCGGCAAAACAGTTTATTCTGGATAATGAACATTACGACCGGGAGTTTTATACCGGTTTTTTGGGAGAATTGAATATCAAAAAATCTGTTTTAAGAAATACCAATTCCCGCAATGTTGAAAATAATGCATATACAAGCGTAAAAACGGTTTCCAATATATTTGTCAATTTACGCTGCATGCAGATAAAAGACCAAACCGCATGGTTGTACATTGGCGGAGGTATTACCAAAGATTCCAATCCCGAAGCCGAATGGGAAGAAACGGTTCAAAAAGCTCTGGTGATGAAAAAGGTTTTAAAGACTTAATAATTTAATAGATACGTAAAACGTTGGTTACCTTTTAAACGTTTTTTTAATTCTATCCAGATTACGCTTATTGTCACGGTCTTTGATAGTCTCTCGTTTGTCATGAAGTTTCTTTCCTTTGGCAAGTGCAATGTCAAGTTTTGCATAGCCGTTTTCGTTTATGAATAATCGCAGTGGGATGATTGCCATACCTTTGGTTTCTACGTCTTTATTCAGCGATTTGAGTTCACGTTTGTTAAGCAGAAGTTTGCGTTCGGCTTTGGGCTTGTGATTGTAATAAGTGCCAAATTTATACTCTTCAATGGTCATATTAATGACAAATAATTCACCTTTATCATTAAACTCACAAAAACTTTCGGCAATAGACGCTTTGCTGCTGCGTATGGATTTGATTTCGGTTCCGGTAAGAACAATACCCGCGGTGTATTTGTCCAGAATCTCGTAGGCAAACCGTGCTTTTTTATTGAGTATGTTGATGTTTTTTTGCATAGCGCACAAAACTACATAAAAATATGTGGTTTAAAGGATAATATTTTTTGGCAGGTTTATTTTCCCATGAATTCACAAATTAAAAATTAATCTATGTAGCCTTCATACTCAATTGTTCTCAAGATATTATTTTTAAACATGAAAGTGAAAACAGAGGTTTGCTCTAAATTTCCAATCTTGACTAAGTCAGACTCTATTTCTGTTTTTATCGTATTTTTAAAAGTTTTTTTAGTAACCCCGATATATATAAAATCTAAAAAGATAAAATCTGAATTTTCTATGGTTGCGGCATAAATCGATTCCCAAGTTGTTGCTTGGTAAAAATAAATTTTTGTTTTCTCAAAAGAGAATGTTCTTATAGAATCTATAATTGATTCGTTATGAGTGTTAACTTCAGGTTCAGTTAGGATTGCAAATTTAGGGTTTAGAGTAATTTTTTCTAAATCAGAAAACAGTAAACTTAACAAACTGTCATTTTCAATGTATTGCTCAGGAACATTAATTTTATTGAATTGTTTATTCGTTTCAACTTCGGCTTTAGACGTTACAGTATCATCTTTTTTTGATTCTTTATCTATACAAGAACCCAAAGAGATTGTGAGTACAAGCAAAAATGTCAGGTATGTTTTCATAAACGGAACAATTAATCTATCGTAAGCAATTGGTCATGAGTAGCAATGTCATTAGTTGTTACGATGTACAAATTGCCATAAACAGACTCATCAATTTCGTTATATTTTTCTGAATCAATAAGCATATTTGCAAACTGCGGGATAGTATTGCTGTGACCTACAATAAGCACCGTTTTCCCTTTGGTAGTTTTTATAAAATCTGAAATATCAATCGTTCTTGGGTCGTATAGTGTAATATCCAGTTTGTCTTTTAAGGCTGTCGGTTGAGCGGTTTCAATAGTACGGTAATAATTTGTGGAATATACAGCATCAAAAGTTATGCTGCCCAGAATTTTTTTCCAATTCTCTGCCCTTTGCAGTCCTGTTGAATCCAAATGCGGATTTTTATCGGCAGGATTGCTGAGATCTTTTTCGGCATGGCGAATTATATAATACGTTGTAGTTTTATGAGTCTGGGCAATTGACATAAAAGACATTAAAACGGCGATTATTAAAAAAATGTATTTCATAGTTAAGCCAGTTCCAGTGCTATTTCAATCATACCTTTAAAAGTGGTTTCGCGTTCTTTTGATGTGGTGCGTTCGCCCGTTACCAAAGAATCGGAAATGGTTAAAATGCTCAAAGCACTTACATTGTGTTTTGCAGCTACGGTGTATAATCCGGCGGTTTCCATTTCAACGCAAAGCACGCCAAATTTTGACCACTTTTGATAGGATTCAAATTCGTCAGCATAAAACTCATCGCTGGTCAATACATTACCGGCTTTTAAATCGATGTTTTTTGATTTTGCAGCGTTAACAGCTTTCATAAACAACCCAAAATCTGCCGTAGGAGCATAATCGGCGCCGCCAAAACGAAGTTCGTTAACACCCGAAGTTGAGGATGCCGCCATTGCCAGTACAATATCTCTAACATGTACATACTTTTGATACGAGCCTGCGCTGCCAACTCTTATAAGGTTTTTAACACCGTATTCGGTAATAAGCTCATGTGTATAGATAGAAATGCTCGGGACACCCATGCCGGTTCCCATAACGGACACTTTTTTTCCTTTGTACGTCCCGGTAAATCCCAGCATGCCGCGGATTTTGTTAAAACAAACAGGATTTTCAAAAAACGTTTCGGCTATCCATTTGGCTCTTAACGGGTCGCCGGGTAATAGTATGGTTTCTGCAATATCGCCTTTTTTGGCTTCAATATGTACACTCATTGTTTATTAATTTTTTACTTCCGAAAGATAAAAAATTAGAACCTGTTTAAATTTGTTTTTCAAGTAAATTTTATAGGATTTTTTGAGCGAAAAGAGGCAGGTTTTTAAAGGATAGTAGAGCTATCATTTAAAAATTTAACGAATTTGCAGCCAAAAAAGGCACAAAAGAATTGTTTTAAATAATTTTTAACAGGTTCTAATAATTAGCATCAGATGTTTGTTGTGTTACAATTGCAACTCCGGCAGAAGTACCAATACGGTCGGCACCGGCTTCAATGTATTTTTGTGCAGTTTCAAAATCTTTGATGCCGCCCGAAGCCTTGATTTTTGCCTGGTCTTTAACGGTTTTTCTGATAATTTTCACGGCAGTAAGTGTGGCGCCGCTTTTTGAAAAACCGGTGGATGTTTTAATAAAATCGGCTTTTGCATCAAGGCATATTTCACAAACTTTGATGATTTCATTTTTTGAAAGCTCACTGATTTCTATGATGACTTTTAACGGGATTCTTCCGATAGCATTTTTAACTTCAGAAATATCTTTAAAAACACCAACGTAGTTTTTGCTTTTCAATAAACCGATATTGATAACCATATCAATTTCATCGGCACCGTCCTGAATGGCTTTTTTTGCTTCAAAAGCTTTGGTTTCTGTTGATGATGTACCCAACGGAAACCCTACAACGGTACAGATTTTTACAGAAGATCTCGACAGTAATTCTTTGGCAAGCGGCACATAACAGCTGCTTAAGCATACTGCATAAAACTGGTGCTTTTTTGCTTCGGTGCAAAGATCAATAATGTCTCTTTCTGTGGTTGTGGGCTTTAGTGCCGTATGGTCTATATATTTGTTTATGATCATGGGGATGTGGGTTAAAGTGTTACAAAAATATGATAAACGGTCTGTTTTGTACAAGCTATTTTGTACTTTTTAGACGAATGGTTGACACTTTTTTATTAGTATTTATTTAATATGTTTTATTTGAAACTTTTAGCATTTTGCCTAAGTATTATATACGTTTCAAAGTCTGTATCAGACTACTAAAAAGGGTTTGAAAATCGTTATTTAAGTAATGTTTAACAAAATAAAAAGGCAACACGCATTTTCCCGGGAAAAATTGCGTTGCCTTTTAAATAACCAATCATATTAAAGACTACATCGCAGTCATTTTTGTTACATTTAAACAGTTTCTTATATTTTTTCGACTTCAAGATGATTTTGATTTCTGAAAACCAATTTATCATCAAACGAATCGAGTAATATGATACTGTCGGTTGCGACATTACCCGAAAGAATTTCCTTGCTTAACTCGTTTAGAACTTCTTTCTGGATAATACGTTTTACAGGTCTTGCACCATATTCGGGATTATAGCCTTTATCTGCTAAATATGCCGAGGCTTCTTTGGTAGCATCAAAGGTAATGCCTTGTTGTGCCAGCATTTTTGAAACACTTTTAAGCTGCAACCCGACAATAGCAGCGATATTTTCTTTGCTTAGCGGTGTAAACATGATAATATCGTCAATACGGTTTAAAAACTCCGGACGCACACTTTGTTTTAACAATCCCAAAACCTCGGCTTTGGCAGTTTCAATAGCGGTTTCAATGTCTTTTACGGCTTCAAACCGCTCTTGAATGATGTGGCTTCCTATGTTTGAGGTCATGATGATGATGGTGTTTTTAAAATCTGCCACACGGCCTTTGTTATCTGTCAGTCGACCTTCATCTAACACTTGCAATAAAATATTGAAGGTGTCCGGATGCGCCTTTTCTATTTCGTCAAGCAGCACCACAGAATACGGTTTGCGTCTTACAGCTTCCGTTAATTGTCCGCCTTCGTCATACCCTACGTATCCCGGAGGTGCACCAACCAATCTGCTTACCGAATGACGTTCCTGGTATTCGCTCATATCAATACGTGTCATGGCATTTTCGTCATTAAACAGGTATTCTGCAAGTGCTTTTGCCAGTTCGGTTTTACCTACGCCGGTAGTTCCGAGGAATAAGAAGGTTCCTATGGGTTTTTGGGCGTTTTGCAATCCGGCACGGCTGCGTCTTACGGCATCACTTACGGCGGCAATGGCTTCTTCCTGACCAACTACACGCTTGTGGAGCTCATCTTCAAGTTTCAATAATTTGTCACGTTCGCTTTGTAGCATTTTCGTTACGGGAATGCCTGTCCATTTTGCGACAACTTCGGCAATATCATCATAAGTTACTTCTTCTTTTATGAGTGAGTGACCGGATTGGTTTTCCTGCAAATCTTTTTGGAGCTTTTCAAGCTGTTCTTGGGCTTCTTTGATTTTTCCGTAGCGAATTTCCGCCACTTTTCCATAATCGCCTTCGCGTTCGGCACGTTCTGCTTCCAATTTGAAATTCTCTATTTGTAATTTAATGTTCTGAATGCTATCAACCACGTCTTTTTCGCTTTTCCATTTGGCGTTAAGCTCGTTTCGCTCTTCTTTTAAATTTGCCAAATCTGAGCGTAAGGCTTTCAATTTGGCTTCATCGCCTTCTCTTTTGATGGCTTCAATTTCAATTTCCAATTGCATGATTTTTCTGTCCAGCACGTCCAATTCTTCTGGTTTGCTATTGATTTCCATACGCAGTTTTGAAGCGGCTTCGTCCATTAGATCAATGGCTTTGTCCGGCAAAAACCGGTTGGTAATATAACGTTCTGATAATTCAACAGCACCAATGATTGCTTCATCTTTGATACGTACTTTATGATGGGTTTCGTATTTTTCTTTGATACCTCGTAATATGGAAATCGCGCTTTCGGTATCTGGTTCATTGACCATCACTTTCTGGAAACGACGCTCCAAAGCCTTGTCTTTCTCAAAATACTTTTGGTATTCATCCAAAGTTGTGGCACCAATGGCGCGCAATTCACCACGTGCCAAAGCAGGCTTTAAAATATTGGCGGCATCCATAGCACCTTCACCACCGCCGGCACCAACGAGTGTATGGATTTCGTCAATGAACAGGACAATATCGCCGTTGCTGTTGGTCACTTCTTTGATGACCGCTTTAAGCCGTTCTTCAAATTCGCCTTTATATTTTGCACCGGCAATCAATGCGCCCATATCTAAGGCAAAAATCTGCTTGTTTTTTAAATTCTCAGGAATATCACCATCTACAATTCTGTGGGCTAAACCTTCGGCAATGGCGGTTTTTCCGGTTCCGGGTTCGCCTACCAAAATCGGGTTGTTTTTTGTTCTGCGTGAAAGAATCTGCAAAATTCTGCGTATTTCTTCATCACGACCAATTACCGGGTCAAGTTTGTTGTCTTTTGCCAGCTGGTTCAGGTTTTTGGCATATTTGTTAAGTGCATTGTAGCTGTCTTCCTGACTTTGGGAAGTGACTTTGCCACCTTGACGGAGTTCGTCAATGGCTGCCTGCAAGTACTTTTCGGTCACGCCCTGGTCTTTGAGCATTTGCGAAATTTTGCTGTTCGATTTAAAAATTGCCAGGATTAAATGTTCTACAGATACATAGTCGTCTTTCATTTTTTTTGCAATGATAGCGGCTTCATTGACCGTTTTGTTGGCTTCACGTGACAGCATCAAATCTCCGCCCGATACTTTCGGGAAGTTTTCAAGCTGTTTTGCCAGCATCTGTTTAAGGGTCGTCATATTGACATTCAGTTTTTTAAGGATAAATGGCAATACGTTTTCATCAACTTCAAGAATACCGGAAAACAAGTGTTCGTTTTCTATTTGTTGATGGCCATACTGTTGTGCCAGTTGTTGGGCTTGCTGTAAGGCTTCTTGTGATTTTATAGTGAAATTGTTCATAATTCTTATTTTTTGTAGTTACTTTACGGATGAGATATGTCAATTATCTTACCAAGGTAGTTACGTTAGATTTTAACGACAAAATGTCTTAAAAAAGCAATAATAGCGTGACTTTTTGTCGGTTTATGAAGAATAGATAAGATTGCAAACTATCAGAATTTAATAAGAATTGTTATGAGTTTTATAAAGAAATTATTCGGGTTATCATCAGAAGAAAAAGACGTTAAAGTATTGCCTTGGATTGCGTTACATTCTGTGGAGCAACTTACGGAAATAGAGGAGAAGTCGGCACATAAAACCCAGTTGATTTTTAAACATTCTACACGTTGCGGGATTAGCAGAATGGTGCTTAACCGGTTTGAAAAAAAGTTTGATACGGCTAATAACCATTTGGATATCTACTTTTT
>CAYVUB010000018.1:16383-59695 GCA_964454675.1 uncultured Flavobacteriaceae bacterium | reverse complement strand
AATTTGTGTTAAATTTCTTTTGATATACGAAGTTTTTGTTGCTATTGCGTATAACGCATTAAAACTGATATTTGCAAAAGAAAAATCACGTTACGTTACACCCAAGTAATTATGTTTTCTGCTTTTTCTTTTTTGCGGCAGGAAACAGGATATTGTTAAGAATAAGCCTGTAGCCCGGCGATGTAGGGTATAATTCGAGTTCGGTTTTTGGGTCGCCTACTTTATGGGTGTAATCTTCGGGGTCGTGACCGCCGTAAAAGGTAAAAAATCCTTTTCCTTTAATACCGTGAATGTATCTCGCCTCGCCATTGGTCTTGTTTTCACCCAAAATCAATACATTCGATTTGATTTCGTCTCTGGTAAATGCCGTCGTTTGCCCCATAAAACCTTTGACCAACGCTGTATGGTTCTGGCATAACATCGTGGGAACCGGATCCCATTTTGCCGAGAAATCCATCAAGGTAAAATAATCTGTGGTTGGCATAATCTGCCGTTTGGCGGTCATATCAATAGACGAAAACTCATAAACATTAGGATTTCGTTCTAAAATAAAATCTTTAAACGCAAAGGTTTTGCCGTAATCTATAAGGCTTTGATAATTTGGGTCGCTGGCATCACCGTCAAACATAGGCTCGCATATATCGACACCTTCGGCTGCCAATGCTATATCAAAACTATCGGTTGCGCTGCACATGGCAAACATAAAGCCGCCGCCCACCACATAATCCCGTATTTTTAGCACAACTGCCAGCTTGGCTTGAGATACTTTTTCAAAACCTAATTTTGTTGCCAGAGCTTCGGCTTCTTTTTTCTCTTCAATATACCAAGCTGCCGATTTGTAGGTACGGTAAAACTTACCGTATTGTCCCGTAAAATCTTCGTGATGCAAATGCAGCCATTCATAAAGCAGCAATGCGTCATTCAATACTTCTTCGTCATAAACCACGTCATAAGGGATTTCGGCATAGCTTAAAACCATAGTTACGGCATCGTCCCACGGTAAATTTCCTTTGGGTGAATATACCGCTATTTTGGGTGCTTTTTCAAGAATAACAGCCTCCATATTTTGTGACGGACTCGCAATTAAATCAAGGATTTCTTCGGCTTTTGCATTGGACAACACTTCAAACGACACGCCGCGTATTTGACATTCTTTACGGATGTCTTCGGCATCGGGCAGTAAAAACGAACCGCCGCGATAGTTGAGCAGCCAGTTTACTTTAAGCTGTTTTTCTAAAGTCCAATAGGCAACTCCATAGGCTTTTAAATGATTTTTTTGACCTTCGGCATCCATAGGAATCAAGATGTAGGATGCCATGACATTTACCGACATGCTTAAAAAAATGACTAATAACAGTAACTTCTTCATCATGGAAAGATACTTAAAATATCATTTATTCAAAATGGTTTTAAGGAAAGATTAAGGATTGCTATTTACCAATGAACTCGTTTAAAACGGGACGTCACTTTCATCTTCATCTTGAACAGGGTCATCAAATGCGTCTTTAGCCGACGGATAATTGCCCGGCTTGAAGGTATCGTCATTGGCTGCCGCATTCATTTTACTATGAAATTCCTGACCAAAAGGCGTATCAAAATCATCGAGATTATCAAATTTACCAAGATGCCCGATGAATTTTAACCGGATGTTATCCAAGCCGCCGTTACGGTGTTTTGCTACGATAAATTCGGCCTGACCTTCGGTTGGTGTGCGTTCTTCATCATCCCATTCATCAATTTTGTAATACTCGGGACGGTAAATAAATGATACAATATCGGCATCCTGCTCTATCGCCCCGGATTCACGAAGGTCTGACAATAACGGACGCTTACTGCCACCACGGGTTTCGACCGCGCGGGATAATTGTGATAAGGCTATCACCGGAACGCTCAGCTCTTTTGCCAGAGCTTTAAGGTTACGTGAAATGGTTGAAATTTCCTGTTCGCGGTTGCCGCCGCCTTTTTGGCTTCCTCCGGCAGTCATCAGCTGTAAGTAGTCAATTATTATCATTTTGATACCGTATTGCGATGCCAGACGGCGTGCTTTTGCCCGTAAATCGAAAATGGATAATGATGGCGTATCGTCAATAAACAAAGGCGATTTTTCTAAGGCTTTAACCTTAACGTTAAGCTGTTCCCATTCGTGCTTTTCAAGTTTTCCGGTTCTTAGCTTTTCTGATGACAGTCCGGTTTCACTCGAAATTAAACGGGTTATTAATTGTACTGATGACATCTCTAAAGAGAAAAATGCCACGGGAATATTTTGGTTTACGGCAATATTACGTGCCATTGACAAGGTTAAAGCGGTTTTTCCCATACCGGGACGTGCCGCAACGATAACCAAATCGCTTTCCTGCCAGCCGGAAGTTAACCTGTCCAGCTTATCAAATCCTGACGGAATACCGCTTAAACCTTCTTTGTTTGAAATGTCTTCTATTTTCTTTTTTGCCTGGATTACCAAACTTTGAGCAGTTTCGGTTGATTTTTTGATATTGCCTTGCGTTACCTCGTACAGTTTTGCTTCGGCGTTATCCAGCAGGTCAAAAACATCTTTGGTCTCGTCATACGAATCCTCGATAATTTCGCTCGAAATTTTAATCAAACTCCGCTGGATAAACTTTTGAAGTATGATACGTGCATGAAACTCGATGTGTGCTGATGATGCCACACGCTGGGTTAGTGAAATAAGGTAAAAATCGCCTCCGGCAAGTTCCAGCTTTCCGTCTTTTTTTAACTGGTTTGAAACCGTCAATAAATCGACAGGTTCGCTGCTTTGAAACAATTTGAAAATGGCTTCAAAAATATGTTTGTGAGCATCTTTATAAAATGCTTCGGGACTTAAAATATCAATAACATCATCAACCCCTTTTTTGTCAATCATCATTGCGCCAAGCACAACTTCTTCCAAATCAATAGCCTGTGGCGGAATTTTTCCTTTTTCCAGACTTATGATGGTGCTTTTTTCTACTTTGTAGCCTTGTATCGGATTGGGTTGCTTCATTTGAAATAATGTAATTTTGATAGTCTGCGAAAGTAACTAAATTGTTAAGAATCCACGCATACTTTTTAAAACAAGTCTTAACATTTCAACTGTTGATAACTTGTTTTTATTGTTAATAGCGACAAAAAAAACCGAAGTGTCAAACTTCAGTTTTTTTAATATTCGGTTACTGTTGAGATTATCCTTTAAAAACTCCCATATCGGCATATTTGTCCATACGCTTTTTAACTAATTCTTTTGGTGATAAGTTTTTTAATTCTTCATGAGCTTTGACAATAGCGTCACGTACTAAAATGAAAGCGGCTTCTCTGTCTGTATGGGCGCCGCCAACAGGTTCTTTAATGATACCGTCAACCAGCTTGAGGCCTTTCATATCATTTGCTGTTAGTTTTAAAGCATCGGCTGCGCGTTCTTTATATTCCCAGCTTCGCCATAAAATTGACGAGCAAGACTCCGGCGAAATTACAGAATACCATGTGTTTTCCATCATTAAAACTCTGTCGCCTACACCTATACCTAATGCACCACCGGAAGCACCTTCGCCTATAATAACACAAATAACAGGCACTTTTAATCTGGTCATTTCAAGGATATTCCGGGCAATAGCTTCGCCTTGTCCCCGTTCTTCTGCTTCCAGCCCGGGATAGGCACCCGGTGTATCAATTAAAGTTAATACGGGAATGTTGAATTTTTCTGCAGATTGCATTAAGCGCAGTGCTTTACGGTAGCCTTCGGGGTTTGACATTCCGAAATTGCGGTATTGCCGTGTTTTTGTATTGTATCCTTTTTGCTGCCCGATAATCATGTACGACTGGTCGCCTATTTTCCCGAGACCGCCTACCATAGCTTTGTCGTCTTTTACATTCCTGTCTCCGTGAAGCTCTAAAAATGTATCACCGCAAAGTGCTCTTATATGATCCATTGTGTAGGGCCTGTTAGGATGACGCGACAATTGTACACGCTGCCAAGCTGTAAGATTTTTGTAAATTTCTTTTTTTGTTTCCAGTAATTTCTTCTCTATCTGCTTGCAAGTTTCCGTAACATCTACTTCACTTTCTTCACCTATTATTTGACATTTTTGTAATTGGTCTTCAAGCTCTTTTATGGGAAGTTCAAAATCCAGATATTCCATAGAGATTAAGTTTTATTAATTAGTTAGCCTGCAAACCTACATAATTTTTCGTTTTAAAATGATGAAAAACGATAAATATCGTTACGGTTTTTAAACAGTATTTAAAGTTAATTATAAGTTTTTGTTTTAGCAAATTTTGAATTTTTAATGATGCCGTCCAGTAATACTGTGGCTAACACAATGATAACTCCGTAATAAAATTGCGGGCTCATGGTTTCTGTTTCAGGAAAAAGAAATAATGCCAGCGCTATACCGTAAACAGGTTCCAGATTATATGATAATACTACGGTATATGGGCTTATGTACTTCATAACTTTGACTGAGCCTATAAATGCGTAGGCTGTGCAAACAGATGCTAATATAAAGAGGTATAGCCAATCGGTAGTTGATATTTGAAAGAATGATACGCTGAATCCACCGTTAAAAACAAGGATAAAAAACGTTAAAAAAATGACGCCGCTTATAAATTCGTAAAAAGAAATAACCGTTGCCGGATGTTTTTGAATAAACTGCCCATTAATAACTGTAAAAAGTGATGAAAAAAATGCCGATAAAATTGCTAATATGACTCCGTTGAGATACTTTATTTCACTTTGTGTGATGAGAAAAATTCCTATAACTACAACACATCCGAAGATAATTTCATACCATATAATACGGCGTTTATAAATTATGGGTTCAATGAATGAGGCAAAAAATGCTCCGGTTGAAAATGCTGCCAGTGTGATGGAAATGTTGGATTCTTTGATAGCTGCAAAAAATGTAATCCAATGTAACGCAATGATGATTCCGGCGGCAAAAAATTTTATCACTGTACGCTTATCAACAGTAATGTTTAACTTGGTAAGCTTTACATACACCAACATGATGATGCTTGCCATAACCATCCGGTACCATACCAAAGGAATTGCGCCTATAGAAATAAGCTCGCCCAGAATGGCTGTAAAACCGGCAATAAAAACTAAAAAATGTAAGTGCAGGTAATTTTGAAGTTTAGCGTTTGGCATTTTTCAAGAGATATAATGCTAAGATACCAAAAACTACATTAGGAAGCCACACTGCCACTATTGGCGAAAAATCTGACTGTTCTGCCATGACACCAAAAACTTTGTCAAAAAACACATAAATCATGGCAGTAGTGATACCAAATGCAAGATTAACCCCCATACCACCGCGACGTTTAATAGACGATACCGATACGGCAATGATAGTAAGAATAAATACCGCAACCGGTAAACTCCATTTTTTGTGTCTTACAACTTCATAACGACCAATATTTGACGAACCTCTTTGCTTTTCTTTTTCAATAAATTCCGTGAGCTCATGGTATGGCAATGTTTCGGCAATGTAATTAACCGGTGTCAAATCGTCTATTTCAAAAGGCAATAATGTGTCTATACGCCGGTTTTTCTCAAAAATATCGTCGTTTTCGCCAATAATTCTTTTTACATAATTGGTTAATCTATAGGTTGAGTCTTCTTCTATATAAAGTATGTTATCAGAAAATATCTTGAATTTAAGCTGGTTTCCTTCAAAATGTTCAAGGGTAAAATTATAACCTCTTTTGCTTTTTGAATCGTAGCTGCTTACATAAATATAATCGTTGTCGTTTATCTGCCTAAAAACGTTTTGTGTTTGAGCTACTTCTCTGCCCTTTTTAAGGTATTTATAAGTAAACTCATTAAAACCTTTACTGGCGTTTGGTGCCAGAAACATCCCTAAAACAAGTGCAAGTGCCGCTATAATTGTTGCGCCTATTAAATACGGTCTTAAAAATCGTGAAAACGATACACCCGAGCTTAAAAAAGCGACAATTTCCGTATTATTGGCAAGTTTGGACGTAAACCAAATAACTGATAAAAACAAGAATATAGGAAACAGCAGATTGGCAAAATAAATTGTAAAATTTAAATAATACAAAGCCACTTCACTAAATGGCACATTATTTTCAAGAATTTTACCAATTTTCTCAGCAAGATTGACTGTAATCCCAATAGGAATAAACAGTAGCAACATCATAAAAAATGTGACCAGATAGCGTTTTAATATGTACCAATCCAGGATTTTCAATCTAATAATGTTTTAATGTTTCTATGACGTTATGCCTATTGTTTCTTTTGTTTCAAGTTTCAGGTTTGTGGTTATCTGCAATCTTAAAGTCTATTATCCATTTGTTTGACCATCTTGTCTTTCCATTCCCTGAAATCGCCTGCCAAGATATGTTTTCTTGCTTCTCTAACCAACCATAAATAAAATCCAAGATTATGAATGGTGGCTATCTGCATTCCCAATAATTCGTTAACACTAAATAAATGACGAAGATACGCTTTGCTATATTCTGTATCTACAAAGGTCATTGCCATCTCATCTACCGGTGAAAAATCATCTTTCCATTTTTCATTTTTGATATTGATGGTACCGTAAGCGGTAAAAAGCATACCATTTCTTGCATTACGGGTAGGCATCACACAATCAAACATGTCAATTCCTAACGCTATATTTTCAAGAATATTGATTGGCGTTCCAACACCCATCAAATAACGAGGTTTATCCTGAGGTAAAATAGCAGTAACAACGTCTGTCATGGCATACATTTCTTCGGCAGGTTCGCCTACCGATAATCCGCCTATGGCGTTACCTACAGCACCTGCATTGGCTATATATTCTGCAGATTGCTGACGTAAATCTTTATAAGTGCTTCCTTGAACTATAGGAAATAATGCCTGCTCATAACCGTATTTTACCGGCACTTTTTCCAAATGGCTGATGCATCTGTCAAGCCATCTGTGTGTCATGTGCATAGAGCGTTTTGCATAGTTGTAATCACAAGGATACGGCGTACACTCGTCAAACGCCATAATAATATCGGCACCTATGCTGCGTTGAATTTCCATCACATTCTCCGGTGTAAAAATGTGATAACTGCCGTCTATATGACTTTTAAATTTAACACCTTCTTCTTTAATTTTTCTCCGTGAAGACAATGAATACACCTGATACCCGCCGGAATCTGTCAAAATATTGCGATCCCAGTTCATAAACTTATGCAATCCGCCGGCTTTTTCAAGAATGGCAGTTTGCGGACGCAGGTATAAATGATAGGTATTCCCCAAAATAATATCGGGGTTAATATCGTTTTTTAATTCTCTTTGATGCACACCTTTTACAGAACCAACCGTGCCAACCGGCATAAAAATAGGTGTTTCTATGATGCCATGATGCGTGGTAATGACACCTGCTCTGGCGTTACTTTGTGGGTCTTTGGCTTTTAATTCAAACTTCATCTGTTCACTTAATATTTTTTAATAGGTCATACTTGCCTGTCGGCAGACAGGTGCAATTCGCCATTAAATATTTTGATTGTTGTCATTCTTAAACCTTAAGCTCATTTCATAAGGGGCAAAGATAAATAACTCTATCTCTTTGTTTCATAATAAAAATGAAAATTGTTAGCAAAAGCACTTAATTCGTTAATAAGTGGCTATAACCACACTTTGTTTAAGGGTATTAATATTTTATTTTTGCAACACAAAATAACTAAGATTTACTCATGACAACAACACAACAATTGCAAGATTTTACAACACAGGTTCGCAGAGATATTTTGCGGATGGTACACAAGGTTAATTCCGGACATCCCGGAGGCTCACTGGGCTGTGCCGAATTTTTTGTAGCATTATATTCTGAAATTATGAACAGAAAACCCGGTTTTGATATGGACGGAAAAGACGAAGATATTTTCTTTCTTTCCAACGGACATATTTCGCCTGTTTTTTATAGTGTTCTTGCACGTTCAGGGTATTTTCCCGTTGATGAGTTAAATACCTTCCGACTCATAAACTCACGATTACAAGGTCATCCCACAACACACGAAGGTTTGCCGGGAGTGCGTATAGCTTCGGGTTCATTAGGGCAAGGATTATCTGTGGCTGTTGGTGCGGCACAGGCAAAAAAATTAAACAACGACCCGCATTTGGTTTACAGCCTTCATGGTGACGGCGAACTGCAAGAAGGGCAAAACTGGGAAGCCATCATGTATGCTTCGGCAAAAAAAGTGGACAACCTTATTGCAACCGTAGATTTAAACGGACAACAAATTGACGGCTCTACAGATGATGTACTGCCTATGGGAAGTATAAAAGCCAAGTTTGAATCTTTTGGATGGCTTGTGGTAGAAATCAATGAAGGTAATGATATTGACGCCATTATAAAAGGTATGGCAGAAGCCAAGTCAAAAACAGGGAAAAAACAACCTGTTTGTGTGTTATTAAAAACCGTAATGGGCAATGGTGTCGATTTTATGATGCACACTCACGCTTGGCATGGTAAAGCGCCAAATGATGCACAACTTGCTGCCGGCTTAGCACAAAACCCTGAAACTTTAGGAGATTATTAATGTCCCTAACCAAAAAAAAAAGGGAATTCTAAGCGAAGATAAAATTGAGTATATGTCAAAACTTTTCAAATATGTAATGATTTTAGTTTGTGTAAATACGTTTGCACAGAAGACGTACGAGTTTGATTATATGAGTGTTTACGAACATCTAAACAACCCGGCAGATTCGGTAAAGTCTGTTAGCTACATTTTTGCAAATTCAAAAAACACAAATCAAGTTGTCTATGTTACAGAATTTCAATCTGACAAAACATCTGCACAACTTTTTGATTTTGAGCAGCATATTACTTATCGTTACGAAACAAAAGCAACATCACATATAAAAAACTTATTGTTTAATACGCTTTTTGAAAACCCCATTAGACATTCTTTAGCTGACTTATCAATATTCAAACAAGAAGATAAGTATAACGTCATATATCAAAAAGAAGGCGACGCTAACAAAATCATCATAGAAACATTTAAAAACAAAAAGAAGAAAAAAAAGGTTTCTGAACACCACCTCATTATGAAGCCTTATCCTTTTGTGAAAAATCAGTTTTATGCTTCCTATTTAAAATTTGCATACAAGTTTGATATTAATTCTGTTAATACAGATGAAGTCATTATAAAGTCTTACACAATTGACACAAAAACAAATACAATAAAACACATTCGGGAATTAAAGAATATTCAACCATTTGATTTACAAATAACAATTTCTGAAGACATCCATTTTAAAAACAACAAAACAACACCATGAAAACATACACCAATACAGGAAATAAAGATACACGCTCGGGTTTTGGAGCAGGGTTGACCGAATTAGGCAAAACCAATGAAAATGTCGTTGCACTTTGTGCCGATTTGATAGGCTCATTAAAAATGGACGATTTTAAAGAAAATCACCCGGAACGCTTTTTTCAGGTAGGCATTGCCGAAGCCAATATGATTGGTATTGCAGCCGGATTGACCATAGGCGGAAAAATTCCGTTTACGGGAACCTTTGCAAATTTTTCGACAGGCAGAGTTTATGACCAGATACGTCAAAGCGTTGCTTACTCTGACAAAAATGTGAAAATCTGCGCATCACATGCCGGTTTAACTCTTGGCGAAGACGGCGCAACACATCAAATTCTTGAAGACATAGGACTTATGAAAATGCTTCCGGGAATGACCGTTATCAACACCTGCGATTACAACCAGACCAAAGCTGCAACCATTGCTATTGCCAAACATCACGGTCCTGTGTATTTGCGTTTCGGACGGCCATCAGTGCCAAATTTTACACCCGAAAACCAAACATTTGAAATAGGAAAAGCCATCAACCTCATTGAAGGTACAGATGTTACCATTGTTGCCACGGGACATTTGGTATGGGAAGCGCTTGAAGCTGCAAAAACCTTGCATGAACAAGGCATATCTGCCGAGGTTATCAACATTCACACTATCAAACCTCTGGATGCTGCTGCTATTTTAAATTCTGTTGCAAAAACCGGATGCATCGTTACTGCAGAAGAACATAATTATCTGGGCGGATTGGGCGAAAGTGTTGCCAGAGTTTTAGCCGAAAACAATCCGGCACCACAAGAATTTATTGCTACAAAAGATACTTTTGGCGAATCGGGTACGCCGGCACAGCTTATGGATAAGTACGGATTAAATGCCGACAGCATTGTAAAAGCCTGCAAAAAAGTAATCAAAAGAAAATAATTGGCATCTTTTTTCCGTTAATGATTAACAAATCCATAAATCGGGAAAAATCATGAAAAACCTTCTTTTAATAGTAGTATTTGCTTTTTGTACAGCCTCATTTGCGCAAAGCGGTGGTGGTTTTGGCATTAAAGCAGGATTAAATTATAATGCCAACGGCGATTATTTTGAGTCTATTGGTGATAATGCGAAACATCCTGACAGGAATGTCGGGTTTCACTTTGGAGTGTTTGGTAAAATTGGTAATAAGCTATACTTTAAGCCAGAACTTGTTTATACACAAACCAGAAGTGATTATGACAGTGACGGCTTTGTGATGAAAAAAATTGATGCCCCGCTTCTTGTAGGTGTTAAAATTTTGGGACCTGTAACCATTTTTGGCGGGCCGTCATTACAATATATATTGAATACAGAATATGATGGTATTTCAATAAACGATGTAAGCAACGACTTTACCGTTGGGCTTAACTTTGGGATAGGTGTTAATATTAAGAACTTTGGGATTGATGTAAGGTATGAAAGAGGATTGAGCGATAACGAAGCCACATTTATCAATAACAATATAGGCAGCGGTGTTGTAAGCAGGATTGATACAAGACCCGACCAGTTGATATTGAGTTTATCATTGAAGTTATAATATAGAAGTGATTTAAACTTTTTTGATTGAAGCGAAAAAGTTTAAATCACTTCATAAAAAAATCCGCCGGTTGGCGGATTTTTTTATTTATTCGTTGTAATTAATCGTGACGCTTGCTTCCAGATAATCCGGGATACCATTATCATTACTATCAACAATTTTGACTGTTTTAAGTGTGATAATTCCTGCATTGACGGTTCTGGTTCTTACAAATTCGCCTTCGGCTAAAACGGGTTCTTCTTCACCTATGTTTGTATTTATAATGTAGGTTGCAGGCATTAATTCATTAATTGTAGCCACGCCGTCGCCGTCATCATCGGCATCTATAAAATTGGCTAAACCGTCGCCATCTGTATCGTCGTCGTAAAGATTTTTATTATCATTTATATCTTCATAATACGACGGAATACCATCATTATCGTGGTCATTGGTTTCCATTCGGAATAATTCAAACTTAAAAATCATGTTTGAATATGCTGTAATTCCTATTGGCGGCGATGCGTAATATGCTAATCCCGAAGGTAAAAACATGATGCCCATTCCATAATTTGTGTATAAAACTGTTCCGTCGCCATTTTCAACAAACCCTTCTGAGGCGTTAAATTCGGGCAAGACCAATCGCCATCCGTGAATTAACCCAAGTAAATCAAATTGTGTAGGGTTTACCGTGCTGTCAAAAACACTCGCATCCTGATAGCTTCCTTCATAATTTAAGGCTACGGCATCGGCAAAAGTTGGTCCGGTGCCACCACCTTGATTAAGTCTCAAAATATAGTACTCATAATTGGCTTCCTGGTACGTTGTTGTTTTAGTTTCGACAACATCAATCAGTAATCTGTTATCATCCGGATTAGGTAACGGCAGGTAATTACCATTTGCATCTTTAGGAAGTTCGGTAATTTCTATTTCATAAATAGAATGATCATTACCGTCTAAAAAATGTGAATAATTGTAATAATGGGTTTCCAAATATCCTATAAGCGAATCCCTGTCAACTACCTGCTGCTGTGTTCTGTCACGTTCAACAATTCTTGAGCCACCATCGTCATCATCCTTTTTACATGACACCATTAATACCAAACCACACAAAACCAGTAAACTGTATATTTTTCTTTTCATTTGATTTTCAATTTTTAAGCAAGTTACCGGCAATACACCTGATGGATTAGCTAAAACCTGCTTAACTT
Source organism: uncultured Flavobacteriaceae bacterium (assembly GCA_964454675.1). Classification (GTDB taxonomy): domain Bacteria; phylum Bacteroidota; class Bacteroidia; order Flavobacteriales; family Flavobacteriaceae; genus CAYVUB01. The sequence continues at coordinate 47,650 of CAYVUB010000018.1, read as the reverse complement.
TTATTATTGCTGTTTTTTAGGTGTGCAAGATACAATAATATAATATTTTTGTACAAAAAGATTAACGTTGTTTTTAAAATTTTAATATGCGAATTGATAAATATTTATGGTGTGTGCGGTATTATAAAACCCGAACCAATGCAACGGATGCCTGCAATAAAGGCCATGTAAAAGTAAACGGACAAGTTGTAAAACCAAGCAGAGAGGTTTATGCTCTGGACAAAATAGAATTGCGTAAGGAACAAATTAATTACCAATTAACTGTCAATGATATTCCTCAAAGTCGTGTAGGTGCAAAACTTGTGGATATTTACCGGATTGATACCACACCAAAAGAAGCTTTTGAAGCCCGTGAATTATTGAAATATTCACAAGAATACTACCGAAAAAAAGGTACCGGGCGACCAACAAAAAAAGACCGGCGGGATATTGATGATTATCACGATGAATCTGGAGAAACAGACTTTTAATTTATATCTTTGAAAAAATGCTTTAATAATGACAACTACCAAACATATTATCCTTAATCACGAAGCGATAAATCACAAAATTAAACGTATTGCTTATCAGATTTATGAAAACAATGTCAATGAAAAAGAAGTGATTTTGGCAGGTATTGACAGCAACGGATACATTCTTGCAAAAAAGTTAAAAACCAATTTGGATAAAATTTCTGAGCTGAATATTGTACTTTGTAAAGTAAGCATCGATAAAAAAAATCCGCTTAATCCGGTTAAAACATCTTTGAATGAAGAAGATTACACCAATAAATCCATTGTATTGATTGACGATGTTTTAAACTCGGGAAGCACCTTGATTTATGGTGTAAAACATTTTTTGAATGTTCCGTTAAAGCAATTTAAAACAGCCGTTTTGGTAAACAGAAATCATAAAAAATTTCCGGTAAAAGCCGATTTTAAAGGCATTTCACTTTCTACATCACTTAACGAACATGTTGAAGTCGTTTTGGAAGGAAAAGTTTACGAAGCCTATTTAAAATAGATTTAAAATAATTGTTTCAACAACTTTCTCTTCTGATTTTTCATCCACATTAATACTCACATTTGCCATACTGTAATACGGCGAACGCTCAAACAGATGTTTGCCTACAAACTCTGTCAAGTCTTCTTTGGTTTGTAAGTGAGCTATGAGTGGTCTTTTATGCTTTTCAGGTTGCAGACGTTCTGCCAGACTTTTTATTGAGGCTTTTAAATAAATACTGTTTGTATTTTTTGTATTTAAAATCAAATTCATATTATTGCCGTAACATGGTGTGCCGCCACCAAGAGCAATTACAACAGATTTTTTATCATCAAGCACTTGTTTTAAATATACGGTTTCTATTTTTCTGAAATAAATTTCGCCTTTAGTTTTAAATATGTCTTTAACAGGCAATCCTTCCAAAGTTTCAATGTAAACATCCAAATCTATAAAGGTATAGCCCAAAATTCGGGACAATTTCAGCGCAATTGTTGACTTTCCGCTACCCATATAACCCATCAAAATAATTTTCATACAGTGTTTACAATTTGATTTTTAAAAGCATACCTTTTATCGTTGCAAAAAAACAAAAAAATATATAAAAAAGCGTTGCATTATAAATTAATCGTTTTTATATTTGCACCCTCATTAAAGAAAAGACTTGGTAGCTCAGCTGGTAGAGCATAACACTTTTAATGTTAGGGTCCTGGGTTCGAGCCCCAGCCAGGTCACAAAAGTTAAGCAAATGCTTAACTTTTTTTTTTACTTTTAATTATCAAAATGCGCACGTGGCGGAATTGGTAGACGCGCCAGCTTGAGGGGCTGGTATTCGCTTAGAATGTGGAAGTTCGAGTCTTCTCGTGCGCACTTTATCAAACTTCTCTTACCTGTATAACTCATTTAAAGCTGCCTTTGCTGTGGTTTTAATCACTTTTGTTAGCCTATGCTTTGTTAATGATAATATGTCCGATTTTAATCAATTATTGAGGTGCAGGGAATTAATTTTGAAAATGTTCATAAGTTTAAAATCACTTCATAAAAAAACTCTTGAATCTAAAAACAGAAACAAGAGTTTTACTTTATAACCAAACGGTTGTTATACGCTTTGTTTTTTAATCAAATTTAATGCAGAACCTTCGTTAAACCATTCTATTTGCGAACGGTTGTATGAATGATTTACTTTGATGGTATCTTTTGTTCCGTCTTTATGCACAAACTCCAGTGTTAATTGCTTTTCCGGTGCAAAAGCATCTAAGTCTAAAAAGTTAATCGTATCGTCTTCCTGTATTAAATCGTAGTCGGCTTCATTAACAAATGTCAATGCCAGCATACCTTGTTTTTTCAGGTTGGTTTCGTGGATACGTGCAAACGATTTTACAAGTACCGCAGCTACCCCTAAGTGTCGTGGTTCCATAGCAGCGTGCTCTCGTGACGAACCTTCACCGTAATTGTGGTCACCTACAACAATGGTTTTTATGCCTGCATTTTTATAGGCTCGTTGTGCATCGGGCACTCCGGTATATTCGCCTGTTAATTGGTTTTTAACAAAGTTTGCCTGCTTGTTGTAAGCGTTTATGGCACCTATCAGCATATTATTAGATATATTGTCTAAATGTCCACGGTATTTTAACCACGGCCCAGCCATAGAAATATGGTCTGTTGTACATTTTCCGAAGGCTTTGATAAGCAATTTGGCTCCTTTAATAGTATTTCCGATAGGTTCAAACGAATCCAATAACTGCAAGCGGTCTGACGTAGGACTTACAATTACATTTACTTTACTGCCATCTGCTATAGGTTCAACATAACCGGCATCTTCTACATCAAAACCTCTTGGCGGCAACTCAAGACCTTTAGGTTCATCAAATTTTACGGCTTCGCCATCTTCGTTAATCAATGTATCGTTAACAGGATCAAAATCCAAACGTCCTGCAATAGCGATTGCTGCTACCATTTCGGGCGAACCTACAAATGCGTGTGTGTTTGGGTTACCGTCGGCACGTTTTGAGAAGTTTCTGTTGAATGAATGGACAATGGTGTTTTTCTCGTCACCTTTTAAATCGCTTCTATCCCATTGACCAATACAGGGACCGCAGGCATTTGTAAAAATTGTAGCGTTTAGGTCTTCAAAAATCTTCAAGATACCATCACGTTCTGCGGTGTAACGTATTTGCTCCGATCCCGGATTGATACCAAAATCTGATTTTGCTTTGATGTTTTTATCAACGGCTTGCTTTGCGATGGATGCTGCCCGCGTTAAATCTTCATAAGATGAATTGGTACAAGAACCTATCAATCCCCAATCAACTTTAAGCGGCCAGTCATTAGCTCTGGCTTTTTCGCCCAATTCGCCAACAGGTGTTGCTAAATCGGGTGTAAAAGGACCATTCAAATGCGGACGCAGCGTGTCAAGATCAATTTCTATTACTTGGTCAAAATAGGCTTCAGGGGTTTCATATACTTCCTGGTCGCCTGTTAAGTATTCTCTTATTTTATTGGCTTCATCGGCAATATCTGCTCTGTCTGTCGCACGTAAATAACGTTCCATAGAATCGTCATAACCAAAGGTAGATGTTGTAGCTCCTATTTCGGCACCCATATTACAAATGGTTCCTTTTCCTGTACAGGAAAGGTTTTTTGCGCCTTCGCCAAAATATTCCACAATAGCTCCGGTACCACCTTTTACGGTTAAAATTCCTGCTACTTTAAGAATCACATCTTTTGCAGAGGTCCAGCCGTTCAATTTCCCTGTAAGCTTTACTCCTATAAGTTTTGGAAACTTTAGCTCCCAAGCCATACCGGCCATGACATCTACGGCATCTGCGCCACCAACACCTATGGCAAGCATTCCTAATCCTCCGGCATTTACCGTGTGAGAGTCTGTTCCTATCATCATACCACCAGGAAATGCGTAATTTTCAAGCACTACCTGATGGATAATTCCTGCGCCGGGTTTCCAGAAACCTATTCCGTATTTATTAGATACCGATGCCAGAAATTCAAACACTTCACTGCTTGTTTCATTAGCGCGTTTTAAATCGGCGACAGCACCGCTTTTTGCTTGTATCAAGTGGTCGCAATGTACCGTAGTAGGCACGGCGACCTTTGCTTTTCCTGCCTGCATAAATTGCAGCAACGCCATTTGTGCCGTTGCATCCTGACAAGCAATTCTGTCCGGTGCAAAGTCAACATAATCTTTACCTCTCGTAAAAACTTTTGACGGTGTACCATCCCATAAATGAGAATACAATATCTTTTCTGAAAGCGTTAATGGTTTACCTACCATAGTGCGTGCGGTATCGACACGTTCTGCCATAGTGGAATAAACCTTTTTTATCATGTCAATATCAAATGCCATAAGATTTATTTAAAATTGAATTAGTTTTTTTATTAAAAGTGCCACAAAATTACAAATTATAAAGCATACTTAAAAATATGTAACAAAATCCAAAAAAGGATAAATATAATTCAACAATCAAACGTTTTTATTAAAAATAATTGAGTTTTTGATAAAAATGAAATTGAAAAAGTACTAAATCAATAAAAATTCACTATTTGAAATGATTCTGAATTAGATGGTTTTAGCCTGTATTACGCTTTAATCTTAAAAATCCGCTTGTTTCTCAAATTCATCATAGGTTTTTCATAACAGGTGTATAACAGATAAGATGCTACTATTGTCAACAAAAAATAAACAACAACATAAACTACTATATCAAATCCGGAAAGTGTATCTGAAGGTATAAAATACTTAAGCAGCTGTAATATTACCGAATAATGCAGCAGGTACATTCCGTAAGAAATTAAACTGATAAATGTTACAGGTTTTAATACGGCTTTTGATGCCTGTTTAATGGTGCTCAAAAGCGGTAACGCCAGCATGATTGCTACTGAATTTATAATAAGATACCATACATTCCAAAACTGCGGATGTGTCTGGATGTACAACTGTTTTAAAGGTATCAATACATTAAGTGCTAAAAAAATCAATATCCCGAGTGCAAATGCAACATAGCGGGATTGTTTCCAAAAATCCGGGCGTATTATCGATATATACGCTGCCAACACACCATAATATATAGCATCTATTCTATAAATTACCAACGATTTTAAATTGCTGTTCCAAAACAGCATATCGCTGCCGGCAGCATTAAAATTATAAAGCAATTTTGTGAGCATAAAAAACAACAGCACAAAAACCGTCAACAGTAAAAAAACTTTTGATTTTGAAATTTTCGCCTTTATAAATAATGTAAAGAATAACAGTGCAGGAAGCACTAAGTATGCAAACTCTTCTATTGACAGGCTCCAGCTTTCAAGAAAAAACAAAGGCATTTCGCAGGCAAAATTTTGAAGAAACAAGGTATATTTCCAAAAACCTTCGGGCAACCCATACCCTATAAACATTACAATAACAGCATTGACAAGCAGTATCAGGTAGTAATTGGGTAAGGTTCTGAACCATCGGCGTATCCAGAATTGTAAAACATCTTTAAAAGAAAAATCATCTTTAAGATACATTCTGTACATAATGCGGCCTATCAAAAACCCGCTTAAGACAAAAAATATTTCGACGCCTATCATGCCTGCCAGTTTCAACATGTCGGGTATCATTCCCTGTGCACCGGGCACAATCCATAGCGCATGAGAACACACAACCAGCATAATAGCAAAGGCTCTCATTATATCAAGACCAAAGATGCGGTTGGTGTTGTCAGTCTGCATAAAATAGCGTTATTTTGTTTGTATTATGAGGTCTAAAATACTAAAATATTCAGCACTATTACTTTCGCTTATATTGATAACCGGCGGAATATACTATTTAAAACTTCCTAACAGGCATAAGGCTATCATAAAAACCCACTTATACCACAAACTGGGCATTGTAGATAATACCTGGAATATCCATACGACAGATTCAACAATTACTTTGATTACGCCTACGCTTGTGGTTGACAATATTTACAAATCGATGGAAGGACCCAAAGCATCAACACATTTTCAAATTGATGCTTCAAAAAATAATTTGGCATGGATTACATCATTTGACACCAAAGCGCTAAGCACCAACGAAGTTGATATTTTATCCAACGATTATATTTGTCATACCAATATCGATTTTTATGACGGCGAGCATTACTCCCGATGGCATTTAAACCACCGTATCGGTGAGCAATACCCGCGGTTAACCTCTATGAGCAATGGTATTGAATCATACAAACTTCCCGACGGTTTTGGGTTTCCCGTTTTTACAAACGAAAATTTATTTGTGGTTTCGCAATTGTTAAATCACAATATCAAAGGCAAGACATTCTCCATAAAACACAAAGTAACTCTCGGTATTGCACCCAACAATAGCGATATAAAACCTTTAATGAGTAAAACCGTATTTGTAATGCTGCCGTACAACAACGAAAACCCTTTTGAAATACCTGCCGGAAACAATCCTGAAATGTGCCTGCCGGTAGAAACAAAAAATCATAGTTACATAGACGATAGCGGAAATCATCTATCCGGGCATTGGGTTATTTTTCCCAACAAAAAAGCGTCGTACAAATATGATATTACCAAGCAATTACAGCTTAAAGACAGCACTACAATGCACCATATTGCCGTGCATCTTCATCCGTTTTCTGAAACACTGACGCTGCGCGACAAAACAAAAGATTCTGTTTTATTTGTTTCAAAAGCAATAAACTACACTGACAAAACAGGTTTAAAGAGTGTGCCGTATTTTTCTGATGAAAAAGGCATTATGCTGTATCCGCACCATAATTACGAGCTGATTGTAACCACTAATAACACGACTGATGTAAATCAAGATATGATGGCAAGTATGTTCATCTTTTTGTACGATAAAGAAATGGCAGAAAAACTCAAGACTTATAATTCAAACTTATGAAATATTTGAGTGCTTTTATCTTTCTTTTCTGTCTTGGATGTAAAGAGCCTAATGTGCTTCCTGTACTTAACTACAAAATTGACACTACCGGAAAAAAGACGGTTTACCTTATAGAATATGACGGTTTTACCAATCAATCCGGTCAATCATTTTCTACGGAAAACATCAAAAACAAAGTGTTTATAGCCAATTTTTTCTTTACACGCTGTCCAAGTATCTGCCCGCCAATGCGAACGCAACTCATCCAAATAGCCGAACATTTTGATACAAATCACGATTTTATGATTGTATCGCATACCATAGATACTGAACATGACACCACATCTGTATTGATGGATTATTCTGAAGCTACCGGAATTCCTCAGGAAAAATGGCAATTTTTACGTTCTGATAGTGAAACTACAAAGCGGCAGGCAGAACTATTTATGACCAACTTTAAACCCGGCGAAACCGGAACAGATTTTTACCATAGCAGTTATGTGGCATTGGTTGACAAACAACAGCAAATACGGGGATTTTACAACATTCTTTCACAAAGTGATATTGAACGGCTAAAAGAAGATATTGGAATGTTAATCGTTATGGGTTAAGGTATAATTGTTATTGGTAGTTTGCAGTCGCGGTTTGCAGTCGCAGTATTCAGTCGCAGTCGCAAAATTGTAATTCAACACTCAATACTAATTACTCAATACTCAATTAAAACAAACTTTTAATAATTTGTTCATCAGTAACGCCTTCGGCTTCGGCTTTGTAGTTTTTAATAATTCTGTGTCGAAGAATTCCGGCGGCAACAGCCTGCACGTTTTCAATATCCGGTGAAAATTTGTTATGGATAGCAGCATGGGTTTTTGCTGCCAAAATAAGGTTTTGCGAAGCTCTCGGACCTGCACCCCAATCTACAAACTCTTTTACCAAATTTGAAGCATTGTCACTTTTAGGTCTGGTTTTTCCTACCATGCTTACGGCATACTCAATCACATTATCTGCCACAGGAATTCTACGTATTAACTGCTGAAAACTGATAATTTCCTGAGCTGTGAATAACGCATTTATTTTAGGCTGTACATCGGTAGTTGTAGATTTTACAACCTGGACTTCTTCGGCAAACGACGGATATTCTAAATTGATGGCAAACATAAACCGGTCTAATTGTGCTTCGGGCAACGGATAAGTACCTTCTTGTTCAATAGGGTTTTGCGTTGCCAATACGAAATACGGCAAACTCAATTTATAATGATGTCCTGCTACTGTTACGGCACGCTCCTGCATGGCTTCAAGTAAAGCTGCCTGGGTTTTTGGCGGTGTACGGTTAATCTCGTCTGCCAGAATGATATTGGCAAAAATAGGTCCTTTTATGAATTTGAATTGTCTGTTTTCGTCCAGTATTTCACTCCCCAGAATATCGCTCGGCATCAAATCGGGGGTGAATTGTATGCGTTTAAAATCTAACCCCAACGCTTGGGCAATGGTATTTACCATTAAGGTTTTTGCCAGTCCCGGAACGCCTATCAACAAAGCGTGGCCTCCCGAAAAAACAGATATAAGAATCTGATTTACAACTTCATCCTGACCTACGATAATTTTAGCAACTTCGGTTTTTAAATCACTGTATTTATTAACAAACTGCTGTATAGCGGCTACATCAGACATATTTATTCTTTTTTTAACCAGTTACTTTCAAATGTGCAATCTCTAAACTCGCCATTGATGTTGATGTATGTATCGTTAATTTTTTCGTCCATCCATTTTGCAATAGCTTCTATTTGTTTGTTTTGCTCGGCAAGGTTTTTAATTTTTAAATAATCTTTGGAAAAGTTGGCTTCGTGCTCGTCAATTCTGTCAATTACTGTCAGGATTTTGAATTTTATGGTATTCACTCTATCCTGATCCTGAAGCACCAAGCTTACTTCTTTATCTTTTAAATTTTGTATTTGCGAATACAGCTCGGGATCCATTTTTGTCAGTTCAAAATTGTAATCCTGAGTATGCGGATTGATTAATAACCCTCCGTCATTTTTGGTTTCTTTTTCATCACTGAATTCTCTTGCGGCATCGGTAAATGATATTTCGCCGTCAATAATACGTTTGCGTATCAGTTCTATCTTGTCTTTTGCTTCTTTAACGGCTTCGCGTGTTACTTCGGGGCGTAACAGTACGTGGCGCACATCGTATTCCTGTCCGCGTATTTTTTCTAAATAGATGATATGGTACCCGTAATCTGTTTCAAAAGGGTCTGAAATTTCTCCTTCCTGAAGTGAGAATGCGACATCTCTGAACTCTTTTAGCATTTGCGGACGTTTTCGGTTTAAAGTGTATAAACCTCCAGTTTTGCGGGATGCTATATCATCTGAATACAATACTGCTTTTGAGGTAAAACTCGCACCGTTTTCAATAACGTCTGCTTTGAACGATTTTAAACGGTTAATAACCTTTTGCTTTTCGGCATCAGAAATTTTAGGAATAATCACTATTTGTGCTACTTTGAGCTCTGTACCAAAAATAGGGCGTTCATCTTTTGGGATGCTGTTAAAATATTCTCTTACTTCTTCGGGTGTTACTTCAATCTTTTCAACAATTTTGCGCTGCATATCCATAGCCAGCTTTTGATTTTTGTTGATTTCATACATTTCTTCTCTCAAACCTTGCTCTGTATCTTTTCCGTAGAACTCCAGCAACTCATTCATTGAACCTAATTGTTCCATAATGTACTCTATTTGCTGGTCAACGCTGCTGCGTATTTCAAGTTCATTTACGGTTATACTGTCTTGTATGGCGTGGTGCGAATACAATTTGTCTTCAAGAAATTTCCCGAACAACTGACAGCGTGTAGGTAAATCTGATTGCGATACGTTTCTGGCTTTAAGATGCATAAATTCTTTATCTATATCTGAATTTAAAATGATAAAATCGCCCAGCACCGCTGCAACACCGTCAATTTTTACCCGTTGTGAAGCCTGGGTAGAATCTGCCGTGCTTTTTGGTTTTACGGGTTCTTCAATAATTTCTTGTGCATTTGTTACAGCATAACTTATAAGTGCCAGTAGTGTAAGTATAAGCTTTGTTTTAATTATAGATTTCAAATTGATTATTTCTTGTAGCATCTTTGGTAATATCTTTTTCTAATTGCTTTATAAGCTCTAATTTTCTCTTGTTAATAATAATCTGGTCGATTGTAGGTTTGACGTATTCTAATGGTGCATAGTCATTTTGTTTAAGCACATCATTAATTTGCATCAAATATAGGTTTAATGAATCTTTGAGTTGTATAAAATTAGATTTTTTTAACAGTTCGTTTTTATTTTCGGCATTTACTGCCGGAATTTTATCGGCTGCCTGCGAGAGTTTTACCCAAATAGTATCATTAAACGAATAGGATTTAAACTGAAGTGCGATACCGTCTAAAAAGGTTTTATCATCAGTATCATATCGTTTAAACCTCCGTTCAACCTCATCTTTATTAATGGCATTAAGCGGTATGCTTAGATATCTGAGCTTTACCAGTTCTTCATTGAGCTTAAACGTTTCCTTATTGGCTTCGTATATGTTTTGGGCTTCCTGAACTGTAATAATGGTATCAATATGTTTATAGACCAATGCTTCAAGATAGGCTTTGGTAAATAAGTCGTTTTTGTATTGCGTTACAAGTTTGTTGAACTCTGTTTGTTGTTCTTCGGGCAGATTGCGCTTTGCACCATCCATAAGCAACTCTTGTGTAGCCCAACGTGTTATGAAATTGCTGATAAGCAAAATGCTGTCTTCTTCTTTGGTACCCGGCGCAACAATATTTTCAATATCTTCTTGATAAAGATAAGACTCACCTACTCTTGCCACAGGAATCCTGTTGTCTGTTTCCTTAAAAAAATTACAGGAAAGACACAGCATAACGGCAATAATAGGAAGACTTTTTTTTATAAGCATTTTATCAATTCTTTTTATTGATTTGCTGTTTTACTTTATCAAGCACACGGTTGTCTATTTCTACTTTGTATTTTTTGTTCAGGATTTCCAGCCATTGCTCTTCAATACTGTTTTGATAATCACTGATAACCTTGCCTTTGGCTTCTTCAAAGGTTTTGCTTGCCGCAGGCATAATGTCGTTTATAACAACTATGTGATAAGCATCATTATAGTGATAAACTTTTGAAATGCCTTTTTTAAGCTCTAAATCTGCCGGCAGTGATTGGTTGTCTGTTTCCATCACTCCTTTGGTAAAAATTACATGTTGCTTGCTGTCTGTATTAAGCATTGCATGTATTTCATCTGTTGTTTTACCTTTTTTGAGTGCTGCTTCAACTTTTGTTATATCGGCTTTTTTTGCAGTCGTTGCAATTACGGCATCTACTCTGTCAAGCCACATATAGTTGCTTTTATGTTTGCTGTAAAAATCTTTTTGCCCTAAAGTATCAGTCACGGCTTTGTTCCAGACTTCTTTATCCATCAAATCAAACAAGAGCAGACCGTCTCTGTATTCGCCTAAAATGGCTGCAAATTCTTCATTTTCAAATTCTAAATTATCTTCCTGATAGTTTAAAATCTTTGTATCCTGAAATGCTTTAAATTCTTTTTCAATTAATGTAGAAAACGGTGTTGTTTTTCCTGCATACACACGTTGCTGCGCTATTAAATGATTTGCAAACTCTTCATAAGTGATAACCTCATCCTGAATTTTAAATGCCATTTTATTTTTATCAAAATTAGCCGGCAATGCCCATTTTCTGTCAAAATAATCTTGATTAAGCAACGATTCAAAATATTTCATCGCATTTTTATCTTCGGTAATTTTATACTTTTCTTTAAGTTTATTAACCATTGACGTGTTGATTAAAACCGAACGGGAATCGCGTTTTACCCTGTTTTCCATTTCGGGCTTTGCGGTTTCAAAATCGTCAAGTCCTTGTTTGCTTATCAATTTGATAATATGCCATCCGTAAGCTGTTTTTACGGGTTTTGAAATTTGACCGGGCTGTAATGAAAATGCGGTATCTTCAAACTCGGCAGAACTTAATTGCCCCGATGAAAAAGGCGCCAATACACCGCCGTTGCCTGCCGAACTTTTATCGTCAGAAAATTGTTTTGCCAAAGATTCAAAATTTTCACCTTGGTTAAGCTTTTTATATATTTCGTTGATACGTGTTTCGGGATTTACAGATGCATCTTCCTGATTATTGGTTACCATAATATGTGCAACACTTGCCTGTCCTCTCGCCGCACGTTTATCTTCAACATTAACTATATGATAGCCAAAACGTGTACGAAACGGCATAGACACCTCTCCTACTTTGGTATTATAAGCCGCTGTTTCAAACTCATACACCATTTTGAATGCTGTAAAATAGCCTAAATTTTCTGCAAAAACAGTGGTGCCGTTGTGTACTTCGGCTTTCACTTTTTCGTAACCTTCATTAAGAACACGGTTGCGCAACGCTATCAAATCGTTATATACTTTTAAGGTATCTTTTTCGGTTTCATCAAGTCTGATAAGAATGTGTGATGCCTTGACATCATATTGCATTCTGTCGTAAGCTTCCTGCACCAATTCGTCGGTTACTTTTGTATCTGCCAGATAACTTTTTACAAGCTGATTTTTGTAATTGTTAAATTCTCTCTGATATGCGGCATCTTTATCAAGACCCAAATGTCTTGCTTCCTGAAGTTTTAACTGATAGTTTACAAAAAGTTTTAAATAACCGTCAACATCCTTTTGGCTTTCATCTTTTACCAAATCTAAGTTTTTATTATAAACCCTGATAAATTCTGATGCTTTAACAGGTTTGCCTTCAACAGAAAACAATACATCGCCCGGCACTACCTGAGCAAATGAAAGTGTCGTGACACAACAAACTAACACTACTAAAAATCGTCTCATTTTTTTATTTTAAGAATAGATTAACCTTACCGGCAAAAATAATATAATTCATACGTTATACAAACGGCTTTTTTTTAACGCTGCATTCCTGTTTATAGTATTTACCTCTAAAACTACTTCGCCGTAGTAAAAAACAAGGCATTGCTGCTTGTCATCTATTATTTTAACGGTTGAACATCCAATCGCTATTTTTTTTGAGCAAAGCTGATATATTTGCTGTCTGTTTTTTATATATGAACATATACTATGCTTTACACTACCGAAATAATTGTAGAAGTTCCTTTGGAAACTTTCATAAAAAAAATGGATAATCCCGAGAACATGAAACACTGGCAGCGAGGCTTGACATCCTTTGAGCATATTTCAGGAATTCCGGGAGAATTTGGCGCAAAAATGAAACTCAACTTTAAAATAGGTAAACGCAAGATGGAACTTATTGAAACCATTACCAAACGCAACATGCCTTATGAGCTTCATGCCTCATATTCTGCAAAAGGAGTAAATAATATTCAAAAAAATTATTTTGAAGAAACACCGGATGGACATACAAAATGGGTAAGCAAAAGTGAATTCATCCCACTTGGATTTACCATGAAACTATTAACAGCATTTATGAAAGGTGCTTTTAAAAAACAATCTTTACAGTACATGAAAGATTTTAAAAACTTTGCCGAAAAAGGCATCTCTGTTACCTATGCGCCAGCTTAAACTTATATGGGATTTTAAAGGCCCCGAAGCTTTGCGCACTGCAGAGCATCACCACATACATCTTAAAGAATACATTGATATTGAAAACCTGAATATTAACATCACAGGTTTTGAATCGCTGTCAGAATTTCACGCTATAGCCTATATTGTTATTAATGAACAAGAAATGAAACCTGTACGTGATGCTTTAAAACCGCATCGGGGTCAGGTTTACCTCCCTTAATACAACACATTTTAAAATTTTCAATTTTATTAATTCTTAATTTAAAAAACTATTGCCCATTAATTTTCTTTGTCTTAAATTTAGTTTATGACAGAATTAGAGATTGAAAAAGAAAATGCAGCTATCACCAAAGCCTACAAAGAGCTGTTAAAAGTAAGTTATTTAACACTTACTGCCGACGATAAAAAACTCATACGGGGTGCTTTTGACGTAGCAGTTGATGCGCATAAAGACCAACGCCGAAAATCGGGCGAAGCCTATATATTCCATCCTATTGCAGTTGCAAAAATCGTAGCAAGCGAAATAGGACTGGATGCAACATGTATTGCTGCCGCATTGCTTCATGATGTAGTAGAAGACAATCCAAACTACACACTTGCCGACATCGAATCCCGTTTTGGGAAAACGGTTGCCCGCATTGTTGACGGATTAACAAAAATATCATCGTTAAACAAAGACAACGATACAGATGTTTCCACGCAGGCAGAAAATTTCAGGAAAATGCTGCTTACACTCAATGAAGATGTACGCGTGATTATCATTAAAATTGCCGACAGGCTTCACAACATGCAAACCATGGATTCCATGAGGTCTGACAAGCAGGAAAAAATTGCCTCAGAAACCCTGTACATCTACGCGCCACTTGCGCACCGTATAGGACTTTACAATATCAAAACCCAGCTCGAAGATTTAGGCTTAAAATACACCGAACCTGAAATTTACAACGACATCTTTAACAAAATAAAAGAAAGCAAAGAAGAACAGGATGCGTACATAAAAGATTTTTCAAAAGTCATTCAGGAATCTTTAGACAGAGAAGGTTTGGAGTATGACATCAAAGGCCGCCCTAAATCCATTTATTCCATACGCCGGAAAATGGTAAAGCAAGGCGTAAGTTTTGATGAAATTTACGACAAGTTTGCTGTGCGTATCATTTACAAATCTGATTTGGCAAACGAAAAATTTCTCGCATGGAAAATCTATTCCATAGTAACCGACCACTTTATACCAAACCCAACACGGCTTCGCGATTGGATTTCATCGCCCAAATCAACAGGTTATGAAGCTTTGCACATTACCGTTATGGGACCAAAAGGCAGATGGGTTGAAGTGCAGGTACGCAGCGAGCGAATGAACGAAATTGCCGAAAAAGGCTATGCCGCACATTACAAATACAAACAAGGCAACCAAGAAGATGCCCTCGACACCTGGATTGACAAATTGCAGGAAGCCCTGGAAAACAACGAAACCAATGCCGTCGATTTTGTAGAACAATTCAAACTCAATCTATACTCAAAAGAAATTTACGTGTTTTCACCCAAAGGCGATTTAAAATCTCTGCCCAAAGGTGCCACACCACTCGATTTTGCCTTTAGTGTTCATACCGAAATAGGCATGAAAACCCGGGGTGCCAAAGTCAACGGAAAGCTCGTCCCGTTAAGCCACGAACTGCAAAGCGGCGACCAGGTAGAAATACTTACCTCAGAAAATGCCAAACCCAACCCTAACTGGTTGGATTATGCTACAACTTCAAAAGCGAGAAGCAAAATCAAATCATCTTTAAAAGACGAAAATAAAATCCTTGCCGAAGACGGAAAAGAACTTTTAAGAAGAAAATTAAAGCAGCTTAAAATCAATCTTGACGAGAAAGCCATAAACGATATGGTTGTACACTTCAAACTCAAAACAAGCCTCGATTTGTTTTACAGAGTTGGTAACGGAAGTATTGACAATGCGATGCTCAAAGACTTTGCGTCATCCCGAAGCGGCCGTTTTATGAGTTACATAAAAAGTAAAATTCGTAAACCAACCGTAGTTCAGGATATTGATAAAGAAGAAATTACAGCCAATTATGACATGCTCGTTTTTGGCAAAGAAGAAGAAAAACTGGATTATAAAATAGCAACGTGCTGCAACCCTATTCCCGGCGATGAAGTTTTTGGGTTTTTAAGCATTAATGAAGGTATTAAAATCCATAAAAAAAACTGCCCGAATGCTTTGAGCCTGCAATCCAATTACGCCTACCGCATTATGCAGGCAAAATGGATAGACTCATCACAGCAGGATTTTACGGCGCAGTTAATCTTATCGGGTATTGATAACCTCGGGCTCGTTAACAACATCACAAAAGTTATATCGGCAAACATGCATGTTAATATGAAAAGCATCAGTTTTCAAAGTGATGACGGCGTTTTTTCAGGAAAAATCACTGTTATTGTAAAAAATAACACAATGCTTAAAAAATTGATTGAAAATCTTAAAAAAATTAATGGTATTGATAAGGTTACAAGAGTATAAAATCGTAATTTTGTCCCTGAAACTTCGGGATTAGATCATGAGTGTAAAAACAGAACATACCAATCAGGAAATTGTAAAAAACGTATTTACAGCCTATCTTGAAAACAAAGGTCACCGCAAAACCCCTGAGCGTTACGCCATACTTCAGGAAATTTACGATAGCGAGGAGCATTTTGATATAGAATCACTGTATATCAAAATGAAAAATAAAAACTATCGTGTAAGCCGTGCAACGCTATACAACACTATCGAGCTGCTTTTAGAATGTGCTTTGGTACGCAAACACCAGTTTGGGCAAAACCAGGCGCATTATGAAAAATCATATTTTGACAAACAGCACGACCACGTTATACTTACCGATACCGGTGAAGTTATTGAATTTTGCGACCCGCGCATTCAATCTATCAAAAAAACAATTGAAGAAGTATTTGATATTTCTATTTCAAACCACTCACTTTACTTTTACGGAACAAAAAACAAACCCTCTAATTAATTTTTATAATGGCAGTAGATTTACTACTTGGATTACAATGGGGCGATGAAGGCAAAGGAAAAATTGTCGATGTATTGACCACCAAATACAACATCATTGCACGCTTTCAGGGCGGACCAAACGCAGGACACACATTGGTTTTCAACGGACAAAAACACGTGCTTCACACCATACCTTCGGGAATTTTTCATGAAGGCACTATCAATCTGGTTGGTAACGGTGTTGTGATAGATCCTGTCATTTTCAAAAAAGAATTGGACAAACTTGCAGAGCAAGGTATTGACTACAAAAAATCATTGCTCATTTCACGCAAAGCACATATCATTCTGCCTACACACCGTTTACTGGATGCCGCAAGCGAAGCCTCAAAAGGAAAAGCAAAAATAGGCTCAACCCTTAAAGGTATAGGCCCAACCTATATGGATAAAACCGGACGTAACGGTATAAGAGTAGGCGATATTGAACTTGCCGACTGGAAAGACAGATACCGTGCATTGGCAGACAAGCACGAAGCCATGATAGCGTTTTACAACGCAGATGTGCAATATGATTTACCCGAACTGGAAATCGAGTTTTTCAATGCTGTCGAAACCTTAAAAACCTTAACCTTTATAGACTCTGAAGAATATCTGCATCAGGCACAAAAATCAGGAAAATCCATTCTTGCCGAAGGTGCTCAAGGCTCACTGTTAGATATCGACTTCGGGACGTATCCGTTTGTAACATCTTCAAATACCACTGCTGCCGGCGCCTGCACGGGGTTAGGCATTGCACCAAACCAGATAGGCGATGTATATGGTATCTTTAAAGCATACACCACACGAGTAGGCTCAGGACCATTCCCTACCGAACTGTTTGATGAAGACGGCGAAACCATGTGCCGCGTAGGCCATGAATTTGGCGCAACTACCGGACGTAAAAGACGCTGCGGATGGCTGGACCTTGTAGCCTTGCGTTATGCCTGCCAGATAAACGGCGTGACCAAATTGATTATGATGAAAGGCGATGTATTATCGGGCTTTAAAACATTAAAAGTTTGTACCTCATACAAGTATAACGGTACAGAAATCTTTCATTTGCCTTATAACATTGAAGAAGAAAGCGTCACACCTGTTTACACCGAATTTAAAGGCTGGAATGAAGATTTGACCGCCATGACCGAAAACTCGCAAATGCCAAAGGCATTAAACGATTATATTGAATTTTTAGAAAAAGAGCTGGAAATCCCCATTACCATCGTCTCTGTAGGTCCTGACAGAAAGCAGACGATTGTGAGGTAGCTTATTATTTATATCTTTTGAAATCTTTTTTGAAGCTTTACTATTACTAAGTGTTAAAACTTTTGCCTTTCAACAATATTGCACACATAATATAGTTATTTTTGCAGCAAATTAATTATCACATTGAACGCACTAAAACCTATAATCTTTATATGTCTTTGTTTGATTTTTGGTGTTTCGTCCACAGCGCAAACCTCAAAAAAAATACGCATTGAGTATTCCGGTTTTGCTACTTCCGACAGCTTAAAAGGCGAAGGCGTTACCGTATTTACAAGAGATTATACCCAACAGGTTCATTTTATCCACGAAGGTGTCAATATGTGGTGCGACCGTGCCGTATATTATGAAAAGGAAGATTTTATGGAAGCCTACAGCAATGTGATTATGAAACAAGGCGATACCATAAATATGACTGCCAGATATGCCGAATACAGCGGTAAAACCCAACTGGCATTTGCAAGCGGCAATGTTATCCTGACCGAACCAAAATCGGTATTAACGACAGATACTTTGTATTTTGACCGTATCAAGCAGCAAGCCTATTACAAATCGCACGGACAAGTAGTAAGAGATTCATCGGGGACTATCAACAGTGTGATAGGCCGTTATTATATGGAGCAAAAAAAATACCGGTTTGTGCAGGATGTGGTATTGGTAAACCCCGAATATACCCTTAACACCGAGCATCTTGACTATTATACCGAGTCCGGTCATGCTTATATGTACGACCCATCGACCATTGTTGGCGAAACAAGCACCATTTATACCGAACGAGGTTTTTACGATACCAAAAATGATACGGGCTATTTTGTAAAAAACTCAAAAATCAATTACGACAACCGCATCGTTGAAGGCGACAGCATATATTTTGACCGGAAAATCAATTTTGCATCTGCCACCAATAATATTGTCGTTACCGATACCATTAACAACAGTATTGCACGAGGGCATTATGCCGAAGTATGGCGCGCGCAGGATTCTATGTTTATTACAAAACGTGCGCTGGCAATCACCGTTCAGGAACGGGATTCCATTTACATGCACAGCGATACCATTATGGTAACCGGCAAACCCGAACACCGTATCACAAGAGCTTACTACAATGCCAAAATTTACAAAAGCGATTTAAGCGGTAAAGCCGATTCTATTCACGCAGACCATAAAACAGGGCTGACACAGCTCATCAATTTAGACCGGTTTTCATCTACCGATGTTTTTGCCACCAGAAGAAGACCTATACTATGGAATCTTGGCAACCAGATGACCGGCGATACCATTCACCTTATTTCAAACCCAAAAACCGAACAATTAGATTCGCTCATTGTATTTGAAAATGCCTTTGTTATAAGCAAAGATACCATTGGCGATTCCAACGGTTTTAATCAGATAAAAGGATTGAAGCTCATAGGGCTGTTTCAAGACAACAAACTGTACAATATAGATGTCATTAAAAATGCCGAAGTGATTTATTACACAAGAGATGGCAATAATGAATTGGTAGGTATTAACAAATCGCGTTCTGGAAGTATCAACATCAAAATCAGTAATAATGAAATTGATGAAATACGTATGCTTCAAGATGTGTCTGGCGATTTGTATCCTGAGTCGATGTTTCCCGAAAACGCTCGTAAATTTAGAGGTTTTGATTGGCGTGAAGAAGAACGACCATTGAGTGTTGAAGACTTGTTTAAAGATGATCCACCGTTAGAATTACCTGTTATTAAAGGTTTGGAAGATTATGTCCCGCAAGAAGAATTCTTTGATGAAGCCTTATTAGAACGAGTAGATAAAGCTCAAGATAAAAATTCTGATAAAGAAAATAAAGCTGCCCGACAGTTACCTGAAGATAAAAAAGCGCAATTGCCAACCAAACCAAAAGCTACGCCTACTAAATCGCTCAAAAAAAGCACTGATAAAAGTAACTAATGACGGACGATTTTTTAAAATACCAAGCGCAAACCACACCACATCCGTTGGCAATGGAAATTTCCCACGCTGATGGTTCTTATATTTATGATACCAATAATAAGGCGTATTTGGATTTTGTTGCTGGAGTTTCGGCGTGTAGTTTAGGTCACAGACATCCAAAAGTGGTAAAAGCCATCAAAAAACAATTGGACAAATACCTTCACGTGATGGTTTATGGTGAATATATCCAAGAACCTGCCGTCGAGCTTGCAAAACTACTGGCACAACATTTACCGCCATCCTTAGAAACCACCTATCTTACAAATTCCGGAACAGAAGCTATAGAAGGTGCTATAAAACTGGCTCGCCGTGCAACAAGCAGAAGCCAGATTATATCGGCACATAACGCCTATCACGGCAACACCATGGGTTCTATGAGCGTTATGGGTTATGAAGAACGCAAGCAGGCATTCCGGCCGTTAATTCCCGATGTAGATTTTATTACCTATAATAATGTCGATGATTTAATGCGCATCACACACAAAACGGCAGCCGTTATCTTAGAAACCATTCAAGGTGGCGCAGGATTTATTGAGCCCGCAAATAATTATCTCGCAAAAGTACGAACACGCTGTGACGAAGTTGGCGCATTGTTAATATTGGACGAAATACAACCGGGTATCGGACGCACAGGAAAACTCTTCGGATTTGAACATTACGGCTGTATCCCGGATATTCTGGTAACAGGAAAAGGCTTGGGAGGCGGTATGCCAATAGGAGCATTTACAGCATCAAAAGCAATGATGTACACCTTGCAAAACCATCCAAAATTAGGCCACATCACAACTTTTGGCGGACATCCCGTTATTGCAGCAGCGGCACTGGCAACGGTTAAAGAAATTACCGAAAGTAAACTGATGCCGCAGGCTTTGGAAAAAGAGCAGCTTATACGCAAACATCTGGTACATCCGCTTATAAAAGAAATCAGAGGAAAAGGCTTAATGCTGGCAGCCATAACACCATCGGCAGAGATTACAAACGAGGTCATATTGCGTTGTCAGGATGAAGGACTCATACTGTTTTGGCTGCTTTTTGAGCCTGCTGCCATCCGTATTACACCGCCGTTAACCATCTCAAACGACGAAATTATCAAAGGCTGCGAGATTATTATCAAAGTTTTAAATACAATCTCTGAATAACAATAATTACAATAAACTAAAAATCAACTAATTAATTTTAAAAAACTATATAATTATTAACTGTTAATTAATTTGTTGAAAACATTAACTCAAATTTCCCTATTTCTACAACGAGAACAGTAAATTTATTTCAACGAACAATACTACGTGCTTATGGAGTTTAGTCACTATGACGACAATGACAGCGCTTCGCTAACTAAATTTGAATCAATGTTAAAAACAAACAATGTTTTGTTTTTTGATTCCAACGAATTTGAAACTATAATTCAGCACTACCTTGAACATGGTAAAATTGCACTTGCAAAAAAAGCCATCAAAATGGGGTTAGAACAGCACCCTGCCTGCGTAAATCTCAAATTATTTCAAGTAGAAATCTACGTTTTGGAAGACAAACTTCAACAGGCAGACAAGCTCCTGGATGCCCTATACGTCATTGAGCCTTCCAACGAAGAAATATACATTCAAAAAGCCAGTATTCTTTCAAAAAGAGATGAGCATGAAAAAGCTATTGACACCTTAAAAATAGCATTAACCCTTGTTGATAATGATGACGATGAAGCCGATTTGTACGCACTTATAGGCATGGAATACCTGTTTATGGATCTCTATGAAAACGCAAAGGAATACTTTATAAAATGCCTGGAGTTGGACATGGAGGACTACTCTGCACTTTATAACATTGTTTACTGCTTTGACTTCTTAAACCTGACAGATGGTGCTATCGAATTTTTAAACCAATACTTAGATTACAATCCGTATTGTGAAGTAGCATGGCATCAACTGGGTAAGCAATACTATACGCTCAAAGACTACCGAAAAGCACTGGCAGCGTATGATTTTGCCATTATTTCCGACGATAGTTTTGTAGGCGCTTACCTTGAAAAAGGAAAAGTACTGGAAAAATTAAAACAGTATGAAGAAGCTATTGAAAACTACAATGTTACTCTGGCATTAGATGAACCTACATCGTATGCCTTGCTGCGTATAGGAAATTGCTATGAAAAATTAAAAATGAACGATTTGGCGGTTCATTATTACTACAAAACCGTTCATGAAGACCCATTATTGGATAAAGGCTGGATTGCCATTACCAAATATTACCTGCGCCAAAAAAACTATCAGAAAGGATTGTACTACATCAACAAAGCCATTAATATTGATGTTGATAATGTACATTACTGGAAGCTGTATGCACAAATTAACCACAGGTTAAACTTTCTTGAAGAAGCCGAAAGAGGCTACAAAAAAACCTTAGACCTTGGCAATTACGAGTTAAGCACATGGCTGTCAAGAGCCGATATTTTAATTGCCCTTGGCGAGTATGAAGCAGCGGCATTAAATTTGGTTCAGGCGGCAGAGTTTTACCCCGAAACCGCCGATATTGAATACCGCCTGTCGGGCATTCACTACACACTTTTAGAACCCGAAAAAGGACAATACCACCTTAAAAACGGATTGCTTCTCGATTACGATTCGTACTTTATCATTGACGAACTTTTCCCTTTGATTGCTGCACAGCCTGCGGTTAAAACTATTATTTCAAATACAAAAAGATAAAATATACGTAACGTTATGTATTGTTTGGTGTTTTAATTTTTAGTTGTTTTACAAAAAAATACGTAGTTCTACGTATTTCACAATCAAATTATTGTGGTTACATTGCCGTTTTAAATCCACTAAAATAAAAGATTATGAAACAACCAAAAACCAACCTCAAACTCGCAATCCTTCTAATGGGAATTTTCCTGTTCTTTACAAACTGTCAGGAACAGGAAGCCGTAGAACCTATTAAAAACAGTCAAGGTAAATACCTGCTCAAAAGAGTTAAAGGCAACGAGATAAATAACAATATTTCCTTAACCGAAAAACTGTCCGAACTAAAACAAAAGAATGGCACCATTAACGGATATGAAGCTCGATATAATAACGTTCAATTCAATCTAAACCTTAACGAAGCTATATATATTGAAAGTACCGACGGTACTTTTCATTCTTACACGTTTTTTATTTACAACGAAGATGACAGCTACGATATAAACAACATTATTCTGGTATCTTACAATGGATAGGAATATGAAGCTTACCTGTCCACCTATACACTAACCCAAGAAGAACGAAACCAGTTGGCAAACGGAATTAATTTGGATTTGAGCCAAAAGGCATCCATTCAGCCTTTTGACATCAATCAAATAAACACTTACAGCAGAGTTGGCGGTAGTTGTTTTGATTTGGTATTAACTGATGAGACGTACGAAAATTGTTCGGCAGGACATAATGTTTCTTCTTGTACAACTCAATGTTGTGGCAGTTGTTATGGCTACATATTTCAATGGGAAGAGGTTCCATGCCCCGGAAGTGGTGGCGGTGGTGTAACCGGAGGAGATACCGGTTCCGGTAACACAGGAACCGGTACCGGAGTAGGAGGAACAGGGAACGGTAGCGGCAACACTTTCCCAACAATACCAGTGGGAATAAAAAATGAAAACGACCCTTCTGAAGAACAGAAGCCCAAGACAAAATGCCAAAGCCTTAAAGACCTTACCAAAACCGATTCTTTGAGTGTAAACATAAAACCCATAATAGACTCTTTACGCACCAAGGTCAATCTCGACAAGGAATGGTCTATTAACTTTAAGAAAAAAATGAATTATGGGGAGCTATACAGTTTGCCGGAAGAAGGTGGCATCAAAGAGGGAATCTCAGAAACCAGGTCTAAGCTTAAATCCGGCAATACATGGTTTGGGCAAGTACATACACATCCCAAAGGTACTTATGAAATCTTTTCGTGGCTGGACTTAAAAGCCCTAAACACCATATACACAGATGTTCACCACCATTTTAAGGACGATGTGTTTTTAATGGTGGTTGCCGATAGCAATTTGGTATATGCTTTGAAAGTAGATAATATAAATACATTAACCACAAAATTGGATGTTGACTACAACAATGCCAAAGGCGACGATGATGACGAAAAAACAGACAACATTGAAAGGAATATGACTGATAAATATAAAAAGAGTGATAACTTAGAGCAAGCTTTTTTAAAGCTGTATGGCAGCTATGGCATCTCTTTATATAAAGCCACCGATGCTAATTTAAGCAACTGGAAGCTGCTGGAGCTGGACGAAACAGATAACGAAACCGTAAACGAAACCCCTTGTAACTAAAAAACATAAACATCATGAAACAGATACTTTTAATAATACTAATGACAGTCAGCTTTTTTAATTGTAAAGCGCAAACACCAATATTAAATATGGAAACATATCCTAAAATGGATGTACCTAATAATTCATATTACAAAGACATTAATAATGTAATGAACGACTTTGAAGGCACATGGCTGTACACCAGCGGGAATACCTCATTAAAAATAACCTTGGTAAAAAACACCATGTTTTACAATGGCAAATATTATGAAGACTTAATGGTAGGAGGTTACCGGTATATAGAAAATGGCGTTGAAAAAATAAATACGCTTTCAGATGCTAACAATCCTAATCTTGGCTATTCTGCAAGTATCGACGGGAATATAATTTTTGATGATTGCAAATTTCTACCGGTCGATGATTGTGTAGAGGGCGAAAAAAGAATGGGGTTATCAATAGGAGACAAAATCACAAAAAAACATTACGGTTGGCTCATGTTACACAAAAGAACAGTTAATGGGCAAGAAGCTTTAAAAATTCGTATAGCAATGAATTATCCCGGCAAAGACCCTGTTGACGGTAACTTTCCACCACCTTCCATACCGTGGCAGATGCACAACCTTATATTAATCAAGCAGTAAAGAATCTATTTTGAAACAGATATTGGAACTGCAAACAAAAAACAGACAAATTTATATGCTTTATTAAACCATATTTTTAAAGCTGTTTTTTTATTTGTTTGCAGTTCCATTTTATTATTTTTACATCAATATAAACAACCCTAATCACTATGCCCCAATTTGGTCTTATAGGAAAAAACATCGCTTACTCATTTTCAAAATCGTATTTTAATACCAAATTTCAAAACGGGCAGCTACCCTATTCCTACGAAACTTTTGATATAGACAACATTACCGGTTTTCCTGAAATCTTAAAAAACAACAAACAGCTTAAAGGACTGAACGTTACCATCCCGTATAAAGAGCAGATTATCCCGTATCTTGACGAACTGAACTCAAAAGCTCAAAAAATTGGTGCCGTAAACGTTATTAAAATACTACCCGACGGAAAATTAAAAGGCTATAATACCGATGCTTACGGATTTGAAGCATCCATAAAACCTTTATTAAAACCAAACCACACACACGCCTTGATATTAGGAAACGGAGGCGCATCAAAAGCGGTGGCTTATGCGTTAAAAAAGCTGAATATTTCCATCGATTATGTGGTAAGAACACCAAGTCAGGGCGCAAAATTCCTGTATTCAGATTTGACAGAAAACATCATAAAATCATATCCTGTAATTGTCAACTGCACGCCGGTAGGCACATTTCCAGATGTTAACAACTGCCCCGATATTCCGTATGACGGCATCACAAAAAATCATTTACTCTACGATTTAATCTACAACCCTATACAAACCAAATTTCTTGTTTGCGGCGAAGAAAAAGGCGCAACCACCTGCAACGGCTACGATATGCTGGTACATCAGGCAGAAAAAGCCTGGAAAATTTGGCAAAAACCCTAAAATAACAGTAAAATCTTTCTTCTTCTTTGTAGTCTAAGGTCTTGTTAGTATATTTACTTTCTTAGAACCTAAAAACATTGTAACAATGTCCGAGAAAGATAACCTGCAGCATGCAGATGGAAACGAGCAGTTAAACACTACTGAAACTAATATTGAAGAAACCTCTGCAACAACCGGTGCCTCTGCAACCGAAAGTATTGAAACAAATGACGATGCCGTTGATGCTTCAAATTCTGAAGAAGCATCAAAAGAAACCGGATTGCCTGCAACCGATGATACCGTTGAAACAGTAGAAGCTACTGAAGAAACAGCAAAATCGCACGTTGACGAAATTGACGATGCTAATGCCGAAGATGCCGAAGATGAAGACAACAGCAGCCGCCATCATGTAGAAGCAAAAGACTATCATTCCATGCCGCTGGACAAGCTGGTAGAAGAACTCGAAAGCCTTTTGAAACATCAAAAAGTGCAGACCATCAAATCGCATGTTGACGAAATAAAATCGGAATTCAATGCCAAATTCAATGAAATCCTTGAAGAAAAAAAGGAAGAATTTATCCATGACGGTGGCAACGAAATCGATTTTTACTATTCAAATCCTTTAAAAAAACAATTCAACACCTTATATAATTCGTATCGTAATGATTTGAACGGCTATTACAAAAAGCTTGAAAACAACCTGAAAGCCAATTTAGAAAAACGCCTGCAAATCATTGAAGAAATAAAAGGCTTGCTGAATGTAGAAGAAAATATCAATACCACCTACAAGCACTTTAAAGACCTGCAGGAACAATGGCGCAATGCCGGCCCGATACCAAGGGATAAATACAATAACGCCTGGAACACTTACCATCATCATGTAGAGATTTTTTACGACTTTTTACATCTTAACCGCGACCTGCGCGATATGGATTTTAAGCACAATCTGGAGCAAAAGTTAAAAATCATTGAACGTGCCGAAGAATTGGCAAAAGATGACAATAACAACAGGGCTTTCAGAGAGTTGCAGGTACTTCATAAAATGTGGAAAGAAGATTTGGGCCCGGTGGATAAAGAACATCGTGAAGCTATCTGGGAACGTTTCAGCAATGCCACAAAAATCATTCATGACAAACGCCAGGCATATTTTGCCGATATTGATAAAATTCACGAGCAAAATCTTGTTAAAAAAGAAGACATTATCGCAAAAATTGATGCCATAGCAAAAGATACCAACAGCTCGCATCAATCATGGCAAAACAAAATCAAGCAAATTGAAACCTTGCGCACAGAATTTTTTAATGCAGGAAAAGTCCCGGCAAAAGTTAACGAAGCCACATGGTCAAAGTTTAAAAATGCCGTACGAGCCTTCAACAAGCATAAAAATTCATTTTATAAAGGTCTTAAAAAAGACCAGTTTACCAATCTTCAAAAGAAACAGGATCTTATTAAAGTTGCCGAAGACAATAAAAACAGTGATGACTTTGATACGGTAACACCGCTGATGAAAAAAATTCAGGAAGACTGGAAAAAAATTGGCCATGTACCCCGAAAAGACAGCGACAAAATCTGGAAACAGTTTAAAGATGCCTGCAACCATTATTTTAACCGTTTAAATGCGGAAAAACAATCGGCAAACAAAGAGCAATACGATGCTTTTGACAAAAAAGCGCAATTACTGGACAGCCTTAAAGATTTAAAACTATCGGGTAATGCCGATGCCGATGTTGAAACCATCAAACAAAAAATCGATGAGTGGAAAGCTATAGGCTACGTACCTCAGAACAAACGTTTTATTGACGGAAAATTCAATAAAGCCATTGAAGCTTTGTTTGGTAAATTGAAAATGGACAAAGCTGCGGTTGAAATGATTAAATACGAAAATAAACTCGAAAACCTGTCTCAGCCCGATGACACACGACTGCTGGATAACGAGCATAATTTTATCCGTAAAAAGATAGATGAAGTCAAAGCCGAAATCAACCAGTTAGAGAATAACCTTCAGTTTTTTACCAATATCGATGAAAGCAATCCGCTGGTAAGAGATGTATTGAAAAACATTGAAAACCATAAAAAAACACTTCAAACCTGGGAAGAAAAACTTAAAAAAGTTAAAGGGTTGTATTAAAATAAGGTGTTAGGTAATGAGTAATGAGTACAACTCACTCCCGAAATATCGGGATTAGCAACTCTCAACTTAACAACTTACAGCTTAACAACTCACTATTAACACCAAACCCCTTAAAAATCAAATCCTATCCACCGAAGAATGATGGATAGGATTTTGACCCCTAACTAAACTAAATTTTAATCTTAACTAATACCGCTTAAAATATAATTAAGACTTTCTACTTATGATTATGAAACTATTTTATTAGTTCCTTTATATCATATATACGGTCATAAAATAGATTTGGATTTTGATGCCCGAAAAAAATTATACTTTTTTAGCTTCTTCCCAAAATACGTCCATCTCTTTTAAGGTCATATCTTTTAATGACTTATTGATTTCCTGTGATTTAGCTTCGAGATATTGAAACCGTTTGATAAATTTTTTATTGGTGCGTTCCAGTGCATTTTCGGGATTTATCTTTAAAAATCTCGCGTAGTTGATTAAAGAAAACAGTACATCGCCAAATTCATTTTCCATTGTATCGGCATCGGCATTTTCAACTTCGGTTTGGAGTTCCTGCAATTCTTCCTGTACTTTTTCCCAAACTTGTTGCGGCTGTTCCCAGTCAAATCCCACACCGGCAACCTTATCCTGTATCCTGTTGGCTTTTACCATTGCCGGAAGACTTTTTGGCACACCTTGCAATACACTCTTGGTGCCTTTTTCTTTGAGTTTTAACTGTTCCCAATTGCGCTTAACGTCTTCTTCATTTTCAACTTTTACATCGCCGTAAATATGCGGATGGCGTTCCACAAGCTTATCACAAATACCGTTGCAAACGTCGGCAATATCAAAACTTTGGGTTTCACTTCCTATTCTGGCATAAAACACAATGTGCAACAACACATCACCCAATTCCTTTTTTATTTCGTTTAAATCCTTGTCAAGAATAGCATCGCCAAGTTCATAAACTTCTTCGATGGTCAAATGCCGTAAGGTTTCAAAAGTTTGTTTTTTATCCCACGGGCATTGCTCACGCAACTCATCCATGATGGTTAATAATCGGTCAAAAGCTTTAAGTTGGGCTTGTCTGGTATTCATAAAATTTCAGTAATTGGCTTCAATTTACAAATTAATTCTAAAAAAATTAAAACCCATCATTCTGCTGAACAATGGGTTTTTACGTTCTCTATTTCAAAAAGCGTTCTTTTAGGGACGAGATTTCCGTTGTCACGGAAATTTATTACACTTTTCTTGTGCTTGCACTTTTGGTTGCACCACCTTTTTTACCGGCAGATGCTTTGGGTGCGACTGTTTTGGCAGCAGCATTTTTAGCCGCAGGTTTTGCAGCTTTTTCGTCTGCTTTTTTAACAGCAGGTGTTTCAGCTTCAGAAGTTTCAGTTTCCAAAACATCGAGCAAATCGTTTTGCTGAAGAATGTTGTACCATTGTATTATTTTTTTAATGTCGCTCGCATATACTTTATCTTCATCATAATCGGGCAAAACAGCAAAAAAATATTCTTCCAGTTGTTCTTTGCTGTCTTTATGACTTACAGATGTTTGCTTACCGGCTTCTTTGTCTTTTATTTTTTTCAAAACATCTTTAAGCGGTACTTCTTCTTTTAAGGTATAAATAGCTATTTCGCTCAACACGCTTATATTATTGTTTGCCGTAATTGTGCTTCGCTTTTTATCAAGTAGTGATTCTGCAACAAATCCTGAACGTGTTTGTGTAACTACTTTGTAAAGTCCTGGTTTTCCTGAAATGGATAAAATTTTTTCTAAACTCATAAATTATTCTGTCAGTTTTTTGTCCCGAAATTCCGGGAGTGTAAATATAAATGTATTGGTCAATTTGTCAATGATAATTAACGCTTCTTTTTTATATCGGGAAAGCGCATTTTATAATCAACTCTTATAGCACCTTTTGAAATATTGCCCAAACGGGCTTTGATTAAACGTTTTTTTAATGCCGATAGTTTATCTGTAAACAAAATACCTTCAATATGGTCGTATTCATGCTGGATGACTCTGGCTATCAAGCCGTCAAATTCTTCAACATGTGTATTAAACTGTTCATCCT
Source organism: uncultured Flavobacteriaceae bacterium (assembly GCA_964454675.1). Classification (GTDB taxonomy): domain Bacteria; phylum Bacteroidota; class Bacteroidia; order Flavobacteriales; family Flavobacteriaceae; genus CAYVUB01. The sequence continues at coordinate 17,939 of CAYVUB010000018.1, read as the reverse complement.
GATATTGAATTTTTATAACAGGTTTTCTAAACACGTCTTCTCTTACATCGGGAATGCTGAGGCAACCTTCGTTAAAAGCCCATTCATCGCCCGATTCTTCAAGAATTTGAGCATTGATAAACGTGCGTTTAAACGATTTTAGTTGTTCCTGTTCATCGTTTGTCAACTCGTCATCTTCAGAAAACGGATTGGTATCAATAACAAACAAACGGATAGGCAAGCCTATTTGCGGTGCTGCCAGACCAACACCATAAGCGTTATACATGGTATCGTACATGTTTGCAATAACTTCCGGAAGATTTGAATAATCTTCCGGGATGTTTACTGCTTTTTTTCTTAAAACAGCGTCACCGTAAGCAACTATGGGTAAAATCATTTCAATTAATATTTTTCGAGTGCAAAAATACAATACTAATTATAGAACTCGTTTAAACTTTTTTCAATTGGCTAAAAAAAAGTTCTTTTTATCCTGTTTTTCGTCTTTTTCTTACTCCGTAGCTCTGCTATGCTGTACAAAAAAACCTTCAAACAGAACAAAAATATTCATTTTTCGCTTCAATCAAAAAAGTTTAAACGAGTTCATATTATACAAACGGTTTTTCAAAAAAAAACTCCTTTGAAACAAAGGAGTTTTAACAAAATTACGGCAAATATTACCGCATGACAATCACTTTTCGTGTTTCGGTAAGATTATTAACACCTATTTTTAAGAAATAGATACCGTTTGGTATTTGGCTTATCTGTATTTGCTGATGATTTACAACATCTGCTTTATGAGCATAAATCAATTTACCGGTTGCATCATATAAATGAAACTCTGCAGGCAAACGACCGGAAAATTTTACATTCAAAATAGTACCGCTTGTCAATGGATTGGGATATACTTTTAATGTGCCTAAAAGTGCTTCAATCTCATTGACTGACAATATTTCTGCTGTTAAATTTCCATTAGTGTACTCGCAGGATGCATATCCAAAATCAGACAAAAACACACTTGGATTGGATAATGGCTCACCGCCGGTAAGATCATAAACAGAGTATGCAGGTTCACATTCAACCAATGTAAATTCATTTTCTCCCACGGTTACTACCAATGGCCTGTCTGCACATAAAGAAACAGCGGGGTTATAGAAAAAAAACAAAGAGGTTGAATTGGAGAATCCTGTTGTAGGACAGGATTGCGCCATCACAATACCGGGAACAAAAAGCCCGATTAAAAGGACTAATAAACAGTAATTTTTTTTCATAAGATTTGGGGTTTAATAGTTTAGTTTAAACTTATCATATACCAAATATATAAAAAATATCGATAAAAAGACAAAAATATCCGATTAAATGCAATAACCTACTATGGGATTTCCGTTTACAGGTTTTAAGAAACAGACTGAAAGTCTGCTCTGTTGAATGTTTTTTTGACACAGATTACACAAATTTTCACAGAGTAAGCCGTTTAATCAGTACAATCCGTGGCTTAAAATTTTTAGAAACTAAACCACTATAAACTGAAAGTCTGCTCTGTTGAATGTTTTTTTGACACAGATTACACAAATTTTCAC
>CAYVUB010000018.1:0-16283 GCA_964454675.1 uncultured Flavobacteriaceae bacterium | reverse complement strand
AGAGTAAGCCGTTTAATCAGTACAATCCGTGGCTTAAAATTTTTAGAAACTATAGTTGATGCACTGAAAGTGCATAGTTTAAAACTGTTTTTGAGACCAATAAATCACAAAATCTATTTTGAATAAAGATAACTTTGAAGGATAATTGTCGCGCTTATTTCATCAATTAATGCCTTGTTTTTACGTTGGTTTTTTTTGAGTCCGCTGTCAATCATGGTTTGAAACGCCATTTTTGAAGTAAAGCGCTCATCAACTCTTTTTATGGGAATTTGGGGTATTGCTTCTGATAGCTTTTTTATAAACTTAAGAATAGATCCTTCACTTTCAGATGCTTCGCTATTCATTTGTTTTGGTTCGCCAATAATAAAAAGCTCAACGTTTTCTTTAGAAATATAGTTTGTCAAAAAAGGTATTAGTTCTTTGGTATCGACCGTTGTCAACCCCGAAGCTATAATTTGCAACTCATCGGTAATTGCAATGCCTGAGCGTTTGGTACCAAAATCAATTGCGAGAAGTCTTGCCATTATCTTTTTTCATTTATACAAAACATTGTAACTAATCAATTTTAATTTGTTTATATCCTTTTGGTTACAAAGAGAACTGACCGTTGTTTTTAAGTGCCCATTATGGGCTTTCAAAACTACATAAAAAAACGCTTCTTGTAGGCAAGAAGCGTTTTAAAAAAAATTAGCTATCAATAAATCCATGACTTTTTAATTAACCCTCTAACTTTAAATAAAAATCATTTCATTCAATATTTAAGACACGGCACAATAAAAAAGTCACATCTTTATTTAAAAAAAATGCTTCTTATTTATAAAAAAGAGTTAAGCCGTAAGTACACAAAAATCAATTGGTGTAACTATATTTGCTTAAACTAAAATTTTCACATGCAAACATTACAACATACCATCGAAACCGCCTGGGAAAACAGAGCATTATTGACAGATACCCATACTATTAACAGCATACGTGAAGTGATAAATCTTTTGGACAACGGCACGCTTAGAGTTGCCGAACCCACAAATGACGGCTGGCAGGTAAATGAATGGGTCAAGAAAGCTGTGGTGATGTATTTTCCTATTCAAAAAATGGAAACTTTTGAAGTGGGAATTTTTGAGTATCATGACAAAATACCGTTAAAACGTAATTATGCCGAAAAAGGCATACGCATAGTACCCAATGCTGTGGCACGTCATGGAGCATACATTTCAAAAGGTGTGATTATGATGCCAAGCTACGTAAATATTGGTGCTTATGTAGATGAAGGCACTATGGTTGATACCTGGGCAACCGTAGGAAGCTGCGGGCAGATTGGCAAAAACGTGCATTTGTCCGGTGGTGTAGGTATTGGCGGTGTTTTGGAACCTTTGCAGGCAGCACCTGTTATTATTGAAGATGGAGCATTTATTGGCAGCCGTTGTATTGTGGTTGAAGGTGTACGTGTTGAAAAAGAAGCGGTACTTGGCGCCAATGTGGTATTAACAGGTTCCACAAAGATTATTGATGTTACAGGTGAAAGTCCTGTTGAATATAAAGGGTATGTTCCTGCTCGTTCAGTGGTGATTCCGGGAAGTTATACCAAACAATTTCCTGCCGGTGACTATCAAGTACCTTGTGCATTGATTATAGGAAAACGCAAACCTTCAACCGATTTGAAAACGAGCTTGAATGATGCTTTGAGAGAGTATAATGTGGCTGTGTAGGTAAAAATCAGCACAATAAATTAAATTTTCCATTTAATCTATACGATTTCTTTTATTTCCTTAAATAATTCTATATATCCATATCTTTAAAAAAGTGTTAATTTTTTGTAATATATTTACTCAAATATTTAAATAATGCTAAAAAACATACGTAGGTTCGGCTTGAAAATGCTACGGAAAATGCGATTTTTACCCCCTAAAATTTATGCCCATTTCCTTTATGAATATCATACCGGCAAAAAATTGAATTTAAACAACCCAAAAGAATTTAACGAAAAAATTCAATGGTATAAAGTATTTTATCATCCAAAAATCTTAAATCAATTGGTAGATAAATATGCTGTAAGAGCTTATGTTGAAACCAAAATAGGCGCTCAATACCTCAATGATATTTATGGTATTTATGATAAGCCGGAAGACATTCCTTATGACAAATTACCAAATCAATTTATCATAAAAGCAACCCACGCAAGCAGCTTTAATCTTATTGTAAAAGACAAAAACAAACTGGACAAACTAAACGCTGAAAAATTATTTAGAAAGTGGTTGTGTACAAATCAATACTACCGTACCGGACAAGAATGGGCTTATAAAGATGTACAACCAAGATTAATAGTTGAAAAATTATTGACGGAGGATACTAAAATTTCACTTATTGATTACAAATTTTATTGCTTTAACGGTGTCACAAAATTTCTGGAAGTGCATTTGGACAGAGCAGAAAATCACAAAAGAGGTTTTTATGATTTAGACTTCAAGCCTTTACCTTTCAGATATGTTTCTATCAAAAAAAGCATTTCAACACCTGTTGAAAAACCCGATACCTTAGAAGAAATGATAAAATTGTCTGAAATACTGGGTGCAGGATTCCCTTTTGCTCGTGTTGATTTTTATTCCATCAAAGGAAAAATAATTTTTGGTGAAATAACTTTTTATCCTTCAGACGGAAGAAAAGATTTTATACCCGATGAATACAACAAAATCATAGGAGATTACATTACACTGCCAAAACTCAATAACAAAAAAGAAATTATTACTGAAATTTGACATCTCAAAAGATTATGGCAAATAATACCGAAGAACATTTTAAAAGCCCTATTGATGCTGTGATTCTATGGGTTGACGGCAATGATGAAAAGCACAAAGAAAAAATGCTTCCTTATATCGTTGACAAAGAAAAAACCGGTACAAAAAAGTTTAAAACCAGATTTGGTCAGGTTAATGAAATAAAATATACTGTTGATTCTATTTTAAAATTTGCACCCTACATAAGAAACATCTTTATTGTTACAGATAATCAAGTTCCTTCTTTTTTAAATATGGAAACTGACAAATATGCTCAAAAAGTACGCGTCGTTGACCACAGCGTTATATTTGAAGGGTATGAAAATTTTTTACCTGTTTTTAATTGCAGACCTATAGAAACCTGCATTTACAGAATCCCGGATTTGGCAGAACATTTTATCTACATGAACGATGATTTCTTTTTAATAAACCATACAACACCAAAAGATTTTTTTATAAACGGGTTTCCGGTATTGAGGGGCAAATGGATGAACTTTGACAAAAAATCATTATTTAAATCCTTAAAAAAATCAAAGCCCAGTCATAAAATAGCACAACAAAAAGCCGCTCAACATATAGGTTTCAAAAATTATTACAATTTTAAGCACACGCCTCACCCGCTGCGAAAATCGACTTTTGAAAATTATTTTAAATCCAATGAAGCTGTTTTTACAGAAAATATAAAACACCGGTTTAGAAACGAAAACCAATTTACACCACAAGGTTTGGCAAACCATATTGAAATAAAAAACAAAACCTGTGTTTTTAAAAACGATTTACAACTAATGTATTTCAGGTCTTACAAAAAACCTTTGATATGGTATAAGTTTAAGCTAAATTTGAAAAGTAAGAACAAGCTCTTTTTAGGAATGCAAAGCTTAGACCTTTGTCCGCCGGTTATTTTAAATTACATATTACAATGGTTAGAAAAGCGGGTTAGTTAAAAAATGCACTACAAATTTTTAATATACATATCATACAGTTACTCGGTTCCTATTGGCAATCCTTTGGAAGAAGAAATTATTGACAGAGGCTATACCGTTAAATGGTTCAGTGATTTGGAAGACGGAAAAAAAGCAATAAGCAGTAAACCAAACACTTTAAACACTATCAAAGAAGTTATTAACTATCAGCCAGATATAGTATTGACCGCAACCGATATTGTGGCAGACTTTATATCGGGGTTGAAAGTTCAGATATTTCATGGGTTTAATGCTCAAAAACGTCCCGAAGGCAACAACTCTTTTGCACATTTCAGGATACGCGGTTTTTTTGATTTGTACTGCACTCAAGGTCCTACTTCTACCCAAGGTTTCAAGGCACAACAAAAAAAACATCCACACTTTGAAGTTATTGAAACCGGCTGGTCAAAAGTTGATCCTTTGTTTCCTTTGATTTCTAAAAACGAAGATTCAAAGCCTGTTGTCATGATTGCTTCAACCTTTACAGAGCGTTTAAGTTTGGCTTACAGAAATGATGTTTTTGATGAAATTAAAAAACTTTCTGAAAAAGGAGACTATCAATTCTTGATGGTATTACATCCAAAATTACCTTTAGAAATCAAAAAAAAGTGGCAAGCATTAACAGGAGAAAATTTTACCTATTTTGACACGACAGATTTAATTCCGTTATTCAAAAAAGCAGATATGATGTTTGCCGATACCACATCGGCTATTCAGGAATTTTTATTGCAAAGAAAACCTGTGGTTACTTTTAACCATACATTTAACCACAGTTATTTAATAAATATAACCGAATCAAGCCTCATTGAAAAAGCCTTTGAAAAGGCACTAAATCCTTCTGATGATTTATTAAAAAATATTGAGCTTTTTATCAATGAATTGCATCCCTACTACGACGGAAAATCAAGCGGACGCATTGTTGATGCAACCATCAGTTACTTACATAAAGACAAAACGCATTTAAAACGAAAACCTTTAAATTTGATTCGCAAATATAAAATCCGCAAACGTTTAAAATACTTTACTTTTAAAAGCTACAACAAGCAATATACTATTCTTCATAATGAATAAGTTAACCGCCATAATTCCTACAGGAAATGAAATTCATAATATTGAAGCAGTCATTGCTTCGGTAAGTTTTTGTAAGGACTCATATTGTTAAAAGCAGTATTTTTACCCGACAACTTTAGCACAATGGTAAAACTTTCAGGCGTTATTATAACCTACAATGAAGAAGAAAACATAGAAAAATGTTTGCAGTCATTAATAGACATTGTTGATGAGATTGTAGTAGTGGACTCTTTTAGTACAGATAAAACGTATGATAAACTTTTATCTTATAACCAAGTAAAAGCTTATCAACGTCCTTTTGACAACTTTTCAAATCAAAAAAACTATGCACTAAACCTGGCAAAAAATGATTGGGTATTATTTATAGATGCCGATGAATTTATTTCTGAAGATTACAAAAAAGATGTCATTCAAAAAATTAACTCAACAGATAACACCATTGTTGCCTACTTAAGTGCTTTTAAATATTATTTAAATAATGAGCGCATTAGATTTAGTGGTGTTCAAACAACTTTCTCTCACAGACTGTTTAAAAAATCCAAATGCAAATATGATGCTAATTTGTTTGTACATGAAAAACTTATTGTTGATGGAAAAAGCGGAAAATTAAAACACGCAATTGACCATTATAGCTATAAGAGTATTGAGCATTTCAAGAATAAGATATTCTCTTATGAAAAATTAAAAGCTCATGAACTTTATAAAAAAGGAATGATACCCGGCTTTTTTCATTTTTATATAAAGCCTGCTTATAAGTTTTTAAATAATTATTTTATCAGGTTTGGGATTTTGGACGGATATAAAGGATATAAAATATGTTTAATACTTGCCCAAGGCGTATATTTCAGATTTTTTAAACTACAAGAATTACATAAAAATCAAACTGATTAATGCTTCCAAAACTTAAGCCTTTTCTTTAGCTTTCTCTTGTTTTTGTGTTGTTTCTGGAAATCAACAGTATATTGCCACATCCTGCTAAAAACTTCACCGTAAGGTTTGCCGTAAAGTTTTGCATATTCCTCACTCATAACCTCAACCATAGATTGATGAACGGTTAACCGGGCAAAATTTTTCATGCGCATTTCAAAATCCATCGGTTTAAATTCCATACGGTTTAAGTCCACAAGATAAAAATTGTAATCGTTGCCGTTTATTTTTATTAAGGTATTTCCGGGCGAATGGTCGAGAAAGTTAATTCCTTTTTCATGCAGCTCAAACGTAAATCGTGTGAAGGCTCTTAAAATGGCTTCGTGGTTGGGAATATTAAAATCTTTGGATAATTCCCTGTACGTTAAATCACAATCTTGTTGCTCACTTACATAATAACTTTTTTTGAATAGCAAAAGTGAAGGAAACTCATAATAAGCAACAGGTTGCGGCGTGCCAATACCAAGCTCTGTCAATTTATTGGCATACTCAAAAGAACGCTGTGCTTTGCTTTTTCTGAAAAAATGATAGGCTATTTGATTGAAAATATTAGGAACCTTAAACGATTTTACATTAATCGTTTTACCATCAATGATAAACAGTTTTAACGAATTTCGTTGTTGATTTCCAAAGTTTTCACCTTGTGAATCAAAATTAATAACACTGTTATCAAGTTGTTCTTCATACAACATATAAACTTCACTCAAAACTTTTTTCATATTACAATATTACAAAGTTTTAAATCAATGTTAAAAGGTAACTATTAAATTTGTTTCCTATAAACTTCCTTTTTTAATTATGGAATCATTTAATAATTTTACAACATTTTCCAAAAAAACAAATTAAAAAAAAATCCTTCTTTAACCTATCTTTTATACACGTTTTTTTATCATTATTTCTATCTTTACGCACGTTCAAAAATAAAAGCCAAGCATGCTTACTATTGTAATATTAACTTTCATCTCTGCGTTTCTGATTCTCTTTTCAGGGAACTATATCCGTCCAAAATATTACAAGCTCACAGGCTTGCTTCCTGTATCGTTATTTATCTATTTTTTCACTTATTTGCTTCTTATTCAATGGGAATGGCATGAAGAAGTTTATCATACATATAAATGGATTCCTTCACTGGGCATAAATCTTAATTTTAAGCTTGACGGACTTTCATTGCTCTTTTCATTGCTCATTACGGGAATCGGGTCGCTCATATACTTTTACGCATCTTATTATTTAAAACATCATCCGTATTTAAACCGCTTTTTTTGTTATCTCACACTGTTTATGGGTGCCATGCTGGGGCTTGTCCTGTCTGACAACCTTATAGCCGTTTTTATGTTTTGGGAGTTAACAAGCATTACATCTTACTTTTTAATAGGATTTAACAACGAAGATGAAAATTCCCGGGCAAGCGCGCTTACGGCTTTGGGCATCACCGGATTTGGTGGCTTTTTACTTTTAACAGGGTTTTTACTCATCGGGAATATATCGGGTACATATTCTATAAACGAATTGCTCACATCGTCTGAAGTATTACAAAATAACGCTTTTTTTCCGCTGATACTCTTTTTTGTTTTTGCAGGTGCTTTTACCAAGTCGGCCCAGTTTCCGTTTCATTTCTGGCTACCGGGCGCCATGCAGGCACCAACACCGGTTTCGGCATATCTGCATTCTGCAACAATGGTAAAAGCCGGTATCTATATTCTGGCGCGGTTTACACCGGTTTTAAGCGATGGTTTACTATGGAACAATACGCTTATGATTGTTGGCGGAATTACGATGCTTTACGGAGCTTTCCACAGTATTTTAAGGGTTGATATGAAAAGTATTCTCGCCTATTCGACCATATCTGCTTTAGGGATTATCGTTTTTCTTTTAGGTATCGGCAACGATTATGCTTTATATGCAGCCGTTACATTTATTATGGTTCATGCGCTGTATAAAGCTACCTTATTCCTTGTAACAGGAATTGTTGACCATGCCGTACACACCCGAAACCTTACAGAATTATCGGGATTGAGAAAAGTAATGCCTGTTGTTGCCATAGTATCTTTAATTGCAGCATTGTCAAGCGCAGGAATCCCGCTTACATTTGGTTTTATAAGTAAAGATTTGATTTACGAATCTACCTTGCATATCCCAAACTGGGCTTTATGGATTACAGGAATAGCCGTATTGACCAACATACTTTTAGCGTGTTCCGGGTTTATGGCAGGAATAAAACCTTTTATAGGAAAACTTCCCGAAAATTTTGAAAAAGCTCACAAACCCGGTAACTTTTTACAGATTCCTGTAATTATCCTGAGCTTTTTAACCCTGCTTTTTGGATGTTTCCCTTTTATTGCCAATGACGGAATTATCAATTACGCCTTCCTGTCAATAAGCACACAACCCACCGAACTGTATCTAAAAATATGGCATGGTTTTAATATTGTGCTCCTGCTTAGCGGCATTACCGTTGCTTTAGGGTTAATACTCTTTTTTGCAAAAAAATACAATGAAAAATCCCTCAGTTTTATTGAAGCCTTTAACAGAATTTCTCCAAAAAATCTTGTAGAAACATTTGTAGAAAACACACGTCATTTTGCATTTCAATATACCCGGTTTTTTCATAACGGCTACCTTCGTAATTATGTGATTACTATAATTTTATTTATCACAATTCTTGTAGGATACAGGCTGTTCACAACCGTTCCAATCAGGGTCAACACCAGTGATTTATCGGGGTTCAGGCTTTATGAACTCACCATATTTGTTATAATTATTGTAGCTATTTATTTCACAATCAAAACGCCTTCAAGATTAGCAGCCATAGCAAGTTTGGGTATCATAGGGTATTGTATCTGTTTGATTTTTGTGTTTTACGGCGCACCCGACCTGGCAATGACACAGTTTACAATTGACACGCTTACCGTAGTATTATTTGTATTGGTATTGTTTAAACTGCCGCCATTTTTAACCTTTAGAAGTCCCAAAATAATTATCAGAGACACCATTGTTTCTTTATGTTTTGGAAGTTTGATTACACTCATCACCTTACAGGCTTTGGTATATCCGGCAACAAAAGAAACCAGTATGTTTTATGCCGATAGTGCCTATACCCTGGCAAAAGGAAAAAATGTCGTGAATGTTATCTTGGTTGATTTCAGAGGGTTTGACACCATGATAGAAACCATCGTTTTATCAATAGCCGCTTTAGGCGTTTATAGTTTATTAAAATACAGGACAGACCATGAAGAAGCAGACTAAACCTAACAGGTTAAATTCAAAATCGGATATGATTATCCTGAAAACAGCGACAAATTATTTGATTCCGCTGCTTTTAATGTTCTCCATTTTTGTGTTGCTCAGAGGGCATTATTTATCGGGAGGAGGCTTTATAGGCGGACTCATTGCAGCGATTGCGTTTGTACTGCATTCATTTGCACATACAACAAAAGAAACACTGTTATTGTTTTCGTTTACACCAAAAACTTTAATCCCAATTGGGTTATCTTTATCCATCTTAAGCGGGATTTTACCTGTTTTTTCGGGAACTCCGTTCATGACAGGGCTTTGGCTTAACACACCTATTGCAATAATAGGCTCTGTTGGAACAGCATTATTTTTTGACATAGGAGTTTATCTGGTGGTTGTAGGCGTTACACTTACTATTTTGTTTACGATTAAAGAAAATGTGTAAAGGAGGTATTAAGTATTAAGACTTAAAATAATTAATTATTGACATTGAAATTTGAAATTGACATTGAAATTGATTTATGGAATTACTATTAGTATTATTGGTTGGGATATTATATTCGGCGGGAATTTTTATGATGCTCAGGCGCAGCATGGTAAAATTATTATTAGGACTGCTTTTACTCGGAAACGGAGCCAACATCCTTATTTTTTTAATGGGTGGACTTACCAAAGGAAAACCTCCTATTATTGGAGAAGCAGAAAAAACGCTTACAGGCGCTTATGCCGATCCGGTACCACAGGCATTGATTCTTACCGCAATTGTAATTAGTTTCGCTTTAACGGCATTTGCTATTATCCTGCTCAAAAAAGTTTATGCAACGACAGGATCTGATGACTTGGATTCTTTAAATATTCAAGATTTAGATATATGACGACAAACTTTATACTTGCTCCCATACTTGCCCACATGATAACAGCTGTGCTGCTGCTCTTTTTTTGGCAGCGTGTACAGGCTCAAAAAATCATCAGTATTATAGGAAACAGTATTGCTTTTATACTTTGCGTCCGTCTATTTTTTGCCACCCGGGAACACGGTTTTCTGGTACTCCAGGCAGGTAACTGGCAGGCACCGTTCGGGATTACTTTTGTTTCAGATACGTTCAGTTCCATAATGGTTTTACTCACAGCTATTGTAAGCTTAACTGTTGGGATTTACTCTACTTCCGCTCTCAATATAAGCCGGATTAAATACGGCTATTTTTTCCTGTTCCATTTTTTGATTATGGGTCTTTTGGGAACATTTCTCACCGGAGATATTTTTAATTTATACGTTTGGTTTGAAGTTGTTATCATATCGTCATTTGTATTGCTTACACTGGGCGGAAAAAAAATGCAGATGGAAGGAGCTATCAAGTATGTTACGATGAATATGCTGGCTTCTACCATATTTTTGACAGCCATTGGTATCCTCTACGGAATCACGGGAACGCTCAATATGGCAGAACTGTCCCTGAGAATCGCCGAAGTAGAAAACAAAGGCCTGGTTTCGGTAACAGCTTTGTTGTTCTTTGCAGGCTTCGGAATCAAATCGGCTGTTTTTCCGCTTTATTTCTGGCTGCCGTCATCTTACCATACACCGCCGTCTGCCATTGCGGCTATTTTTGGAGGGTTGCTTACCAAAATGGGAATTTATGCCATGATAAGAGTTTTTACGCTTATTTTTAAACCTGATGATTTTACACTGAATGTGTTTATTTTCATTGCCATTATGACCATGATAACGGGTGCATTGGGAACCATCAACAAAAAAAGCATAAGAAGGCTCATATCATATCTCATTGTCTGCCACATAGGGTATTTAATAGCAGGAATAGGGCTTTATACCGAACTGGCTTTTGCGGGAGTTATTTTTTATCTCATTCACGACGTGATTGTAAAAAGTAATTTACTGATGATCATGGGAGTTATCCACAAAATACGGGAAACTACAGATATGCGTCGTTTGGGCGGACTCTATAAAGATTATCCTAAATTATCGTTTTTAATAGCCATAGCCATGTTTTCTCTTGTAGGAATTCCGCCATTATCGGGGTTTTGGCCTAAAATACAGTTTTTTGGAGAATCGTTAAAAGCCGGAGAATATCTATTATTAGCATCAATTATCATTGCCAGTTTTGTAACACTTTTTGTCATCGCCAGAATGTGGGCAGAAGTCTTCTGGAAAGAATCGCCCAAACCGCTCACAGAAGAAATAGACCATTTTGCAAATCTTTCTCTAAGCAGAAAATTTGCATTGGTTGGTCCTATAACGATATTATCTTTTGTATCTTTATACATTGGGTTCAATGCCGAAAATGTTTATGAAATTGCCCAAAAAACAGCTTATGAACTTATGCATCCGTCTTTATATATAGACGCGGTACTCAATAACATCATCAAATAATGATTAAACAGTTTTTACTGAATTTATTGTTGTGCTTAGTTTGGGTAGCTCTTACAGGACACCTCAACTACACCAACTTTATGTTTGGTTATGTCATGGGCTTCTTTATACTATGGCTTCTGGCAAGAACATCCAAATCATCGTCGCCCGAAAAAGGGTATTTTTACCGTGTGCCCAAAATAATCATGTTTATAGTATATTTCCTCTATGATATGGTAAGAGCAAATATTGAGGTAACTCGAGAAATCATGACCCCAAAACTAAACATAACCCCCGGGATTATTGCATACAAACACAACCTGAAAACAGATTTTGAAATAACAATGCTTACCAACATCATAGCACTCACACCGGGAACCATGGTTATGAAAATAAGCGATGATAAAAAACTGCTTTATATTCACAGCTTGTATATACAGGACAAAGAAAAATTTATAGAACGGTTAAAAAACGGATTGGAAAGAAAACTCATAGAAATATTAAGATAAGATGACTCTTGAAAACTATTTATTATATGTTGTTGTACCAATAATCTGTCTTGCTATTTTCATAATAACAATCAGGTTTTTAAAAGGTCCGCATGTGGCAGACAGGGTTATTGCATTAGATTTGATAATCTCTTCAGGGGTTGGCCTTATCGGGGTTTTTTGTTTGATATACGAAGACCCGACATTTTTGGACACGGCAACCATATTGGCCCTTATTGCGTTTTTGAGCACCATAGCTTTTTCGTATTATTTAGATAAAGGAGATAAAAATGAATGATATAATTATAATGATATTATGCACTATGGGTGCTCTATTTATCTTGATAGCATCGCTGGGAATATACCGTATGCCCGATTTTTACACACGGTTATCTGTAACCGTAAAAGCTGCTACCATAGGTGTAGGCTGTATATTAGGTGCTGCCGCATTTCACTTCTCAGACTTTTCGGTAACAACAAAAGTATTCGCTATTATTTTCTTTTTATTGATTACTTCGCCGGTAGCAGCCTATATGATTGCCCGTACAGCCTATTTGAGCGGTGTTAAACTTTGGGAAAAATCTATTAGAGACGAACTCAAAGATGCAAATCTCAAAGAAAAAAAAGATGACGAGCATCACTCTTTTGAGAACAACAATAACATTTCGGAAGATTAAATCTATTTATGCCTGACATTAACACAGAAGTCACTAACGCCTTTGAAGCTATTAAAAACGGTGGGCTTATCCTCTATCCTACCGATACCGTTTGGGGAATAGGTTGTGATGCTACTAATCCTGAAGCTGTAGAAAAAGTGTTCAAACTAAAGCAGCGCAACGACAGTAAAGCACTTATTTGCCTGGTTGCCGATGACAGAATGTTAGGCAAATATATCCGTAAAATTCCCGATGCAGCCTATAATATTCTGGATATTACAGAAGAACCTGTTACTATCATTTATGATGAACCGCAGCACTTAGCTCACAACCTCGTTGCCCATGACAATACCATAGCCATGCGTATTCCTTATGATGATTTTTGCTTTAAACTGCTGCGCCGTTTCAACAAACCCATTGTTTCCACATCGGCAAATATCAGCGGACAGCCAACACCAAAGTCTTTCAAAGAAATTTCAAGTGAAATTATAAAAGGTATTGACTATGTCGTAAATTTGCATCACGATAAAATCTGTTCAAAACCCTCTTCAATCATCAGGTTGACTTTGGATAATAGAGTTACGATAATCAGGAAATGATTTGTTTCAAGTTTCATTCAAACTAAATAACTTGAAACCTGAAACCTGAAACCTGAAACTTGAAACTTGAAACCTGAAACTTGAAACTAAAAAAGCCTGAAAACAAGCGAAGCGAACTGTACGAAGTAAAACTAAAAAACCTTGAATTTTAAACAAGCTCTAAATAACCCGATATTCAAAACCATTTCCGAAGCATCAAAATCTCTCGGATTAGACAGTTATGTCATTGGCGGCTTTGTACGCGACTTGATTTTACAACGCAGTTCTCATAAAGATATTGATATTGTGGCAATAGGCAGCGGTATTGATCTGGCAAATACGGTCGCAAAAAACTTACCCGGCAAACCTAAAGTTCAAATATTCAAAACTTACGGCACGGCCATGCTGCGCCACGACGATATAGAGATAGAATTTGTAGGCGCACGCAAAGAATCTTACAATGAAAACAGCCGTAATCCCATTGTTGAAAACGGGACTTTGCAGGATGACCAAAACCGTCGGGATTTTACCATAAACGCATTGGCTATCAGCTTAAATCAAGAAAATTACGGCGAGCTGCTCGATCCGTTTGACGGCATAAACGATTTACAGAACAAAATCATACGCACGCCGCTCAACCCCGATATTACGTATAGTGATGACCCGCTGCGAATGATGCGTGCCATACGTTTTGCAGCACAGCTTGGATTTACAATTGAAGCCGGCTCACTGCAATCCATCGCAAAAAATAATGAGCGTATCACTATCATTACCAACGAGCGCATTGTAACCGAGCTCAACAAAATTTTGCTTAGCAATGTGCCGTCTGTAGGCTTTTTACTGCTTGAAAAAACAGGATTACTACACCATATCTTGCCCGAACTTGTTGCTTTAAAAGGCATTGACGAAGTTGAAGGTCAGCGTCATAAAGATAATTTTTATCATACGCTCGAAGTTGTTGACAATATTTCAAAACATACCGATAACCTGTGGCTGCGCTGGGCGGCATTACTGCACGATATAGGAAAAGCACCAACCAAAAAATTCAGTAAAAAAGTAGGCTGGACATTTCATGGGCACGAATTTGAAGGTTCAAAAATGGTTTACAAACTTTTTAAACGCTTAAAAATGCCGCTTAACGAGCACATGAAATTTGTTCAGAAAATGGTATTTATGAGCTCACGCCCCATTGCATTGTCTAATGACGAAGTTACGGATTCTGCCGTGCGAAGACTTGTGTTTGACGCAGGTGATTTTGTTGATGATTTAATGACGCTCTGCGAAGCAGATATTACCACAAAAAACCCGAAAAAATTCAGTAAATATCACGCCAATTTTCAATTGGTGCGGCAAAAAATCGTAGAAGTTGAAGAGCGCGACCATATACGAAATTTCCAGCCGCCAATTACCGGCGAAGAAATTATGGCGACATTCAATTTAAAACCTTCAAAAGAAATAGGACTATTGAAAGAAGCTGTAAAAGAAGCCATTCTTGAAGGTGAAATTCCTAACGAATATGAAGCTGCTTTGGAATTTGTAATGAAAAAAGCTCAAAAAATGGGACTGAAAAGAATAGATAAATGACCCCGGCAGAATGAAAATTCCTTTTATTAGCAAAAGAAACTCTGTAACTTTACCGCTTTGTAACCTTGTTGTTGTACCCAATGCTATGAGCGACCGTGCTAACATCAACATCTGTCAAAAAAACAACTTATCAACAAACTGACCGAGATAAAAATGGTAACTTCGTAATATGGATTTAAAAGTAAAAAACAGATATAAAACAGCGTTCAAGAAAGCACTAGACACCTTTACTGAAAAACTCGAAAAATACGTTTCAACAGAAAATGGAGATTGGTCTGTAAAGGGATTTATTGACGTTTATAAGAATATTTACACCATTTCGTCAGATACTAAAATTGTTTCCAAAATACTTGAAATACATATTTTTCCGCAAATTTTACAGTTTGCAGAAGAAAACGGATATAATATCATTTTAACAGAACATCAAAACTATTACCCTGACCTTACTTTTATTCACAAGGAAAACGAAGACGTAAAATTTGCTGTTGACCTTAAAACAACTTATCGCAAAAAAAATGGGATTTCGAGTTTTACGCTTGGTAGCCACGGCAGTTATTTCAAAGAAAGAGATAAAAAGAAAAACATTCAGTTTCCTTACAATCAATATTTAGCACATTTTTGTTTAGGTGTAATTTATACAAGAACTGATTTGACAGACGATGTTTCAGAAACAGAAATTTATCAAGTTCAAGAACTTCAGGAAGAATACGAAACACCAAACCAAAAAGTAGGCGACAGAGAAGTTACAACGGTTGACAACTTAAAATCAATCACTTCTGTAATTAAGGATTTTGACTTTTTTGTGGCAGAAAAATGGAAAATTGCCAGCGACAAACAAGGTTCTGGAAATACAGCAAATATTGGCTCGACACTTAGCATTGACGATTTAAGAAATGAAAACGGAATTTTCAGCCAATTAGGCGAAGAATGGTTTGACGAATATTGGATAAACTACGGTTCTGCCACAATGGTAAAAGACGGCAAACCTACAAAGATTACGACACTTAAAGACTTTTTAGAATTTAAAGGCAGAGCAGATTTATTGGAAAAAATTGTATCACGAACAACCTATAAAAAAGATGTAAATTACGAAGTAATCACGAACACCAAAAAGACAAATAAAACAAAGTGAGTAAATGAGAGTAATTGTTCCACCCATAAAAAGTCAAGGCATAAAAACCAAGCTCGTACCTTGGATTATGGAACTTGCCCCAAAAGTTCAAGGCAAATGGATAGAACCATTTCTTGGAACAGGTGTTGTGGCTTTTAATTCGGGTTACAAAAAAGCTATTTTGAATGACACAAATCCGCACATTATTAATTTCTATAAAGGCATTCAGCAAAAAGAAATTACTGCACCTTTGATGAAGCACTATCTTGAAAATGAAGGAGCAATTTTAAGCAAAGCCGAAAATAATGGATACGAACATTATTTAGAAGTTCGTTCACGTTTCAATAGCGGAGAATTTTCACCTTACGATTTTATTTTCCTTTCAAGGGCAGGATTTAATGGAATGATGCGGTTTAATAATAAAGGACATTGGAATATTCCGTTCTGCAAAAAACCAGACCGTTTTGCACAAGCTTATATAACAAAAATTACAAATCAGGTAGCAACGGTTTCTCAAATAATTCAGTCTGAACCCG
>CAYVUB010000017.1:37668-60870 GCA_964454675.1 uncultured Flavobacteriaceae bacterium | reverse complement strand
GAACGAAATGGATAAATTTTCGACGGAAAGCAAAGCGTTTGTGTTCATAAATCATTGTAAAAATAATCATTTTATATGAAGATGATTCTGAAAATTTTAAAATGATATAGTCTCATAGCGTTTGCTGTAAATTAAGAAATCCGGATACGCACATATCCGGATTTCTTCTTTTTAAACTAAACTGAAATAATTATGATTTTTCGTCCAATATTAATGTTGACGGAATATCAGACAGCCACAAGCTGCGGGTTTCTACAAGTTTTTTCCAACTTTCAAGACTTATAAGCATAAGGTCTTTTTGTCTTAAAAAATCTGCCGCTAATATCCGGTCATTGATAACCTGAATATGGTTTGGTGCATTTTTTTCAATCAAGCGGATGGATTCTTTTAAATTTAAACTGTTTTTTACCTGGTTATCAACATCCAATACGGTTATTTGTGCGCCGGAATTGGTAATGAGCTTTTGAGCATATTTAACCAAAAAGATATCATCTTCACTAAAAACCGGAAGAAAAACACGTTCAATTTTCTGAAATCCTTTATCAATTAAAATACCGACATTTACGTTGCTTTTATTTACAATAGCCCGTGTTCTTTCGTCAAAAGGCGAATTTTCAAAAATACTTTCTTTGCCGGTTACCTGATTGATGATTTTTTCGGGATTGATTATTCGGGTAGTAAAACCCAATATTTTTCCTAAAAGGCTGCCTTCAAAAATAGACCGCCCGATTCCTACCAACAGTAAATCATAATCGCCTTTGTTTGCAACTTCGGTAATATCTGTATTTATATCATTTGATGCTTTAAAGAGCGTTGTGATTTTTTGATTTAAATTTTCAGATTCACTGATGATTGGCGCAAAGCTTTCTTTTTCATATTGTTCTGAATTGTAATGATGAAACTCATTGGTTGGTGTAAGGTGCATTGCGGTAATGCTTGAGTTGTCGTTCATTTTTTTGGTAAGTCCGTTTGCAAGTTTTAAAAGAGATTTACCACCTTCGGGGTTTCCAAATGAAATAAGGACTTTGTATTTACTTATTTGACTAATTTCATCAGGGATTTTTTCGGTTTTTGATTTGAATGCCCAATTGATTAAATCTAACGCAGGTCCTGTCATAAACGTGGTTACCAATGCCATGATGACCATCATGGCAAAAATTTCGGGGGTTAATACGCCAAGATCATAACCAATATTTAAAACTACGAGCTCCATCAATCCGCGGGTATTCATTAAAGCACCAATGGTCAAGCTGTCTTTCCAGTTTTGTCCTACGTATTTTGCCGCTACGGCACTTCCTACAAATTTTCCTATGACGGCTACAAGTATGATAAATCCTGTTATTTTCCATAATTCGGGATCGTTAAGAAGTCCTATCTCGGTTCTTAATCCGGTGAAAACAAAAAACAGCGGAAGTAACACAATAGTGGCTACATCTTCTACTTTTTCAATAAATATATCTCTGAAATTTAGATTGTTTGGCATGATTGCGCCTGCCATAAATGCTCCAAAAAGTGCATGAATACCTATAACTTCTGTAGCGTAAGATGAAATGATAAGTGTTAAAAAGAATATGGCTACAATAGGTTTTGTCAAACTTCCTTTTGAATTGTAAAGGTTTCCTACTCTTTCAAGAAACGGGCGTACAACTTTTATCATAAGCAATACATAAAGTACCGCTAAGCCAATGATATACAAAGCACTTACAAACGACCCTGCTTTTACAATGGCAATTACGGCAGCCAGTAAGCACCATGCCGTAATATCGTCTGCGGCAGCACAGGTAACGACAATGGTGCTAAGCGGGTTTTATGAATGCCCCGTTCTTGTACAATTCTTGCCAAAACAGGGAAAGCCGTGATACTCATGGCAATACCTATAAATAGCCCGAAGGATGAAAATTGTACGCCCATAGGTGCAAAAGTTTCATAGGTAAAATATGCCAGTCCAATTCCGAGAGTAAACGGAATAACAATACTGGCGTGACTTATGACAACAGCATCATTGGCTTTGTTTTTCAAGACGTTCAAGTCGAGTTCCATACCCACGATATACATGAAAAATATTAAACCTATCTGACTTAAAAACTGCAAGTTACCCAAAGAAGCATCTGGAAATAATGCTGCCGAAAATTCCGGAAAATACATTCCTATCAATGATGGACCCAAAACAATTCCGGCAATCATTTCGCCAATTACCGTAGGTTGTCTTATTTTTTTACAAATCCAGCCAAAAATTCTCGCCACAAATATGATGGTCACAATTTGAGCCAAAAGCAATGCCAGCGGATGTTGCAGATTGTGAACCAAAGCGTCTAAAAATTCCTGCCACTGGCTTTTATCTGAATTTGGAATCACAATATTTCTGCCTTGTTCCAGTTTTGCACCAAGCAACACAATCCAATACATTAAAACCGAAAATCCGCCGGTTACACCAATGTAAAAAAGTAAGTTTTTATAATTTTTCATAGTTTAAAATTAGATGTTTTTTCACATTTTACAACTCCATGTTATGAAAATCACTATTGTCACAACCGTAAAAATGCTGATAAAATAAAATTTATAGTGCCAAAAGGGATAAAACGATGGTTTTATGTAATAAAAAGGACAAAAACTGTAATAAAATTATAGCTTGACTTTGTCAAGAAAAAGGGCTCGATATACTTCACTAAGCGTTAACTTTAATGGTTTTTTTGTTTCAATCTGAATGTTGGTTGCAATTTCGTCAAATGAAAACGCCTGTACTGTTTTTATGGCAATGACTTCTTTTTTGTTGATGCGGCAAAAGTCATTTGCAGGCAGTAAGTCTAACAGCTTTTTATACGATATGTTTTTTAATGTAAAAACGGTGCCGTCAAAAAGATATGCCGTCTTGTCTCTGCTGTCGGTTTCTGAAGTTTTAATATAACAAAGCTGGTTGAAGAATATCAAAGCCTTTCCTTTGTCTGTATTGAGCTGGATAAATTGTTTTTCCTGCGCTTTTTCCTGCGCTCTCGCGACAGCTTTTGCAACAGCCTGAACCAAACGTTCTTTTTTTATGGGTTTGATAATGTAATCAATAGCATTAACCTCAAACGCTTCCACAGCATAATCTTTGTAGGCTGTGGTAAAAATTACGGGTTTTCCGTTTAGCAGGTTAGCTACCTGCAAGCCGTTAATTGCCGGCATTTCTATATCAAGAATACAAAGGTCAAAATCGAGTTTTGGGAGCTCTTTTAATAATTTTTCAGAACTATCAAATGCCTTTACAACTTCCAGTTCAGGAATTTGTTCACAGAGCATTTTAAGATATGTCAGTCCCGGAAGCTCATCATCCAGCAGCAAGCATTTTAACTTTGTGTTCAAGTAAATTGATTTTTAACTGTGCAATAAATACGTTGTCTTCGGTAAATTTATTCAATTTAAAGTTATCCTTATAAATAATTTTTAAACGCTGTTCGAGTGTTTCAGAACCTATGCCGGCATATTTCTTTTTTAAAGGTGTGCGTGGCGATATTTTGTTTGCAACAGTTAATGTAAATATACCGTCTTTAAACTCAAAGGTAATGGCAATAAAAGCATCGGGGCTTTGCAAATCGGCATGTTTAAAGGCGTTTTCTATCAAATCGATGCAAATTAAAGGTGCCAGAAGTGGCTGTTCATAAAGCAGTTCGGTTTTATTCACTTTTGTTTTTACCTTCAATTCAAACAATGGGCTTACTTTTATTTTGTTGATTTCGATAAGGCTCAGCGCAAATTCAATTTCTTCTTTTGGGGTTACAAATTTATTTTTGCTTTCATATAGAATATAGTCCAGTACATTGGCTAATTTGTCTAAAGCAAAATAGGTTTGATAAGCGTGCGACTGGATGGAATTGAGAATGTTTTTAAAAAGATGCGGGTTGAGCTTGGACTCCAGTGTTTCTAATTGCAGGGTATTGATTTTTCCTTCCAATTGCCGGAATGTTGTCTCAGAATCGTTTTTTTGTTTTTTTAATTGTGAAAGCTTAACCGAAAGATAAATAACGGCTGCAATTAATAATGTGCCGACAGCTGTTATCAGAATCAAACTTATGACAGATATGTTGGCTGTTTCATTCATTTTTATAGATTGTAAAGTTAAGGATTTTTAACTACACGTGAAGAATTTCGCTTTCATATAAAATGGGTTCGCCTCTTAAGCGCAAAAATATTTGAGCAACAGCAATCGTGTCTTTTTCGCAATAGGTTATAATACGGTCAATGTCGTGTTCTTCATAATACACGCTTCGAACTTCACTACCGTCAATATCATCTTTTGGTGACGGAATGCCCAAAACGTTGGTCAATAATTTTAAAGAGGTAAAGGTTTTATAATCACCAAATTTCCACAGCTCCAACGTATCCAAATGTGGTACTTCCCAAGGTTTTTTACCAAACAAATTGAGCTTATTGGGCAATTCAAGGTTATGAATAATCATACGTCTGGCAATGTACGGAAAGTCAAATTCTTTACCGTTGTGTGCACAAAGTAAATGTTTTGCATGATTGTAATGGGTTTCTAATAGGTTTTTGAAATCTTTTAATATCTTGATTTCATCACCATGAAAAGAGGTGACTCTAAAGGTGCGGACATCCCCTTGAAAGTGAAAATACCCAACCGAGATACAGATAATTTTACCAAATTCTGCCCAAATTCCGGCGCGTTCATAAAATTCTTCTGCCGTGACATCGTCTTTTCTCTGGTACTGCGATTTGTGTTCCCAAAGCGCTTGTTTAGTTTCGTCCAAATCAGAAAAATGAGCGGTTTCCGGAACAGTTTCAATGTCCAGAAACAAGATGTCTTCAAGATTGAGTTTTCGTATCATATTTGTTTATAGCAAACCGTTATTTTCCATCATTTTGTAGGCTTCTTCAATATATGTATGAAGGTCTTCAGAAAAACCACCTACGCCGGCATCGGGTGATTTTTGATGCCCGAGTCTTACAATAATCACATTATCAGCAGGTTCAACAATAACATATTGCCCCAAGTGACCACGCATCATAAAAAAGTTTTTGTCGCCTATGGTTTTTAACCACCAACCATAACCATATTCCGGGCTGTCGGCAAAACGAGGGGTAACAGATTTTGCGATAAATGCTGAATCTAACAATTGCTTGCCATTCCATTTGCCGTGGTCTTTGTAAAGTTTCCCGAACCGCGCAAAATCTTTGGCGTTGCTGGCAATACAGCAGTAAGCCTTAACCATATCATGATCTTCACTGTCAAGCTGCCATAATGTAGGATGCTCGCTTCCAAGAGGTTTCCAAAAACTTTCGGTAAGGTAATTGTATATTTTTTTGCCCGAGGCGCGCTCAATAAGCATGGCAAGCATTTGTGTATCGCCACTGGAATATTTAAACGCTTTTCCGGGGTCGTCCACAACTTTTAAACCGAGGATAACTTTATCCAGATTGTCATCAAAATACGCACGGGTTGTGATGGATAATGGTGAATAATAGGCTTCATCCCAATTGGTACCCGATGCCATGCTCGATAAATCACCTACGGTCATTTTCGCGCCTTTGCCTTCACCAAACTCAGGAATAAAATCACTTACAGGTTGGTCTAAATTTTTGATATAACCATCCATAATGGCTTTGCCGAGCAATGCCGATACGTAACTTTTTGCCATTGAGAACGAATTGGTTTTTGAGCTGTTGTCAAATCCGTCATAATAATTTTCAAACCAGATACTGTCATTTTTGATGATAACATAGGCAACGGTTCCTAAAGCGGTATTGGTTTGTTTTAATTTATCGGTTTCTGTGGCGGTATTGTAATTTTTGTGATTTGCCCAAGGCTGTGCCGTTTTGTTGTCAATTATTTGATTGTCAAATTCTTTGTAATCTTCCAAATAGGCTGTAGTATAGCCTTTTGCATAAATGGTTCTTACGGCTTTAATCAAATAATCGGTATCGGTTATGTAAAGAACGGCGATTAGTAAACCTAATACAATGAGCGTCCATTTAAGGAATTTGATAAGAAATTTCATATAGTCAAAGAGTTTTATAAAACTAAATATATGAAATATTGTTATTGATTACCAAAAAAGAAAACAGTAAGATTTTTTTTAAAACAACGATTGCTGCTTATACGGATTTTCATGGTTGAGCAGCCATTGTTTTCTTGCCAAGCCACCTGCATAACCTGTAAGGCTGCCGTCACTTCCTATAACTCTGTGACACGGAATGATAATCCACACAGGATTTTTACCGTTGGCATTGGCAACTGCCCTTATAGCTTTGACATCGCCAAGTTGTTTGGAAAGTTCAAGGTATGATAAGGTTTTTCCGTAAGGTATGGTTTGCAATTGTTTCCAGACGGTTTGTTGAAAATCAGTGCCTTCCGGATTTAATTTGAGATCAAAATTTTTACGGATGCCTTCAAAATAATCGTTGAGCTGATACACGCATTCCTGTAAAGATTGAGGGATGATGTCTGTGATTTTTTCGTCGGAATTTAAAACCGTAATGCTTGTAATGCCATCATTGTCACCAGTGATTTTAGTGAAGCCTAAAGGTGTATGTATGACGCATTCTTCCATTGTGTATTAACCAATAAGTTTCACAACATCTTTTGCAAAATAGCTGGCTATAATATCAGCTCCGGCACGTTTAATGGCGGTTATTTGTTCCATCACAACGGCGTCATGGTCAAGCCATCCTTTTTTGGCAGCGGCTTTTACCATGGCATATTCGCCCGAAACCTGATAGACCGCTACAGGAACATCCACGGCGTTTTTAACTTCGCGTACAATATCCAAATAACATAATCCCGGTTTTACCATCACAATGTCTGCACCTTCTTCAATATCCATAAGGGTTTCGCGTATGGCTTCCAGTCGGTTGCCATAATCCATCTGGTAGGTTTTCTTGTCTTTTGGAACGTTACCTAAATCTACAGGTGCCGAATCGAGCGCATCACGGAATGGTCCGTAAAACGCCGAAGCATATTTAGCCGAATAACTCATAATTCCGGTGTTGTAAAACCTTTCTGTTTCAAGTAATTCGCGTATAGCCAGAATCCTGCCGTCCATCATATCGCTTGGGGCGACAAAATCGGCTCCCGAGCGGGCGTGTGACAAACTCATTTGTGCTAAAACAGCTACGGTAGCATCGTTTACTATTTGACCGTTTTCTATAATACCGTCATGACCAAAAGACGAATACGGATCAAGCGCCACATCGGTCATGACCAACATTTCAGGGCAAGCGTTTTTGACGGTTTTTATGGCACGCTGCATCAGTCCGTCGGGATTTAAGGCTTCTGTGCCTTTATTGTCTTTTAAAACATCGGGAACCTTAACAAACAGCAATACCGATTTTAAACCGAGACTCCAAAGTTCTTTGACTTCTTTTTCTAATAAATCCAAGCTGTATCGGAAATAATTGGGCATCGAAGCGATTTCTTCTTTAACACCTTTACCTTCAACCACAAATAACGGTACAATAAAATCGTTGGGCGTAATGATGGTTTCCCGTACTAATGAACGAATACTTTCGTTGGCTCTTAAACGTCTGTTTCTTCTTAATGGGTACATATAAGCCCCCTAACCCCCAAAGGGGGAATTCCTATCAGGGGTCAATAGGGTTTTAAATTTCTATATATTAACAGGTATAATAAATTATATTTTATGTTTGAGTTCATTTATGTTTGAGTTTTCCCTTTTGGGGATTAAAGGGCTATCCAATTAATTGGTTGTTGTAATATCTTAATTAACTTTTCTTCTTCGCTTCCCGCTTCAGGGTGATGATCATAAACCCACTGAACGTGTGGCGGCAAACTCATTAAAATGCTTTCAATTCTGCCGTTGGTTTTTAGTCCGAAAAGGGTGCCTTTGTCGTGAACCAGATTGAACTCTACATAACGACCACGACGTATTTCCTGCCATTTCCGGTTTGCTTCGGTAAATGGTAAATCTTTTCTTTTTTCGACAATCGGGGTGTATGCTTCTAAGAAAGAATTTCCAACCTCTGTAACGAAATTGTACCAATCTTCCATTTTCATGGTTTCAGTTTCTTTCAGGTAATCGAAGAATAATCCGCCAATACCACGGGCTTCATTTCGATGTGTATTCCAAAAATAGTCGTCGCATTGTTTTTTATATTTCGGATAAAACCTGGGATTATGTTTGTCGCAGGCGGTTTTGCAGGTTTGGTGAAAATGTTTGGCATCTTCTTCAAACAGGTAATATGGTGTTAAATCCTGTCCGCCGCCAAACCACTGGTTGATGATTTTTCTTTCTTTGTCATACATTTCAAAATACCGCCAATTGGCATGAACGGTTGGTACAAACGGGTTTTTAGGGTGAATGACCAGACTCAATCCGCAGGCGAAAAAATCGGCTTCTTTCACGCCGAACATTTTCTGCATGGTATCGGGAAGCTTTCCGTGAACGGCAGAAATGTTGACCCCGCCTTTTTCAAAAACCTTTCCGTTTTCAATAACTCGTGTTCTTCCACCACCTCCTTCGAGGCGTTCCCAAACATCTTCACGGAATTTAGCAACACCATCGATGTCTTCCAAACCTTTACAGATTTGGTCTTGCAGGTTTTGAATGTATTGGTAGAATTTATTTTTCAATTAAAAAGTGTTTAATATGTTTTTTACTTTTTTGTTATTCAGTGTTTTACAATAAAAAGTGACTAAAAAGCGACTAAAAAGTGACTAAAAAGTGACTAAACAACATCCCATAAATAACCTGGATGACAAATAATTTTACCTTCATTTTTTAAAGCTAATAAAAAGTTTGAAACCTTTTTCTTTTTTTGATTTTCATTAAGAACTGCTGATAACTTTGGTACAATTAAGGTGTCGATATTGTTTCTTTTTGTTTTCCCAAACTTTCGTAAATATTCCAAAATCATTTCTTTAAAATGAGTATCGTCAAAACTTCTGTTAGCTAAATATTCACGTTTAAGGTCTTCATTATTTACTGATTCTACCACTTCATAAGAAAGATAAATATTTGGTTTTCTACCTTCTATATATTTGCACTTTTTAAGGTGTTTAAATTCATTTTCGGTTATATCTTTTTTCTTTTGAACTTTATCAAGCAGAATAATTTCTTCTAATTTTAATTCCGTATTTCGTATTAGGATTCTGGCAAAATTTTCGTCAAGAATTTTACCAATAATTGTCACTTTTACTTTGTTGTCTTCAAAATCAAAATCGGGCAAAGGGAAAAAACGCTGCCTTTGAAAATTAAACATTTTTTTGATGCCGCCTCCTTGCGTTTCAATCATATCTAAATTTTTCATGGCTTCGACCAAGAAAGGGTTTCGGTAAACCTCTTCAGGGGTATCATTTAAGACAACTTCTTCAACTGACTTAGGCAGAAATGAGCCGTAATTGGAAAACACAAGGTGGTCATCTTCAAACTCAACAACGTTAATTCTTGCTCCTTTAGAATAATCCTGATGTGCAATGGCATTGTTTAACGACTCTCGAATGATAAAAGGTTCGTATCTTAAAACTTCATCGGGAAACAAAGTGCCTTCTCTTAAATAGCGATATTTAAGGTTTCGGATTTTTTTATAGATTTCATCAATGTTTAATAAAAATGGTATAGAAAATATTTCGTAATCTTTATCTTGATTATCTAAGCTTTTCAAATTCCATCGAATTTTTACCGTCGAATTTAAATAATGCTCAGATTCTTCTTTGCCTAGTAAAATTAATGCTGTTCTGGTTATTTTACCTTTAATGGTAATCTTGGCTTTATTTAAAAAATCAATATTGTTCCAATTTTCAATTTCATTACTGTATTTCGGATTTCTTTTTATAAATTCTATTTTAGCCTTTTTAATAGCTTCTGTATCTAAATCATCTATAGTTGCTCCGTCAATTATTTCCTTAGACCAATCTTCATTACTTTTGATTTCAGTTAAAATTGCTTCTAGTCTCGATTTGGTCATTTCAACTAAATGGTCATCGATTCTTTGCCATGTTTTTTTATGAGCATAAACAGGAAGTCTAAATTGATGTTTCGGTATTTTAAAAACCCAAATAGTTTTGTTTGTGTCCGAAGTAACAAATTCGTCAACAAAGAATTTTTCAATATCCAGATTGGTACAATTACCATTTATTCTAAATCTGATATTGTCAATTGTATAACCTGAAAAATTTTGAACACCAACAATTTCCAGTGTTTCATCCTTTACGCCAATTACCAAATGACCTCCCTGCATATTTGCAATAGCAGAAATATATGAAATGATATCATTACCTTCATTTCCTGCAACAGAATTTTTTAACGATTTAAATTCTTTCCATTCGCATTTTTCGTTTTCGATTGGATACTTGGTTTTTAAATAGTTATGTAATTCTTTTTCTGTCATTTCTGTTTTATGCTTATTACAAAAATAAATATTTATTCCAGAATTATCGTTTGTACTCCTTCACCGCATCAATAAAAGCCTTCGCATGGTCAACGGGAATATTTGGCAGAATTCCGTGACCCAGATTGGCGATATAATTGTCTTTGCCAAATTCGTCAATCATCTGGTGTACCATTTTTTTGATGGTCGGAATGGGCGACAACAATCTGCTCGGGTCAAAATTTCCCTGCAATGTGATTCTTCCGCCTGACAGATAACGGGCATTTCTTGCCGAGCAAGTCCAGTCAACACCGATAGCGGCGGCTTTGGATTTTGCCATATCATTTAATGCAAACCAACAGCCTTTTCCGAAAACAATGACTTTAGTACTTTCAGCCAATGCTTCAACGATTTGGTTGATATATTTCCACGAAAATTCCTGATAGTCTGTTGGCGAAAGCATTCCGCCCCAACTGTCAAAAATCTGAACAGCATTCACGCCGTGCTTTACTTTTTCTTTTAAATATAGAATGGTCGTATCGGTAATTTTTTGCAACAACGCATGAGCCGCTTCGGGTTCAGAAAAACAGAAACCTTTGGCTTTGTCAAAGCTTTTGGAACCTTTTCCTTCTACCACATAGCAGAAAATTGTCCACGGACTTCCTGCAAAACCAATCAAAGGCACTTCGTTGTTGAGCATTTCTTTGGTCATATCGATGGCATCCATCACATAGCCCAAAGATTCGTTGATGTCGGGAATGCGAACCTGCTCTACATCTTTCAAAGAACGTATCGGGTTCGGGATTACAGGCCCAATATTGTCCTGCAGTTCCACATCGATTCCCATAGCCTGCGGAACCACCAAAATATCCGAAAACAAAATCGCCGCGTCGGGTTTTACGATTCTGATAGGCTGGACGGTGATTTCGGAAGCCAGTTCGGGTGTTTTACAGCGGGTAAAGAAATCATATTTTTCACGCAAAGCCATAAATTCAGGCAAATATCTTCCTGCCTGACGCATCATCCATACCGGTGGACGCTCTACCGATTCTCCGTTTAAGGCTTTTAAAAATAAATCGTTTTTTAACATAATCGTTTGTTGTTGAGTTGTTTGTTGTTGGATGAAACTATTAACCAATAACAATTAACTAATTATCATAATGCTCATTTACCAAATCGATAACGCTTTCGACTGTTGGTATTTTTGCAATTCTGATATCTTTAAAATGTTTTTTGGCTTCTGTTGCCGTGGTATCGCCTATGCAATAGGCAGTAGTTGTTTCACGAGCGAAATTTTTCTGCATATAGCTTTGCACGTTTGACGGACTGTAAAACATGACGCCTTCAATAGCGTCCTCAATCTCTTTAGGGTTCAAAACCGTTTTGTAAGCTTCAATATCGGTTACTTTTATATGGTTGTCTTCCAAAATTTCAGATAAGGTATCCAGGCGTATATCGCTGCAAAAATGTGTTACCTCGGTTCCGTCTATATATTCTACCAAATAGGCTGCCAGTTTTTTGGCATCATTCTCATAATGTGTTACTTTGCCTATTTTTTGCTCAATCAATCGTTTGGTTTTTCGGCCTACACAATAAATGTTTTTAAACTGCAATTCATTGGCAGGAACACTGGTAACAATAGCTTCAACCGCATTTTGACTGGTAATGATGACGTTTTTAATGGGTGATTTTAAAACAGGTTTCGGTATTCGGTTGAGGCTTATTTGTATAAAATCTTCACTGTCAACGATAACATTGGGGTTGAATAATTGACGTTGTGTTTCTGTGAGTTTTTTGGTGGAATATACCTGTGCACTTTTTCCGGCGCGTTTTATGTCATCCATCAGCTTATTGCCACCACGTTTTATGATATAATCAGCACAATACCGGGCGATGTTGTGATGTGCGCCAAGTTTTTCGAGTCGTTTAACTTCAATTTTTTTAGAACCGTCAAGGTTGAGCAATATACCTTGAAATGACACCGAATCATTTTTAACGGTTGCCAGTGCGCCTATCGGTGCTGTACAGCCACCTTCCAAAAGGTTTAAAAATGTGCGTTCTATAGTAGTGCATATTTCGGTTTCTTCGTGATTGAGCTGGGTGCAGATTGCTCTTACGGTTTCATTGCTTTCCAATGCAGTAATCATGATGGCGCCTTGTCCGGGCGCAGGAATCATCCAATCCAGATTTAAGGATTCTTTCGGCTTGATGCCCAATCGTTTTAATCCTGCTGCGGCAAATACGGCACCGTTCCATTCATTGTCTTCCAGTTTTTGAAGCCGTGTGTTGACATTTCCTCTTAAATCGACAACGGTATGTGTTGGATAACGGTTGAGCCACTGTGCTTTACGGCGTAAACTTCCGGTAGCAATCACAGCGTTTTTTTGCGCTAAAAATTCTTCATTGTTTTTAAAAACCAATATATCCTGTACATTGCCGCGTTTTAAAACGGCTGCTTGCACGATATTTTTTGGCAATAGTGTAGGGACATCTTTTAGCGAGTGTACCGCAATGTCTATCGTGTTGTTGAGTAATGCTGTATCTAAGGTTTTTGTGAAAATTCCGGTGATTCCCAGCTCATAAAGTGGCGTGGTAACATCAATATCACCTGTTGATTTTACAGGAACAATAACGGTTTTGTGTCCCAAATGTTCCAGCTGGTGCTGTACGGTTTGGGCTTGCCAGAGTGCTAATTGGCTGTCACGTGTGCCAATTCTTATAGGTTTAGACATTGCTTGTGGTTTCTAACTGAAAAACTTTTTTGATAAGTTCCAGACTTTCATCGGTTGAAAGGTCGTCAGTTTTTAGATGATGTGCAAAGTGATTGGTAATTTTTTGAATAATATTATTGCTGATGAGTTCTGCCTGTGTTTCATTAAACCCGGTGATTTTCTTGCGTTGCGTGTCTAATTCGGCAATTTTAAAATCCAGCAATTTTAGTTTTAATGCATTGATGGTTGGCGCAAACTTTCGGGTGACAATCCAGTCGTTAAACTCAGCTTTTACGTCTTCAAGAATGGCTTCTGCCAGTGGAATGTGCTGTTTTCTGCGTTCTAAAGTTTCGTCTGTAATTTGCGATAAATCATCCAGATGTACCAAACGCACTTGCTCAAGCTCGGCAACGTTTTGGTTAACGTTTTTCGGGATGGATAAATCCAGAATCAAAAGTGGCTTTTTTGATTGTATCAGGTGTTTATCAACCGTTGGGTTTTGTGCACCTGTTGCAACAACGACGATGTCGGATTTATTGATTTCTTCCTGAAGATTAGCATAATCTTTTACGATTAGGTTAAATTTTCCGGCAATGTGTTCTGCTTTGTCTTTGGTTCTGTTAATAAGCGTGATATGCTCATTTTTGGTGTGCTTCACAAGATTTTCGCAAGTATTTCTGCCTATTTTTCCTGTACCGAAAAGCAGAATATTTTTTGAGCTCACATCACTTACATTGTTCAAAATATAGTGTACCGATGCAAATGATACCGATGTTGCGCCGGTTGACAGCTCGGTTTCATTTTTAATACGTTTGCTCGCCTGGATTACGGCATTAACAAGACGTTCCAAAAAGGCATTTAAAAGTCCACACTCTTTAGATTTTCTTGCGCTTGTTTTAAGCTGGCTGATAATTTCAAAATCGCCCAGAATCTGGCTGTCCAATCCCGAGCCTACACGAAACATGTGAGCAACGGCTTCTCTGCTTTTATGAACATAAGCTACCTGTTGAAATTCTTCAACCGTGCCTTTTGTATTATCACAAAGCAGTTTTATTAATTTATACGGATGTTCTGCAAAACCGTAAATCTCGGTGCGGTTGCAGGTTGATGTGACAATCAAACTTTCAATACCGGCATCCTTTGCCTGTTGCAACAAAGCTGTTTTAGAAGTATCATCTAAGCTAAAATGCCCTCGGATAACCGCATCGGCTTTTTTGTAACTTAACCCCACAACATAAAATTGGGTTCCTTTTGAAATGTGACTGTGCTCCATACTTTAATTTGGAATTGCGATAGCAAAAATATATAGCTTGTAAGTAAAAAAATAACGCTCAAAGAACTTTTAATATCGTTACTGGTTTTTTAAGCATTATTTTTAGATAACAATGATAAAAATCATATTTTTGTAGTCGTATCAAGGCTTTTTAAATTTATTGTTTAGAATCAATCTAAATAATAACAAAATTATTTTTATGATTGCAGATTTAAAAAATGTCGCTAAAGGTTCTTCAGCCGAAACTAAAATTGATGATGATTTCTTTGTTCTTACCCATCAAAACGAACATGCGTCTGTTGAGGTTTTTGAACGTGATATTGACAGCAGTTTTATACAGTTTCATTTTTGTGTAAAGGGTCAGAGTAAGTTTGTTTTTAATGAAGGCCGCTATGCTTTGGACATTCGGGAAGAAAGTTCATTACTGCTCTATAATCCGCAACGTGATTTGCCAATACATCTGGAATTATTTCCTAATTCGTGGTTGGTTTCTGTGCTGATTTCCATCAAAAAGTTTCACGGTTTGTTTTCTTCAGAAGCAGATTACATCACATTTTTGAGCGATGAAAACAAAGACAAAAAATATTATAAAGACGGAAACATTACGCCATCTATGGCAATTGTGCTCAACCAACTGGTAAATTATAATCTTAACCAGTCCATCAAAAACCTTTATTTTAAAGGAAAAGCTTACGAGTTATTGAGCTTGTATTTTAACAGAAACGAAGATGCCAATGTGGAGCAATGCCCATTTTTGGTAGATGAAACCAATGTGATTAAAATTCGTAAAGCCAAAGATATCATCATTTCCCGAATGGCAGAACCACCAAGTTTACAAGAACTCGCCGATGAAATTGGCTTAACTTTAAAAAAGTTGAAAGAAGGTTTTAAGCAAATTTATGGCGATTCGGTATATAGTTTTTTGTTTGATTACAAAATGGAAGTAGCCCGAAAATTGTTGGAGTCTAATACATACAACGTCAATGAAGTTGGATTGAAAGTGGGTTACAGCACGGCAAGTCATTTTATCGCGGCATTTAAAAAGAAATATGGCGCTACACCTAAGAAATACGTACAATCCATAAATTCATAAAATGAAACAGTTTTTAGCTTTTATAATTTTTATGAGTGTGATATCTGCCAAATGCCAAGAAGTTTTGGTATTTACAAAAACAGCTGGTTTTAGGCACGAATCTATTGAAATTGGAGTGGAAGCTATCAAAAAACTTGGTTTTGAAAACAATTTCGAAGTTTTTCACACAGAAGATGCTTCCGTTTTTTCCAAAGAACAATTAGAACGAATCAAAGTGGTTATTTTTTTGAATACTACTGGAGATATTTTAAATGAAGAACAACAAGACAATTTTGAGCAATTCATAAAAAATGGTGGTGGTTTTGTTGGCATTCATTCTGCTGCAGATACAGAATATGATTGGGAATGGTATAACCAATTGGTTGGTGCGTATTTCTTGTCCCATCCAGATCAATCAAATGCTGAAATAATAAAAACGGATGTGTCGCATATATCCACCAACCATCTGCCTGAAGTTTGGCATCGGTTTGACGAATGGTATAATTATAAATCCATAAACCAAGATGTTCACGTACTTTTATTATTAGATGAAAACTCATATGAAGGTGGCGAAAATGGCGACTATCATCCGATTGCTTGGTATCACGAATTTGATGGCGGAAAAGCCTTTTATACCGGTGGCGGTCACACCAAAGAATCATACTCAGAAGCTGCATTCTTACAACATCTATTAGGTGGAATATGGTATTGTATGGGTAAATAATTTTTATAAAAATTAAATGAAAAAAGGAATATTATTAGTCAATCTCGGTTCACCCGATAGCCCGAATCCAAAAAATAAAGAGCTAAACTTAAAATTTAGCTAAACTCTTTAAATAAATTAAAATCTTACATAAGATTAGAAGTTTCTTTGAATTGTGAGAAATAAGGATTTATGCATGAGTGATTTTCACTATACAGCCACTATTTCCTCCAGGGTTTCCTTCACATTTACAACTATAAGTCATTTCACCTGTATTCATGTTAATAGTTCCTGAGGGATAACAACACCCAGAACCTTCACATCTTACAAAAATATCCCCTTGATTTGGAACTATGCCATAGAATGTGTTATTTATAGATATTCCGTCACTGGCATCATAATTGAACTTTTCTATATTTCTTAGTAAAAAAACACTTTCTTGAATGTTATTTTCGTTAATATAAGTTATTTCTACTGCGAAACCTTTGTAATCTTTAGGTGTATCTATATAATTTAAATCAATAATTTGAACTTTATTATTAAAAATTTCTTGATTTAAACTTTCAATAGATTTACTTATTACTAATCCATTTGGTGCTGTTAATTTGGAGCTTAAAGGGTTACTTGCGTTGCCTGTTTGTGATTCAGACGTGTCTTTTGAGCAAGAAATTACCGCAAAACAAAAGATTATTATTGTTGCGACTTTGATTAATTTTTTCATATTTGTTATGTTTTAAGTGTGTTAATTTAAAGAATCCCTTAAGAATTCCCTCAAGTTTTAGCAAAGGTCATGCAAAGAAAAATAAACCAATGTTGGTTTTGGAATTAATTCCTTTATTAAAACAATTATTATTAATGTCTTTGCAATACATTGTAAATAATCATCTTAATAGCACAATACTACGAAAATAAAATAGACGAAAATAACATTAATCCTGATTTTTTTGTTAACAAAATGTTAAGTGAGGAAAAACCGTAATTGAACATTAAAATAATTTGAAATTTAACAAAATTTTAATAATGATTATTGAACAGAATGTTAAAGAAGATATTATCATATTAAATTAATAAAAAAGAAATATAACTAACTTCTACAACATATTTTAATGTCATTATCTTTGTGAAAAGAAATATTGTTAATGAAAAAAGGAATCCTGTTAGTCAATCTCGGTTCGCCCGATAGCCCGAATCCAAAAGACGTAAAACGCTATTTGGACGAGTTTTTAATGGACGAGCGTGTTATTGACGTACCGTTTTGGGCAAGAGCACTCATTGTGAGAGGCATCATTTTAAATACACGACCTAAAGCATCTGCAGCAGCATACCAAAAAATATGGTGGGAAGAAGGCTCACCATTAATTGTGTTGTCTGAACGGTTGAAAGATAAAATACAAAAACAAACAAGTCATCCCGTCGCATTGGCAATGCGATATGGAAGTATGACCATAAAAAAGGGCCTGCAAGAATTAGCCGATAAAGGTGTTGATGACGTGTTATTAATTCCGTTATATCCGCAATTTGCGATGGCAACTACGGAAACCATTTTGGTATTGGCAGAAGAAGTTCGCAAGGAATTTTTTCCAAAGATGACCATTACAGATTTACCTGCTTTTTATAACAATCCAGACTATATTAATGTGCTTTCAAAAAGTATCGCCAGACATTTAGAAGGTAAATCTTATGAGCATTTATTGTTCTCATATCACGGTGTTCCTGAGCGACATATCAAAAAAAGTGACATCACAAAATCGCATTGTAAAATAGATGGAAGTTGTTGCGCAACGCCTTCTGCAGCGCACGAATTTTGTTACAGACATCAATGTAAAGAAGTGACACGTTTAGTGGCTGAAAAATTAAATCTGAAAGAAAATACCTATTCAACCTCATTTCAATCGCGTTTGGGTTTTGATCCTTGGTTACAACCTTATACCGACAGAACTATTGAGCGTTTGGGAAAACAAGGTATCAAAAATATGGCGATTGTAACACCTGCATTTGTAAGCGATTGCCTTGAAACTTTGGAGGAAATTGCCATGGAAGGTGAAGAAATTTTTCACGAAATGGGCGGCAAGCAATTCACAACGGTACCGTGTTTGAATGATGATGATGAATGGGTTGCATTATTGTCAAAATGGATAAATGAATGGGCAAGTCTTGAAACTGTTAACAGCTAACCTTATGGAGTATTACAATTATATCAAATCACTTCACTTAATCTTTGTCATCACTTGGTTTGCCGGCTTGTTTTACATTCCAAGATTATTTGTGTATCAAATAGAAGCTTTCCATAAACCATCGCCGGATAAGGAAATTTTAGGGAAACAGCTCAAGCTCATGGCAAAGCGTTTGTGGAACATCATCACATGGCCATCAGCAATACTTGCAACTATTTTTGCGGTTTGGCTGCTTATTTTACAACCCTTTTGGTTACAGCAAGGCTGGATGCATGTCAAACTCGTTTTTGTAGTATTGCTTATTATCTATCACTTAAAAACACATCAGTTTTATAAGCAATTGCAGCGTGATGAGGTCAAAAAAACATCCAATTTTATGCGTTTGTGGAACGAAGGTACAACGTTTATCCTGTTTGCCATAGTATTTTTGGTCATTCTTAAAAATGCCATTAACTGGATATTTGGTGTAATTGGTATCATTGTTTTAGGTATTTTGCTGATGCTCGGATTTAAAATCTATAAAACTATAAGAGAAAGAAATTCCAATAATTAAAAAACCAAATTCCAACCGATAGCCTTTGGAATTTGGTTTTTGATTTTTTTTGGAATTTTATAAAAAGGTTTTTGGTTCGATTATTGTTATATTTATGCCATTATAGTTACTTTTTATGAAGCTGCGAAAACTGTCATTACGAGTCCGAATATTCTTTGCCATGATTCTTTTGATATTGATAGCTTCGGCATTAATTGCCATTGTAACTATTTATCAATACAATCAGGAAGCACACAATTATCATCAGGACAGATTAGACAGAAAAGAAGAAGGCATCAAAAGAAGCATCGATTTTGCTTTGCGGGAAACCACCTATCCTGTTGAAACAGATAAAGTTCCTTTAATTTTTAAAGAAGAGATTTATAAAATTGCCGCCGTCCACAAACTTCAGATTAATTTTTATGATTTGGATGGCGAATTGCTCAGAACTTCCAAAGCCAGCCTGGAGCTGGATTCTATCCCGAAATGTTTAACCGCCGGTGTGCTCAACGCTTTGGCAAACTCGTCAAAACACAGTTTTGTAAACACTACTAAGGTTAATGAAGATGTGTATTTGTCATCTTATATCTATATTACCGATTTAAAATTCAAGCCGCTTTTTATTCTGAATATACCTTATCTGGAAAACGATGAGTTTTTAAACCGGCAGCTTAACGAATTTTTATTGCGCTTGGGATTTGCCTATATTTTTATGGTGTTTGTTGCTATTTTAATTGCGTACCAGCTTTCAAAATACATTACCAAATCACTCAAAACCATCAGCGATAAAATCAATGAAACACGTTTGGAACGGCGCAACAAGAAAATTAACGTCCACTCATCAAGTGAAGAAATAGAAACGCTGGTCAACTCGTACAACAGTATGATTGACGAGCTTGAAGAAAGTGCGGTAAAACTCGCCACCAGCGAACGTGAACAAGCATGGCGTGAAATGGCAAAACAAGTGGCACACGAAATTAAAAATCCGCTGACACCCATGCGGTTGAGCGTGCAAAGTTTCCAACGAAAATTTGACCCGCAAGACCCAAATATTCACCAAAAGGTTGATGAATACAGCAAGACATTGATTCAGCAAATAGATATGATGAGTTCTATTGCATCGGCATTTTCAAATTTTGCCAAAATGCCGGCACAGCAAAACGAATTGCTCAATGTGGTTGAAGTCACACGTTTGGCATTGGATATTTTTAGTGAAGACTATATTGCCTTTTCATCCGAAAAAGAAGAAATCATAGCAAAATTTGACAGAACACAACTTATCCGGGTTATTACCAATCTTGTGAAAAATGCCATTCAGGCAGTACCTGAAACTCAAGAAAACAAACAAGTTAACGTTCGTGTGTTTGATGAAAACCAACATATTTTCATTACTGTTTCTGATAATGGAATAGGAATTACAAAAGAGCTTGGCGAAAAAATATTCGAGCCAAAATTCACCACAAAGTCAAGCGGAATGGGGCTTGGACTCGGAATGGTAAAAAATATTGTGGAAACTTATAACGGAACGATTACCTTTACATCAGAAATAGGAAAAGGCACTATATTTACCGTTGTTTTCCCGAAAGAAGACCAAAGTTTTAATATATCTTGACCTTTTATCAAGATTTTTTAAATTGAAAAATAAAATGAACTACGACAACATTCTATCACATACAGAAAATGGCATCACGACAATTACCATTAATCGTCCAAATAAGTTGAATGCGCTTAACAAGGCAACAATCGAAGAATTACACGAGGCGTTTAAAGCGGCAAATCAAGATAAAAACACCAAAGTTATTATTGTTACCGGAAGTGGCGAAAAAGCATTCGTAGCCGGTGCAGACATTAGTGAGTTTGCAGATTTTGATGTGGAAAACGGTGGTAAACTTGCCGCGCAAGGACAAGCATTATTGTTTGATTTTGTTGAAAATTTAAGCACGCCGGTTATTGCGGCAGTCAATGGTTTTGCACTTGGCGGTGGTTTAGAATTGGCTATGGCGTGCCATTTTAGGGTAGCGAGTGACAACGCCAAAATGGGATTACCCGAAGTATCACTTGGCGTGATTCCCGGATATGGCGGTACACAACGTTTGCCGCAACTGGTTGGTAAAGGCCGTGCGATGGAAATGGTCATGACCGCCGGAATGATTGATGCCAATCAGGCTTTGGTTTATGGTTTGGTTAATCACGTGACAACCCAAGAAGAGCTGTTGCCTTTTTGCGAAAAAATTGCAGGCAAGATTATGCGAAACTCTTCCGTAGCCATTGGTGCGGCTATCAAAGCTGTTAATGCCAATTTTAAAGATGGTATTGATGGTTATAAAGTTGAAATTAAGCAGTTTGGAAATTGTTTCGGAACTGAAGATTTTAAAGAAGGCACCACCGCTTTTTTAGAAAAACGCAAAGCGGAATTTCCCGGAAAGTAACCAAAACTTTCGGTAGTGCAGTAAATGAGGTCATGAAAAAATCCAAATTTTTACATTACTAAGACTAAAGGTAAGTAGTTGTTTTTTGAAAGTTTGATATTTTTTGAGAGAAATATTATGCATAAAGCAAAGCCCTTCCAACAAGAACGGGCTTTTTCATTATATTTGTTTTTATTTTCAGATTAACTGAACATTTATAGACCGAGATTCCCACTTTCGTGGGAAGTGAATATGAACGACAACCTGAATCCAACAAACGAAAATTTTTCACCCGAAGAACTCGATGTGGAAAAAAAACTGCGGCCCTTATCTTTTGACGATTTTACGGGTCAGGATCAAGTGTTGGAAAATTTGAAAGTTTTTGTTAAAGCCGCCAATTTACGAGATGAAGCCTTAGACCATACGTTATTTCACGGGCCGCCGGGACTTGGCAAAACAACGCTGGCACACATTCTCGCAAGCGAGCTCAATGTAGGTATCAAGATTACATCCGGTCCTGTATTGGACAAACCGGGCGATTTAGCCGGATTGCTTACTAATCTCGAAGAGCGTGATGTTTTGTTTATTGATGAAATTCACCGTTTGAGCCCCATTGTTGAAGAATATTTGTATTCTGCGATGGAAGATTACAAAATCGATATTATGATTGAATCGGGTCCAAATGCCCGCACGGTTCAAATCAATCTCAACCCGTTTACACTGGTTGGTGCAACAACACGTTCGGGTTTGTTGACTTCACCAATGCGTGCCCGTTTCGGGATTCAAAGCCGTCTGCAATATTATGATACCGAGCTTTTAACGACCATTGTACAGCGCAGTGCTTCTATCCTCAATGTGCCTATTTCCATGGAAGCCGCTATTGAAATTGCCGGCAGAAGCCGTGGCACACCACGTATTGCCAATGCGCTTTTACGCCGCGTTAGAGATTTTGCCCAAATAAAAGGCAATGGAAACATAGACATCGCCATCGCTAAATACGCTCTTGAAGCACTGCACGTTGATGCTCACGGGCTCGATGAAATGGATAATAAAATTTTACTGACCATCATCGATAAGTTTAAAGGCGGTCCGGTAGGGATTACCACGCTGGCAACAGCTGTAAGTGAAAGTGCCGAAACCATTGAAGAAGTTTACGAACCGTTTTTAATCCAGCAAGGGTTTATCATGCGAACGCCTCGTGGACGTGAAGTCACCGAGTTGGCCTATAAACATTTAGGAAAAATTAAAGGAAATATTCAAGGTGGGTTGTTTTAAGTAAGCTGGAAGTTAGAAGCTGGGAGTTAATTCTAAATATTAAAAATTTTGATATGAGTTTTAAGTTTGAAAAGCTAATAATTTGGTAAAGAGCAATGGATTTTGGAGAAGAGATTGATAACATTGCTGTAAGTTTCCCAAAACGTGAAATGTATAATTTATCTTCACAAATATATAGAGCGGCTGATTCAATTGCTTTAAATATTTCTGAAGGTTCGATAGAACAATCAAATGCGGAGTTTAATAGATTTTTGGGTTATTCGGTAAGATCAATTGCTGAAGTTGTAATTTGTTTGTATAAAGCAAAAAGAAGAAGCTGTATTTCAGAACCTATATTTGATAAATTATATAAGGAATCTTTTGATTTAATGAATATGACTTTGGCTTTTAAATCAAGATTAAAATAACGTAAAGCAATAAGAATTTGCTTCCATCTCCCAACTCCCATCTTCCAACTTCCAACTTCCAACTAAATGAACAGCAAGTCAAATTATACTAATCTCATCAAATCCGAAGCCAAACGGCTCGGTTTTTTGTCTTGCGGTATCAGTAAAGCAGGTTTTTTGGAAGAAGAAGCACCACGGCTTGAAAAGTGGTTGAACAACAATATGCACGGGCAAATGCAGTATATGGAAAACCATTTTGATAAGCGTCTCGACCCAACCAAATTGGTTGAAGATTCAAAATCGGTCATTTCACTATTGCTGAATTATTATCCGCAAGAAACACAAGCC
>CAYVUB010000017.1:0-37568 GCA_964454675.1 uncultured Flavobacteriaceae bacterium | reverse complement strand
TTCAAAATCGGTCATTTCACTATTGCTGAATTATTATCCGCAAGAAACACAAGCCCAAAATGCCTTTAAGGTTTCAAAGTATGCTTATGGCACCGATTATCATTTCGTCATAAAAGAAAAGCTCAAATCTCTTTTGCAGTTTATACAAGAAGAAATAGGCGATGTCCACGGGCGTGCATTTGTGGATTCTGCACCGGTTTTGGATAAAGCTTGGGCGGCCAGATCGGGTTTAGGCTGGGTTGGTAAGCACAGTAATCTATTGACACAACAAGTTGGCTCCTTCTATTTTATTGCCGAGCTCATCATTGATTTAGAATTGGACTATGATTTACCAACCACCGACCATTGTGGTACCTGTACAAAATGTATAGACGCTTGCCCAACGCAAGCCATCACCGAACCTTACGTGGTTGACGGCAGCAAATGTATTTCCTACTTTACCATTGAATTAAAAGAAAACATTCCAACAGAAATGAAAGGCAAATTCGACGATTGGATGTTTGGCTGCGATGTGTGCCAGGATGTTTGTCCGTGGAACCGATTTTCAAAAGCACACAGTGAACCCTTGTTCAACCCACATCCCGAACTATTGTCGATGGCTAAAAACGATTGGGAAGACATCACGGAAGATGTTTTCAAAAAACTGTTTAAAAACTCTGCGGTAAAACGAACCAAATTTGAAGGGTTGCAGCGGAATATCCGGTTTTTGAAAGAGTAGTGTTATTTGAAAGAAAAGCTCATATTCATTTTAAAAATCAGATTATCACTGTTATCCGGCAAAGAATGATAGCCATACCTGTAGAATACGCCGGCACCAAAGCCTAAATATCCTACATCAAGGTAGTTTAATTTCAGTACATTTTTGAGCTCTATACCTGTTTCCAAAAACAGCTTGTTTTTAGTTTTAAAAACAATTTCCTGATGATTTTCGGGATGCTGCAAAGTTCCTATACTCATATTATTATGCAGCAAGATATCGGGTTGAAACGTTCCGGTTTTAAACAGTAATCCGCCAAAATTATGTGCCGTAAACAAGTTTACATAGTTGTCAGACACAAACTCATAAGGTTGCAGCGTCTGGAAATAGTTTTTTATATAAACAGGAAACTTTTTGTCGTAAGACCCTTCGCCGGTAAATAAAAGCCCATAAGGCAAATCACTGTCTATATAGCCTGTTTCCAGACGATATGTTGTGTTGCCAAAATGCGTTAACGTAAACGTATGGTCAATGCTGAAAATTAGTTTGTTGTAATTAAAATCGCCGTTAAAAACATTTTTAAGTCCCCGCATATAAGTCAAACTTAGTACAGGGTCTTTGCTGTTAATCCTCATTTTATTACCAAAGTACGTTACCACTTTTTCATTAAAATAATATTTAAAATCGGCAGTAAAAACAGTATTGGTATAGTCGGTTATAGAT
The DNA here is from genome assembly GCA_964454675.1 of uncultured Flavobacteriaceae bacterium. Lineage (GTDB taxonomy): Bacteria > Bacteroidota > Bacteroidia > Flavobacteriales > Flavobacteriaceae > CAYVUB01. The sequence continues at coordinate 36,148 of CAYVUB010000017.1, read as the reverse complement.
TTGTTTCCGTTTACAAATGCATACTCATATTTTGGGGCAACCTTACTGTTGCTCACGTCGAACGTCCAGTAAAAATTCCTGAAAAGTTTCATTTTACTCTGTAAACTTATGGTTTTTGTATGATCCATGTGTTCTGCAATAATATTTCTGGTATTGAATATATTTGTAGATTGTAATGGCGCCGTCCCGACTTCCCTAAGCGTATTATCAAATTTTAAAGAAAAGAAAATATCTTTTTTTGCCGGTAACGCAGTATTAATTTCAAGTCCGTACTTCCATGTGTAATCCTTAAATCCGTAGCCTGCATAACCACCAAAAGACACATTTTTTATTACATCGTCATTGGTATAAATTCCTGCACCCAGGCGCAGTCCTTCATATTGATTGTAATTGACAATTTTTGTGAGATCAAGATTCACATATTTAAAAGACAATTTGTTGCTGCTTAAAGCACCGGCAACTTCAAAAATCTTGTCAAGATTCACTTCTTTACCAATGCTGTCCAGAAATTGGTAGGTGCGTTTTTCTCTAATGTTTAAAGTATCTGTTCTGTAACTATTCCAAAAAAGCGAATCTTTAACAACTTCCCGTTTTTTAAACGTGACTGCTTCAAACGGAAAATCTTTTCGCTTTAAAGGGATGTTCGGTTTGATATCGGTAATGTAGCTTTTTCCCACATACTTAAACCCTAAGTCTTTAACACCAAAATTGATTTCAAAATTTAGCTGTTCGGGAAACCAATACATGTTGTCTGCAAGCGTGTACTGTTGTTGTATTTTAATAGATGTTTTTTGTACGGCGGCAGGTTCGGTTTCTATGTTCTGAACAGCATATTTATGAGAGTTTATATGCAGTACCCCTTTTAAGCCTTCAAAATTCTTGTTGTTTTTTGGGCGAAAAGAAATCACAAAAACCGTATCGTTGTCCCGGAGTAGTTTGTCTTCCAAAGTAAAATGGTATTTTTTAAGACTACCATTGCTTATGGGGTTTAAATAATTGATATCAATAAGGTTAATATATTCGTCATAAAGTGAAAAAGGCTGAAAATCTGTTGACAGCAACGCAAAAAGAGGCGTTTTAAGTCCGGAAACCCGTGTGGCTATAATGCTGTCTTCAACCAGTTTTGGTTTTAAGTATTTGCGTTTGGAAACCGACTCGGTAATGAAAAAATATTTGTCTTCAAGAAATTTATTGATTGTATCGTTACCTTTGTTATTGGAGTCAAACACGACTTTATTATAGGATATAAATGAAAATGAATTGATATTTTCAGGATTGTTAATGTCTTTATTTGCAATTACTTTTTTAATTATAGGAATAGCAGGATTATCTGTGGGACTGATGACAATTTCACTCAACGCAAACAGGCTCTTTTTTAAAAACAGGATATTGTTTGTTTGGGCAACCACATCCAGAGTTTTTGTTTCGTATCCAATATAGCTTATGGTCAGTGTTTTAACCTTTTGTTTATCGATATAAAAAACACCGTCAATGTTGGATGTAGTTCCTATAGATGCCGTATGGTCAAAGATAATGTTTGCAAAAGCTATGGGTTCTTTTGTTTCAGAATCCAGCAGGGTAAATTTTGAAGTGGCTTGAGAAAAACTGTAAGTTGAAAAAATGAAAAGTAAAAAAGTAGATGAAAAGAAGTATTTTTTATACATTGTAAATTATTTGTCAATCACACATTGTGACAATCTTTAATTTTTGAGAAGTGGCAAATTTAGACAAAAATAGAAATTAGTCTTAGTTTTTTTGACGAAGTAAAAATAGACATCTAAAGCTACCGGTATGATACTATCACAAGTATTTTATCTTACCTTTGCTATCCTAAAAGCACACTTTTTATGAGTAAACAAAGCAAACGCAGAGAAGCTTTAATATATCACGCAAAGCCAAAACCCGGAAAAATACAAGTTGTCCCGACAAAAAAATACGCCACACAACGCGATTTATCCTTAGCATATTCGCCTGGCGTTGCAGAGCCTTGTCTGGAAATTGCAAAAAACGTTGATAAAGTATATAAATATACGGCCAAAGGAAATCTGGTTGCCGTTATTTCAAACGGAACGGCTGTTTTGGGTTTGGGAAATATTGGTCCCGAAGCTTCAAAACCTGTGATGGAAGGAAAAGGTTTATTATTTAAAATATTTGCAGATATTGATGTGTTTGATATTGAAGTTGGCACAGAAAATATTGAAGAGTTCATCCAAACAGTAAAGATGATATCGCCAACTTTTGGAGGCATTAATCTTGAAGATATCAAAGCACCCGAAGCTTTTGAAATTGAGCGTCGCTTGAAGGAAGAATTAGACATTCCCGTAATGCACGATGACCAGCACGGCACGGCTATCATATCTGCGGCAGCGTTATTAAACGCTTTAGAATTATCTGAAAAACGTATTGAAGACGTACAAATAGTAATAAGCGGTGCCGGTGCGGCAGCCATTTCCTGTACACGACTGTACCAAGCATTTGGCGCAAAGCGTGAAAATATTGTGATGACCGACAGCAAAGGCGTTATCCGCCGGGACAGGCCGGATTTATCTTCCGAAAAATCTGAGTTTGCAACCCATCGTAAAATTGACACGCTTGAAGAAGCCATGCACAATGCCGATGTGTTTGTAGGCTTGTCAACTGCCAATATTGTCACACCCGAAATGTTGTTGGTCATGGCGGCAAACCCTATAGTATTTGCCATGGCAAACCCCGATCCCGAAATAGCCTACCAATTGGCCGTAGATACCCGTAAGGATATTATTATGGCAACAGGACGAAGCGACCATCCTAATCAGGTTAACAATGTTCTGGGATTCCCGTTTATTTTTAGAGGAGCACTCGATGTAAGAGCAACAAAAATCAACGAAGCCATGAAAATGGCTGCGGTAAAAGCTTTGGCAAGATTAGCAAAAGAACCTGTACCCGAACAGGTAAATATAGCCTATGGCGAAACACGGTTAACATTCGGGAAAGATTATATCATTCCAAAGCCATTTGACCCGAGATTAATAGCAGAAGTGCCGCCGGCGGTCGCTAAAGCAGCTATGGAAAGCGGTGTCGCTAAAGAACCTATAGATAATTGGGAAAAATATAAAGACGAATTATTAGAACGTTTAGGGAATGATAATAAAACAGTAAGATTGCTTACCAATCGTGCAAAAATGAATCCTAAGCGAGTGGTTTATGCCGAAGCAGACCAGTTGGATGTGATAAAAGCAGCGCAAATAGTTTATGACGAAGGAATTGCAACACCTATATTATTAGGAAGGAAAGAAACTATCTTATCACTTATGGCAGAAATTGATTTTGATGCCAATATAGAAATCATCGATCCAAAATCTGATGAAGAAGAACGGCGCCGTATGAAATATGCCAAAGCCTACTGGCAACAGCGTAAACGTAAAGGTGTTACCCTATATTCTGCACAAAATATTATGCGAGAACGCAACTATTTTGCAGCAATGATGGTTAATGTTGGCGATGCAGATGCACTTATTTCAGGATATTCCCGCAGTTATCCTACAGTTGTCAAACCTATGCTCGAACTTATAGGAATGGCAAAAGGAGTTGCAAGAGTTGCCGCAACAAACCTGATGATGACACAGCGCGGCCCCATGTTTTTAAGTGATACGGCCATTAATATTGATCCATCTGCAGAAGAGCTTGCAACTATTGCCCAAATGACCGCAAGAACAGTACGTATGTTTGGTATGGAGCCTGTTATTGCGATGATTTCTTTTGCAAACTTCGGGTCGTCTCAAAGCCCAAGAGCTTCAAAAGTTGCACAAGCCGTAAAATTTTTACACGAAAACAATCCCGAGTTGCTGGTTGACGGTGAGCTGCAAACAGATTTTGCCCTTAACAGCGACATGCTTCAGCGTACATTCCCGTTTTCAAAACTGGCGGGAAAAAAAGTCAATACACTTATTTTTCCAAGTCTTGATTCGGCAAACATTACCTATAAACTTCTTAAAGAACTCAACAAATCGGAGTCTATAGGGCCAATAATTATGGGGATGCGCAAACCGGTTCACATTTTACAATTGGGAGCAAGTGTTGATGAGATTGTCAATATGACTTCTATTGCCGTGATTGATGCACAGCAAAAGGAAAAGAAAGAGCAGGAACTTAAAGCTTCATCAGAAAACTAATCGGGGCTTTGTATTGTAAATAAATTCATTACATTTGATTTCTTAACAAACGCTATTAATGATTACGCATATTCAAGGGAGATTAGTCGAGAAAAATCCGACCGATGTGGTGATTGACTGCAATGGCGTGGGTTATTTTTTAAATATTTCACTTCATACCTATTCGCAAATAACCGATAGTGAACAGTTAAAATTATACACAGTGCTTTTGGTAAGAGAAGACGCCCATACTTTGTATGGTTTTTCGACTGTGGCAGAGCGCGAAATATTTAAGCTGCTTATATCTGTAAGCGGCGTTGGCGCAAGTACGGCAAGAACCATGTTGTCGTCATTGACACCTAAACAAATCAAAGAAGGCATTGCTCACGGCGATGTTGTTTTGATACAATCCATAAAAGGAATTGGTGCCAAAACCGCTCAGCGTGTTATTTTGGATTTAAAAGATAAAATTTTGAAAATCTACGATATTGACGAACTTTTGGTGTCCAAAAGCAATACAAGTAAGGATGAAGCGTTATCTGCATTAGAAGTTCTGGGATTTGTCAGAAAACAATCAGAACGGGTGGTAGAAAAAATACTTTCAACCCAGCCGGAAGCCAATGTAGAGACCATTATAAAGGAAGCTTTAAAAAATTTATAAGGATTTGAGTACAACTAACTATACTTTACCAACATCAATAAAAACCCTTTTGTTAATCAGCTTTACAATGCTGTTTAACACAGTGTTTTCACAACAGCCGTCCACCGCTCAGGATACTACAAAAACAGGAGTTTCATTAGGTGTTATAAACATGCCCAATCCTAACAGCATAGTTTCAAAATATACCTATGACCCAAAAACAGACCGGTATATTTATACCGAAACCGTAGGCAAATTCAACATTAATTATCCTATAATTTTAACGCCTGCAGAATATTACAGATTAGTTCAACAGGAAAATCTTAAAAGCTACTACAAACAAAAAATTGATACCGCCGAAGGGAAAAAAGACGGTACCGAAGAGCAGCAAAAAAACCTGCTTCCGGAGTTTTATGTCAATTCCGGCTTTTTTGAAACCATTTTTGGAGGGAATACCATAGAAATTATCCCGCAGGGTTCTGTGGAAATGGATTTGGGAGTATTGTTTACAAAACAGGATAACCCGATATTTTCACCGCGTAACCGAAGCAATTTTACTTTTGATTTTGACCAGCGTATCAGCCTTAGTTTATTAGGAAAAGTAGGAACACGATTGCAAGTTACCGCCAATTATGATACCGAATCCATGTTTGATTTTCAAAATATCATAAAATTAGAATACACACCAACCGAAGATGATATTATCAGAAAAATAGAAGTTGGTAACGTAAGCATGCCGCTCAATAGCTCGTTAATAACGGGAGCACAAAGTTTATTTGGCGTCAAAACCGAGCTTCAATTCGGGAAAACGAGAGTAACAGCTGTATTCTCAGAGCAAAAATCGCAATCAAAATCGGTGGTTGCGCAAGGCGGCGGAACACTTGAAGAATTTACATTTTTTGCAAGAGACTATGATGAAAACCGTCACTTTTTCTTGGCGCAATATTTCAGAAACACTTATGACAGGTCTTTGCAGCGCTACCCATACATCAACAACAACATTCAAATTACCCGTATTGAAGTTTGGGTTACCAACAGAACCAACCAGACCGATAATGTAAGAAATATTGCTGCCTTTCAGGATTTGGGTGAATCCGATATTATAGGATTGGATGCTATACCGCCGGGATTTGTTAACGTGGGCGGCAATGCATTTCCCGATAACGGAAACAATGATTTCGACCCGAGAAATATAGGCGGTCCGGGATCACAATTAAACCAGTTGGTGCGAGACATCACAACAGTCGAGCAAGGTATTTTGCCGGCTGCCAATGAAGGTTTTGATTTTGGGAAACTTGAAAACGCGAAGAAATTAATTCAGGGAACAGACTATATTTTACACCAGCAATTAGGATACATCTCATTAAACCAGCGTTTGTTGAATGACGAAGTCTTGGCCGTAGCGTTTCAATATACCGTTGGCGGACAGGTATTTCAGGTAGGTGAGTTTGCCAATGACGGCGTTAATGCAACAGATGTTTCAATTGACGGAACAACCGGAAATCAGGTAGTAAACAACAACAACCTGATTTTAAAAATGTTGAAAAGCGCCATTACCAGCGTCCAGGAGCCTATTTGGGATCTGATGATGAAAAACATCTACGATACAGGAGCCTACCAATTAAGCCAGGAAGATTTTAAACTTAACATTTTTTATACCGAAGCATCACCTGTTAATTATATAAAACCTGTTGAAGGCACAACTTTTCCATTGTATGATAACAATACACCCGACCCGACAGATGATACACAGATTCCCGAAACACCGTTAATACGGCTTTTCCATTTAGACCGGTTAAACTTCAATAACGACCCGCAGCTTAATGGTGACGGATTTTTTGATTTTGTACCCGGTTTGACGGTTTTACAGCAAAACGGTAAAATCATTTTTACAAAAGTAGAACCTTTCGGCAGATATTTATTTGATGTACTTGCAGATCCATCCATTCCTACAGATTATAACGATGCCATTTACGCAAACCCCAATCAGGAAAAATATGTTTATGATTTGCTTTACAAAGCCACTAAAACAGCCGCTCTGGATGAAGCCGAAAAGAATAAATTCCAGATAAAAGGACGGTACAAATCTATGGGCGGCGACGGAATTTCCATAGGCGCATTCAATGTGCCTCGAGGTTCGGTAATAGTTACTGCCGGTGGTAGAACCTTGGTTGAAGGCGTTGATTATACAGTAAACTATGCATCAGGACGTGTGCAAATTTTAGATGAAGCCTTAAAGGCGTCCAATACGCCTATCAATATTTCTGTTGAAAACAACGCTATGTTTGGACAGCAAACCAGGCGTTTTGCCGGTGTTCATGTGGAACATCAGTTTAATGAAAAATTTGTGTTGGGTGCTACCTTCTTAAATCTTAGCGAGCGTCCTATCACACAAAAAGCAAATTACAATTCAGAGTCTATCAACAATACGATTTTTGGTTTCAACGGAAACTATTCGACCGAAGTACCGTTCTTAACACGCTTGGTCAACAAACTTCCTAATATAGATACCGATGTGCCTTCCAATTTATCCCTGAGAGGTGAGTTTGCTTATTTAATGCCGGGCGCACCAAAAGGCACCGATTTTAATAACGAACCAACCGTTTATATTGATGATTTTGAAGGAAATCAAGGTGCTATCGATTTATTGTCGCCACAAGCCTGGTTCTTGTCAAGCCGTCCACGAACCGTTAATGGTGCAGCTTATGACCATCAGGTTAATAATCCGGGAAGAGAAAACGGATTCGGAAGAGCCTGGTTAAACTGGTACACGATTGACCCCATTTTTTACAGCTCGCAACGCCCCGGCGAAATTACAGATAACGATGTATCCAACCTTTACACGCGCCGTGTGTTTATAGATGAAATTTTCCCTCAGATAGATATTGCTCAAGGGCAAAGCACCATCATTAATACTTTGGATTTGACATATTACCCCAATGAACGAGGACCTTACAATTTTGACCCTGCTGCTGCCAGCGGCACTATGCCAAACCCTACACAAAGCTGGGCAGGGATTTCAAGAGCTATTACCAGTACAGATTTTGAACAAGCCAATGTTGAGTTCATAGATTTTTGGGTACAGGATCCGTTTTTGGATAACACAACAAATCCCGGCGGAAAGCTGTATTTCAATTTAGGAAATATCTCTGAAGATGTTTTAAAAGACGGAAAAAAGCAATATGAAAACGGATTGCCTGAAAATGGAGATATCAGTATTTTGAACCCAACGGTTTTTGGTGGTGTTGTACCACAAAACCAATCGCTGGTATATGCATTTTCAACTACAGGGCAAAACCGGGCAAATCAGGATGTGGGTTATGACGGTTATGACGATGCTGAGGAAATAGCGGTGTTTGGTTCGCAGTTTGGTCAAGACCCGTCAAACGACAACTACCGTTATTTCTTAAATACAAACGGAAATATTTTTGAACGCTACAAGTATTATAACGGACTTGAAGGCAACACCCCCGATACTTTTACAGATACCAACAGAGGAAACACAACCCAGCCCGATGTAGAAGATATCAACAGAGATAACACAATGAATACCATTGACAGTTATTATGAATATGAAATTGATGTAACACCGGCAAGCCTTGCAGACCCAAACAACTCATTAATTAATGATATTAAAACCAGAACCGTAACACTTCCTAATGGTACTACACGTGAGGTTACCTGGTATCAGTTCCGTATTCCTATTGGTGAAAGCAATGCACGTACAGCCGTTGGCGGTATTACAGACGTTCGCTCTGTGCGTTTTGCCCGTATGTACCTTAACGGTTTTTCTGAAACTACCACCTTGCGTTTTGCAACTTTAGATTTGGTGCGAAGCGATTGGCGTCGTTATACTTTAGATTTAGATAACAACCCGAATAATAACAGCCCTAATGCTTCTTTTAATGTAGGCGTTATAGGACTTCAGGAAAACGATGGTAATTATGTGCTGCCGCCGGGAGTTGTACTGGAACAGTTAAATAACAACAACAATATCATACGTCAAAATGAGCAATCTTTGGTCGTTGAAGTATGTGATTTGGTCCCTACAGATTCCCGGGGCGTATTTAAGAATATCAGTGTCGATATGCGCCAGTACAAAAAGCTGCGTATGTTTATGCACGCAGAACCGCAGGATAACGGCGTGCTGAATGATGGAGAATTGGTAGGATTTATACGTATGGGTAACGACTTTACACAAAATTTCTACGAAATTCAAGTGCCGCTGCAAGTATCCACAGGATCGGTATCCCCAACAGATGTTTGGCCGGAAGCCAATGAAATTAATATTCCTTTGGAAATTTTACAGCAAATAAAATCTATGGGTATTGCAGACGGTACGCTTTCAAATCTGGATCCTACGGTGTACGACGTAACTTCGGGAACCCCGCAAATACCCAGCCCAAGTGCTTCATTTGATATAGGGCAAACCCGGGTAGCCATTAAAGGAAATCCAAACTTTGGCGATATACGCGTGCTTATGGTTGGTGTAAAAAACAACACCCAAGGCACCAATGTTTGCGGCGAAGTCTGGTTTAATGAATTACGTCTTTCAGATCTTGATAATGAAGGTGGTTGGGCAGCCATTTTAAGCATGGATACCAATCTTGCAGATTTTGCTACCATAAGCGCCACAGGAAGACAAAGTACCGTAGGCTTCGGCTCGGTTGAGCAGCGTCCGAACGAGCGCAGCCGTGAAGATGTCAAACAGTATGATGTAGTCACAAATGTTAATCTTGGGCAGTTATTACCAAAAAAATGGGGTGTTCAATTACCATTGAATTATGCACAAAGTGAAGAAATAGTTACGCCTAAATTTGATCAGTTTTATAACGATTTAACCTTAGATTCCCGTTTAGATGCCGCCGCCAGCAGCAGCGAAAGAGACAGAATTTTGGAGCAGTCTGAAAATTACACCAAGCGGAAAAGCATTAACTTTATAGGTGTAAGAAAACAACGTACAGGCGAAGGTAAACCGCGTTTTTACGATGTTGAAAACCTTACGTTCAATTATTCCAACAACAAAGTAGAACACAGAGATTTTGAAATAGAGCGATCCCTTGATCAAACGGTAAGAACCGGTGTTAATTATGCGTTCAATTTTACGCCTGTTACCATAGAGCCGTTCAAGAAAAATGATTCACTCTTTAGAGGGAAATACTGGAAAATTCTTAAAGATTTTAATTTCAACTTACTGCCAACAAGTTTTACGGTCAATACAGATATTTTACGTCAGTTTAACAGGCAAAAATTCAGAGAAGTCGAATTGGCAGGGAATAACATTGGCCTTGAAGAATTATTCCGAAGAAACTACCGTTTTGATTTTCAATATGCATTCAACTATAGTATCACAAAAGCTTTAAGTTTAAACTACAATGCTTCAAACAGCAATATTGTAAGAAACTACTTTATTGATGATATTATCAATGGCCGTCAAGACCCGACACTTGATATATGGGATGGTTTTTTCGATTTTGGCGACCCCAATATTCAAAACCAGCAGGTACAGTTAAACTACGAGATACCGCTGCATAAAATACCAACGTTCAGTTTCTTGAAAGCCACCTATTCTTATACGGGTGATTTTCAGTGGCAAAAAGGCTCAGATTTGAACAATAATCTTGAGATTGAAGATGGTAACGGTAATATTAATACCTATAATCTGGGTAATTCCATACAAAATGCCAATACCCATAATATCAATTCCACCTTAAATATGGAAAACCTGTATAAATATATAGGGTTGGTAAAAAAACCTACGGGTAGAAATACAACCGCTGCACGCAGAACAGGTGCACCGGCAGGATTGGACAGAAAAGGACAGGAAACAGGAGCTGGTGAAGAAGACAAAAAGAGAGCCGCAGAAGCCGCCAACAACTCTAAGCCGAGCGCAGGCGTAAAAGCGTTGAACACAGCTATTGATATAGTAACGATGGTAAAACGCATTCAGATTAATTACTCTGAAAACAACGGTACGTTTTTACCGGGATATTTAAGAACACCGGGATTTTTGGGAACTTTAAAACCAACCATAGGATATACTTTTGGCAGCCAGAGAGACATACGTGATATGGCAGCCAGAAACGGATGGTTAACGGTTTTCCCCGATTTTAACCAGCAATATACAGAGGTGACCAACCGTGTTTTGGATGTTTCGGCAAATATAGAGCCTATTAAAGATTTAAAGATTGATTTGATAGGAACACGTATGTATTCTGAAAATATGACCGAAAACTTCAATACCAGTGATAGTAACGGTGATGGCTTTAGCGACCAGTATAATTCGCTGATTACAAATTCATTCGGAAACTTTAATATTTCGACGGCACTTATAAAAACCGCCTTTAGCAAGAGTGATGAATTTGGCTCGGCAGCGTTTGACGATTTTAGGGCTAACAGGCTTGTGATTGCCAACCGTCTGGCAAGAAGTCATTATGGTTCGGGAACATTTCCAACCGATACCGAAGGATATCCGGTGGGCTTTGGTAAAAACAGCCAGTCGGTATTGCTGCCGGCATTCTTATCGGCATATCAAGGCTCAAATGCCGATAAAGTGAGTCTGGGCGCATTCAGGGATATTCCTATTCCAAACTGGACTATAAAATATACCGGGTTTATGAAAATTCCGTGGTTTAAAAAGAACTTCAAGCGTTTTTCTGTAACTCACGGATACCGTTCAAGCTATACCATAAACCAGTTCCGGACCAATCTGGATTATGATGCGCAAAACCCCGAAGAGTTAGACCAAGGCGGTAATTTTAAAAACAAAATGGTGTACAGCAACATCAACCTTGAAGAACAGTTCAGTCCGTTAGTTCGTTTGGATTTTGAAATGACCAATTCTGTAAAAATTTTAACTGAAATCAAAAAAGACAGAATCTTATCCTTAAGTTTTGATAACAACCTGTTGACCGAAATAAGCGGCTATGAATACATTATAGGTTTGGGTTACAGAATAAAAGATGTGCGTATCAATTCAAAAATGGCAGGACCTGCGCAGGTTATCAAATCAGATTTAAACATGATGCTGGATGTATCATTAAGAGATAATAAAACCATTATCAGGTATCTGGATTTAGAAAATAACCAGGTAACTTCCGGTCAAACCATCATCGGGCTTAAGTACAAGGCAGACTATGCTTTCAGTAAAAACCTTACCGGTATTTTCTATTTTGACTATACGTTTTCTGAATATGCCATATCTACGGCTTTCCCGCAAACAACCATTCGTTCGGGGATTACTTTAAGATATAATTTCGGAAATTAATTTTGAATACAATTGATTAAAAAGTACCTTTGAACACATAAAATTTATACAACTAATGAATATACCAGCAGACTTAAAGTACACAAAAGACCATGAATGGGTAAAAATAGAAGGTGATATTGCCATTGTAGGAATTACAGATTTTGCACAAAGCGAATTAGGTGATATTGTTTATGTTGAAGTAGAAACCGTTGATGAAACGCTTGAAGCAGAAGACGTTTTTGGAACAGTAGAAGCCGTAAAAACAGTTTCAGATTTATTCCTGCCTTTATCAGGTGAAATAGTTGAGTTTAACACAGCACTTGAAAGCGAGCCCGAAAGCGTAAATACAGATCCTTACGGTCAAGGCTGGATGATTAAAATTAAATATTCTGACGCATCGCAAATAGATAGTTTATTATCTGCCGACGATTATAAAAACTTAATAGGTGCGTAAACAAGTCGCTTTAGCTTTAGTCGTTTTATATGTTATGACGCTAACAGCTTTGAGCTTGATGAATTTGGGAGAAATCCCCGATTTAGGGTCTTCTTTTGATGACAAAATTTATCATTTTGGAGCCTATGCCTTGTTTACCTTTATACTTTATAATTATTTTGATGCTGTTTCATTACGAAACAGCATTTTTATTACCGCCATAATTGCCGTTTTTTACGGTGCGGCTATAGAAATTTTTCAAGGGCTGTTTACCAGGTCACGTACACCCGACATGTATGATTTGGCAGCAAATACTGCAGGTATTGCAACAGCCATATTGATTATAAAGATTTATAAAAAACGCAAAGCAAAGCAATCATCTACACTCAAATAATTACCGCAGACAAGAGTTTTAATACACTCGTTTTGAAAAAAACAGTATCTTTCCGCTTATAAATGACCTCGTTGTATGATGAAGTATTTCTTCTTATGTATTTTAGTTAGTTTGCAATGGAAAAGTTTTTCACAGCACATTGAAGTTTATGAAAAACCACCCGTATTTACAGATTGCGAAACTCAGGCAATTGCAGACTTAAAGACCTGTTTCAACAATAATATCAACCGGTTTATTTTTCAAAATTTCAAGACACCTCAAATAGTTAGCGATGATAATTATAAAGGTGATATTAAGGTGCTTTTTGAAGTTGATAAAGAAGGACACATAAACGTTATATATACAGATGCCGTTTATGAAGAGCTAAAAACCGAAACCAAGCGTGTATTTGAGTCGCTGCCAAAAATCCAACCGGGAACTTATAACGGGAAGCCTACCTATTTTCAATATTCTTTAGCTATTAAAATTCCGTTGGTTAATCCCGAAATCATTAAAAACGATTCCGAATTAAAAGCAGAATCCGTTAAAAAAGTTATCGATTTAAATGAAGTCGTTTCTCATGAATTTGACAGTATTTCCAATAATCTGGTAAAATATCAGGGATTGGAATATCAAAGCCAGCTAAACATTCCGTTTACACACACCTATTATGCAAGGTTTGACGGCAATATGAATGTTTTAGGCACTAACAGTCATACAGCGGCAAAACCATTTGTGTTTGATGAAGTTGCACCGTATTATGATTTTAAAGCCGAAAAAGAAGCACTTGTAAAAGGTAGTGACGGTTGGTGGAGCAGAAAATTATGGAATGAACATCTGGTTGAAATTCAAGGCAAAGATTACTGGTTTGTCATTGACCCGATTTTCGATTTGCAGGCAGGAAAAGATACCGAAGCCGACTTCAATTCAACCTATAACAATACCCGCGGATTTATCGTGCAAGGCGGCTTGGGCAAAAAATTCAATTTTTCGGCATCGGTGTATGAAAGTCAAGGCAGGTTTGCGCACTATTTTAATCAGTATGCCGAAAGTTTAAAAGCCTTTGGTCCCGATCCGGCTATTATTCCCGGGCGTGGCATAGGCAAGCGTTTTAAAAGTGACGGCTATGATTATCCTGTGGCGGAAGCCTACTTATCTTATGCGCCGGCAATGTTTGTAAACATACAGTTTGGTCACGGAAAAAACTTTATAGGAGACGGTTACCGCTCACTTTTTCATGGTGATGCCGCAAGTCCGTCCCCGTTTTTAAAACTGAATACCAAATTCTGGAAAATCAAATACACCAATACATGGATGTGGCTTAAAGACGTGCGCCCCGAAGTGACCGAAGACCGTGCGTTTTTAACCAAATACATGGCAAACCATTACCTGAGCTGGAACGTTTCCAAACGTCTTAATATCGGTTTGTTTGAATCGGTTATGTGGACAAACACCAACGATCGTGGTTTTGACATCAACTACTTAAATCCTATTATCTTTTTCAGAGCCATTGAGTTTGAAACCGGGCAAGGTGCAGGAAACGCCGTGGTGGGATTATCGGCAAAATACAAATGGAACAACAGCATCAACTTGTACGGGCAGTACATACTTGACGAATTTTCACTGAGTGACGTAAAAGCAGGCGAAAAAAGCTGGAAAAACAAGTTTGGCTACCAGCTTGGGGTTAAATATTACAATGCCTTTAAAGTAGATAATTTATCACTTCAGGCAGAATACAATCAGGTGCGTCCATATACCTATTCGCACAATACCATCGTACTTAATTATGCGCATAACAATCAGTCTATGGCACATCTTTGGGGTGCAAATTTCAGGGAATTTATCCTCATAGGACGGTATAATTATGAACGTTGGTTTGCCGATGCCAAGTTTATTTTTGGCACGCGCGGGCTCGATTTTAACACCGAAGATGACACTTACAGCTACGGCGGTGATATTTTTAAAAGTTATAACGACAGACCTTATGATACCAATGTGAGAATTGGTCAGGGAATCAAAACAAAAACATTCAATGCCGAGCTTCAGGCAGGTTATATCGTTAATCTTGTGAGCAATTTAAAGCTATTTACCAACATCAGCTTCCGCAATTTTAACCCGAATGCCACTACCGAAACAACTTCTAAAAGCAATACAACATGGATAAGCCTTGGTGTACGCACCGATTTGTTTAACTGGTATAATGATTTTTAATTGTAATGTAGTTATAACTACGACAGAAAGTTACAAAGTGCTTTTGATATTATCAAGAGCATTTTTTTTGGTGTATAGTTGATATTTCGGGCTTTACTATTTTTACAATGAAATATTTTTTATTAAAAATAAAAATTTGTAAACTTTTTTAAATTTTTAAAAACATAAAATTAAGAAAATCAGTTTTTTAAATAAAAATATTTGTAAACTTTTTAAATAGATATATTTTATAGTTGTGAATTTTTGTACATTTGATGTGTAAAGGATTATACTGAAATTCACAATATATGGAAACAATGGTTGAACTAAAAAGAGAAGTCTTTTCAAACGAAGAGGTTTTTCAGGAGTCGTTAAAATATTTTAAAGGAGATGATTTAGCAGCCAGAGTCTGGCTGAACAAATATGCTCTTAAAGATTCTCAAGGGAATATTTACGAAAAATCACCGTCGGCTATGCATCACAGAATTGCATCAGAAATTGCAAGGATTGAATCGAAATATCCGAACCCGATGTCGGAGGAGCAGATTTACGATTTGATTAAGGAGTTTAAATATATCATTCCGCAGGGAAGTCCGATGACGGGAATCGGAAATCCGTTTCAGATTGCGTCTTTATCCAACTGTTTCGTAATTGGGAACAAAGGCGAAAGCGATTCCTACGGAGGAATTATGAAAACCGACCAGGAACAGGTGCAACTGATGAAACGCAGAGGAGGAGTAGGACACGATTTGTCGCATATCCGTCCGAAAAGTTCCCCTGTTAAAAATTCGGCTTTGACTTCAACAGGATTAGTTCCGTTTATGGAGCGTTTTTCAAATTCGACCCGTGAGGTAGCACAGGACGGACGTAGAGGAGCTTTGATGTTATCGGTTTCCATTAACCACCCTGATGCGGAAGATTTTATTGATGCAAAATTAGAACAGGGAAAAATTACAGGAGCAAATGTTTCGGTTCGTATTGACGATTCGTTTATGAAAGCTGTAAAAAATAACCAAACATATACTCAAAAATACCCGATTTTCAGTGAAAATCCGAAGCTTTCCAAAGAAACCAATGCCAAAGAGCTTTGGAAGAAAATCGTCCACAATGCGTGGAAATCAGCTGAACCGGGAATTCTGTTTTGGGATACCATTATCAGAGAATCATTGCCTGATTGCTATGCTGATTTAGGCTACAAAACGCTTTCGACAAATCCGTGTGGGGAAATTCCGCTTTGTGCTTATGATTCGTGTCGTCTGCTGGCAATCAATTTGTTTTCGTATGTGGTAAATCCGTTTACCAAAGAGGCTTATTTCGATTTTGAGCTGTTCAAAAAACACGTGGCTTATGCTCAACGAATGATGGACGACATCATTGATTTGGAACTCGAAAAAGTAGATGCTATCATAGCCAAAATTGATGCAGACCCCGAAGACATCGAAACCAAAAGAGTGGAGCGGAATCTTTGGCTGGAAATCCGTAAAAAAGCAGAAGAAGGACGTAGAACAGGAGTAGGAATCACAGCCGAAGGCGATATGTTGGCTGCACTCGGAATCCGTTACGGAAGTGAGGAAGGAAACGATTTTTCTGTAAAAATTCATAAAACTCTGGCTTTGGCTGCATATCGTTCGTCTGTCGAAATGGCTAAAGAACGTGGAGCTTTCGGAATTTACGATGCAAAACGTGAGGAAAACAATCCGTTTATGATGCGAATTAAAGAATCTGACCCTGCTTTGTACAACGATATGCAGGAATACGGACGCAGAAATATTGCTCTTTTAACCATTGCTCCGACAGGAAGTACTTCGCTTATGAGCCAAACCACTTCGGGAATTGAGCCTGTTTTTATGCCTGTTTACAAACGTAGAAGAAAAGTAAACCCGAATGATAAAGAAGTTCGTGTGGATTTTGTTGATGAAGTGGGAGATTCTTGGGAAGAATATGTAGTATTTCATCACAAATTCAAACAATGGATGCAAGTAAACGGAATCGATACCACAAAAAATTATTCTAATGACGAAATCAACGAGCTGATTGAAAAATCGCCTTATTACAAAGCTACTTCCAACGATGTGGACTGGTTGAGTAAAGTAAAAATGCAGGGAGCTATCCAAAAATGGGTTGACCATTCGATTTCAGTTACGATTAATATTCCGAATGAAGCTACCGAAGAATTGGTTGATAAATTGTATATGACAGCCTGGGAAGAAGGCTGTAAAGGGGTTACGGTGTATCGTGACGGTTCCCGTTCGGGAGTTTTGATTTCGGCTGAAGAAAAGAAAGAAGCCAAAGATATTGATGTGGATTACAAATTAGTTTTCCCGACCAAACGTCCGCAAACTTTGGAGGCAGATGTGGTTCGTTTTCAGAACAACAAAGAAAAATGGATTGCTTTTATCGGAACTATCGAAGGTCGTCCGTATGAAATCTTTACCGGGTTGGCAGATGATGAAGACGGAATCTTACTGCCTCGCTGGGTTGAAGACGGATGTATCATCAAAAACAAAGATGAAAAAGGAAATACCAGATACGATTTCCAGTATGCCAACCAAAGAGGCTACAAAACTACTATCGAAGGGCTTTCGTATCGTTTTAACCCCGAATTCTGGAATTATGCCAAAATGATTTCGGGAACACTACGTCACGGAATGGAAATCGAAAATGTCGTGGAACTCATCAACAGCTTACAATTAGACAACGAGTCTATCAATACGTGGAAAAACGGAGTGGCACGAGCTTTAAAGCGTTTTGTTCCTGACGGAACTCAAGCCAAAGGAAAGTGCTCGAATTGTGATTCGACCAATCTGATGTATCAGGAGGGCTGTCTGACCTGTAAAGATTGTGGTTCTTCCAAGTGCGGATAATTTTTGATGTAAAAATAAAATCCCGGAAATATACTGTTTCCGGGATTTTTTCATGTCTTATACCGGCGCAAATAATTTTTGTAGAAATTCTCTGATTTTTTAATATCTAACACAATTTACTTTTATTACCCGTTGCTCAAAACCAATTTTCAAAGTATCTTTGCAGCTATTGTAAATTAACTTGTATTGAGCACTACCGGTTCCACATTGTCTGCGACATCCATTATTAGAGATTTTAAAGAAATTACAAAAATCCGCTTGTCTGTAAGCGTGGTATTTTCGTCAATTGCCGGGTATTTGCTGGGAGCAGAGACAATTC
Source organism: uncultured Flavobacteriaceae bacterium (assembly GCA_964454675.1). Lineage (GTDB taxonomy): Bacteria > Bacteroidota > Bacteroidia > Flavobacteriales > Flavobacteriaceae > CAYVUB01. Next base: position 17,950 of record CAYVUB010000017.1, on the reverse strand, counting down.
AGTTTTACATCTTGGTATTATTAGCCTTTGGAGGTTATTTTATGGTTGGGGCATCAAATGCTTATAATCAAATTATTGAGCGCGATTTGGATGCGTTGATGAACCGCACCAAAAACAGGCCTATTCCTGCCGGACGCATGTCGGTCAATACAGCACTTGCCATCGCCATTACGTTTACCATTTTGGGCATTATAACCTTATATATTATCAATCCTAAAACGGCCATGTATGGTGCTATTTCCATCTTTTTATACACAAGCATTTACACACCGTTAAAAACGAAAACGCCGTTATCGGTACTGGCGGGAGCTTTTCCGGGTGCCATACCGTTTATGCTGGGTTGGGTTGCCGCTCGCAACAGTTTTGGGATTGAGCCCGGAACCTTGTTTGCTATTCAGTTTTTCTGGCAGTTTCCGCATTTTTGGGCTATAGGCTGGTTTTTATATGACGATTACAAACGCGGCGGATTTTTTATGCTGCCTACCGGAAAGCGTGATAAGGTCACGGCACAGCAGATTATCATTTATACGGTTTGGACCATTTTAATTTCTATCATACCCGTATTTGGGATTACCGGCGATTTAAAGCTTAGCATCGTGGCAGCTGTTGTAGTTTTAATGTTAGGCTTGGTCATGTTGTACTATGCCATTCAATTATTCAAATTACGAACAGAAAAGGCGGCGAGGCAATTAATGCTTGCCAGCGTATCATACATCACATTGCTGCAAATTGTGTATGTAGCAGATAAATTTTTAAGATAATATGGATTTAACAGAAGGAACCTTAGAAGAAAAGAACAGCAGAGCAAAAAAGATGATGCTTTGGTTTGGCATAGGCTCGCTCATTATGTCGTTTGCAGGCTGGACAAGCGCCTTTGTGGTAAGCAGTGGCAGAGAAGATTGGATAAGTGATTTTAAATTACCAAGTGCATTTATAACAAGTTTGGTGGTAATTTTAATAAGCAGTATCACTTTTATATTGGCAAAGCGTGCTTTGGTAAAGGGCAACCGGCAGTTAACTACCGTATGGCTGTTGGTAACACTGGCACTGGGAATAGTATTTATTGTTAACCAGTTTTTGGGATTTCAGCAAATCATAAATCAAGGGTATTATTTTACGGGACCAAGAAGTAATGTGACCATGTCGTACATCTATTTGATAGCGATGGTACATATTTTACACGTGGTTGCAGCGTTAATTTGCTTGTTGGTTGTAATTTATAATCATTTTAAACAAAAGTATAGTGCCTCTAAAATGCTGGGGTTCGAGCTGGCTGCTACTTTTTGGCATTTTGTTGATATTCTTTGGCTTTATCTCTTTTTGTTTTTATTTTTTATGAAATAATTTTTAATGATTACTTTAACAGTCATAAATAAACATTAATGATTACTTTATCATACGATTTTAAATTTTAAACTTTGGAATTTCTTTAGATAAAATAAATGATTATTTTTGTGCAACTTTTTAAATAAAACTTATCATAAACTATGGATACTACAGTTGTAAACGCTGGTGCAGAACATAAAACTTGGGACGGTGGCAATGAGCCGTTAAAAGCAAGTTATGGTAAAATGATGATGTGGTTTTTTATCGTATCTGATGCCTTGACATTTTCCGGGTTTTTAGCTGCTTACGGATTTTCAAGATTTAAGTTTATAGAATCCTGGCCTATTGCCGATGAAGTGTTTACACACGTACCATTTTTACATGGTCAAGAATTGCCGATGATTTATGTAGCGTTCATGACCTTTATTTTGATTATGTCGTCTGTAACAATGGTACTTGCCGTTGACGCAGGGCACCACATGAACAAGGCAAAAGTAACATTCTACATGTTTCTTACCATTATAGGCGGTTTGATATTTGTTGGTTCTCAAGCCTGGGAATGGGCAACATTTATTAAAGGCGATTATGGTGCCATTCAAACAAAAGGCGGTAATATTTTACAGTTTGTACATACAGACGGATCTCGTGTAAAACTTGGTGATTTTGCAGTTGCCGAACCAAAAGAAAGAGTTCAGAGTGAACGTAAAAGCGGACTTTGGTTTACAAGCGAAAGTACTCTTCCGTCATTTACAGTTAATGAAGTTATCAAAGGTTTTGAAGCAAATCCAAACCTTTTGGTAAGAACACAAACCATTAATGCCGATGGTCATAAAACGGTTTTAACAAGAGAAGAGTCTTTAAACCAGCTAAAAGCAAATGCCAAAGGTGTTGTTGAAGGTGCAAATTTAGTTGCCAACGAATACGGTTCACCATTATTCGCTGATTTTTTCTTCTTTATCACAGGATTCCACGGTTTTCACGTGTTTTCCGGTGTGGTCATCAATATTATTATTTTCTTCAATGTGATTTTAGGAACGTATGAGCGCAGAGGAAGTTATGAAATGGTTGAAAAAGTAGGATTGTACTGGCACTTTGTAGATTTGGTTTGGGTATTTGTATTTACATTCTTCTACCTTGTATAATTAAGATAATTTTAGTTCAAAATGGCACACGCACATAAATTAGAAATATTCAGAGGGCTTTGGAAATTTAAGTCTAACACTCAAAAAATCTGGGGTGTTTTACTCTTGTTATCTGTAGTAACGGCAGTTGAGGTTGCTTTAGGTATTTATAAACCCGAGTCTTTAATGGAAAAAGTTTTGGGGATGAAAATTTTAAACTGGATTTTCATCATCCTTACCATCGTTAAGGCGTATTATATTACCTGGGATTTTATGCACATGCGCGATGAAACCAAAGGTTTAAGAAGAGCTGTAGTATGGACTGCGGTGTTTTTAATATGCTATTTGGTATTTATACTGTTAGAAGAAGGCAGTTATATTGAAAGCGTTTACAAATCAGGATTCGTGAAGTCTGATTTTTAATCAGCATACATTACATTATAAAAAACAAAAAGGGCGGTTTAATTAACCGTCCTTTTTGTTTTTTATGGTTGTAAAGAGCTTACCTTAGCTCAAAAATCTTGAGTTTATTTCTTGCCTGTTTTTCCTAAATGCGTATCGTGGAATGAGGTTGTATATTTCAATCCATAACCTAACATTCTATCCATGGCAGCATGCGAAAAAAGAATTATGCCTATAAGCTGTATTAAAGAATTATCCATATAAATTCCCGATAAATAAACAGCTACTGCAACGCCTTTATGATGAAAAAAGTTATAAGTATAGGCACCTGTTTTATTTCCGAAAGCATATCCTAACATTGAAATATCGGGAAGTAAAATCAACACCAAAAACCACCACCACATAAAATCCAATGTTGAGAAAAGAAAAATCCCTAAAATGAACATAGCCAATTCTTCCAGTTTTATATTGTTTTTCATTATGTTGTTTTTATGAATAAGACGAAAACCTAACCATAATGTTACACAAAAATCCTTATTATGCAGTATTTTACCGTAAATGACGTAAAAATGTCATAAAAATAACGTTATCAAAAGTTATATTTGTGAGATAGTTTTGCCCAATATTTTAAAACTATAACTTTATGAAAACCATCGGACAAAAAATTGCCGAAATCAGAAAACAAAAAGGATTTTCTCAAGAAGAATTGGCAGAAAACTCTAAAGTAAGTTTACGTACCATTCAACGAATTGAAAAAGACGAAACCGACCCGAGAGGAGCTACATTAAAAGCTATTTGCGATGTTCTCGGTATCAATATTGAAGATATTCTGGATTATGGCAAAGTTGAAGATAAAACCTATCTTATTTTTCTTCATCTTTCGGTTTTGAGTTTTTGTGTTATTCCTTTCGGGAATTTGATTTTACCCATTATTCTTTGGTTAAACAAAAGGGATAAAATTATTGATGTCAACATCCATGGAACTAATATTCTCAATTTTCAAATACTTTGGACAGTTATAAGTAATCTGGCGATTTTCTTGTTTGTGTACCTTAAAATTACGCATCAGGGAAACCCGAATAGTCTGCTTATAGTATTCTTGGTTCTATATCTTATGAATTTCATTTATCCGATTGTAAACGCAATTTTGATAAATAACGGAAAAACAGGAACATTTTATCCTCAAATAATTCGTTTTATAAAGATTTAAAATAGATTCCGTAATTCCCGGAAAGCAATTATGGAATTAATGCAAAAAATCCCTGTAAATCATGATTTACAGGGATTTTTTTAATCCTTATTTTAGCCTGTATCTTTTCTTAATTTGAAAGTACCTCAATAGATTCTGTCAAATATCTGCGTGTGTCTTCATCCGGATTTAGTTTTAAAGCCGCTCTAAAGTGTTCTAAGGCTTTTTGCTTATCGGTAGTTGCATAATGAGCACCGAGATATACGTGAGTATTTACAAGTTCTCTCTGGGTTCTGCTTTTAGCCATTTCATCTTCTTTTACGGTTACCGCCGTGATAAAGCCTTCATAATGTGTTGCCGCTTTTTGTATAGAAGCATCGTCATTAATCATGCGGTTTATTTTTGCTTTATTCAAATGTGCATCATGAGTGGTAGGCGAACTTTCAATAACTTTTTCATAAGCCTCGTCGGCAGCGGTCAAAAGGTCTGTAAACTTTTTATGTTCTTCTGCTGTAAAAGTTTCATTGTTTTTGGTTTTTTCACTCTGTAATCCCGAAGCATAAAACAAAACAGAATTTCCAAGATAAAAGTTATCAAGCACGTATGTCTTGGAGGCTTTGTTTTTAATAGAAACTAAAAACACTTTGGCCGCCGCTTCATAGTTTTTTGCTTTATACAGGTTTGCGCCCAATTCGCTTAATTCGCTTCCTGCCGAAGCGTCCATAGCAATAGCTTTTTCTAAGTCTGCAAGAGCAGATTCAAAAGTGGCTAAATCTGTTATGTTACCTTCTTCGGTTTTGGTAGCTTCCAGTTTTGATTTTGCTAAAAACAGATAATCACTCGCAATGAATTTACCCGATTTATTATTGGCAAAAAAGTTATTTAATGCGGTTATACTTTCTTGATAATTACCGTTGTGATAGGCTGCATAGCCCAGATAGCGATATATACGCGGATTTTTGTTATCCATTTCCTGGATTTTTTTTGCTTCTGCTTCCAGAGTAACATAATCTTTGGTTAAGATTAAAAAATCGGCATAGCGCATTCTCGAGCTTAAAGAGCTGTCTGTAAACGACAAATATTTTTTATAGTTATCTAATGCCGTTTTGTTATACTCAACATATTTTGAAGGTTCACTGACGGCCCAATAATTGTATGTTTCTGCCAATTCTCTATAGGCAGGACCATACGATGGATTTGTTTTTAAAATACCTTCAAATTTTTTGATTGCTTCAGAAAATGCTTTTGAGTTTTTTGTGATAACACCCATTTGAAGCTCAGCTCTTATAAGATTATTGTTCAATGACAATGCATCTCTATAATGTTTATAGGCTTCATTAACATTGCCATCGGCAAAATGAGCATCTCCTAAACTTAGGTTTATTTCTGCCAAGTTTGCTTTGTTTTGTGTGGCTATTGCTCTGCTTAGGTAATCAATAGCTTTTTTATAGTTTGGATTTTCTGAATTTAAAAATGCCTTACCTACTAAAAGCAACTCTTCGGCATCTTTCTTTTTAATATCTTTTGTAGCCTTGTCAAAATCTGCCTGTGCTGCTGCAGTATTACCTGTTTCCAGGTTTATCTGCCCCAATCCAATATGGTTAAAATGGCTGTTTTCACCGGCATTGAGACCTTGGTTCAGGTATATTTTTGCTGAATCGGGGTCTTTTAAGGTTAAGTAAATATTGGCAAGATAAAGGTGATTTTTACCATTACCCGGCTGGGCATTTATTAAGGATTTAAGTGTGTTTTTAGCTTTTTGATACTGCTCTGCATCAATCATTTTCTTAGCCTGGTTTATATCCTGTGCGTGTAAGGTAGAGGATATAAAAAATAGAGTACATAAAAATCTGAGAGTATTCATTTTGATATATTTAAAATTAATTTTTCTTAACATTTACTTCCATAGGATTCACAATGATAGGCGCAAGTCCGGACTTAAGTACAATACGCTGACCGATGTCTCCCGCTACAAATGATGCAAATCCCATGCCTAAACCGGTTGTGCCTTGATAATTTAATAAATAAATGTCCCGGGTTAACGGATAGCTTCTTTTTGCCAAGTTTGTTTGTGTGGGCTTATAGTATGTGCTATCATTTTGTGAATCAAGATTCTTTACCGCCATAACCGTAATGTTATCTACAGTTGTTTCTAGTTCTTTTTTGGGTTGCGTAATCCAGTTGTATCCTATGATTCCTATGTATCCTGTATTTTCTGAGATAAATGTGATGAGTTTTTCGTTAGATCCTGCCGAACTGATGTTTTTTACGTGTTCTCTTTCAACTCCTGCCAGTTGGCAAAGGTTTAAATAGACGCTGGAATTTGGGTTGTCTATCACGATATTTTTTGTGATGTTTGATGGTTTGCCTTGCAGATGGTTTATCACTTGCTGTAGCTCTATAAGGCTGTCGTTATCTTTGTTGTTTGAAATAAAAGCAATACCTTCTGATGCAAACCGGGTAATTCTTGGGGTGATTTGCTTGTTTGTAAAGGTTTGCTCTTCTTCTTGAGACAGTTTTCGGGTTAATACGGCAATTTTACTTGAATCTTTTATAAGTGCATTGGTAATTTCTATTTCAGACATCGGGATGAGTGTAATATCTGCACGGTATTGACTTTCAAATACAATGGCTTGGTCTTCTACAATAGGAAAGATGCTCTCATCAACCAATATGCTTACCGAGCCTTGTAAAAGGGTTTCTTCGACGGTGTTTCCCTTTTTTTTACAGGAAAAAGTTACTGCAAAAAGAAGCAATGCTATTGATACATAAAAAAAGTTTCTTTGCGATATCATCATTTTTGTAATAATCTAAAAAACCTAAAACCGGCGTAAGCTATGAGTAAAAGTCCAAACAATACACGTTGTGTTGTTGTCATATCCAAAGGAAAATCTTTCCAAAAGATAACAGCGATTCCTATAAAAAAATACAAGAAAAAAAACAGTACCCCCGTAAAGAACAAAAATCGCTCGTTAGGCGGTTTTTGTTTAAATTGGTTGTACATATTTTTTATTCTGCCCAAAAGCTTAAGGGATGAATTGTTATTGCGTATTGATTCTTATAGGAAGTGTGTAAAGTACACGTACGTTACGTCCGTTTTGTACACCCGGATTCCATTTTTTTGCATTTTTTAAAATCCTGATGGCTTCTTTACCGGTACCGTAGCCCATATCTCTCACAACTTTAATATCTGTAAGGCTTCCGTCAATTTCCACAATAAAGTTTACGATTACCATACCGTTTGAGCTTAAATCATCGGGCACTCTAAAGTTGTTTTTTACATACTTGTAAAATTCTGCTATACCGCCCGGATAATCGGGTTTTACTTCTACGATTGTGAATACGTGGTTTGCATCAATAACTTTTGAATCAACTTCCACTTCAGCAGGTTTAGCATCTAAAGCAATTTGACCGTCATCACTGGCATCAACGTTATCAGCTCCGGTGATTTTGTCCTTAAAATCATCAATGCTCTTCATTTCAACTTCTACTTCTTCTTTTTCAACGATAACCGGCGGTACGTGTTTTACGACTTCCACAAGGCTTTTTACTTGTTTTTCAACAATAACCTCTTGAATAGGCTCCGGTTGTTGTTCAAGAAGGATGTCTGCCAAAACAGTCTTCTCGGTCAAAGCTTCTTTAACTTCTTTTTGAGATCCGCCAAACAGTGATTTTGAAATTACCGGTGACGCTATTAACAAAGAGAAAAATATAGCTCCCAATATAAATGCTATGAATGAGGTTTTTCCGTTTTCTTTACGTAAGACATAAGCACCGTAGTCTTGATTTCTGCCTTCAAAAACAGTATCTACCCAGTTGCTGTTAAATAAATTAATTTTAGGTCCCATAATCTTGTTTTTTCCAATTAAACTTATTAATCTTTATATAAGTTATTATCAATTAGTAGCTGGATATCTTCGTCCGTTATATCTACTATGGCATACGTCTTTTCTTGAGTTATTGCCATTTCATCAAGAACATCCACAAGGTTTTTATAGGTTGATTTTTTACTCGGTTTAATTAATATGGTTAGACCTTTTTTTGGATCTCTTGTACGGTTTTGTACTTCTTTTGATTTACTCAAAATAGTTTGTCTTATACCATTTTTACCGTATGAAGCTACTGTTGGTGCACCTCCCGGTTGAGGCTCTTCAACTCTTCCGGTGTACCACACTAACTTATCATTATCTCCTAAAACCAATGTAAGTGTTCTAAATGCCGGTGTCTCGGGCGTATTAGGATCAGCTACATCTTGTTTATCTGGCATTGCCAAATCCATTGATTGTGGCTTGGACAATGTAGTGGTCAACATAAAGAATGTTATCAATAAGAATGCCAAATCTACCATGGCGGTCAAATCTACCCCGGGATTTTGCTTTTTACTTCTTACTTTTTTGCCGTCTTTTTCTCCTCCACCGGAGTTTATTTCTGCCATTTTATTCTTTTAATTATTTGAAAATTAATAATCTTCGCCTCTAAGCCCGGTTACTAAGTAAAAGTTATTTTTTCTATTTTGTTGTAAAATATCTATTACTTTTTTTATGGTGGGATATTCTTCTTTGGCATCTCCTTTTATGGCGATGTCTAAATCTTTAATCTTTTCACCTTTTTCAGTAAGCAACTCAATGTTAGCTTCTCTTGATAGTCTAATCCAGTCTGAAAGTTGATTATTGATGGAGTCATAAGGAACACCTCCTTGCACACCTTCTTTCATTCTTTCATCACTTTTCATAGCGATAAGCCGGTTTAAACCTCCGCCTCTTACATCAACACCAAAGGATTCTATTAATGAAAACCGGTGCTTTTCTTCTTCCGTAAAAGTCAGACTGTATCTTTCTGCCATTTTTTCGAGTGTTCTTTTTCTGGTTTCTTGACCAATAACACCAAAAAATACCTTTTCTTTTCCTACGGTTATGGTAGCTAAATTAACATCAGGCAATTTTATTTGAACCGTAGATGCAGGTGTTGTTACCTCCAGTGGTTCGGGTAATTTTGCCGTTGAGGTCATGATAAAGAATGTAAGCAATAAGAATGCAATATCGCACATTGCTGCCATATCAATCCTTGTGCTTTTTTTTGAAATTTTAATTTTAGCCATTCTTAGCGTTTACAATGTTAATTAACTGTTTAATCTTCTGTAAGCTTTGGTTATGGTAGCACCTGCTTCGTCAATAAAGAAAGTAAGCGTATCTATTTTTGAAGTAAAATAGTTGTACGCAATAAGTGCCAGTACAGAGGTGCCAATCCCTGTTGCTGTATTAATAAGAGCTTCAGAGATACCGTTTGCAAGAGCTGCCTGGTCTGGCGCACCTGCTGCCGCTAAACCTGAGAACGCTTTAATCATACCGGATACCGTACCTAATAATCCTACTAATGTACCAAGAGAAACTAATGACGAGATGATGGTCATGTTTTTCTCAAGCATCGGCATTTCAAGAGACGTAGCTTCTTCTATTTCTTTTTGGATAGACTCTGCAGCTTTTTCACTGTCAAAACCTTCTTTTTTAACTTCTTGATATTTTACCAAGGCCGATCTTACAGCATTTGCCACTGAACCTTTTTGCTCGTCACATGCTGCAATAGCTGCGTTAATATCGCCGCTTTGAATGTCGGATTTTACCTGATTAACAAATTTATCTATGTTTTTCTTGCCACTTGCTTTAGATATCACAAAAAATCTTTCGATTGAAAAAACTACAGTTGTTAGTAGTAACCCCATTAAGATAGGTACAATGAAACCTCCTTTATATACCATACCTAAGTAGTTGCCCGGTAAAGGATGCCCGTTTTCAGGGTCGCCGTTTTCAAAGTTTGATGGATGACCCATAACTTTCAACCAAATCAAGTAACCAATAAATATACATAATAGAATTATCAATCCTGAGAAAAAATTGGAGCTTTTAACTCTTTTTTTGTTTTCCGCATTTGTGTTTGTCCCGTTTTCCATTGTTAATTTTTAAAGTTTAATAAGTTTATTTTTAGGTTTTGTGTTAAATATTAATAATATAAAGTACAACTTTTATATACTCTGCAATAATAAGAAATAAAAAATAATATACTATACCATTAATTGATTTTATGATAATAAGGTCGCAATTTAACAAATAAAATAAAAAATAATGTTAATATTTTATTATTTCACAAGACACATAGTCTCAAGGTCATTTTGAACGATATAAAAGGGTAAAAACAATTAATGTATCGCCATGAAGCCCAATTAAATGCAATTGTGAAGGAAATAGAAATGTGTTATAAATTAATTTTAAAAAATTAAAAAATTCCCGGATATTGAGAATTTACAGTATATTTAAAATCAAAAACCTGTTGATGTTTACTGCTATAAATCAAAATATATTACGATGGATTATTATTGTAGCATCGTTTCTTATCATCTCTTCCATTCTTTGGAATACTTATATTTTCTTTCAGAATTTTAAAGCCGAAGAACGTACAAAAATGGAAAACTGGACTTTTGCTTTTAAGGAACTTAACAGAAACATAGAGCTTGATACAGATATTGGCGAACTTGTTCCCGAAATTCTCCAGAGTAATACCACAACACCAATGATACGGATTAATGACGACGGTAGTATTGACCATAACAATATTGATGAAGAAAAAGCAAAAGACTCCTTGTATATACAAAAACTGATTAAGCAGTTTGAAAACGAAAACAGACCTATTGAGGTAAGGTATAAAGATGAAGTAAAAAGTGTTGTTTACTACGGCAACTCACCTTTGATAAACAAATTAAAGTATTACCCGTTAGCATTGCTGCTTATTATCTTTTTGTTTGGCGCTGTGGCGTATTTCTTTTACCGAAGCTCAAAAATTGCCACACAAAACAAACTCTGGACAGGTATGGCAAAAGAAACAGCGCATCAGATAGGCACGCCGCTGTCGTCATTAGTTGGCTGGACCGAAATATTGCGTTCAGAAAATGTCAACCCTTCGTATTTAGTAGAAATAGAAAAGGACATCAACAGGTTGCAAACCATTACAGACCGTTTTAGTAAAATAGGCTCCGTGCCAACGCTTCAAAAAACAGACATTGTTAAGGAAACCACAGAATCTTACGAGTATCTCAAAGCACGATCCAGTAATTTGATTGCCTTTAAAATTGTTGCGCCAAACACCCAAATCTTTGTAAATCTCAACCGGCAGTTGTACAGCTGGACTATTGAAAATCTGGTCAAAAACGCCATCGACGCCATGAAAGGTAAAGGTAAATTGAAAATCACGATTTTTAAAACCGAAAAATACGTAAAAGTTCATGTGACAGATACCGGTAAAGGCATCCCGAAATCGCAGTTTCAAAAAGTTTTTGAACCTGGGTTTACGAGCAAAAAACGCGGTTGGGGCTTGGGGTTATCACTTGCAAAACGTATTATAGAAGATTATCACGACGGAAGGATAAAAGTGTTACATTCTGAAACAGGAAAAGGGACAACGATGGAACTATCCTTAAAATTAGTATAAAATTAGGTTCATTACCTATTTTTGTCAGTTGTTTGTTGTTAAGTCGTAAAGTCGAAGATTACAGGCAGTTTTTGAACTCAACTTAACGACCAACAACTTAACAGCTTAACAACCTGTAACTTTACAGTTAAACAACCGTTTTTATGGAACCGAAATATTTTACATTAAAAGAAGTCTCATTAAACAACAACTGTCCGGAGTGTTACTCGCGTGAAGGATTGCAACTTACATTCAAGCAAAAGTTTGTAGAATCGGTGCTTTATAAAGCCATTTCAAAAAATACGACAGCCGCATTGTATTGTAATGTATGCGAAAACGAAATTTTTCCGGAGCGTTGGACTGATGATATAGACCGTGTTTTTGACTATCAAAAACGTGCAGCAACACCAAAACCTACATCTTTTAAGCTAAAACCTCTGGCTTGGGTTTTGATACTATTTAATGTGCTTATTGTGGGCGGAATTTTGTTTTTTGTTTTTAAAGATTAAAGACGCTCGGCAATACGTTTTGCAATGGCTTCAAATTCGTCTTTAGTAAAACGTTCTTTTTTAATAAACCGGGCATCGTCCATAGTATTCAACGGAATCAAATGTACGTGAACATGTGGTACTTCGAGCCCTATAACGGTCATCCCGACACGCTTGCACGGTATGGCTTTTTCAATGGCAATGGCAACGTTTCTTGAAAATTCCATTAATGCGGTGTAAGTGGTTTCATCCAAATCAAAAAGTTTGTCTGTTTCAATCTTCGGAATGCAGAGCGTATGTCCTTTTGCATTGGGGTTAATGTCTAAAAATGCCAAAAAATCTTTGGTTTCTGCTACTTTGTAAGCCGGTATTTCGCCCGAAATAATTTTTGTGAAAATGGATGCCATATATATTATGAGTTTAGACCGCTTCGCTATAAGAATCAAGAACAAAGACTTGAAGCCTTAAATATTGAAGACGTTTGTAAATATATAAAGAAAATTGAATAAAAAAAGCGTTACCTGTACACAACACCGGTAACGCTTTTATATACTTTTATTAGATGTTTATTCTCTTGAAATTTCAAGAATATCAAATTTTATCACGCCGTTTGGCACCTGTATGTCTGCAACTTCTCCAACAGATTTGCCCAGCAATCCTTTGCCAATTGGTGAATTGACAGATATTTTACCCGATGCCAAATCGGCTTCTCCGTCGGCAACCAGCGTGTAGGTCATTTCCATACCGTTTGATTGGTTTTTAATGCGCACTTTTGAAAGTACTAATACTTTACTTTGATCCAGTTGCGACTCGTCAATTAAGCGGGCATTTGCCAGAGTTTCTTCAAGCTTTGAAATTTTCATTTCAAGCATGCCTTGTGCCTCTTTGGCAGCATCATATTCTGCATTTTCGCTCAAATCGCCTTTATCTCTGGCTTCGGCAATAGCTTGCGATGCTTTTGGGCGTTCAACATCCTTGAGTTGATTCAATTCATCTCTCAATTTTTTTAATCCTTCGGCAGTGTAATAAGATACTTTACTCATAATTTCTTTGTTTAAAAAAAAAGCCATCTCATTCAAAATCTGTTTTAAAGTTTTATTTATTGGGTTTTATGGTTTTTGGCTGTCCCGTTTTTCGGGATTAAATGTTGTATAATAGCACTGCTATTTTATACAAGGTTACTTACTCTTGCTCAAAAATTTTTCAATAATAAATCTCAAAAACAAAATCTAAACAGATTCTTTAGTATGGCGGTATAAATAGAAAAAATCCCGCTTTCACGGGATTATCCAACAAAGATACAAAATTATTATATAAACAACTCATTTATGTTTTTTTTGATGAATCCTAAAAAAATTAAACAAAATGAATATCATATTTGTTGTAAATTGCGTTTCTATTTTAAAGATTGTATGAAGAAGTATTTATTTGGGCTTTCGGTATTGCTGTTGTTTGCATGCAGTAAAAGAAATGATGATAACAACTGCCGCTTTTTGCTTAACCTTGGTGTAAACGTTAACGTTAATATGAATTTACCACAATACAGTATATTGCAATACCCTAACAATCCTGTTTATATTGCCAATTTTGGCAACGGCGGTATTGTAGTAAACAACGTAGGCAGTGGTTACAGGGCTTTTGATGCGGCAGACCCAAATCATGAGTTTGGAGCATGTTCTATATTAACTATTAGTGGTATTAACGGTATATGTGGTTGTGCCGATGCCAATGAATATAATTTTCTTACCGGACAACCTATGAATAACGGTAACCTGCGATGCGGACTTAAAGAATACCGCGTGGATGTTTCCGGAAATACTTTGATTATTACCAATTGATCAGGATTAAAACAGGACTTTTCTTATTTTAGCAGAAAATATTTCAGCTTAAAACTACTACATGAAAATCATTTCTTACAATGTCAACGGCATACGCTCGGCACTTAGCAAAGGCTTTATAGATTGGCTTAAAAACGCCAATCCCGATGTTATCTGTTTACAGGAAATCAAGGCACTGGAAGAGCAACTGGATATGACCGTTTTTGAAAATGCAGGCTACACTTATAACTATTGGTTTTCGGCACAAAAAAAAGGGTATAGCGGTGTTGCCATCCTTAGTAAAATAAAACCTAATCACGTTGAATACGGCACAGGCATTGCCTCTATGGATTATGAAGGCAGAAATCTTCGTGCCGATTTTGACCATTTTTCGGTGATGAGCTTGTATTTGCCATCAGGAACTAACGATGACCGCTTGCAGCACAAGTTTGATTATATGGATATGTTTCAAGACTATATTAACGGATTAAAACAAACGATTCCTAACCTCATTATTTGCGGCGATTATAATATTTGCCACGAAGAAATTGATATTCATAACCCGAAAGGCTTATCAAATGTTTCGGGATTTTTACCGGTTGAACGCAAATGGATTGGAAGTTTTATAAACAACGGATTTATTGATTCGTTCCGGCAATTCAACAATGAACCGCACAATTACACATGGTGGAGTTACAGAGCCAATGCCAGGACTAACAATAAAGGTTGGCGGCTGGATTATGCTATGGTAAGCCAACCTTTACAAGAAAAACTGAAACGCAGCGTTATACTGGCAGATGCCGTACACAGCGATCATTGTCCTATTTTGGTAGAAATTGAGGATTAGTATTCAGTATTCAGTCACAGTTGCAGTTTCATTTAACAATAAACAACAAACATAAAAAATCATGATTAAAAAATTGTCATTAATAGCATTAGCACTTACACTTACAACGTCGTGCGTTTCTAAAAAAATCTATACAGATCTTGAAAACAGATATGCTGCTTTAAGAAAGGAAAACCGTCAAATTTCTGATGAAAATAAAGATATTACAAAGGCTTTGCAGGCATCACAAAACGATTTGGCAAAACTTCAAAAATCGTATGACGATGCCGTGGCACAACGCAACCAGCTGCAATCGGATTATGACGCATCAAAATCGGCTTATGATAATTTAAAAATTTCTTATGATGCGCTGGAAAAAAACAGTTCGGCATCTATTGCAGAAAACGCCAAGAAAAACCGCGAACTTCTGGCACAGCTTGAAGCCAAAGAACAAGCGCTTGCCGCCGAAAACGAACGTTTAAACAATCTTAAGAAAGAGCTGGATGCCCGCTCGCAGCGTGTAGCCGAACTTGAAAATGTCATTGCCTCAAAAGATGCTGCCATGACAAAATTAAAAGACGCTATATCAAAAGCATTGACAAATTTTGAAGGCAAAGGCTTAACGGTAGAACAGCGTGACGGAAAAGTATATGTGTCTATGGAAAACAAACTGTTGTTCCAATCCGGAAGCTGGGCAGTTGGCACCAACGGTCGAGAAGCTGTAAACCAGTTAGGAAACGTGTTGGCAGAAAACCCCGATATTGCTATTCTTATTGAAGGACATACCGATAACGTGCCTTACAAAGGCAACGACCAGCTTAGCGGTAATTGGGATTTATCGACCAAACGTGCTACAGCCATAGTACATATTTTAAGAGAAAATGCTGCTATTAATCCTGAAAATTTAACAGCTGCCGGTCGTGGCGAATATGCACCGGTTGCTACCAATGACACGCCCGAAGGCAAAGCAAAAAACCGACGCATAGAAGTGATTTTGACACCTAAACTGGATGAGATTTCAAAGCTTTTAAATGATATTTAAATCACTTCATTAACACGAGATTCCCGCCTGCGCGGGAATGACCACTATGATATATACCACACTGCCCAATACCGATATTAAAGTAAGTAAACTTTGCCTTGGCACGATGACTTGGGGCAATCAAAACACGCAGGACGAAGGGTTTGCACAAATGGATTATGCTCTGGAACAAGGCATTAATTTTTTTGATACAGCAGAATTATATCCCGTACCGGCAAAACCTGAAACACAAGGCGCAACGAGTAAAATTATTGGTAACTGGCTGCAAAAAACAGGCAACCGAGATAAAATTGTTTTGGCAAGTAAAATTATTGGTCGTTCAAGTGATTATACGGCGCATATCAGGACAGAAGGTCTTAGCCCGGGCGTCATAACGCAGGCAATTGAAATGGAGCTGAAGCGCCTTCAAACAGATTATGTTGATTTGTATCAAATACATTGGCCGGAACGTATTACCAACACTTTTGGGATAAGAGATTATAAACATAGTACAGAAGATTTCTGGCAGGATAATTTTCATCAGGTACTACAAGCTCTTGACAAGATTATCAAAGACGGGAAAGTACGCCACATTGGGATTTCTAACGAAAAAGCCTGGGGAACCATGCGTTATATGGAAGAAGCTAAACACCACAACCTTCCAAAAATGATTACCATTCAAAATGCGTATTCGCTGTTAAACAGAACTTTTGAAGGCGATTTGGCAGAAATAGCCATAAGAGAAAACATTGGGCTTCTTGCTTATTCGCCTATGGCTTTTGGGGTATTGTCGGGCAAGTATGTAAAAGGCACGGCAGCCGGCAATTCCAGACTTAATCTGTTTCCGAGGTTTTCAAGATACAGCAGCAAACAATGTACGGAAGCTGCAAAACGCTATATGAAAATTGCGGATGATTATGGCATCTCTGCCGCACAACTGTCACTGGCATTTGTAACCCAACAGCCGTTTGTATCAAATACCATTATAGGAGCCACCACAATGGCACAGTTAAAAGAAAATATAGACAGTATTGATGTAACCTTGAGTTCCGAAATTATGGAAGCTATAGAAGCGGTTCACAAAGAGCTGCCAAATCCGGCAACGTAAAAAGATTGAAATTCTGTTTTGTAAAAGGGAATTAATTTGATAGTTTGAGTTAATTTGTCAATTCCCGAAACAGGCTTTCGAGGTTTTTGTTTTTTTGGTTGAGCTGTAAAATTTTTAATTCGTTGTCGTGTGCAAAGTCAAACACCATTGGACGCATATCTTCTTTGGTTGCAAATGTCAGTTCGTACATAAAGTCGTGGGTGTTTTTTACTTCGGTTACATGTTTTAATCGTTCCAAAAGCACATTTTCTACCCGGTAATCAAACTCTACTTCGATGATTTGTACTTGGTCGGCTTTTAGGTCTTTCAGCTTTTTATCGGCAACTATTTCGCCTTTATTAATGATGATCACACGGTCGCAGATGGCTTCAACTTCCTGCATGATGTGCGTGGACAAAAACACGGTTTTTTCCTTTCCGATAGTTTTTATCAAATGCCGGATATCCACCAACTGATTTGGGTCTAAACCTGTGGTTGGCTCATCCAAAATCAACACATCCGGATTATGCAGTAAGGCGTTTGCAAGTCCTACACGCTGCCGGTAACCTTTTGAAAGCTGCCCGATGGTTTTATGTGCTTCGGGTGTTAACCCCGTGAGTGTTATCACCTCTTCAATGCGGGATTTTGAAACTTTGTAAACATCGGCATTAAAACCTAAATATTCTTTTACATACATATCCAGATACAACGGATTGTGTTCCGGCAGGTAGCCAACGTGTTTTTGAACCTGTTGCGCATTATCCGTCACATTAAAATCGTTCACTTTTGCAGAACCTTCGGTAGCTTCAATATACGTGGTCAAAATTTTCATCATGGTCGATTTTCCTGCGCCGTTTGGTCCTAAAAACCCCACTATTTCACCTTTATTAATACTGAAAGATACGTTGTTTAAGGCTTTTTGTTCGCCATACACTTTTGAAATATTACTGACCGATATTGACATACTTATATTAAAATTTATTCAAAAATACACATTATTGTACATCTCAACGCATTACGCAAACGATATATTATCAAAAGAAATTAAAAAAAACTTTGTTTTTTCAATTAATTAATTACTTTAGCTTTTTCAAATATGAAAACGACAGCAACTTATACATATCAAAACTGGTTTTATTTCTTTTTTAGCGAAAAGACCGAGACTTTATATGTGTAATTTATAAATGATAAATTTAATATGAGTCTCGGTGAAAA